>CAYQOU010000126.1:0-4947 GCA_964419255.1 uncultured Fibrobacterota bacterium | reverse complement strand
CTTTTATATGAGTGCAGAGTGTTTCCAGAAAAGCAGAAGCTTTTTTATGCAGGTCGGCGATACGCATACTACTCCTCCTATGATATAGTGAAAAGCGTGAGATGAAAATAATCGAGAATAATAAGTGTTCAAAAGTCTTTACAGGTAACTCCGCTTTCAATATAAGATTTGTGTTAAGTATGAATCACCCAAAGATATGACCACCTAACGAAGTGATGCACCAGACCGCTTTTACGGTAAGTATATCTGGAATCTGAATGTCTATTGACAAGATGCACATTTGGTATGGGCAGAATCTAAGTAATACAAGCGGCTGGTGAGCTGAGTCGTTATATCGGCTGATCCCCTCCCTGACTATATTAGGCAGCAAGGCGCCTGTGGTTTATAATCAGTATCGTGTTCCGGATAAAAAAATGGAGGCGAAATATTCGCCTCCATTTCGAAGCCGGTTTCCGTAAAACCCGTTAACCGAGAAGCTGAAGGACTCCCTGCGGTACCATGTTGGCCTGAGCCAACATGCCGGTTGCCGACTGGGAGAGTATCTGGTTACGAGTAAACTTCGAGGTCTCGGTAGCAAAATCAACGTCGCGAATCAGCGATTCAGCCGACTGCTGATTGGTGTTGGATATGGTCAGGTTGTTGATCGCATGTTCCAGACGATTAACGTATGCACCCATATCCGAACGCATGCTGTTGACACTGTCGATTGCAGAATCGAGCGCACTGATAGCAGCAACCGCCGAGGTCTGAGAATTCAGATTGTGATCGGTCGATTCAATAGCCAGAGATTCACTGGTCAGAGTGTCGATAGTAATCGAAATACTGTCAACACCAATGTTGGAATTCGCATCGATCCACAGTGCCGAACCATCAGCGCCGGCATCACCAAAGCGATCTGCATCATCGGAGATAAGCTTCTGGTTATTGTAGTTAGTCACTCCCGCGATACGATCGATCTCATTTATAAGCGCGTCAAACTCCTGGTTGGTGTAAGCACGCTCGGTGTCAGTCAACGTGTCATTCGAAGACTGAACGGCGAGCTCACGCATACGCTGCAAGATAACGGAAATCTCATTAGCGGCTCCTTCGGCAACGTTTATTGCCGCGATACCGTCCTGAGCATTACGCATAGCCTGCGCGGTACCATTTACCTGTGTGCGAAGATTTTCTGAAACACCCAGTCCGGCAGCATCATCACTGGCACGGTTAATCCGCAGACCAGTGGAAAGCTTCTCCAGATTGGAGGACAGATCACGATTCACTCTATTGAGGGAACCCTGAGTAATCATGGACGAAATGTTATGATTGATACGCATAAGAAACCTCCTTGTTAAACGACCCGGCTGCGTTTCCGGGCCGTCTGTTGGTAATCATCCGGCATCCTTGCCGGACAGTTTGTTTTTCAACGCTTACTACTCTTCATGAGATCAGCTTTATGCTACCGAACTGAACTCCTCCTTTCCAATTTTAAGCGTTCTCAGGTACTTTCATTATCTGTATCGACAGTTTAAATCGGTGACTTTAGCTTTTTCGTATGCGGGCTTGGACCCTATGTCTGGCGAAATTTTCCGTATATACCGTCTACCGTTCCAGCGATTTTGACCGTACCGGACGGGAGGAGCGGAAGGTGAGAAAGCAGGTTTGTTTGACGTCTCATTCGCCGGATAGTTTTGTTCGGCTTTGCCGGATTCAGGATGAGGTTTTTCGGGAGTACTTCTTCTCAATCATTTCTCTGTACGCCAGCTCGACTTTTTGCACAAAGCCTCGCGAATCGCACAATACCGACCCCGAAAGAACCCCGCGAAGAGACTTCTTAAGTATGCCGAGACGAGATATATCTTCTGATAAAAAAGTCGCTATCCGGCTGTATTTTTCCGGAGTTTCAGCAACCAATGACTCTAGTCCCAGATTGCTCATTATACTATAGCCGACTCTTGAGGCATGATGATCACCTCTCAGGCTGACTACGGGAACTCCCATCCACAAAGCCTCAAACGTGGTGGTGGTGCCGTTATACGGGAAGGTGTCCAGTGCAATGTCGATTTTATTGTAGCAGCAAAGGTGATCTTTTACGTTCGATACATGACCCAAAAATTGTATCCGTGCGGGCTCGATTCCAAAAGCAGCAAAACTGTCTCCGACCCTTTTGCATACAACGGGATCTCGTGTCTGCCTGGTTTTTATCACCATACGCGAGGAGGGAATTCTGGTAAGAATATCGGCCCACAACCGGATAACATCTTCAGAAATCTTGGGCAGATTATTAAAGGAGCCAAATGTGATATACCCATTTTGCCTGCAGGGGGATTCCGCCACCTTGGGATAAATTTCGGGTGGTCTGTAACAGAGAAATGATGCAGGTAACCGGTACAGTTCTTCGGTGTGATAAATCTCCTGACCGGCCGGATCTGCATATTCATCCGTCAGCCGATAATCCATCGTCGACAACCCGGTGGTTGCCGGATAACCAAGATAGGTCACCTGTATTGCCGCCGGCTTCATCATAAATACACCCAGTCTGTTTTTTCCACTATGGCCCGCCAGATCAACAAGGATATCAATGCGATCATTGTAAACCTGATCGGCCACCTGCGTGTCGGTTGCTCCCGCGATAATGCGCCACTTATGTACATGCGTCTGAAGGCGCTTCGTAACATCATCAGGCACCGCAACATCCGAATAGCAATAGATTTCAAACAGGGATTTTGTGTGGAATTGTAACAGCGGCTCCAGAAAATAGGCTACCGAATGTAGGCGAAAATCCGGCGATATGTATCCAATCCGAAGCGGTCTATCGTAAATGTTTTCAGCATGAGCGTTTGGAAAATCTCCAGCCCCCCGCCTGACATACCTTTCCCATTGCAGATGCATCTGGTATCGTTTATCCTGGGAGAGTCTGGCGGAGTAACAGGAGGCGAGCAAAAGGTTTGAATGCGCATACGCACTTTCCGGCTCAATGGCGATTGCTTGCCGATATGCACCCATTGCCTCATCGATTCTCCCCTGCTCTTCCAATGCATTTCCCAGATTGATATGAGCCATGGCCTGCGCCGGTTTTTTCCGAATGGCAGATTTGAGGATCTTTTCCGCCTCTGAGGGATAGCCAAGGATATTGTATACTCCCCCACAATTGATCAGCGCCCCCAGATGGTCGGGTTTTATGGACAGAAGCCGTTTGAAATGAAAGAGTGCCTGGTCATAGAGTTTGAGCTGATAGGAGGTGGTCGCAAGATTATACCTGAACTGCACGTTGTCCGGCTCGATCTCCACCGCTTTATTGAGAAGCGGCATAGCCTGTTCCAGCTGCATCCTGAGAGCCAGAACCAGACCTGTGAAGTGATTGGCAAGAGAGCTTTCGGGGTGTCTGGCAAGAGCCTTTTTCAGTGTGACTTCAGCCTCACCAAGCCTCTTTTCGGCCAGCAGATCACACCCGTTTTTCAGTAATTGCTCAAAAGTCCAGTCTGACATTTTTTTCGCTCATTCCAACTTACTGGCCTGTTTTATCATGACACCGATCCAAGGCTGCGACAAAAACATACTTTGCCCTTTCTCCCACCCCGCTGAAACGGTATGTGTGTAGTATTATACAATGCACCGTGTTTGTTGTCTGCTTGAACTTGCTTTTTGATTACCCGGCTGCGCCTGACTCAGAGTGGTTTCGTTTCCTGATTTCTTGATCTTTGATTGCCCGGCCCCGCGGGTTGCCAGCCAGCTGTCCGCATGCTCCGCTGATATCTCTTCCCCGGCTTCTGCGCACGGTAACCGCCAGTCCGGCATTACGAAGAGCACGGGCGAAGCTTTGAAGCGCCTCTTCGGTCGGCTCATGTAGCCGATTGTCGGTAAGAGGGTTTACGGGAATGAGATTGATCTTGCAGGATACTCTATGAAGCAGCTTTTTTAGTCGCCCCACCGCCTCAGCAGTATCGTTTTCTCCCGAAATCACCACATATTCAAATGTAACGGGATTGCCGCTTGCCCGCGCATAATCATCGGCGGCCTGGACAAGCTCGGCTATCTTGTATCGACGGTTGATCGGCATGATTTTGTCTCTCAGGGCATCATCGTAGGTGTTGAGACTGATTGCAAGTCTCAGATTCAATCCTGTGTCCCTCAGCTTCCTGATTGAGGGAATAACCCCTGCGGTTGAGACAGTTATTCGTCGGCTTCCGAGGTTTAAACCATCCTCATGCATGATAATTTCTACAGCCGAGACAAAAGTATCGAAATTCGACAGCGCCTCACCCATTCCCATAAACACGATGTTTGTAATCGATGCATCCTCCCGCTCGGCGATGTAATCGTTTATGGCGATGAGCTGTCCCGTGATTTCATGCAAGGTAAGATTTCGGATAAAACCAAGACGGGCGGTTTCACAAAACACGCATCCAAGTGCGCACCCCAGCTGACTGGAGATGCAAGCGGTACGTCTTTTCTTGTCGTAGAGCAGAACACTTTCGATAAGCGGCCCGTTGCCGGCGGAAAATCCAAACTTCACCGCATCACCGGCGTCTGACTCAAGCACAAATGTCGGAGTCAGTTTGCGCACAGAGTACATGGCGGAGAGCTTTTCACGTGACTTCTTCGCCACATTTCTCATCTGATCATAGGAAGATACCCGCTTCTGATAAACCCATTTGATTATCTGACGTGCACGGAAAGCCGGTTCACCAGCTCCACTGATTTCTTCACGCAGCTGTGAGATTGTGAGATCTGTTATTAAGGCAGGATGTGTAGGATTGCTCATAATACACTTATAAAAAAAGCCACCGGCCCGACGGGCTGGTGGCAAAACTATATGCGGTTGGCCGGACTCGAACCGGCACGGGTATACGCCCACTACCCCCTCAAAGTAGCGTGTCTACCAATTCCACCACAACCGCAGATTGATCATGGCTATTCTTCCGGAGTCTGTGTCTGCTCAGGTGTTTGCGGAGCCGGTGCCTGCTG
>CAYQOU010000125.1:0-5065 GCA_964419255.1 uncultured Fibrobacterota bacterium | reverse complement strand
CCGCATATCGCGCGAAGCCCTTTTAATAGCTTTCGTTTTCCGTCACCCGATCTTCTTCACACATTTATAGGCCGCATTGATAGCCCCCGGTAGCCCGCCGATCTGCGTGGCCCAGCAGGAGCCGATATAAAGGTTTTTTACAGGCGTGTCGACATACACGCCCATCATTTTCTTGTAAAACTTGTTTTTCGGGTTCCAGCTCCAGGCCGATGTGGCCCCGTCGGTGTTTTTCGTATAGCGCTCGTAGGTGCGTGGAGTGGCCATATCCTTAAATTCGATGGCCCTGGTTATACCGGTAAACCGGGCTTCAAATCGTTGAAGGAATGTTTCCATGACTTGCTTTTTCAGCTCGAGATAGCGTTTGCGATCACCGCCGCCCCAGTTATCCATCCAGTGGTAGGGCGCTCCTGCCTGAAGCATGATTGACGATTTGCCTTGCGGAGCAAGGGATGCGCATTTTTCAGAGAGGTGGTGTATCGAGAAAGCTGCTTTCTCGAAATAGGCCGGATCATCGCCCGATTCGTATATATTCAGATCTTGGCCGGTCTCATCATACAGGATCAGTGAAGCTTTCAGGCGTTCAAGAAGTTCATCGTTTGACAGCGAGAGACCCAAATAAACAGTGCAGACTCCTTCAGAAACAGCGGTATCGCGAACCTTATCAAGTGTATCCGGAGCGATGCCGCCGGAATCCAGCAGAGAAAGAAATGTATGTTTGTAGTCGCAGGCGGAGATGACGATATCGGCGGGGATTTCTTCACCTTTACACACAACACCCGTTGCCGTGCCGTTTTGAAGGGTTATTTTGTCTACCGGCGAATGGAGGCGCAAAGTACCGCCGTTCTGTTTGAATCTTTCGGCCAGGACGTCGGCGAGTGCCTGGAATCCCTCCTTGACAGTCCAGTAATCCTCAAAAAGGGTGTAGAATGCACCTCCAATAAACAGTGCAGACATCTCAGGGTAGCCCAGATTGGTGAGTGTATGGTATAGCGGCGTTCCCCTGGGAAAGTACCTCGATGTAAACTCTGTTATCGTACGGCCGCGGTGTTTCACATACAGCAGTGCCAGTGCGGCCATTGCCTTGTATTTGCCGATTCTCGATCCGGACATGTAGCCGGCCATGGGGCGATAAAGCGCATCGATCTCTTTAAAATACCTTCTGAGAGGCTCGACCTGCTGCGGATAGGCATCCATAAGCATTTTCTTGTAGTGTTCGAAAGTAGCAGGAGTGCCGTCATAATCCGAGGTGATAAAGCGGTATCGGTGATGTTCGAAGGTGAGTTTGTCGTAAACTCCGATGTCTTTGAGAGTGTTGAAAACCAGTGATGACGATTCGAAGGAGAGTGTTCCGGATTCGAAGTAAAACCCTTTGCGCCGAAAACCGGCCGTATAGCCACCGGGGGCATCATGGGATTCGAATATGGTGACCTTGTATCCCTTGCGAGCTAAAAGATTGCCTGCAACAAGCCCACCCAGTCCCGCACCAATGACCGCAATGGATTTCATATCCGGCTCCTTTTGTGTAAGTGTTTTCTGGTGAATCGAAGAAGAATATATTTGCTTTTCGAGGATCTGTCAAAGGACAAACGCGTAATTTTTTATCGGTGAACTATAATTTAAGCATACGTCTTTACCGAAAGATTATCGAATATAAGTGGGCAGAGATTTTTATTTCATTCTGGAATATCTTTTCATTTATCGTCCTTTCCATCTTTTGGCCACGAGCGCTGCCAGATACACCACCGCCGACAGCTCGATAATGGTGGCTCCAACCGGGAGTTCCGGCTCGTAGCTTATCACGATACCGCCGAGTATGGAAAGAAAGCAGAGTATGCCCGATACCAACATGATCGTCGACAAACGGCGGGCAAAAAGAGATACGGTGGCGGCGGGGATTGTCAGAAGAGCAATCACCAGCACGATTCCAACAACCTGCACCAGCAGCACTACCGTCAGGGCGGTGAGTATAAGGATAATTAGCGTATACAGCCCTACCGGAATCCCGTGAACAACCGCCGCCTCTTCATGAAACAGTATGGTAACGATACTGTTATAAAAGAGGCTGATCAGCACTATTATGACCAAGCCCAGGATAAGCATCAGAATAAGATCTTGCGGCGACACCATGAGAATGCTTCCAAACAGATAACTCATCAGATCCTGTCCGTAGCCGGGAGTCTTCATGATAAAGGTGATTCCCAGCGCCATCCCCAGTGCCCACACGATACTGAGCACCGAATCGATGCGTTCCTTTCCGTACAGTGTCGCCAGGCCGATTGCAGCGGCTGCAACAATGGCGGCGATTGTCGCGCCGGTCAGGGGGGTAAGCCATCCGATATCGTAAACGGTTTGCATGTACCGGGCCACTCCCATGCCGCCGAGCACACAGTGAGAGATAGCACCGGCAATATATGTGGAGCGGCGTACTACTATGATACTTCCCACTACCCCCGTGGATACCGAGGCCAGAAGTCCCGCTATGAGAGCGTACTGAAGAAACGGGTAGGTTAAAAGGTCGGTGAAAAAGTGCATGGTTATTTTTCCGACTCCTCGGAGTCATCTTTATGCGGCATCTTATGCGCCCGTGAGGCATCATAGACATGGCAGCTAAATTCATGATGCAGTACCGCAATCTCGTTGCCATAGGTTTGTGCAATCGTATCGGGATGAAGCTCTTCGATAGGATTGAGAACCGCGGTGTTGTTTACACAAAGAACGTGGGTAACGGCTTTCAACACTGTGTTGACATTGTGCGAAACAGATATGATAGTCATATGCTTTTTCAACGAAGTCAGCATCGAATGAATCGCCCGCTCGCCTTCGATGTCGATGTTGGCGGTGGGCTCATCCAGAAGAAGCAGCTCCGGCTCGCTGGAGAGGGCCTGAGCGATCAGCACACGCTGCTGTTGGCCGCCGGACAGCTCCGAGAAGGTGCGTTTTTCGAATCCTCCGAGGCCAACCTGTTCGAGGGCATGAGCGGCTTTCAACTGATCATCCCTGCCAAACGGACCGACAGGACGGTGGCCAATACGGCCCATCAGCACTATATCCACCACCCGAGCAGGAAAACGTGAATCGTAATCCATGTGCTGCATCACGTAGCCGATGCGGCCGCGTACCTTCTGTGGCCGGTTGCCCATCACGGTTATGGCGCCTCTGCCCGGCGTAATCAATCCCAGCATAAGTCGCAGCAGGGTGGTTTTTCCGCCCCCATTTGGTCCCACCACCCCTACAAAACTGTTTTTTTTCACCGCAAATGAGATATTGTGCAGTACCTCCCGGTCCGCATAGGCAAAGCATACATCCTTAAACACTACAACTTCATCCCGGTCGTAACTGTCCAATTTGTGTTTAGTCAATGATAGCATCCTTTACAACCAATCCGATGCTGCGCATCTCCTGTATATAGTTTTCCGGCAGCGGATTGATACTGACCACCGTACCATTTATCTGTGCGGCGATTGCCTTTGCACTTTTGTCCGAAAATTGCGGCTGCACAAATATTACTCGTGCTCCACGTTTCTTTGCCTTATCGACCAGTCGGGTCAGGGCACGGGCACTTGGCTCCTTGCCCCCGATCTCCACCGCAATCTGCTCCATTCCGTATCTGTCGGCAAAATAGCCGAATGATGGATGAAATACAAACAGCTCGCTGCCCTCCAGAGATTTAAGCGTTTCCTCCAAAAATGCATCCAGGCTGTCAAGCTCCGAGGCGAGTGTGTCATATTCATTCGTGTAAATATCTTTCGAAGAGGGGTTTGCGCTAATAAATGCATCCCGTATTATCTGCGCTTGTTTTTTGGCAAGCGGGGGAGAAAGCCAGATATGAGGGTCTTTTCCTTCCTCGATATGGTTTCCATCGGTATGATAGTCTGTCGTATCGTGATTATGATCGTGTTCGCCGGCCGTGCCGTGTTCGTGTGCATGGTCATGCCCGTGGTCAAATTCACGCATCTCGATTCCTTGTCGCAGATCGACAATTTTCAGCTCGGGAGCCATTCGCTTAATCTTGGGAATCATTGCCCCCTCAAACTCCACCCCTGCCCTGAAAAAAAGATCCGCATCAGAAAGACGTGCCATCTGACCCGGAGTGGGGGAGTAGTTGTGCGGATTCTGACCGGTTCCGATAAGTGTCTCTATGTCGAAATGTTCCCCGCCGATGCGCTGAGCAAAATAGGCATGCGGCAAAATACTGACATATGCGACTCTTCTCGCAGAGCGCGCTTTCTGATCATTTCCGCATCCGGTAAAAATCCCGCACAGCATCAAACATGATAACAGGAGGACTATACCGTATGATAAAAGACTCTTACATAGATACAATCCCTGCTCATTGCCCTGAGGAACCGAGATCATATGTACCTGTTGCTGATACCTGCCCGAACAGCATTTCGTCTGATAAGACGTAAATCGCGAAATCTGCGTTCTCATGCTCTTTCCTGTCTTTTATGTCGATTTTTGTGCAACCATTATAACAATGCGGAAATTAGCAAATGTGTATATCCAAAACATCATTTGTAATGAGAAAATTATCAAATATGTAAATCCAAGATATCGCCTGTCGCTTTTGATTTCCACATCTATACATTCCCAAACGCCCTTTTGCATTTTCCACACACTCCTCGGATCTCCAGGTGGTGACACTCGATATAAAAGGAGTCGTCCTCAAGCATGTTTCCCATCCTCTCCAGCGGACACCACCGGGTGAGTTGCGTTTTGCCACATTTACGGCATATCAACATATGCGTGTTACAGTTCTCCCCGTGAAGCGAATACAGTGCCTTCTTCCCATCTCCGGGAACAAGCCGGTGCACGACATGGTTTTCCTCCAGCGCACCCAGATTCCGATAAACGGTGGACAGATTCAGGCTTCTGCCGCTTTCAATGAGTCTGCGGTAAATACTCTCCGCGCTCACCGGCGCCGAACTGCCATCAAGTACAGACAATATCGCCCTGCGCTGCCAGGTGTTTCTCCGTCCAGCCATCTCTTGCTTTGCGTGGATTTTCATGCCATTGAAAATAGGTAACGGACAGACTTGATGCAAATGAGTTGCAATAAGAGAGA
>CAYQOU010000124.1:0-5104 GCA_964419255.1 uncultured Fibrobacterota bacterium | reverse complement strand
GCATGCATCAGATCACCCTGGTCGAAATTAGGCGCATAATGCACATACCAGCGGGCGTAAACCTGATCGTAGCCGGGCTTGAAATTAAGACGCAGGTCCACTTTCGCCGGGGATGCTCCCCGGTAGGCCGTCAGGCGTGCGATCTTTGTTCCGCCCATCCGCGGAACCGCGCCATCGATGATTTGCGCCTTTCCGGTGGCGTTATCCAGTCGGCTGGTGGAGCTCCAGGCTGAAAAATCTCCCGATTCAAAATCTTCGGTGAAAAACACCTCTGCCTGTGCAAAAAAGGCAGAACAGATCAGGGCGAAAAAGAGACCAATGGACATGACTACTCCCCATATTCGATACAACCTGTACAACTCTCAATGAGAAGCGAATGTCGTTCCATCGCAATGGAAGCACATATGAGCCCACGGCTAGAAGTGGAAGGTTTTCAGCGCCAGGGAGTCGCGGTCGCGGTCAACGACCCGGAAAGAGACGATACCCAGAGTCTTGTTGTCATCGGTTTTCAGGGCCACTTTCCATTTGCCCGGTTTCATGTGGGACTTGTAGGTATAGCCCCGGTAGCCATCCTCACGTCCCCCGATCAGGCGGTACCCGACACGATCGGTCAGGATAAACTTGTTTTTTTGGGGATCCTGATAGTACCAGTGGTGGAAAACTTTCTTGGTCAGATTGGTAGGTGCGAATATGCTGGTGAAACAAAAGACGGTGTCTCCCTGTGCCCAGTCAAATCTCTTCTCGCTTTTGCGAAATGGTTGGAACCACGGCGGCCTGGAGATAGCGCAGCTGAAGAAGTTTTCATTTCTGGAGATCGTCCGGTAGATGCCCATCTGTTTTTTCGCCAGTGGAACGGGGGGGATTATGTTCAGAAAGTAGAAGATGAAAATCATCCCGTACACCGCGCCCATCGAGCCCAGACGCATCGTGGGATTTGCGGTGACATACCGCAGAGCCAGATACAGCGAGAAGCTTGTCGCCAGTGAGAGGATAAATACCCACCCGTTCATGGCCCTGAGGATGACGGGCAGCGTTGCATTCAGGTACATGAATGTGGCAAAGCCCCACAGCATGGATGCGAGAGTGACGTTGTTGAGTTTCTTTTCTATAAACTCGTTACCGATCAGAAGAACAAGCAGCAGAAACATAAACAGCAATGTCGGCAGGGAGGAGGCGCTCTTGAAGTAGTAGACCACAAAAGAGCTGAACAGGCCGCCGAAAAAGAACTGCACCGCCATGGGCAGGTATTGGGAAAACTTGAATTTTATCCCCCGCCCCATAAGGAAAATGGCCACTCCGCAAAGCAGCAGATAACCGCCGAACATAACCATATCCAGCGTGTTATCTATTCTTCTGAGCGTGAGGTTGTCCCAGCTAAATCCCCCGAGAAAGCATACCGCGGGAATATAGGACTTGATCTTTGTATACGTATCCTTACACCATTTTATCATCGGTATCACCTGTGGCCGGAATCTCGAATACACCACTTACATAGCATCTGTTCAAAAAAATCACAACTGGTTCTGTTGTCATTTTCCTCTTCGCATGCGTGAGGACAGGATACCATCATGATTATGCCGCTTCCGTGCACTGCCGTCGGGACTGTCATCCTCGCCAACACCGGGATCATTGTTACTTGTTCAGGCAGACAAATGGATGCCGTATAAAGCATGGCTTTACAACCGTGAGGTACTTCTCTGAACTCGATGTAAATAATATATCAAATTGTAACCCGACGAGGCATCGGCAAGAGCATGGCAGTGGCATGAAATTTGTTTTTACGACAGACAATGAATACCGGTTGATGTAGAATCTTGCGCATCGATTATCGAAGATGTTATTCTTAGGGTGTAGGGTAACAGGGGTGGTTGGGCTGTCCAGAAGGGGTGAATATGTCACGAAAACTATTGAAATTCTGTCCGCAAAGATACACTCTGGCTCAACTGGTGAATCTGGTCGTGACATGCAGCCGTGCATATGAGGATCTTGCCGAGCATATCGAAAACAAGGCCTACGATGCCTGTATTCACGGGCGGGTGGAACCTGCGATCAAACAACTGGTTCATATCACCTCTTTTTTTGAGAATCTGCCCTGCAAAAACGAAGAAAACTGCCGGGATCTTGCCGACGTCTACATTTTGATCGGGGAGATAAATCAATATTTCCGATGTTTCGAAAGCAGCATCCAGTGGTTTGAGAAGGCGATTCTGGTCAACGATCGCAATGATATTCCCTACCACCGGCTGGCATCGACTTATCTGCAGCTGAATCAGCTCAGAAAAGCCATAGTCTGTCTGCAGCAGGAGATCGCCGTTGCTCCCGGCAATTACTACGCCTATCTCTCTCTTGCCGATCTGTGTGTCAGAATCAAGGATTATCAACTCCTCGAGTTAACACTGGAGCAGCTGCTCGAACGCGATCCCGATAATATCCGTGCACTTCATCGGCTAATTATCCACTATCAGCAGAGGGTGGAAGGAACGGATGTGGAATTTTTGCGCAGGCGGATTCTCAAGGCAAATCGCACCCTCTCCAAAATGGATCTGGTGATCTGGACCTGTCACATGTGTGCGGCCGGGAAGTTGGAAGAGGCAATGGAGCATCTGCACATCCGCCAGCAGCAGTCTCCCCAGATGACCATCATTCATCTTCTGAAGGCTCATATCTACGGAAAACAGAGCCAGTATGTGAAGAAACAACGCGAATTAGAAGAATTCGTAGACCAGAATCATGGCCGGCCGGAAATCATCAACAACAAATTAAGCGAATTTGAATCAATCTTCGGCTCTCTGGCCGCCACACGTCTCAAACGCAAGCTGGTTCTTATTCGTCCTATTCATTCGGATGCTCACCCACCCACACTATCGCTGAGCGGTATCACCATCGATTAAGCCATAGACACATTGAAATCTGCAGATTTCACAATCTTTTTTTCCCCGACTCGTACATATGTGAAGGAAAATGCTTCATATCGAATAAAAGGCGGGTGAATCACCTTTTGAAGATAAATACCCTCTGATGAAACAAATAGTTACAGGTGCAGGTTCAACTGAATTATCAGAGAGGTCCCGTTACCAATGTGCTGGTAGTCGCTTGTTAGAATCGCTTTCGGGGCTCTTGTTTTGACACGGGCGCGAGCACGAAAAAACTGTCGATTAAAAATGAATTAGTAGCTTGCAATGACACGGAGGAGGCAACTATCTTTTCAGGAGAGGGGTGGGGGAGAATCAGTGAAAGAGAGATTTTTTTGTCTATGCCAGTAAATGTGCTTGTCGCAAGCGCCGATCTTGATGTTCACGAGCTTGTTGCGGATATTCTGGAGATTATTTTCAAGGATATTACGCTGGATCGGGTGCTGGATATTGAACACGCCCAGGAGAAGCTTCAAAGCGATGCCGGGGGGTATGATCTCATTCTTCTGGATTATCATCTGGGGGATATGGACGGAACGCAGGGGATTATTACTCTCCTGAACATGTATGACAGTATAAAAAAGCATGTGGTGATAATCATGGACGGAACCAACACCGATCCGCTCGATCAGTTTCTTGAACAGATTCCCACGGTCTCCAAGCCCTTTTCCCTGGATGAATTTGACCATATCGTGCGAAACGCCTGCCGGTGACTTTTTATGAGTAGATCCAAAACCCCCGGACTGTCAGTCTGCATGATCGTTAAGAATGAGCAGGAGAGGCTTGGCCGGTGTCTGCAGAGTGTAGCTGCGGTTGCCGATCAGATTGTGGTGGTGGACACGGGATCGGATGACGGCACCAGGCAGATTGCGGCCCGACATGGCGCCGAGGTCTATGAGTATGCCTGGCGAGAGGATTTTTCCGCCGCCCGCAATGAGTCGATCAGCCATGCCCGGCATGAGTGGATCTTATGGCTCGATGCCGATGATGTGGTTCCCGCCCGATCGGCAGAGCAGCTCAAGAGTCTGAAAGGGGCGCACCCTGATCGGGTTTTGGGCTTTATTGTGCGTAACCAGAAACCGGGAGACACCGGTTCCGAATTCGTGCAGGCCCGCATGTTTCCCAACCACGGCAGCCTGTTTTTCGAGGGACGTATTCATGAGCAGATCATGCCCAGTGCCTTGCGCATCGGGATGAGCATGGAGAAGCAGCCGGTGATCATCGAACACCACGGCTATGCGGACGCCTCGCAGCTCAAACAAAAGGCCCGAAGAAACCTGCGCTATCTTCTGGAGGATTTCGACCCAGAGCATCCTCAGCCGGTGGAAATAATCGAAATCGCCGATTCATACACGATTCTCGAAGATGATGAGTCGGCCCGGCAGTGGTATGGCAGACTTCTGGATTTGCCGGGGATAAAGACCAGCAGTCCGTTTCTTGCCACCCAGGCGCTTATGGGGCTGGGTAATCTGGCAAACAGTGCAGGATCATACGACAAGGCCATAGATTGCTTTGGGCAAGCCATCCGGCTGTATCCCGACCGGCCGGATGTCCTCTACGGGCTTGCCGTCTCCTATGAGATGCAGGGACAGACCGATCGAGCCATCCAGGCCCTCTATCGTATCCTCCATATCCGCAGCGTGCCGGTTCAGGTCGGTATCGATTTTCGGCTCACCACCGTTAAGGCATACCTGCGGCTTTTCCGGCTCTGCTGGCTCGTGCGAGACAAAAAGGGGCTTGAGCGGCTGATCACTGAGGCTCAGGAAAAGTTTGCGAATCGGCCCGACATAAAAAACGCGGCCGCCACCGCCTGTATCCAGCTGGGACGTCTCATGGATGCACTTCATTTGTATGAGGAAAGCCTTAAGCTGGCTCAGAGGGGCAATATAGAGGCCCATATCGGTCTATGCGTGATTTACCGCAAGGCGTCCAAAACTTCCCTGGTGAATCAGACTCTTGATTCCATCGAGCCTCTGTTCAAAGACATTCCCCGGTACTGGGCGGCACGCCTGGTACTGACAAACATGACGACGGCTGAAATACCCCCGGGCATCGACAGGAAAGCTCTTGGGGAGGAAGTCTCCTCTCTGAAAGAGACATATGCCGCCGCCTGATGGCAAAGCAGGCAGGAAAAAAACTCGGGCCCGGCTTTCAGCAGACAAATCCTTCCATACAAATTCTTCCATACAAAT
>CAYQOU010000123.1:0-5182 GCA_964419255.1 uncultured Fibrobacterota bacterium | reverse complement strand
AGGTGTATGGCGACTTCAATCGGAATCGAAGCGTCTTGGCATATTTAATACAGCACCTTCATCACTACAAAAAGCGCCCCGGTTGGCAAAAGAGGAAAAAAGAGGACTGGATGACTGAGATGGGACAAAGGTGAGGGTGAGGGTGAGGGTGCGGATAAGGCTACCAGTCCGACTCCGTTGCCTCTTTTACTTTCGGCACGGTGTCGACCGTATCTTTACCCACGATCTCCAGCCGCACGCTTCTGCTTACGTTATCGTAGAAAGCCTGGCCGCAGACCCGCTGCACATCCGCGCAGCTGAACTGGAGGGTGTCGATTCCCGATTCGGACTGTTTGGTACGCAGCAGAAGTTGATTCTTGCTGAGAAGGGTGTGGTAAAACACCCCGTGAGGACGGGTGGTGTCGGATGGAGGTACCCACTCGAACATGATCAGAAGGATATTGTCGGGATGGTTTTCGGCTCTGGCGAGTGTGGCGTACTGTAAAGCATCGGGCAGGAAATTGCCCATGGCAACCAGCCGCCAGCTCATATCGCTGCCGGTACCCTTTTTCATTCTCCAGGATACGTTGTCGAAATTCAACAGTTCGAAGGGGCCGTATTTTTCCTGGATGAATTCATGCTCGCGGTACCATAAACCGGCAATGCCGCCTTTTTGCAAAGGCGGCACCGGAATTTTCGAACGATTCTTCTCCTGTGTTTCGGAGACGATCGGCACAACCAGAAACAGAACAACGAATGCAAGCACAGTGGGAGTGCGCATGGCTACCTCATGCTATTTTCTTGTCTTTCTTCAGTGTATACACCGGCTCGTCTTCCTTTCTGATAACCTCTCTGGTCACCAGACACTCTTTTATATCGTGGCGTGAAGGAATTTCGAACATGATCGGCATAAGCGCCATTTCCATGACGTTTCGCAGGCCGCGGGCACCGGTTTTTTTGGCGAGTGCGATGCGCACAATCTCCCGAAGCGCATCCCGCGCAAACGTCAGGCGCACACCTTCGATCGAAAACAACTTCTGATACTGTTTTGTCAAGGAATTCTTCGGCTCGGTCAGGATACGCAACAGCGCATCTTCATCCAGATTGTTAAGCCCGAAAACCGCGGGTATTCGACCGACAAGCTCGGGGATCAGACCAAACTGTATTAGATCGTCGGGTTCGACCAGCTGCAGCATCTCACCGACACTCCTGCCGGATTTCTTGCGAAGCTCCGCGGTAAAGCCCATGCGACTTTCGTCGATGCGCTTTTCTATTATATCTTCCAGCCCCACAAACGCCCCCCCACAGATAAACAGTATGTCGCGCGTGTTCATCTGAATAAGGTTCTGCTCGGGATGCTTTCGCCCACCCTTGGGCGGGATTCCCGCAACCGTACCCTCCAGTATCTTCAGCATCGCCTGCTGAACACCCTCCCCGGAAACATCACGAGTGATGGAAGGATTTGCCGATTTTCGAGTGATCTTGTCGAATTCGTCTATATAGATGATACCCTTCTCGGCCTTGGCCAGATCGTAATTTGCCGCCTGAAGAAGACGCACAAGCATATTCTCCACATCTTCTCCGACATAGCCGGCCTCGGTGAAAATGGTCGCATCCACGATGGTAAACGGGACTTTCATCAGCTTTGCCAGTGTCTGGGCAATCAGCGTCTTACCCGTACCGGTAGGCCCCGTCAGAAGAATGTTGGATTTCTCGATTTCCACTCCGCTGCTGTCTTTATCGGCACGCGACAGTATCCGTTTAAAATGATTGTAGGCTGCGACCGCAACGCCTATTTTGACCTGATCCTGTCCGATAACATACTGATCGATAAAATCTTTTATATCACGTGGAGTGGGTAGACTGTCAAGACTCAGATCGCCGGGTATAGCATCGCGATCCTCACGAAGGATCTCGTTGCACATCTCCACGCATTCGCTGCAGATATGCACGGAAGGCCCGGTGATAAGTTTGTCGACAGCATCCGTCCCCTTACCACAAAACGAGCACTTCAAACCTGGATATTTTGAGCGTGATGCCATTCGGGTTATTCTCTTCCTGTAAGTATTTCATCAATGATACCGTATTCCAACGCCTCTTTGGCGTCCATGTAGAAATTACGATCGGTATCACGACGTATTATGTCTTCTTTTTGACCCGTATGTTTCACCAGGATATTGTTCAGCCGCTCCTTGATACGAACAATCTCCTTTGCATGGATGGCAATGTCGGCAGCCTGCCCGGTCGCTCCGCCGATAGGCTGGTGCAACATCACCCGCGAATTAGGCAGCGCGTAGCGCTTTCCCTTTGTACCCGCAGCCAGAAGAACCGCTCCCATGCTTGATGCCTGACCGATACATATCGTACTCACATCGGGCTTGATGAACTGAATGGTGTCATAGATCGCCAGGCCGGAAGAGACGTAACCGCCCGGAGAGTTTATGTAGATTGTGATATCTTTATCCGAATCTTCATACTCCAGAAAAATCAGCTGCGCCATCACCAGATCCGCGATCGGGTCGCTGATATCCGTTCCCAGGAAAATTATACGTTCTTTTAACAGTCGGGAGTAGATGTCGTACGAACGCTCACCCCGACCTGTCTGTTCGATGACCATTGGGACCAAGGACATGATTGTATCCTTTCGTTATCATTCTAGAGCCAATGCTGGTTGTATGCCCAATTTGGTGGATACTGATTATAAGCACTACTCTTGTTTGGTTTCAAGTTCTCCGATCAGAAAATCCAGAGTTTTCTGCTCGCGAATATCGGACCGGATTCTCATTGTCGTACCGTTTTTACGAAATGTCTGTTTGAGCTGATCAAAATCCTGATTATACATGGCGGCCAGCTCCCGGATCTTCTCATCGACTTCCGTCTGTGTCGCCTTGATACCTTCCCTGTCGGCGATATAGTCGACAATACGCATCCGTTTGAGTGAATTTATGGCGGTTTCGCGATACTTCTGGGCGATCTCGGCTCGATCAGGCTCCTGGCCCTGACTGTACCGCCTGGTTTCCTCTACCATGTAATCTATGTACTTCTCGATACGAGAGTTCGGAACTTCGAACGGATTATTCTTGATCAACTGCTCGATCGCCTTGTTGTAAGCTTCCTGCCTGGCCTTTTCCTGCTCCTGCTTCTCCAGATCGTTTTTCAGATGCTCCCGAAGAGCCTCCTCATCCGAAAAATCACCGATCTTTTTGAGGAAATCTTCGTTTATCTCCGGGATTTCCTTTTCCTGGACTTTGTTTATCTTGATCTCAAACTCGGCATCTTTTCCGGCAAGCTGCTCACTCTGATAATCCCTGGGAAACGACACGGAGACTGTAACCACATCTCCCGCACTCTTTCCCATCAGATCCTTATCGAATTCTTTGATGACGCTGGTGCCAAGCTCGATCGGATGCTGCGGATTTTGAAAATCGGTGCGCTCCTCACCCTCGAGCACCACCTTCTGGTATTCGATAGTAAGATAGTCACCCTTTTTGGAAGGACGATCCACATCCTTAAGCTCCGAAAGCCTCTCCTGCAAATCTTCCAACGCCTTGTCGACGTCCGCTTTTTTGATTTTCCTGGGCGCAACCTTCACCTTCAATTTGTCGTAGCCGGTGATTTCTATCTCCGGCTCGACCTCGGTCTCGATGGTTAAGCGCACCGGCTGCCCCTCGTTGCTTTCGAACTTCTCGACCTTGGCCTCAGATATGGGGTTGAGATTGTTTTCGGCACATGCATCCCGGTAGGATTTCTGCACCAGCTCATCCACCACCTCGGCCCGAATAGCGGGCCCAAAGCGCCTCTTTACGATGTCTGAGGGGACCTTTCCGGGACGAAAGCCGGGTAGCTTCAGGTCTTTTTTATACTTCTTGACCTGCTGCTCAAACGATTCGTTTACTTCCTCTTCCGGTATTTCGATATCTATTACTCTCTGCCACGACGAGGGTTGAGTTACGCTCGCTTTCAATCCGCCGATCCTCCTGAAATAGGTTGTGCTCCTATACGAAATATGCGAGAAGGGGGAGTCGAACCCCCACAGGTATCCCTACTAGATCCTAAGTCTAGCGCGTCTACCAGTTCCGCCATTCTCGCAGTCGTATCATGAGAAATTTCTGACCATAGACGTTTGAAAATACTTGATTCGATCCGAAAGTTCAATACGTCCGTGCAAATGGCGAAAGATTGTTTCTGCGCGCTTTTACTATTTTTCATACTCACTATGGATAATCAGAATAAAAAAATTCAGAAAAAAGACGCCTGCCGCGGCTGCCTGCGACCGCTCAGCCAGTGCATCTGTGAGGTTGTTTGCCCCCACAGCTGCACCCTCTCGGTTTGTATCCTGCAACATCCGCAGGAAACATTGAAACTGCTCAACTCCGCTCGCCTCTGCGCCATGTCTATATCGGACGCGACGCTTCGTACCGGCCTGTCCTGGCCTAACATCCACCGCGCCGTAGGACGGCAGGTCACTGCGGCCAACTGGGCGGTACTGTACCTCGGTCCCACCCACATGGTGGAAAACCATCCCGTGCAAATATTGAACCGAAAGATGAAACCGGTGGGAACTGAATGCCGGCTGGAGGGTGTCATCGCCCTGGATGGCTCGTGGAAGCAGGCAAAGGCGCTGTGGTGGCGAAACCCCTGGCTCCTCAAATTGAAACGAATCCAGCTTAACCCGCAGAAAAATTCCCTGCGAGGACAGGCAAAAGAGGCCGGACTCTCCACCGCCGAGGCCCTGGCGATGGTGCTGGAGTTTACCGGAAACAAAAGCGCCGCACAGTCGCTTATGGACAACTATACCAGGCTGATTATCAAACCAAATCTGCAGTAAATCTCTGTGGCTGGGAAATCAGAAGGTGAAGAAACACCTCTTAAAGCGCAGGAGACATGTCCTGAAAACGGAGACATGTACCGAAAAAAAAAAGAAACCCGGCCGATTATAATCACCAGGATCTATTCTTGAAGCCCCTCACTGGAGAAACATGGTGTTTCTCTCGAATAGCTCGTAGGTCCGCGGTACGGCATGAACTTACTACCCGAAGAAGAGTTCCCTGAAAAAATAGTGTCGGTTCAAGAATAGATAAAGATTATAAGCTCGACCGGGTTTCAGGATTTAATATAACAAAAAGAAGCAATGAATGCCTTTTGTTTTTTACACCACTTATTGATCCATTGTTTAAATTCTCATCACTTCTTTCTGTTGACA
>CAYQOU010000122.1:0-5189 GCA_964419255.1 uncultured Fibrobacterota bacterium | reverse complement strand
CTACGATCAGCTTCAGAAAAGAGTCGAGGAACTGGAGCATCTTCATGCCCAATACGAATCCGTTCAGCAACATTTGAAGATTGCACGGGAGAGACTCGATCTCTCTCTGTCGGCCGGAAACCTGGCCTGGTGGGAGTTTGATATCCCCACCGGACAGGTAACATATAACGAAAACAAAGTGCGCATACTGGGATATCCTCCGCGGGATTTTCCTAATCCATGCTCATACAAGGTTTTTATGGATCTGGTTCACCCCGATGATTACGAAAATACCATGAATGCCATGAGGGATCACCTTTCGGGAAAAAAAGATCTCTATGAAACAGAGTACCGGATTCGGACGATCGATGGCGATTATAAGTGGTATTATGATCGCGGCTCCATTACCTCTCGCGACAGTGATGGCAAACCATTGAGTCTGAAAGGAATAATTTTTGACATTACCAGCAAGAAGCAGCAGGAAATCGCATTGGTTGAATCGGAGAAGGCCTTAAAGGAATCAAATGCCACAAAGGATAAGCTGTTCTCGATCATAAGCCATGATCTGCGTTCCTCTATCGGCAATCTGGTCCATTTTTTGAAATTCATGCTGGATGATCAGCAGATGTTCGACAAAGATGAGTTTCAGCAGATGATTGCATCCCTGCACGAATCTTCTTTGACTACCTATGAGATGCTGGAAAATCTTCTGGTATGGGCGCGAAGCCAGAAGGATGATACACTGGCGTATCATCCCGAGAAGATAAATCTCCTCCAGCTGCTCGACCAGATTCTCCACAAACTGGAAAATGCCGCCACACAAAAGGACATATCCATCCACACGGATATCCCCTCTGATCTTGAGTGTACGGCGGATAGTAATATGTTAAAAATTGCGCTGCGCAATATCATCACCAATGCCATAAAATTTTCGCCTCAGAATCGTGATATATACATCAGGGCATACCGAAAGAATCTCGAGATTGTGATCGATGTGCAGGATAACGGTATAGGCATGGACGAGGAAAAGGTGCAGTCGCTTTTCACAATTCATTCGGTACACTCCTCATCCGGAACAGCCGGTGAAAAGGGAAGCGGGTTGGGGTTGATTATGTGTAAGGAGCTGATAGAAAAACAAAACGGTCGCATTGTGGTTGAGAGCACACCGGGTGAGGGAAGCTGCTTTTCAATCAGGTTGCCGGCCTGAAAAAGGGATTGCATCTTACCGGACAGAAGAAGCACTCGAGATCGGATGCAAGGGATAACGGGTATTATTGTTGCTTCTGCTTTGATATGACAGCCATGCCGTCAGGGTAACGCTTGTCAATTATGGCGGAAAATATATTACCTGAATTGAGCGATTCTCTGGCGGCGATCCGCTGCAGAACCGCTCGGTTCAGGAATAAGTTTCTGTAACAAAGAGACCATCTTGCAGGGACCCATGTATGTCTCCTCCTACTTATGAACAGCTTCTTGCCGAAAACCGGCGATACAAATCGATACTTCAGGATCTTGAGCAGGCACAAAATCGTCTGGACCTTGCTTTGTCGGCCGGAAATCTGGCGTGGTGGGAGTTTGATATCCCCACCGGAACCGTCATTTACAATGTGAACAAGGTTCGATTGCTTGGCTATCAGCCGCATCAATTTCCCTACCCCTGCCACTACACCGCCTTTACCGATCTCATACATGGCGACGATCACCAACGAACCATGCAGGCGATGCGGGACCATTTAACCGGAAAGAAACAGCTGTACGAGGTGGAATACCGTATCCGTAGAAAAGATGGAGAGTATGTATGGTTTTATGATCGGGGATCGATCACCGCCCGTGACAGGGATGGTAAGCCGTTATATCTGAAAGGAATCGTTTTTGACATATCCGAACGAAAAAAGCAGCAACAGATATCAGAGGAAACCGAGCAGAGACTTCGAAAAGCTAATGCCACAAAGGACAGGCTGTTTTCGATAATCAGCCACGACCTGCGTTCTTCCATCGGCGGCCTGGTGCAGTTTCTCAGAGTGGTTGAAAAACAACCGGACATCTTTGACAGATCCGATTTCAAGCAGATGATTACGTATCTGCGTGGTACGTCGGCCGGAACACTGGATCTGTTCGAAAATCTTCTTGCCTGGTCGCGAAGTCAGCAGAACGAGATCATATACAGTCCGCAACTGATAGATCTTGGCACACAAGTGGGAAGTGCCCTTCAAAACCTGGATGACTGGATTCAAAAAAAAGCAATCACCGTTACAACCGAAATTCCACCGGCTATGACCTGCACCGCCGATAAAAACATGCTTGATATCATTCTGCGAAATATCATCACAAACGCTATCAAATTCTCACCGCATCGAGGTAAAATAGAAATCTGTGCATTTCATCACGACCATTACATTCACATACAGATCAGAGATAACGGAATAGGCATGGATGAGAAGAGACGTAAGAATCTTTTTCAACTGGAAGGGGTCGGAAGGACCAGTGGTACCGATGGGGAGGCGGGGAGCGGCTTGGGTCTCATTCTTTCGAAGGAACTGGTTGAGCGACAGAAGGGTACGATAAGCGTCGAAAGCAGCCCGGGTCGGGGAAGCTGCTTTACCATAATTGTCCCGGAATAAATCTTTTGTTCACCTGTCATTTCCGCACACAATTTTTACCATTCTGCAAATCTCCAATCCCGTATCATTATGGCAGGAGCGTTTTTGTTTTGGTTCATCTTTTGCTTTTTCATACCGGAAGCCTTCGGTCAGCATCAAACGAAAGGATTGCGGTATGGCACTTTTCAATGGACGTGAACAGGCAGGTAAAAAACTTGCCGAGCATTTCAGGTACATAGCACCACAACTGCACGATCCCATAATACTGGGGATTCCGCGGGGGGGCATTCCCATCGGGGCCGCTTTGGCCGAGGAGCTTGGCTGCCCGCTGGATGTCATTGTTCTTCGCAAGCTTCCGATCCCCAGCGATCCCGAGGCAGGGTTTGGCGCAGTAACGCTCGACAAGGTCACCACGTTTAACGAGCCCCTAAGAAGCTATCTCAATCTCCCTCACGAAATGGTGGATAACATCATCGAAACGGTGTATGAGGAAGTTCTGAGACGAAACGATCAGTATCGTCAAGGCCGTCCCCATCCCATTCTGGAAGACCGTACGGTGATAATCACCGATGATGGTCTTGCCAGTGGCTACACCATGCTGGCTGCGGTAAAATATGCCCGGCGAAAGGGGGCGGATCAGGTTGTAGCCTCCGCGCCTGTTGCCCACGGCAACGCATACGAGCTTCTCAGACGCCATGCCGACAGGGTGGAATTTCTTCATATAGACACCGCGGCAGTTTTTGCGGTCGCATCGTTTTACGAAGAGTTTCCCGAAATGAATGATGAGCAGGTTATGGATTTACTGGAAAAAAAGTTCAGATCACAGCACAGCTGAGTCCTCGGAGCCGGAGCGGTCGGTGCCGGAGAATGAATGAAACATGGAGTCTGGCACAAGAACAATCCTCTACAAAATGCGACCCGAATTGTGCGGCACACTTGCAGCGATTCGCACAATTCAGGTGTGGAGGCAGGCCGAAGTCAGAGCTGTTTTATCATCAGACCTGTTTAATCTGAAGCTGGTTTTTGATATCGGTAACCCCGCGGGTGTGTTTTACGATTTCCTGTATGGATGAGTGGGTGAGCCGGTCGGGCACCTCACCATACAGGGTAACCACACCGTTATCGACCTGCAGGGTAAGAAGCGCCGAATCGACCTTGCCGGTACGATCGATTGCCTCCCGGATATGCTGAGCCACCGTCTCGTCCCGAAGCGAATGGGACGGCACCACGGAAAGTTTATTATGCACCTTATGCACACCGGAGACATTGAACGCAAGCTCCTCGGCCCGAAGTTTTTTCCAGAATGCATCGACATCTCCGGTAAGGGTAACCTCATGCTTATCAACATTGACCTGGACCGATTGACCATCCAAATGCGGGTAGAGATCGATCGTCCTCTTTACTATATCGGTCAACTCCTTATCATCAGGTTTGGTTGTGATTGTTTTTCCGACCACCTCGATGACATTATCCACCGCCAGTATGCCCGGAATACTCATCGCATCCTCCCCCGCAGCCTGGCGGGCCATATAGGATGGAACGGTACCGCTTAGGTGAGCCGTGTTATTTCGCACATCCACCTGTATGTCGGAGCCTTCCAGCCGACTGTCCCAATCCAGATGATCTTCGACCGCATGCTCAAGCTCCAAAGCGCCCTGTGCCATAGAAACTCCTTTCCCGCAACCTGAAAGAAAACTGCACCCAAGAAAACTACCCAAGTAATGATGCGCAAGATTAATGCCTGATTGGGTAGAATACATGAATGCAAGTCCCGGGGGTACCGATTTTTCGTTTACACGGGTTATCCCTTTCGGGTGTATGTGATCTCCATCGATTTTTCCTGCTTGCCGTTTTGATCTATGGAGAACATCTCGAAATTATGTACATTGGCGTTTACAATCGTTGTGACCGAACGCCATTTCATCGGTCCCCGCACCGCATCGTCGTAGCTGCACTCCATGGTAAAGGAGGTATTGTCTGGAGAGGCGGATCCCTCGAAACACATGATGGATGTACTCATCGAGTCGATCCAGGTGGATACGAATTTCTTGGTGTGATTATCGTATCCGGTTATTCCCATACCGTTGTACATACTCCCCATCATCTCCGAGCTGTGTTCCTCCTGAAGAAACCGTCCCCCCAGTATCATTCTCAATTCGCTGCTGCCACGGCTTTCCATCGGGGGCTCTCCCTGCACGGTCCAGTTTTTAATGGTCGCATCATAACTCCCTGCCATCGAGGCAAGCATCTTGTGTTGCTCTGCGGGGGTACCGAGCTTTTCGTAGACGTCCATCATCGCCTGCATATCGGTCTGATTTGCCATAGTATGCTCCTGTTAAAAAGGGTGAGGTTCGAAGGATAGAAAAGAAGAGCAAAACGAGGACCGTTTGTAAGGTGTCAAACGGAGGCGTCTTTGCAGGGAACCACGCTGCTCTTTGTCGCTTCTGATTATCCGAGATTATAGATTCGATAAAGGATACCGTATCGGCTAAGGCCGGCAAAGCCCCGGGGTCCAGGATTCGCGGCTCAGGGAATCAGGAGATGTAGCCGGGGCTAACCCATCTATTCCCACGGCACATCCCACGGGTTTCTGCCATCCGACGGTTCCGA
>CAYQOU010000121.1:0-5296 GCA_964419255.1 uncultured Fibrobacterota bacterium | reverse complement strand
AGAGATTAGAGAAAGGGCCGAGAGTAGAGATGGGAAAAACACTACTCTCTCAACCCTCACATATTGACGCCGGAGGGCGGAACGCATCTTTCACTCTTTCGACCGCAAAACACATGGGAGGCAGTATCAGTTTCTTTGAATATTATGTCGCGTAAAAGGGCTCCAACAGCCTTTATGTCTCAGAAAACAAAACGAAAGAGAAAAACAAGAGTATGCACGAAACATATTAGCTACATCTGTCTTGATACCCTACCCTGTTTCACCCAGGAAACATTAAAAACTCTTTTTTCTTCAGCCGCAAGCGAGATGGATGGTATATTTATCATAGGCAGATCAAACTTTTTTGGTTCGGGTTCCAAAAGAAGGTGCTTGCATGAAAATCCTTATCTCCTTTATAGTCATCTTTGTAGTCGTATTTCCCGGTGTCTACGCAGAGGAAAATGACATTTCTCAGACCGATTCCGCAGATGGTGACGGCCTTGTGGTCGATTCGGTGGTTACATCGGAGACGGTTACCCAACTGGATAAGATGGTGGTCACCGCTACGCGTACAAGGCGGCGCATGTCGCAGACGCCGGCCAGTGTCAGTGTCATAGAGCATGACCGAATGATTGCATCACCATCCAAAAACGTTGACGATCTGCTTCAGGCCGAAACAGGAGTGCAGGTTAAGCGCGTGGTGGGTATCGGTGAAGGGGTTCCCATGGACATAATTATCCGCGGAATTCCGGGAGGCCTGGTCGCATCACGCACGTTGATTCTTGTCGACGGATTTCCCACAAACGCAGCGGGGACACCTTTTCTTATTCTCAATGAAGTGCCGATGCATGCAATAAAGAGAATCGAAGTGGTGCGGGGGCCATATTCTGCCCTGTATGGCGCAAATGCTTTGGGAGGGGTGATCAATATTATCACAAAGGAGGGAGATGGGGCTCCGGATATCATGACGACCCTCGAGACATCCTATCCCTATACCGTCGCATATAAGTACGCTAACGAGGAGAACCAAAGAGCAAGTGAAATTGCCGGAGAAGGATTTACGGAGACATACTGGAAGACGGAGGCACTGATCGAGGGGGGAAGCAGTCGATTCAACTACATGCTAAGCGGCGGATTCCGCTGGGCCGGCAACTATCTGCTTCGGGACAGCGCCCTGGTGATCAGCCCTAATGGTAATTATCTGAAACGAAACGAAAATCACGATTATCGGGATTACAGGGTATTCGGAAAATTCGGTACGACGGTAAACGATAATATCCGACTGACATTACACACCCGTTTTTTCGACAGCGAACTTGGTTTCGGTCTGACCAGCAATTCCGGCAGCGATATCGTCACCCTCGGGAGAAAGTTTCTTATCGGCCCGGAGGCACGCCTTACCCTTGGAGAGGCGGATGTACGGCTGGCAGGGTTTTTCAGAAGGGTGACCGGGGAATTTTGGAACGAGGAGCAGATAAACCGTCAGTCCGCCTCCGGCGGTGATACCGCTGTCCATGTTCCAAGCCGATGGGAGTCGATCAGCGATGCCGGGCAGGCGGAAGGGGGAGTGACCTTTCCGCTGGGTATACAGACCATAACAGGAGGCGTCGAGGTGCTGTACAATCGCATCTCTTTTGGCGCGACGCTGAATCGTCTTACCGATGATACCATCACTCCGGGGGTAACCGAATCGGTCTACAATGCCGCGGCTTATCTTCAGGATGAGCTGGATATCGCCGGAAGAGTCATTTTGCTGCCGGGAGTGCGATTCGATTATCACTCCGTGTACGGAACAGTAGTTTCACCTAAATTCGGGATGCACATATCCCTGCTGGATGGGCTGGGGGTGCGGGGGACTGCCGGGAAGGCTTTCAGGGCTCCCAGTCATACCGAAATGCATATGCCTGATATACGTCTCAGACAGGCCTATGTAATAAAGTCCAATCCGGATCTGGTGCCGGAAAAGGTATGGGCTTTCGATCTGGGAGTGGAGTACAAGCCGCTAAAGCTTTTTGATGTGAAACTTTTCGGCTTTTATAATGCCATGGAGGATCTGATCGTTCCCGGTGTGAACGGATTGGATATGGCTATCACTCATCGAAATGCCAACGATGCATGGTCCAGAGGCATAGAGGTTGAGACCCGATGGAACATACACGACTTTCTCAAAATCACGGGCAATGGAGTCGTTCAGCAATCCCGCGATAAATCGGCAGAAGAGATAAAGAAAAAATTCGGAGAAAAGGACACGAAGGTACCGCTTGATTATGTGCCCAATCTGAAGCTTGGAACAACCCTGCTTTTCAGTAAAAAAATCGGTAGAATCCCTTTTTCTGCTTCCCTTTCGGTACATTTCGTGGGCCGCCGTTCATTTCTGTACTGGGAGGGTGTTCAGCTGCATTCCGATTACGTAAGGCTCATTGCGGGAGATGAACTGGAAGTTCTGGTCAATCCGAAGCTCAGAGAGTTAGATCCATACGTACGGGTGGATGCAGGGATAAAGGTTTCACCACTAAAGGCGCTTGATGTGCAAGTCGGGGTGCAAAATCTTTTCAACCAGAAGTACCAGGAGCATGGCGGGACCTATGCTCCCGGTATTTTCCCCACTCTGGAGGTTACGGGTTCGTTTTGAGACTGCTTAGGCAGCTAATCAGTCTTGCTTTTCCAGCACCAGCTGTATTGAATTGATTATTAACAGTTGGTTTTCATCGAGACCCAGGGCGCCGAGTCCATCTGTCATACTCCCCAGATCCCCGGGAGTCACATCCCACTCTTCCCCCTCCGGTCTTTGAAGCTCGAATGTTTCACCGCAGATCTCCGCGGGTAGACTCGACAGCGTGTCGGGATCGGCAGTCGTATCGATTATTTCACACTGCTGACCGGTGAAGGCCACTCTGCCTTCTGTTGTCGTTGTTGTATCCCAGACACCATCCTGTGAGAAGAGAGTTTTTTCGCCCCCCTCAAGCACCTCAATACTATAAAGCTGTTGTTTTTGAACATCCAGGTTTATAATTAAGCTGTTTTCAAGCCCCATTTGAGGCATCGCAGGAAATTCATATGACCACATACCAATCATTGCAGCCTGCGTCGTGGGATTCGCTGGATCCAGTGGATTGTTGGATGATTCGGAATTCTTTTCGTCGTCATCACTGCAACCGGCAACCGCCAGCAAGCTTACCGCAGCGGCGCAGGCCGGGATCAAAAATCTTCGGGTCAATCTTTGAGTCATAGGTATCCTCCAAAGATAAAATGTTATCAATCATCCATATTCGCGGCTGTGGGGGGGCAGACTTTCAAACAGCCTGTCCACTCCGATAGGCCTGGGGGTGCCGGTTTCGAAAACGACTGTCGTATCGACATTACCTCTGGGAAAGAAATCACCCACCACCATCGCCCATCTGGGTTTAATCACCCTCCTAACAGTCTCGAAGATATGATTGGTCACCGTCTCGTGAAACGTTCCGATCATACGAAATGAGTTGAGGTAGAGTTTCCACGATTTTAGCTCGATACACAGATGCTCGGGAAGGTAATAGAGATGAATCGAGGCGAAATCTGGGTTGCCGGTTTTTGGGCAGACACAGGTAAATTCCGGGAACACGACTCGAATAGCCCCGCTTCTATGTATGGATGTATCAAACGGGGCGGGGAAGGTTTCGATTTCAGGCAATATGTTTTGCTCCATGGCCTGTTGCAGCGGAATGCTTTGTTGTTTAAACATATGGTTACACCTGTGGGTTAAAAATTCGTAGTACTAAATATACAATGAAAAAGGAGAAATGTCCTGATGGAAATCGACTCAGGAAACGGTTTTTTTACTGCATCCCAATCCATGGCGGCAGAAAAGATTGTAACCACTGCTGTCGGGATTGCCAAAGCCTCAGGGATTCAGTAAATTTGCATATCGTTGGAGTGGTTTTTCTTTTCGCGAACACAAGCGATTAGTATGATGAAAACCTTTGCTACTTTACAGGGATGTTTTCAGAGGACATATTATGAAGAACGGATTTCGAGCAATTGAGGTGAAAGCAAGGAAAAGATGAAGAAACGTGTGTTGGTGGGGATGAGCGGGGGAGTGGATTCGTCGGTATCCGCGGCGATGCTTCAGGAGCAGGGGTATGAGGTCGGCGGGATAACCATGAGATTAGCCGGCAAAGACAATCCCGACCCCGCTCTGGTGGAGCGCAGCGAGGATGCGGTGCGGGATGCGGCCGCGGTAGCCAAAACGCTTTGCATCCCTCATCATGTGGTGGATGTCGCGGAGTATTTCGCCGACTGTGTGGTGGACTATTTTGTGGATGAATATCTGCGGGGGCGGACTCCCAATCCCTGCATTCGGTGCAACAGAAGCCTGAAATTCGGCTTGCTGCTCCGAAAAGCACGGGAGTTGGGCTATGAGTATCTGGCCACCGGACACTATGCGAGCATAGAAGACGGCTATCTTCGAAGAGGCGCCGATCGTCGGAAAGATCAATCATATTTTCTCTATGTGCTTTATCAGGAGGGAGCAATCGAGCGGGTGCTTTTTCCCCTGGCGGATAAAAGCAAACCGCAGATTCGCCAAATCGCAGACTCGATTGGTCTTCCCACGGCAAGCAGAAGCGACTCGCAGGATATCTGTTTCGTGCCCGACGGCGACTACTCCGGCCTGATCGCCCGGCGCGGAATAAAGGATGTTCCCGGGGAAATCGTAGACATCACGGGTACGGTTCTGGGCACCCATCGAGGAATCTGGAACTATACCATCGGCCAGCGGAAGGGGTTGGGTGCACTTGGCAAACGGATGTTTGTCAAGCAGATAGAACCGCAGAGCAACCGAATCGTAGCCGCAGAAAATCATCAGCTGATGAGCTCGGGATTTATGATGGATAGCTGTATCACTCACCCCGACGGTGTACCACCGGGCCGGCGCTGCGAGGTTCAGGTGCGCTACCGCAGCGCTGCGGTGGCATGCACGGTTGAAGATTGCCAGGGTGATCGGATGCGCATAAAGCTGGCTCAGCCGCAGCGTGCAATAGCCCCCGGCCAGTCGGCGGTGCTGTATGACGGCCAAACGGTCATCGGGGGAGGAATTATCAGTTTCTGTTCAGGAAAGTAGCTCACTGTCATGTTGATGTCCTGTCCAGCCACTTGCGGTATGATACGGCATCCATGCTTTTCCAAACTGTGGCTAAAACAATGTATTCCAGCTTCGTGAGGGTGACTGGTGAGTCAGTTGTGGTTATGCTGAACTGTGATCAAATAGCCACGCATAGAATGCAGCAACTGGCTGGCAATTGGCTGGAATTTTCCATGCTGTCTTGCACGACATTGTTCG
>CAYQOU010000120.1:0-5413 GCA_964419255.1 uncultured Fibrobacterota bacterium | reverse complement strand
CCGAATTACCATCATGTGGGACCATATGTCGTGCCATATAGACTCCTGAAGACTAGAGGAAAAAATAGACAATTAAATTCAAGGATTTTAACACTTAAAAATACATCACTAAGGTTAATAATTACAAGTAACTAGACAGAAAATACACCAGTCGAAGTTATGTGAAACAGGAACATCTATGCCGCCTCTTTGCGAGCGAAGAAAAACATGATACCTGCCCCTGCTATTGCGCAGAAAGCCACCCAAACCCCCGTCGCCGCACTATCGGGTAACGTGTTGATATTGGTGTATACTACGGCATCTTCCATCAGCCGAATACCATTGCTGGTCTTGATCCACAGGTCGGTTGTCACCGCCTGTTTGAATGGCCACAGTGCATACAGCGAACCCGCTAACAGACCCAGCAGAAATGCCATCGTCTGATCGTGATATCGGGCAAGTACCCAACTGACCAGCCGGGCGAACAGAAACAGTCCGATCACCATACCCAGTCCGAACATCGCAAGAAAAACAATCGGTTCCAGCTGCGGGTGCCTCAGGGATGATATCGCGGAGATAACCTCATAGTACTGACCCATGAGAATGAGGACCAGTGATCCGCTTATTCCCGGCAGAACCATCGCAGATATGGCGATGGCGCCGGCAAGTCCGATTGATGCATATTCGGCAGTCGAATAGCGGATGGCTTGCGGGTTTTGAGCAGAGTTGCCCGCTGGCTCATCGGCCTGTGTTTGTTCGGAGACAATTCTGTCTTTGTACCGCTCAGATTTTGCCAGAGTCTTATCTACCGGGTTAACTTCCGAGGCAACATACACGGTCAAAGCGGCTCCGATGAGCAGAAAGAAAAGATGCGCGAAATGCTTATTTCTTATGTGACGCCACGGAATGGCAATCGAAACGAGTATCAGTCCGAAGAAAAAGGCATAGGTATAGCTGAAAAAATCGTTAAGGAGCATTTTCATCAGGCCGGACATAATCAAAATGGCCACGATTGCGCCGAATGCAAGCCGTCCGAGAAAAAGCAGGTCCATTTTTTTCAGGTAGTCACCTAACTGTACGAAGGAGCTTTTCTTATCGGGTGATCGGGTAAAAGAAACTGCATGCCCCAGCCCTTCCCGAATGTTTGCGGCATTGATGCGATTCAAAGCGTTCATCACTCTTTCGTATAAACCGAAAACGAGCAGAAATGTCCCGCCGGATACCCCCGGAATGATGTTGGCTAATCCGATGAGAAAGCCGGTTACGGTTTCCTTAAGCCACATAGATTTTTCTCTCCATTATTGCTGCCATCCCGATCTGCCAACCAGTGGTACAAAGGCGACTTCGGTCTCGACATTCTTGATTAGTTGATTTCTCTGTCTGTCATAGATCTCCAGCCTCTGAGAATTGCGATCACCGGCAGGAACGATCAGCCGTCCTCCATCCGCCAGCTGTTTTATGAGTGATTCGGGAACAACCGGCGCCCCGGCTGTCACAATTATCTTATCGAATGGTGCGTGTCCGGGCCAGCCGATGGTACCGTCACCTACCTTGAAGGTGATATTGGCATATCCGAGTTCCCGGAGAAGAATCCGGGCCCTGTCTCCAAGCTCCCGGTGTCGCTCTATCGTGTAGACTCGGCGGGAGAAGTGAGCAAGCACGGCCGCTTGAAAGCCCGATCCTGTGCCGATTTCCAGGATTTTTTCATCCTTTTTCAGCGCCAGCATTTCGGTCATCAGTGCCACAACATAGGGCTGACTGATAGTCTGGCCCAGTCCGATCGGTAGCGCATTATCATCATACGCCTGCGCATACATCGCTCCATCGACGAAACGGTGACGAGGTATTTTTCGGAAGGCATCAAGTACCCGCTCATCGCGAATACCCTTTGTTCGCAGTTTCTTTACCAGAGATTCACAGGCGATTTCCGGCTTCAAATCCCTAATTGTCATATCTTTCCAAACGGTTTTTGCGGTTATTGTGAATCACAATTCATTTATAGGTCACTAATGGCAGAAGCATATGATATCACTTTTCCCCGGTAATGTCATGGGAAAAGCGACCGCGGACGATTTCCTGCCACACATCCACTACTGCCCGAATCCAGCGTAACGTATCTCTTACATGTGCAATGTGACTTCGGTCACTACAATATAATGTCTGCACGGGTACGTGAATGATGGTCTGCCTATGCTGCCAGGCGCGGAGGATGATTTCCGACTCCATTTCGAATCGTGAATAGCGAACCGTACAATTACGAACAAACGATCCATTATAGGCACGATAGCCGCACTGACTATCAAAAATGCGCTGCCCGGTCAGCACTGTCAGTATCGCGGAGGTGGTTGCATTGGAGATCACCCGCGGAAACGGCATTTTTGCTATGGAAATGGCTCGTGAGCCGATGATTAATCCCGCATCAGGTTCTTCAGATAGAGTATCAACGAAACGATATAGATCTTCAACAGCATGCTGACCGTCCGCATCCATGGTGATTATCCACTCAAACCGGTCTGCCAGATACTCAAAGCCTCGTACTAATGCCGCACCTTTTCCATAATTCATCGGTTGAATGAGACAGTGGATTTTTTTTTCTCTGCATACCTCTTCTGTCGAATCGTTTGAACCATCATCGACGACGCAGATGTTATCTGGAGGAACGGCTGAAAGCAAAGACGGAAGAAATCGGGAAAGTGATTCAGCAGCCTTATAGGCCGGAATGAGAACCGCCACTGAGCAGGGCCAGAGCCTGGCCCGGAATTGATCGTGCATTATTGAAGCCTGAAACTCGACAAAGTATGATTCTTTCCGTTCATATATACCTGAAGCGAGCGATTCTCTCGATTCGATTCGCGCAGAGCCGCTCAATTCAGGTATAAAATACTTGAAGGGCGGGGTAAAATTGATACTTCGGTGGGATTGACAAAAAATTGTGAATCCGGCATCTTGGAATATTTTTTGATAGTCGAAAGGCATGTAGTATTTCAGGAGGAGAAGAAACACGTTGTTTTCGCTTTTTATTTGTCTCTGTGTGTCTTTTCGTTCTCTAATTTCTTGATCTTTGATCCTTGATTCTCCGGCTTTGCCGGAGATGTTGGCTTGAAAAAACAGGAGAGGCTAAACATGGGTGCCGGAAAGAAAATATCCAGACGCACGGTACTGGCCGCGGGGGCAGCTACTGCAGGAATGGGAATCGTCACGGCTTTGAGAAGGCAGATAAAGCAGTCGGTGGCGTTCCTGGACACACATATCAATCCTCCGGCACAGGCGCCGGAATCCAGGGCGGACATATTCATCGCAAGGAATGGAACCCCTCGTCAGAACATGAAAAGAGTCATGGACATGATGGGGGGAATCGAACGGTATATCAGGCCCAATGACATTGTTGTTCTCAAACCGAACTGCCAGTGGTGGAACCAGGGGAGAACCAATCTCGAGGCTATGAAAGCTTTTATAGAGTTGGTGTTGGCGATCCCCGGATTTTCCGGTGAGGTGATAGTGGCCGAAAACAACCATTTCATGGACCCTGAGAAACCTCCCCAGATGCAGCTGTTTACGCGTGGGTGGATAAAGTATGGTGAGATAAACAACCTGATTGACGGGCAAAAGCATACCATGCTGACGATGATAGAATCACTTCGGTCGGAGGGGCACAAGAATGTTTCTGCCGTGGCATGGAGGGATGGAGGACCGAAGAAGGATATCTGGGGAAATTCTCAGAATGGTGGGGTGGTGGAATCGTGGCAGGATGGCGACGGGTATGTGTGGACCGATGAGGTTTTTGAGTTCAAGGGGTTTATGGGGCTAAAGACGTGGAAAGTAAAGATGAGCTACCCGGTATTTACATCTCCATACAGTAATATCACCATAGATTTTAAAAACGGCGCATTCGAGCGCAAAAGCGGGCGGCGCATCACCGACCGGCGGGTACGGTTCGTTAATTTTGCGGGGTTGTGTGATCACGGGGCCGATACTGGTATAACCAGTGCCGTGAAAAACTACATGGGAATCACCGATTTGTCATGCGGCTATTGGGGGTTGGAGCCGCAAGGATACGCAAACGTGCATTTCGTCGGTGAGAGTCATTATACCTATGCGCGGGCCGGTGTCATTTCCCACTTTATGAAAACGATCAGGACGGCAGATCTCAACATTGTAACGGCTGAATGGGTAGGATTTGGTCATCGGACAGATGTTGCCAGGGCGACTCGCGCCCGTTCAATTTATGCGGGAACCGATCCCTACGCCCTGGATTATTATGGGGCAAAACACCTGATACTTCCTTTTAGTAAAAACACAGAGAACCACGATCCGGATGATCCGGCCAGTGCCGTGGGGCGTTTTCTTCGTTTCGGCTCCGAAATCATCGGCCATTCCGTTTTGGATGACAGGTTGATAACGGTGCATGAATCATGAATCAAGAATCAAGAAGCATTCACGCGAACATATACCAGCAATCTCTGGCCGATAGTGGCTGTGAGAGGGTGTGGGAGCAAGTTTTTACATATGTCTGAAACAGTTTACCAGATAAGAATTCATTTATGTGCAATCGAGCCGGCTATCTGGCGAAGGATTCAAATTCCCTCCTCGTATAATTTTTGGGATTTACACGTTGCGATACAGGATGCGATGGGGTGGGAGGACCGTCATCTTCACCAGTTCAGGATACCGGTTGACAACAGCAAGGCCATAATGGTGGGAGTTCCTTTTCAGCAGGGGATTGGTGGAGGGGCAGAGGTGGTTGCGGGCTGGAAAGTGCCGGTGTCGGAGTATCTGGTTGATCCCGGAGCCACGATTGTCTACCGCTACGATTTCAGTGCCGGTTGGAAGCATACGGTGACGCTGGAGGCGGTTTTACCCGAGGAGCGATTTCATACGTATCCTCGGTGTACCGATGGTGAACGGGCGTGTCCGCCGGAGAAGGTCATGGGTGTAGCGGGCTACTATCGTTTTCTCGAATCGTTGAAAAGGCCACAAAAGAGGATGTCTTTGGTGCTTCAGGAGCGGATCGTTCCGGATTACGATCCGGAGGCATTCGACCCGGCGGCGGTACGATTTGACGATCCGGCAAAGAGGTGGGAGAGGACATTTCGGGAATAGGGCAGCCGCATTTCTGGTCGTCTGAGGATTGACAACGAGAGGGTTGCATTGTAATGACCAAATACCGCAACAAATACAAGGTAGAATCAACCCGACTGCAGTCCTGGAATTATGGATGGAATGCGGCATATTTCGTAACCATTTGCACACGGAATCGGCACCATTATTTCGGAGAAATTGAACGAAAAAAAATGATATTGTCACCCACAGGGGTTTTGGCCGATGTGTTTTGGCATGAAATACCCAATCATGCAGCCAATGTCATATTAGATGCATTTACGGTCATGCCCAATCATATCCATGGTATATTAATTTTGGACGATGGTATTGCGGG
>CAYQOU010000119.1:0-5559 GCA_964419255.1 uncultured Fibrobacterota bacterium | reverse complement strand
GGGCAGACAAAAATGGGGGCGGCCGAAACCGCCCTCTGAAAATTACTGCTTAATCATGTTTTTGATAAAGCATATGTCGACTTAAAACACCTTTACGAGCTTTGCAAAACGGGATACTCTGGATGACCAGAGCCAAAAACTAACATGAGCGGATGCATTTCATCGCCGACAATTTCGATTTCCCGGCGACTACCCTTTGTGACCTCTACAAAGCAAGATGGGACATTGAGCTCTTTTTTAAACAGGTGAAGCAAACGCCTCTGCGTACGGATCTGCACTCTCGTTTTTCCATGCAATCCTCGATGAAATACGAATATCCAGTCAGGCAACAAGCCAGTCCTGGGTCGAGTCGTGTTTTGAGAACCAGAGTCAGGATCAAAATTTTGTTGAAATACAGAACACGGCCCCATAGAAGGTGCACATAAGCAACGTCTGTCATTCTGCTCTTGATGCGGAATTCATGTTTTTTCTAAACGCGGTGGGGGTTAAGCCTTCCCGCTGCTTGAATTCACGGTTAAAATGACTGGCGGTGGCATACCCGATCTTATGCGCAATCTCCGCAACATGGAAATCGGTCTTGAGCAAAAGCCTTTTTGACTCTTTTATGCGAAGGTCATGGATAAGCGATCGAAAACCTCCCTTGTGATTTGCCCGTATGAGTCGGGACAGCTTGGATTCGGAAAGACAAAGCACCTTAGCAGAGCCGCCCAGATTCAGTTCAGGCTCTCGATAATGATTCTCAAAATAAGACCGGATTTTTTCCCATTCCGAGGGTTCTAAGTTCACGGGCCTGGGTTTCATTTCGTCAGGTGCACCTCCGACCTCTGTTTTCTGCTTGTTCTTTTTCCTGTTTACAGACCACAACCACCCGGCCGTTGATGACAGCAGTATCCCACATATAAAAACGGCATAAAGTATCCACACCTTTTTAGACCGCCTGACAAAGCCGAGGGAGGTGACAACCAGCGTATCCGTCCGACTTACACGGTTTGTATCCGTAAAGACCCACTCAACCATGCAGATCGAATCCAGAAAAAGGTTGTTATCCTCGGGAGCGACCTCATACCGCTGTTTCCACCACTGCGCAACCGTGAAACTATTCAACGGAATGGATATCCTCTGAAAGCTTGTGGATACAGTCACCGGACTCTGCAAAACCCTGAAGCTGACCGGATCATCCAACTGCGTAACGTGAGGATCAAACGTACAAAGCTGGATAATCACCGGCCCCCGGCGATTTGAGCGCATGATAACAACCAGAGTGTCATCTTCACTGTAGGTTTTCCAGGCACCCCGGGTAGAATCCGGTAGTTGAAAGATTGCGCAAGCCCCGATATATGGCCATGCGGCGTTGTCCCTGAGCGAAAACGACCAGGTCATCTTCTGATCCGAAACAATCAGGCCCTGACTCTCGGAATTACCACTGTCCGCAGAATCATTAAATGCAGACCAGGAGAGATCTTTCAGATCGAAAAGATGTGCTGAATCTGCCGAAATAAAAAAAACCAGGATGAGGACAAATAATAAGTATCTGTACATGTTTTCCGGTATAATCAGTAAAATGTTTGTCTGAATCGGTCATTTTGTTGCCCGAAGGCGAGTCTACAGCAAATATATAAAAATGATAAGCATAAAGCGTTTTCAGACTACTTCCCTCACACATCTGGCGGTTATATTACCCCTGGTGGAAGCATAATCGATTATACAATTCTCTGCATTCATTTTCAGGAGTTTGAATATATGATTCGTTTAAAACTGTTTGGAATGATCCTTTTGCTGACTCATGTGGTATTCCCCGCCACCTACATAAGACACAACCAGGCAGGTTACCGGCCCGATCGTCCCAAATCGCTGATAATCATATCCACCAACGATCTGGAAGGGCGGCAATGGAGCATTCATGACAGTTCCGGAGACATTCTATCGGGCACAATCGCAAAGAGCATCGCGGGAGAAGGAACTCATACCAGCCATCCCTTCAATCATGAAATCAACTTTTCCGAGCTCGATCAGACCGGAGAATATGTCTTTACCACCGAAAATGCCCAGGCTTCTATTCGCATAGACGATCATCCATATGCAGTGTTTATAACCGACGCACTCCGGCACCTGCGCACTGCACGCAGCGGCAGTGAAAAAGCCTTCAACCATGGTATTTCTCACACCGGTGACTCTGCCGCTATCGTATACCAAATCGATGGTGATCCATCCGAGGGAAGCTGGATCGAATCAACTCCTTCAGAAACATTCGACTGTATGGGAGGATGGTACGATGCAGGTGACTTCATAAAATTCACCCTGACCACTGCCAATACCGTGTACTATCTTCTGGAGGCGTGGGAAACCAATCCGAAGGCTTTCACCACGGTTCTCTCGGATTCGGATCTGCCCGATGTGCTGGATGAAGCTCTTCACGGGCTTAATTATCTGATGAAAATGCATCCCCAACCTGATCTTTTTGTGATTCAGGTTGGTAACTATCTTGATCACCAGCAGCAGTTGCGCCTGCCCGAAAACGATGCACTGGACGGCAGAAGACCGGCTCTGTGCGCCATCAGTCCTGCTCACATGGGCCTTACCGCAGCCGCACTGGCTAAAGGCGCACGAGTGTTCGAGGATATTGGCGATGAGGCGTTGGCCGACACCTTTCTTAGAAAGGCACGTTCGGTATACGCCCGCGCTCTGGAGCCCGACGCTCTGGAGGTTGCCGCATACGAAAAAGACGAGACAAACGACTTTTATCGTGATAATTCCCTGGATGATAACATGGCGCTGGGGGCTATAGAACTGTTTAAAGCGACCGGAGATTCCAGCTACTTGCTTCAGGCTCTTGATTATGACATCGATGCAGGAGAATGGATCGGCTGGACCACCTACAATTGGAGCGTCCATACCGCAATCGACGATGAGAACTCCCGCACGAATGCTCGCCGTGCGATGGAATATTTCATCGGAAACATGGATAATATTTGGGGCATCCCCCTGAGCTACACCTGGTCATCACTGCTGGGATGGAATGGTGTGGGTGCTGCGGCCGGCAACTGGCACAGACGTTACCCAGACAGCGCTGCGCTTGATCTCAACCTCAAAATGGTAGATTATCTTTTCGGCCGAAATAACTGGGGAGTCAGTTTTCTTTCCAGCACACGCCTTCCCAATACGATTAGGAGAAACTATAATCCCATCTACCGATTGAAAGACATTTTTCCACAGGGAGCAGTTGCTTTAGGCCCGGCAGACCGGCCCACTCACCAGGAGATGGAGCAGTATTTCGGAACTCCTCCGGCTTCCGGACTGGACAGTTTTCATACCCAAGAAGCAGTTTTTTACGACTGGGAGAAAGATTTCATGACCTCGGAAACGGTCACGATGAGCCAATCGTATGCAATATGGCTTCTGGCGACGGCAGGCGACCACTTGCTGCAGGCACCCGCCGACTCCAGTAATCCACCACGTTTGGACTATTCCGGGCAGATCGACTCCAGCCTGGCCTTACCCCTTAGGCGATGCAGCTGGTATGTCTACTCCGATGCCAATGAAAACGGTAACAGCGAAGCGCAATGGGAAGATCAAGCCGCCCGGCGCGTCCTTCTTGAACCACATGAGGGCATTCAATACCCGTACGCCGGCTTTGGCTGTATGCCGCCGAAAGCCTATCAGGATCTAACCGTTTTTGATGGGGTCGTCTTTTACGGCAATTTCGAGGAAAACGTAACCATACGGATTGATCTGGCAATGGCGTCTATCAGCGATTATGATTACTATGGCAGGAGTATTACCGGCAAGGGTGAGCATCCGGTGAGGATCATGTTTGACGAAATGGCTCAAGGCGGCTTTGGGAATCAAGTTGCTCTGGACCTGACAGAGATTGAGGAAATAAACTTTAACTATTATAATACGGTCAAACCTGCAACAGTTCAGATTGATTCCATTGTATTTATTCGTTCCGAAAACTTCTCCGCCCCAACCGCATATCCGGTGCGCATAAAATCGGTTTCGGCTACCCCTTGGGTGCGCAATGGTCGGGTATTGCAATGGAAGGGCAATCGAATCACTGTAATCAGATTGCATGATGTACTTGGACGAACGGTGTGGGAAGCCAGAATTCATCCGGGACAGAAAATTAAACTCCCCTCGTTGAGAGGCTTACATGTGTTGGTATCCCAAGACTCCCGGGTCATCGACTCCTGGATACATTTCCAATGATATCGGCCACTATCGCGAAACAATGTATTATCACAGATTTGCTCTGATTGTTTTACCAGGGGAAGGCTTTGTGAATCTGTGCTAATCTGTAAACAGTATTGATGTATCAAATTGAAGGATACCTTTAGATCTCATATTTCTGATTAGTTTACAAGTCTTCAATTCTATTCCAACCAACTCAGGACAGATATAAATAATATTCTGAACAAGATCACAACAAAAGGTTGCGTTTTTACATTTACCGCGCAGAAAACTATCTATATATAAAAGTATGCATGATATATGCAATCGCCGGGGGGGCCGTCATGAATTTTATCTGTCTTTCGGGGTGCCCTGTTTTTTCTCGTATGTCTCGTGGCAAAGAAATTCGTTCCCTGCATGTAGCAATTCATGATGCGCGAACAGTATACTTAAGCAGCGGCCGTGTTAAAATATAATGACACGACAGTAGGAGAATGACAACGGCGGGTCTTGCACGGAGTGCTGGTATGAAAAAAATACTCATTACGGCGATACTTCTTACAATGACGGCGGCACTCGGGGCACAAAACAAGATTCCTCTCTCCGAGCAAAATATCATCAACATATCCGCCAAAGGCAACCCGACTGCACTTGTGGATGAGCAGGATATCGCCGGGGATCCGCTCAGCGGCGCCAGTGGTAAACCCGCCAGCGTATTCACAAACGGATATGAGTTCGACCACATCTATTATCCACTGGAGGTGGTGGTCGATCTTTTCGCCAGGCACGCTCTGTCGTCCTGCCATTATTTCGATTTTGAAGGCGTTGATACCCTCGCCGTGTATGTGGGCACGCCGAAATCGTGGCGGCTGCTGTTTAAAGAGACGACTTCATCATATAACCAATGGATCGGCCATACGATTACCGACACCACGCGATATCTCCTGATTCGGGTGCAATCACCGGAAACCAAGATCACCGAGCTTGTGTTATATGGGGAGCCGCTCGAGCCCGTGGAGACTCCTTCCGAACCGCCGGCGGTAAATCACCCCTATCCGATCATGAAAAATTTCATCGGCACCAACAGCTTCGTGGATGTGCCCATGGAATTCACCAAAGCCGTCGGATTTGTTCGTGAATATCACAACTGGCAGTGGGATGAAGGAAACAGCGATACGCTACGCCGTTACGAAGGTTATCCCAATAACGCCTACGGGTGGAATCCAAGCTGGGTGCGCGGCGACAATTGGGCATGGAATTTCGATGATTACTACTCCTCGCTGAAGGATAATGATATCGGGGTGTGTCCGACGCTTCAGAAATCACTGCCCCTGATGGTGGATTATAACGGCGACAGTCTGGAAAGCAAACCCGTAATTGGTGACGATGATC
>CAYQOU010000118.1:0-5690 GCA_964419255.1 uncultured Fibrobacterota bacterium | reverse complement strand
GTTCAATTTGTGACCTAAAAAAGGGGGACGGAGTCAAATTGTTTAATTTCGGAGACAAAATCTACCGTTTTCCCATTTTTTCGGGCATTGGACTCGAATTTCACGGTGAGATATTTATCCCCCCGGACGTAAATAACCGATGGGAAGAAAGGAATTTTTCATCGTCTTATCGGGTGAAATGGGCAAAAAACATAGAGAAAACGTCGAAATTGCGGTTCTAGTGGGCAAATTAAAACATTTGACTCCGTCCCCAAATAATACAGAGCAAATTAAACAATTTGACTCCGTCCCCTACTTATCCCCTACTTATATCCAGTTGACTCCGTCCCTAATTTATATCCAGTCCCCCGTCCAGCCCCAATTCATAACCCGTCCACCAAATGATGCGGCTTGATGATTTTTCGATCAGGAGCAAGAGGCTGTTTAGCTTCTACAAAAGACACCGACAGGTATTCGGATAAAGTGGAGTTGGTAGCGATAAGGATAGCAACAACAGAAACGATTCCGGGAACAGTAATAATCCGGCCGAGCTTTTTGTGTCCGGACTAATTTTTTTCATTTTCCGGAGGAGTCAAAAGGAAAAAAAAGTATTCCGGTCGCACATCATTGGTAAACACGTTTAAACATGTAATAACGGTAGGAATCGAAAACGTTTCCGTTGCCCAGTACACGGGGATCTCCGGTGGCGGTAAGGCGCTGTTCCATGATATCGCGCATGGCATTTTTCCTTTTTTCGTGCTGCGTGTCCTGCGCTATATTATGGATCTGCCAGGGATCGGCTCGCAGGTCATAGAGTTCTTCGGCGGGACGCTTGCCAAACGCCAGCTCATAAAGCTGCTGTACCCGCGGCTCATCCTTGTGCTCCAGCATGTAGTTTTTTGTCGGAGAGCGATCGACATCACGGTATTCGGGCGGACTCCCCGCAGGCCACCGCTGGGGTGCGAAATTGCGGATGTACAGAAAGTCTTTGGTGCGCAGCGACCTCATCGGATAACCGGCACGGGATTCACTCTGCGCGGCGATATGCCGTTCGCGACCGGTCAGCTCAAAGGAGGTATCCAGCGAAGGGTTTTCTGAACCATCAAGCACCGGTAGCAGACTGTCTCCAGACAGCTGTTTTGCTTCACCGTCTCCCAAAGCAGTCAGTATCGTGGGCGCTATATCCACCAGGCTCACCAGCCCGCCAAAGCAACTTCCGGCCTGCGTAACACCCGGCCAACGGATACAAAGCGGCACCCGTGTGCCGAGATCATACAGGTTAGCCTTGCATCGGGGGAAAGGCATACCATTGTCACTGGTGACTATAATAACGGTATTTTCCAGTTCACCGGCGGATTGCAGACTTCTATAGACTTCCCCCAGCTGTTGATCGAACTGCTGCACCTCAAGATAGTAGTCGGCGATGTCGTTTCTGACTTCTTCGCAGTCGGGCAGGTGCGCTGGAACTGTGACCGAGGCGGGATCAATGCCGTTGGCCGCCCCCGATCCATTAATGTACTTGCGATGAGGCTTTCGGCTACCGTACCAGTAGTAAAAAGGCTGATTGCTCTTTCTGGCGCGAAGGAACTGACCGAAGCTCCTGAAACGTCGGCCGGCGGGATTGCGCATGCGTCCGTGTAGAAAGATTACCCCCGGACTCCACCCTTTGCCCTGGAAACCGATCTGATATCCTTTGTTCTCAAGAATGGTGGGAAAACAGGTGAATTTTTTGGGAAATGATCCCCACATATTTGCCGCCTGCTCAAGCTCCCAGTTGTAGCGCCCGGTCAGAAGAGCTGCTCTGGAAGGAGCGCAGGATGGAGAGGAGACGAATGCATTGGAGAAATGCATCCCCTCCGAGGCCACCCGATCGAACCAGGGGGTATTCACCACCGAATCACCGGCCAGACTCGCATGGGGCCACGACCAATCATCGGCCAAAACGATGACAAAATTGGGCGTTTTCCTGGGTCTTTTGGCAATTGCCGGAAAAGCTGCCGTCGTAAGCCCCGCGCCTATCAGCCCCAGTGCACGCCTTCTGTCCATATGTCGAATCTCCTGGTTATGCCTTTAAACCGAATACGTCGTGTAAACGCCAGATCAGATGTTTCGATGCCGGTGATCGGGTATTTTTACATGATAACCTGAGAAGTACGACCATGTCCACCGTAAATTTTGTTTTCCCCGGTCATCATCCCGCGACGGCTGAGCCTTCAGGCGCACGGCTGCTGCCCGCTCTTTACTCCTGCCGAAAACATGACCTTCGATTGCAGTCTCATTGACTGATCTTTCATTTGCACGGTCCGCTGGTTTGATGTTTTGCAGGTAAAACCTCCAGGACAAAGAAAAAAAACCGCAATCATTACTATTCTCGCTGCCTGCTTGTTACCTCCGGCAGAGCCGGACAATCAGGGATCGAAGGTCAAGGAATCAGGATACAGAACACAAAATAATAAGATCCACATTGAACGATTCTTTAGCGAAGATTAACCTGGGAACCGCCACAACTGGTCATATCGAAAGCTAATACCTTCATGCCATATCCACAGATTCAATCAAAAAGCATTTATCCGGAGGTATACCCCCTACAATGCTACTACACATTTATCGTTTACTTACTTATGCTTTTTTTTGCCACTTTTCGATATTTTTTAGCGCATTTTAGACTTTTTTCTTATATTTTTGTTTACATGCATTGCCTGTATGACTGCATTCTTTTGAAGCTTATGCTTATATGCAGGTGTTATTTGTGCTCTTTTTACTACACAAAAGAGTGCGGTAGAAAACGATCCTTGCCTACTCCCTCTCCCCCTTATCCCGCTTCAATGGGATAGGGGGAAGATTGTACAGGATTTAAAAGTCGAGAACAATAAAGCGTTTAAATTTTTACACCAGTTACACCAGAAGGGTAACCATATGAGAAAACTCGAAAAACTGGCCATTTCGGCGACACTCATGTTCTCCGGCATATTTTCTTTCACCGGCATTATTCATGCCCAAACGCTGCCGCCCGCAACGGAAATTGCCCGGGAGATGAGTATCGCATGGAATATCGGTAACACCATGGAAGTTCCCGAGGATCCGACCGCATGGGGAAATCCCCTTCCGACCCAGACACTTATCGACTCCGTTAAAGCAGGAGGTTTCAATACGATTCGTATCCCCTGCGCATGGGATTCTCACGCCGATCAGGCCACGCTTGTTATCGATCAGGACTGGATAGCGCAGGTCAAAGAAGTCGTCGATTACTGCATCAGCAGAGATCTTTTTGTCATCCTCAACAGCCATTGGGATGGTGGATGGCTGGAGGAAAACATCACTGCCTCCGCTCAAGATGACGTTAACCGGAAACAGGGCGCATACTGGCACCAGATCGCCACGGCGTTTCGTGACTACGATCACCACCTGTTGTTTGCCGGCGCCAACGAGCCGGCGGTCCAGGACCCGCACGGAACTGATTTCGGCGCCGATCGCATGGCCGTTCTCAACTCCTACCTTCAGACTTTCATAGATACGGTGCGAGCCACCGGCGGCAACAACGCCTCCCGCACGCTCATCATCCAGGGCCCCAGAGCCGATATCGATCTTACCAATCAGGTGATGACTACCCTTCCCACCGACCACATCGATGATCGACTCATGGCGGAGGTGCATTTCTATCCCTATCAGTTCACGCTCATGGAAGAAGATGAGGACTGGGGGAAGGTTTTTTATTACTGGGGGCAGCAAAACCACTCGACAACCGATACCGACCGCAATCCGACCTGGGGTGAAGAAGACTATGTCGACGAACAATTTGACAAGATGAAAACGCAGTTTGTGGACAACGGCATACCCGTTATCCTGGGCGAATTCGGGGCAGCCAAACGCTTGACTCTCCCCCGTGAGAAGCTCGAACGGCATCTGTTGTCCCGTCGCACCTATTACGAATATGTCGTATCAGCTGCGCTGAGCAGAGGAATCATACCCGTTGCATGGGATACCGGCTACAAAGGCAATCTAAACTTCACCATCTTTGACCGCGTGAGCTTCGAGGTCCATGATCTGGGCCTGCTCAATGCGATCCGCGCCGGCGCAGGCCTGCCGAAGCTGGAGGGTGACACGTCCCTGGTCCCGGAGTCCGGCAATAATGCCATGAAAATACTCTATTCCGCCAAGGATTCTCTGTGGGGACAGGTTGATCTTGGAGTAGTCCGGTCCGATATGACCACATATGATTCTATTATCGTGCGTGCCTATGTCAACGGACAAACCACTTACGAAGTCAATGGCGAGACACAGTATGGTTTTGTAGAAATGAATCTGGTTACGATGTCGGATGAATGGACGTGGAGAGAGGCACCATTGGGCGAGGTTTCTATGGATGGCTGGGCCGATTACAGCATCCCGTTATCGAATGATACTACCGATGAAGGCGCGCTGGTTCCTGCTGATCCCGCACAAATCGATTTCTTTGCATTGCAAACATATTCCGAAGGGTATCGTGGCACAATCTATATCGATCATATCCTGTTTATCGGGAGTGACGGCAGTGTCGATACCGCGTATTCCTTCGATCTGAACATCCCCGCATCCGGCGAGGGAAACGTAGAGACGGTCTCGATGATTGCCGTAGACGATGTCTCCTCCGATACGGAATGGGAAACTGCGACCTCCGGATATCCCGCCACAACAGTAACAGGCCGCTCTTTCAAGGGTTCGGAAATGTTTCGGGCATTTGCCGCCAACGGATATATCAGGGCTTTGTACACACTTGACAATGCGGGAGCGGTCACCATCACTCTGCAAAACCTGCAGGGCAGGACGATACTTTCACGATCGGCTCATGGTCGTGCGGGGACAAATTCTCTCGACATTCCGACCGACTATCGTGGCGTGGCGATCCTGCAAATCAAACACAAAGACAAGACGCTGATAGGCAAAGTGGTAAATCACTAGACAGAGCGAATGCATAAATTTTACGTGAAAAGAGCTTCGCACAGCGGGGCTCTTTTTTTGTTAACATGTAAACAAGCTCCTATCAGCGAGACAAAAACCTCACATGAATGATAATAATACGGCAAAGTCTCCTGTATTACAGAGTCGATAGTTGACAGGTGAGCTATATGGGTGGACATTGGAGGATATGCATACCATATGCAGCCACTATCCGGCCTGTGCCTCCAAGTAATCCTCATAGTTGCCGGTATAATTGACTATTCCCCTGGGTGTCAGCTCGATGATACGGTTGGCCAGTGAGCTGACAAACTCACGGTCGTGAGACACAAAAATCAGCGTCCCCGGAAAGTTTTCCAGCGCGGTGTTAAGCGACTCGATCGACTCCATATCCAGATGATTGGTGGGCTCATCCATCAGAAGCACATTGTTTTTTTGAAGAGTCAGTTTGCCGAAAAGCATCCTGCCCTGCTCCCCACCCGACAACACCCGAACCGGTTTTCGTATATCATCCGCCCGGAAAAGCATCCGCCCCAGTGCAGCACGAATCACCTGCTCATCCCCCGTATCCGTCCACTGTGCCATCCAGTCGAAGACGGTCTTGTCCGAGTCGAAATCATCACTGTGGTCCTGAGCATAATAGCCGAACTGTGCGTTCTGCGACCAGCTCACCTCACCCCTATCGGGCTCCAGATCATTGGCCAGGATACGCAGAAGCGTGGTCTTGCCGATACCGTTCTGTCCGATGATCGCCACCCGGTCGCCGGCATCCACCC
>CAYQOU010000117.1:0-6063 GCA_964419255.1 uncultured Fibrobacterota bacterium | reverse complement strand
ACCGGAGGGGGAGAGTCAGCGCAAAGCTGTCTGGGTGACAAAAAGAAGCAACAACAAGACCGCGACCAGTGCGGCGACGATTCGAACTATCAACTCGGTTCGGTGCGAAACCGTGTGTTTTGTTTTTTCGGGAGGAGCTTTGGGCTCAACTTCTCTTTTCCGCGGCTCCGGCTTTGGGGGATGGCTTGACTCACCTTTTTCGCCGGGAGAGAGAATTTCCTGCAGCCCTTTCTCGAAATCATCTTCTGGCTCTTTCTTCATAGCTAGAATATAGAACATTTTTTCGTGCCCGGGACAAACAGGCACATGAAATTTGCTTAACTGTTTGACTCATAATTCGGTTTTAGCTTATATTAACCGTTCTTTGTAACTATAACGATAAGAAACCTTAGAAAATGCAGCGAACACACACTGCGGACAAACGTTATGTAGATCTTCATATACACTCGACATACTCAGACGGAACCTGCTCGATTCGGGAGCTTGTCGAAATGGCTGCCAATCGGGGGCTTCGAGCAATCGCTATAACCGACCACGACTGTGTCGACGGGTATCCTTTCGCGCAGGAGTTGGGGGAGACGGCCGGCTTGGAGGTGATTCCGGGGGTTGAGCTTTCGAGTGAGATCGATGGCATAGACATACACATTCTGGGGTATCTGGTCGATTATCGTGATCCCGCACTCTGTAACCGATTGCAGGAGATGAAAGCCGCCAGATACGTTCGTGCCAAACGCATTGTCCGAAATCTAAACAGGCAGGGTATCGACCTGCGATTCGACACGGTGCTGAAGATCGCCGGGGAAGGCGCTATCGGCAGGCCGCATATCGCTGCGGCTATGCTCAAGGAGGAGCTTGTATACTCTTTCCGGGAGGCTTTCGAGAAGTACATCGGATACGACTCGCCCGCATATGTCGAGAAGCAGACTCTTCGTCCCCGGGAGGTTTTCCAGCTCATTCTCAATGCCTCGGGCATTCCGGTTCTGGCTCATCCCGGCGTTACCTCGGTGGATGAGCGAATACCCGAATTTGTGCGCAACGGGCTGATGGGTATCGAGGTGTATCATTCCGAGCACACTCCCGCGGCTCAGCGCTACTACCGAGACTACTGCCGAAAACGCGGGCTGGTGATGACCGGCGGATCGGATTTTCATAACAGTACACAGATGCGTACGGAAATCGGCACACCCAGGGTTACGTATCGGATCGTTGAGGGGCTTAAACACAAACATGAGCTGATTCATGGTAAAGGGGTAATCTCATGAAAATCGTACCTGTGCTGCTGGCCGGTGGAATCGGTGAACGGTTCTGGCCTATGAGCAGATCGACTATGCCCAAGCAGATGCTTCCTCTGATCAGCAGCAAATCCATGATCGAAGAGACTCTTGCCCGCGTGGAATCCTTCTGTACCGATGGGGTAAAGCCGCTGATCGTGACCGGGAAGGCTATTTCGGGGAAGATAGATGAGCGTATCGGATCCGCGATCGCCTACGACTGTATCGTCGAGCCGGTCGGAAAAAACACCGCTCCTGCGGTTGCCGCCGCCGCAGCATTTATCAGACGGACCTATGGCGATGCGATCATGGTCATATTGTCCGCCGATCATTCAATCAGTCCTGTAGAAGATTTTCTGGAGGCGGTGGGGTACGCAGCAAAGGTGGCCGAAAAGCACGACAAACTGGTATTGTTTGGCATAAAACCAACCCGTCCCGATACCGGTTACGGGTATGTGAAATGTGGCGGGCAGATAGAGTCGGGGGATTCGGTGAAGGGCTATGATGTAAGCCGGTTTGTGGAGAAACCCGATGCTCGGAAGGCTAAGGAGTATGTCCAGGATGACCGTTTTCTCTGGAACAGCGGGATGTTTGTATGGAAAGTGTCCACCATCCTTGAAGAGTTTCAGCGATACATGCCCGATCTGTTTAGCCGTGTCCTCCAATTGGAAGAACAACAGTTTTCCCGGTCTGCCGTCGACAGTTTCTACCGTTCGGTGGAAAAGGAGTCGATAGACTACGGCATAATGGAAAAAACCCGCCGGGTGGCCGTCGTGTGCGGCGCATTTTCCTGGGATGATATCGGCTCGTGGGAATCGATGAGCAGGCTGCATCCTACCGATGAAAAGGGCACAACCGTTTTCGGAGATAAGATTTTCGCCTCCGGATGTAGCGATTCGATCGTGGTAAACAACTCCAGTCTTTCGGTGGCTGCATTGGGGGTGGAAAACCTGGTCGTTGTTGCCGTGGATGATGCCGTGCTGGTTATCCCGCGTGATAAATTGCCCGATATCAAAAAATACATGGCTGAAATGAAGAGCAACGCTTCGATTCCCGATACACTCTTTTAGCGACGACAAAGAAATGGAAACAGACTCCCCTCCTGTGATAATGTTTCTGGCCGGAGACCCCTCCGGTGACGAACATGCCGCGCCGATAATCACAAGACTGACCCGGCAGCACCCTGATGCTCACATATTCGGGGTGGGAGGTCCGAAGATGACGGATGCCGGGTTCCACCCGGTTCTTCCCTTTGAACCGTTTAACCGGATGGGATTTGGCGAAGTTGTCACGGGCATAGCTTTTTTTCTTCGTGCCAGACGTCATCTCAGGCGTCTGATGGTGCAGCTTCGGCCACAATTGCTGGTGTGTGTGGATTTTGCCTCATTTAACATTATTCTGATGAAAATCGCCCACAAATTGGGCATACCGGTGGTCTGGTACATTGCGCCCAAGGTATGGGCGTGGAAAAAAAAGCGGGCGGAAATCCTGGGCCGGTATGCATCCAGTATTGCCGTAATATTTCCCTTCGAAACCAAGATCTACGAACAGTTTCCCGCAGATTGTGTGTATGTGGGAAATCCACTGGTCGAGTCGCGGAAGCTTAAAATTCGGGCAAAGAAATCCCTCACAAAGATGCAGAAAAACCGCCCGGAAGGACGGCCGTGGCGAGTTGCGCTGGTGCCGGGAAGCAGGCGTCAGGAGATTGGAGCCATTCTGCCGCTGATGGTGGAAGCCGCCGGCATTCTCAGGCAGGCTCATCCGGATATCGAGGTTAGATACAGCAGATACGGCAGCCTGGATGAAAGCTTTTTCAAACCAGCATCAGATCAAAACCTGACGGCACATACCGGCGATCTCTATGAGCTGCTTGACTGGGCCGATCTCGCATTAGTCACCTCCGGAACCGCAACTTTACAAACTGCGCTCATGGGTGTGCCGTTTGTCCTGGTCTACAGGACATCGCCGTTAAATGCATTCATATACAAACTGTTGGCCAAGATCCCGTATGTCGGATTGCCCAATATCATTGCCGGCAGGGAGATAATCCCCGAATGCCTTCAGGATGATGCCGATCCACAGAGCCTTGCCGGACACCTGCGGCGGTACATCGAAGACCACTCCTGGTATGAAGAGACCATAAAAAACATCAATGAGCTTCAGACGACCCTTGGCGACAAGGTAACCTCTGAGCATGTGGCGGATCTGATAGAGAGATATATAAAAAAGTAAACAGTACTCAAGGCAGCAACTTCCCCCCGACCCGGTGCCGGCCCGAGGCCGTTGGACACAAGCCCACCCTGTTCCTCTCCCCGGCGCACCGACAAAGTCGCCCTTTCCCGAACTCCTCCTCCCGCATGCTGGACGGAACAGGAGAAGGTTTGGAGGGGTGCTTTACTCTCATCCTAAATTTTAATGCAAAGGCATGGTGCCCCTCGATGGACGGTACTGATGAAAAAACAATTACCTGCCGATTCGGGGCATATAGTATTTATTGATCTGCAAAATCAGTTTCATGTAATCCCATTTTTCCGGAGTGAGTATGTTTTCAAAAGCATTTATGCGACCCATTCTGTCCGTAACCGCCGTGTCTGCCTGTGCCGTTTCTCTGGTTATGACCGGCTGTGGAGGAGGGTCAAATCTGTATCTGATCAAAAACCTCAAGAGTGTCGCGATCGTTCAGATCGCATCAAACAAAACAGTCGAGTGGGAAGACAGGGATGAAGGCAGGGGTGTGGGGGCCGGCATTCAATCGCAGGTTAAGATGATCGGCGCGCTGGCCAAAGGAAAGAAGTTGTCGGAAGCCGTGGAAGAGGGACAGCACAGCACCGAAAAAGCGATAAACTCGGGAGTCGATCTGGTATACGAGATATTCAGAAAAGAGGCGGCTCTGCCCATCATAGGTAAAGAGATTGTGCTCACCAACGCGGCCTACATGGAGATGGAAGACGACACCAGATTTCAGGCGGATCTGAGGCGGGCCGAAGGCTACAAGGTGCCTCCGCTGAAGGACAATCCCGAGCTTGCATCCAAACTGTGTGATGCGCTGGGTGTCGATGCGCTTCTGACGGTTGAAGTGGAGTTTGCCAAGAATCTGTGGACCGGTGTGGGCTCCAGTGGCGCCGCCAAGGCAAACGCCGATGTCATGCTTCGACTCTACGATCGAAACGGTGAATGTATCTGGTGGGACAGCGAAAGCGAGTATTCAGAGAAATCCATAGGAATGGGAGGCGGTGCCTACGATTATGAAAAAATGGATACTCTTGCTGTAGACGCGCTCGGTTGGGCAATGAGAGAAGCTCTGAGGGATCTAAAAGACGATCTGGAAAAGCTTGAGGTTGAAAATTAGAAGGCGAAGAAGAATCTTCAGAAAACCTGTTTGCCCGGGCCGGTTTGTGAAACCGACTCGGGCTTTTTTTTAAAAGCATAAGAAATAGGACATTTTCGGTTGAATGTTTGTTTTATGAAACAGTTAAAGAAAATCATTTCTTGTTCTTTTATATATTCCGAATGTAATTTGTTGAAAGTTGTTATACGGTGCAATGCCGATTAAGCGTCACCTTTATCAGTTCGATTTGGTGCACTGTCGTAATCGCAGTATAATTTGCCTTTTACTTTACTCGCATCATTTACTGCCTGTCAGGCTTACGCATTGGATTCCTGCTGATTAAGAACAGAACTGCAACCGGGTATATACCAGTTCAATTCACTCCGTCTGGGGACGGAAGCAAAGATTGATTTAACCGATCTGAGTTCGCAGGATAATCTGGAAATAAACGTGGAACAGCAGATAGCGTTTGAATATGCCTCGCAAATACTGGTGGCAAGTACACATCGGAATCCCTCGGGAATTCAGCTGTACTCAAATTATGCGGGCGTTCTGACTATCCAAACCAATGCGGCATTGTATGGAATACTAACCGCGCCGCATGCCGAGGTGAACATGCAAAGCGGAAGCTCCTGTGATGGTGAGTTGCATGCCCGGAAAATCGTAGTGGATCCGGATGCGATCATAAATAGTAACCTCGCGAATCCGGAAGCCGATTCAGACGGGGATGGTGTACCGAACATAACAGAAGTATACATGAATACCGATCCAACTGATGCGACAAGCGTCATTCCGGTTGCGGTACCATCACCCGCACTCATCGACCCATCACTTGATAATGTAGTCAATTATAATTTCAGCATATTTTACCGGGAAAATTTCCATGGGATGGAAAACATCGAGGTTACCATTCCTGCCGGTGCCATGGCCACAAGCATGCCGCCACTTATCTATGTGAGCAATCAGCTACCGGATGGTTATACACAAACGAATATTTTCGGCTACAAACAGAACGGGCGGGTTTTCGCCATCGAAGGTGCTTTTACAGGGAATGAAGATATAGAATTTGACCTGCCGGTTAATGATGATTCCCCCGGCGACAAAGACCGGATGAAAGCCGCTTTCCTGCCCAAGAGTGCCCCGCCGGGACCGGCGGAAGAAGATCTCACCGTAAGTACTTCGCAAGAAGGATATGCTCAGGCGTACGCACCCGTTGCTTCCATTGTGGCATATGCGGATGGCGCCGCGACATACAGCTCGAAAGAGTATGTTCGAGTCGATATGGATATCGCTCTGGATAAACGGGAGTGGGAGGGCGCAACCGGTACCTTTAAACTGTACTACAACGATAGAAATGATGTTGCACAGACTCCTGTCACCACTCAACTGGAGTCGGATTCACCAGTGTTGCCTACAATTCACACTTCTATGCCGTATATGGAAAGGAGTCATTCACCTGTGAGG
>CAYQOU010000116.1:0-6188 GCA_964419255.1 uncultured Fibrobacterota bacterium | reverse complement strand
CAGGGGTGGGTAAAAACCCACTTACACGCACCACCGGTTCCACCAACCGATTCGCAACGAAGTACGAACATACGCCGTGAGTTTTTTTGTTGTCCGTATAAAGGAGCTACCGTCCCCAAATGGTTGATGGCATATTTGCCGCTACCCGCTCGCAACATGTAGATTTACCATTTCGTCACCTTCCACAAAGGACCTGCTGCAAATGATGCTGCCAACACCCTGGGCATATATCGACTGGACAGTGCCGGAAAACCCATCCGATGCTGATACCGGCCATACTCCACAATCGGATACACATACATCATACATCCACTGGCTGGCCGATTATCTTTTTAACACCGATATCAGATAAAGAATGATACGACAACCCCGTTGAAGAATTCTTCATATCCTAAGCCGATTACAACAGAATCGGCCAAAATCTTGTTGTCGCCATAGAGTATGTGTTAAGTATTTTTTTACATATCACTTGACTTTGCTTATAAGGATAACTTAATTTAGCTCCTCAGCTTTATAACACGCCGCAAATAAACCGGTTACATTTCACTTTCATCGCGCTCACACTGTTACAGAGGACATGCAGGTATATCACTCGTCTTTCAAAACTATCAATTGCCCTAAAAACCCGCCGAGACACTATGCCCGGTCGCCAATGGTTTTGCGCTTTCGTGCATCAAAGAGGCCGGTGATGAGGAAACCCCAGCGGTTTCCGCCGTTATAAAGCCGGTGAAGGATGAAATCTACTATACCAGTCAAAATGGTGTTGGGACGAGTGTGAAGTTCAGTGCAAAAAAACTACTGTTTTAAGGAATACATTAAGATGCATCCGGTAAGGATGGGCACACCGACATATTGCCGCCCTACCTTCTGATCACTATCTACATGCCAGCCTGATCGGGGAGTACACCGGATGTGCAAAGACGCGACAGTGGCATGGAATGTTTTCTGAATTTGTGCACAATAATAAACCGATTGAAACGAATAAATGTTTATTGGCATGAACCGGTCTTTGGACTACTGTGCAGGTCAAAAGTAAATAATACCTTCTTTTGTTTGAAGCGGTCGGAAATGAAGCTGCATCCTTGCATGAAATCCTCTATAATTTCACTGCTTATCGCACTGATCCTGGCACCGGTATATCATATTCCGGAGGCGAAAGCCTGCGCCACAGTCAGTGATAACCACTGCTGCGAATCCATACCAAACCACTCCTGCTGCGAATCGACCGAAGGTTCCACCGAGGCACAGTGTTCATACGGCCACTGCTGCTCTGAGCAGATGCCGCACCGCGGTGATGAGCCGTTTACCGCCCAACAGCAGACAAACCACACGAATCATGAGCTGCGCGGTGCTCCGGTATCGCTTGCCAGGATCACTTCTTCGCCACCCAAAGCGATTTCCACTCTTTTTACAGCTATACATCTTCCCCGTATTGCTACACACGTTTCCTCAACCGTTCTTCGTGTATAGAATTTCCCTCAGCTAACGATTTTCTTTTTTAAAGATTGATTACACAGCTGTCTGCAATAGTGTGAAGGGCGCTTTTTGCGCGTTTTTGCCCGCTTATATCATGCAGGTGTCTGAAATTACTTACGGTTGATGAAAGGAATAGAAAAGATGGGACGGAAACAGTCATCTATCAAAGCAGGACGTGTTCTGACTACCATTATCGCCCTTGTGGCGGGGGTGTCATTAGTTGTGGGATGTGGCAAATCTGAGGGAAAAAGGCTCGGGGAGGATATTCCCGGGGATGCTGCCGTTGTCGAGCTGGCATCTGTTATGGAGAAGCCGGCGGAGTATAATGGCAAAAACGTGGTCATGAAAGGGGTCATTGCCGGGCAATGCGCATCTCTCTGCGAGTTTTTCTTCAAAGACGGTGCTCACAAGGCGACGATATTTCCTCATGGATACAAATTCCCGAAATTGACAACGGGAAAGCCGGTGACGGTGTATGCGCAGGTGACTGCCGGTGAAGGTCAGGTGGTGTTTTCCGCACTTGGTATCAACGTGGAATAGGGGGAGGACATGACATTTTTCAAGGTCGCAATAAGTAACCTGCGTCGCAATCCGGTGCGAAGCATCCTCACCGGCCTGAGCCTTGCGGTCGCCGCCGCAACTCTCAGTGCCGTTATGTCGCTTGACAGAGGATATTCCACCGCTGTCACCGACGATCTGGTCAATAAGACCGGTGTACACATGTATATCACCAAGGAGGGCTGCCCGATCGAGGCGGCATCGGTGATTGCACAGGGCGGTATCAGTCCGCTGTATGTGGAGGAGAGTGTTGTCGAAAAGGTCAAAGATATGCCACAGCTTGCAGCGATTATGCCCTTTAAGCTGTTTGCACTGACCACTGATGATGGCATGCGGACAGACATCTTCATGGGTGTCACCAAAGAGGTGGAGACGATTAAACCCGATTTTACCTACGAACATGGCGGATGGTTTACAACCGATTCATCGGTGATCCTTGGTGCGGAAATGGCGCGGGTGGAAAATCTTCAACCCGGTGATCTGATGTATTCAGAGCATTTCGATAAGGAATTCGTCGTGTCGGGCATACTGGAGCGTAACTATAGCCAGGATGACGGGACGTTTTTCATACCGCTCAACACCGCACAGAAGCTGGTTAAGCGTGAAGGCAAGCTGTCGGCGGTGGCCCTTAAGCTCAACGATGTCAATACTATGGATGCGAGCCGCAACCAGATACGGGCGATGATGCCTGCCGATTATTACGTCATCGGGGCCAAGGAGCTCAGTGAGGGGATTCTGCAGTTTTTCAGCTCGACGCGGGTGATGATGTTTGTGATGGTGGTAGTAGCATTTGTCATTTCAATATTCGGCATTGTCAACACCATGCTTATGGCCGTGCTCGAGCGGCGCAAGGAGATCGCATATCTCAAATGCGTCGGTGCGGGTAAAGGGGATCTGCTGCGCCTGATCTCGATGGAGACGCTTGCTATCTCAATTTTTGGCAGTGCGGCGGGTACGCTTGCCGGTATACTGCTGAGCCCGGCATTCGGCAGTGTCATGAGCCGGTTCATGGCCGCCTACATGCCTTCCGGCTCCATCGCCAGACCCGATCCTGGCATCGCCCTTCTGGCGTTTGGTATTTGTACAATCATCGGATTTGGCTGTTCACTGTATCCGGCACTGCGCGCGGCTCGCATCGTGCCGATGGAGGTGCTGCGAAATGAATAACGATAAAGTGATATCTTTACAGGACGTATCGAAACACTACCAGCGCGGGGCCGAGACGGTACATGCGCTGCAGGATATCAGTCTTGAGGTGGCCGCGGGCGAGTACATCGCAATCGCGGGACATTCCGGCTCTGGAAAGACGACCCTTCTCAATCTGATCGGCTGCCTGGACCGTCCCACCTGTGGACGCATCATGGTAAATGGTGCCGAAATACACGATGCGGGGGAGAAGCAGCTTAATAGGCTGCGTCAGACTGCCATCGGGTTTGTGTTTCAGCAGTTTTTCCTCATTCCCACTCTCACCGTTATGGAAAACGTCCAGCTGCCCGCTCTGTTTTCCGGTCGTAAAGTGGGCGAGCGAGCAGGGGAGCTTCTGGAGATGGTGGGCCTTGGCAAACGGATGAATCATCTGCCCGGCCAGCTCTCCGGTGGTGAGATGCAGCGGGTGGCCATCGCGCGAAGCCTGATTAATTCGCCCCCGATTCTTCTGGCCGATGAGCCGACGGGAAATCTCGATTCACGTAATGCCGAAACAATCATCGAGCTGTTCGAGACGCTGAATCGTGACGGCATGACGGTGGTGATGGTGACCCATAATATCGACCTTGTTAAACGATGCGGGAGGACGGTGCATATTGAAGACGGTATGGTTAACGTATAGTTGGGCGCTGGTCGCCCTTCTTTTGCTGCCCCCGCAGGTTGAGGCCACCTGGAGTGTGATGGCCGATGCCGATTGCCGCTACCGATTGTCAGACTGGGATGACAACCAGGCCACACTGCACGTGCTGGGGGCGTCCTTACGAAAGACATTTTCGGACAGCAAGGGCGACCGGTTTACCCTGTTCGGGCTGGTTGAAGCCCACGATAATCTGTCGGAATTTATGATGCATGAGCTGTATGGGCTTTACAAGGGGCCTCTGGGAAGCTGGAATGTGACCCTGGGCCGTTTCGGACTGCCCTATGGACTGTTGACAAACTACAGCACCTCGCGATTGCCCTTTGACATGCCTCACCGTGCGGTTATCGGCTATGCCGTCGACAACGGCATCATGCTTTCGGGCGTCAAAGGCATGTGGGAGTATGCGGTAGCGGGGACACAGGGATACGGGCCACATCACACACCCGGCTTTCCCGGTCACGGCCTGGCCACGGCGCGGCTGGGGATAACACCGGGCTATTCCGGTGATGTGACGCTTGGGATTTCGGGAGCCTTCGGAAAGACCTCCCACATGCACAATCGTGATTCCACAATTGAGCGGGCGGTCGGTGGGGTGGATGCCACGCTGTACAGTGGGCGTCTGCTGACCCGATTGGAGCTCAACGGTGGGATGGTGGATGATAAGCTTATGGCCACGGGGTTTGCCGCATTCGATTTTGCGCTGCTGCCCCGACTCGATATAAATGTTGCCGTAACCGGAATCCGGCATGGAGACCAACTTCAGGATTCCTGGTTTTCGGGAGTAACCTACAAACCAAAATGGTTTACAGTGAGAGGAGGATATCGGTATGCCCGGTATGAAAAACCCCACCACCAGGTGGAGCTGCAGATATATCGTCTTTTTTCTTTTAATTATTAGTGCCGCTTCGGTGTTTGCCCAGGATGTGTATCTGTGCGTATGGCGCAACCCGGAGAGGACCATGACAAGAATCTTTCCGGATGCAAAGGATTATCTTAGTGTCAATGAGAAGATATCCCCACGGCAGCTGGAGGCGATCGAGAAGAAGCTTGGCTTTGGGCTGCTGCCGGGACAGCGTGATGTGTTTCCATACTACACGATGACCGGCGAAGACGGTAAACGTATCGGTACCATCATCGCGGTCACGCAAAAGGGGCAGTACGGAGCTATCGAGTTTGTGTTCGGGCTCGACACCAACATGGTGATCAAGGATCTTTATGTTCAGCGAGCCCGCGAGCGTGACCGGCAGTTTAAGAAACGGGAGTTTCTCGATCTGTTTGTCGGACAGAAGGCAAAGGACGCATTCTCTTTCGATAAGCTTTATTCCGGTGATGCTTCTCCGGGAACGGATGCCGTGATTCAGGGACTCAAAAAGGCGCTGGTGACCTACGATCATCTGGTAGTAAACAAACAAAAAGCCACATCAGAATAACCTCTCTGTGCCAGAGGTGTTTTCAAGGGTAAGCATCGTCTCCCAAAGACGATGCTTACCCTTTGCTTTTTTATCTGGTGCATCGACCCGTGAATTGGGGCGACGATACGCCAAAGCTTTCCTCTCCCTCGCCGACAATGACTGGGTACCGAGAAAAGGTTCGGTGAAAACCATTGAGAATCGGCCGGTAGCACACGGGCTCCATGCTAATGGAAAACGGGAAACGGTAACTATTTACACCGTGGATGGACGAGCAATCAATTCTGTTCCCGCAAACAGTATCTCACAGGCGACCAGTCAAATTCGTTCGAATGGTGTGTACATAATCTCTCGACGGCTGCATGATGGGACACGTTCGGTTGTGCGGTTTTATAAGAATTGACATATGCAGAAAAGATTTGCCACAAAAAGGCAAGAAAAAAGTATCAGGAGCATTGAGAAAAAACATGTGAACAGGCGTGGAAAGTCTATTAAAAAAGGATGAAAGAAAATAGTAGAGGCTTGGGCCCCGGGTTGGTACGCATGCTTAGGTTTTTCTTTTGGTGTTCTTTCGTGCTTTTCGTGGCTAAATGCGGTTCCTTTGTCTGCAATACAGGCGACATACGCTGCTGACCCTGATGTATTATCACCGGTATATACGTCCCATACATTTTCTGTTTGAAGGACGGGATTTTAAACAGTATTCGAGACGCTCGATAGAACAAATTGTCGAGATTGCCGCCAAAAAAAGAAGAGATACCTAAACGCGCATAAGGAGACATTTTAATCACTGATGTTCCTTTCTCTGGGAGGAGTACCGATGCGCAATAATAATTGTGTATATGTGATCACGATCACATATACACCCCCTGGCCATAAACGATATTGCAATAAAAGCG
>CAYQOU010000115.1:0-6821 GCA_964419255.1 uncultured Fibrobacterota bacterium | reverse complement strand
AAAATTGGAATGGGCTCTCAATCGGGTTGATGGTTCGTTCCAAAATTGGTATGGGATTCTCAACCCGTTTGAGGAAGTGATTAGAAATTTGGAATGGGCTCTCAACCGGCTTTATAGTCCGTTTCAAAATTCAGTAAAGACTCTCATCCTGATTGGTGATGTCATCCGTAATTGAATGGGGCCTCAGATCGATTGAAAGTTCATCTGAAAACTATTCGGCCCTCTATCCAAATGAACAGATCGTTTCAGAATTCCTCGATTCAAGCAATCGAGTTTTTTCAGACCCAAAATCTCACATAGCGTAGGTCCGGATGCTCTGAACTGTTATCGAAAAGTGGTCATGCGCACACGGATAAGATCGCAAAGGGTCTGCTGCATCGAATCCGCCAGATAACTGATCGTTTTGATATATCCAGTAAACCTCTCTTCCAGGTCGGTAAACTTCTGAAAAATCTTTCCGGCCGCAGGCTTGCGAACTCCCAGCGAATCGGCAAGAGTATCGAAATCTTTCTTGGAAAGTCGCGCCTTCTTGCCGTTGATTGTCAAGGCAGACTCCTCGGGATCGTCCGGAATAACCAGTTTTGTCGACACAAGGTCATATGCCGGAGAAAGACGCATGCCCTTTGAGGTCTCGACAAGAGAATAGTTTTTAAGATGCATATCCGCATTGCCACACAAATAGTTGAATATAACTCTCTCAAAAAGATCTACAGCATCCAGTCCCGGGTAGACCGAATAGGTGTGAAGAAGTCTTCCGATTCTCTCAACTGAACCTTTGTACTTATCTTCGGTCAATCGTCCGGAAATCTGACAGAAATCCTCCATCGCAATCTTTTCGCCCCTATTGACTCGATCGATACGTCTGGTTATAAAGGCAAGTTCACCGGATGCGAGACGAATCATTGCATGCGGAACAACAGGTATACCCGCCAAAGAGGCTATTCGCATAATTATATCTTCGTTTTCAGGCAGATGGGGGTATTCTTCAACGGGAGGTTTCAAAATGAAATTCCCCCACAGGCCAACAACTGTAAAACGAGAATCTTTGTCGTGCCTTTCAATGTTGACAGATAATTTCTTCTGTACACCGGTGACAGTTATCCTTTCCAGGACCGATATGGCGGCATACTGCTGAAGGTCGTCTAAAGCAACATCAAGCGTTGGCGGAGGCCATGTTCCAAAAAAATTCCGCGAACAGCTCTTGTGGTATTCAAGCTCGCCTGCATCCGGTTTTGCACATATAAGACACCTGCCACTCATGTATTCTCCTCTATGCCGACTGCACCGATGCAGTCTCTGCAAACGGTCAACAGCAATCCCATACGATCACGAGGATTAACCTTCCAATTTTTCATCACTACCGAAAGAAGCCAACCTTCCGGAATCAGCCCGTCAAAAAACGCGTGAAGTGTTGATGATTCGTAAGGCTCAGCCCGCAATGGTAAGGTGACGCTGATCGGGTGCGCATTGGGGGAAGACAGGTATGAAGGATCATACGAAAAGGAGTATCCCTCCTCTGTTTCCTTTATTGTGCCCGCAAAACTTTCTCTGTAGAACACCTTACCGCTTCGAAGTGCTGTCATCTAACTCCTCCATGCGCACGGGAGCCGCACAGTAACCAAATAGCGACAGTACAGCATTAAGAGTATCGAGGCGAATGGTCTTCTTACCCTGTTCTACTTCCCGAATAAACCTAAGCCCTACACCTGCTTTGCGAGCCAGCTCCTGCTGTGTTAAGGAGGTTTCTTTGCGCTTTTGCTTAAAAAAAGCAGCGAACGGATTGTTTTTAACTTCCATGGTATACCCGTAGAGGTATGATTTGCATGTTTAAATGTGATCTATACCCTTCAGGGTATAAAAACATCTTGTTTTGAATAAATATACCCAAAGGGGTATAATAATTGCAATCAAAATTTACCTTATATGTAAATCATTTTGCAGGAAGACGGGGAACTTTCGGGAGTCACACAAAAAAAGCCCGCTGCTTTAGTAGATAGACGCAGTTGTGCGGAATCTACCAAAGCAGCGGGCTTTTATGAACTGGCGGAGGACGAGGGACTCGAACCCCCAAGGCCGCAAAGCCGGCGGTTTTCAAGACCGCTGGATTACCAATTATCCTAGTCCTCCGAGAATTTTGCGAAGTGTTGTAAAATACGTCCCAAGAATGGTTTTATGCAAGAATATTTTGGTGGGCAAGGCCTGCCAGCCTGTTTCCCCCACAATGCCTATCACAACGACCTGTTTGCGGAGCTGTCCTTTAGGTAGTAGTTTCCTTTGCCATAATATGTGATGTAACCAGGCACTCTTCGATCTTGTCCTGAATGGTCTTCAGGTGCGAGGCGGCATCCTGAAGCTGCCTGTATTCTTCTTCAGACAGATCCAGACTGATTATCCGCTCGACACCCTGCTTGCCCAGCACGACCGGAAGACCGATATAGACCCGATCAAGATCGTAGTGAGCCTGAGAGAGGGTGGAGCAGTTGACTATTTTTTTCGAATCGGATACTATCGCCTCCACCACCGATGCGACCGCGCGGCTTGCGGCAAAAAACGCACTTCCGGTCTGAAGAAGACTCACCAGCTCGTTGCCCGCATCGATTGTCTGAGCGATCGCACGTTGAAGCTGATCGGCCGTAAGAAGAGACTTCACCGGCATGCCACCTATGGAGGTGTTACTCACTAACGGAACCATCTGCTGCCCATGAGATCCCAACACCTGCGGGGAAACATCCGCGGGGTTGACCCCGGCCTCCCGGGCTATGTAATAGGCAAACCGGGAGGCATCCAGCGCACCGGCCATGCCGATGACTTTGTTCCAGTGAAAGCCGCTTAAACGCCATGCCGCATAGGTCATGGCATCCAGCGGGTTGGTCACCATGATGATGACCGCCTCCGGTGCATGGGTCTGGATCTTTTCACTTATCTCCGAGATGACCTCCAGATTGATACTGAGAAGATCCTCCCGACTCATTCCCTTCTTTCGCGGATATCCGGCTGTCACCACCACGATATCAGAACCGGCGATAGCCGCAAGATCCTCACTGCCCTGAATATCGTTTTCACTCAACCCAAGCTCATCTATGTGTGAGATATCCAGCGCCCTGCCTTTGGCGAGTCCCTCGCGTTTATCCACAAGAACATAGCGTCCCAGCCTCTTTGTGGCCAAAACGCGTGCGGTTTCGGAGCCAACCTGACCCGCGCCTATGATCGAAATTTTTGGTCTGTCCATAATCTATTCTCGATTTATTGGTCGTGGAAAACTGTCTGATTTAATGAGGCGCAAACAATATACCGAAATACGATTTCCTATCCCAATCGAATGTATCATTACACCCGTAATATAGAGGCATAAAAAAAACATGAAAATCAGCTTTTTTTGCAGGAGGGTATAAGCTATTTTGCTACCCGACGGCACCGATCCGCCTCAGGGCATATCCTGCGACGTCTATCATCTCCAACCATGATGTTTTATTATCCTCTGAAGCTGATAAATACACTGACAATCAAACGAAACCATAGATAATAGACGGGATCTACTGTTTTATGGTCGATCCCTGCATACGACAAGACTAAGAAAGAGAACGTACATGTCGGAAAAGATGACATTCAAGAATCTGGGGCTTACCGATAGGCTCCTGGATGCTATCAACAAAAAAGGGTTCGAGGAACCCACCGCCATTCAGGCCATGACAATTCCGGTGATGCTTAAAGGGGAGGCCAACATCATCGCCCAGGCGCAGACCGGCACCGGGAAAACCGCCGCCTTCGGCCTTCCACTCATAGAGATGATCGATACAGGCTGCAAGGAGCTTCAGGCTCTCATACTGGTACCCACGCGTGAGCTTGCCATTCAGGTTTCTGAGGAGATCAACTCGCTGAAGGCGGATCGTAACCTCCGAGTCGTGCCGATCTACGGCGGCCAGTCAATCGGGCAGCAGCTCCGAAGGCTTCACGAAGGGGTGCAGATTGTGGTGGGAACGCCGGGCAGGATAATCGATCATATAAACAGAAAAACCCTTAATCTGGGCGACATCGAACATCTGATCCTGGATGAAGCCGATGAGATGCTGAATATGGGATTTATCGACGATATCGAAGAGATAATAAAAAGCACTAATCCCGACAGGCGCACGCTGTTATTCTCCGCGACTATGCCCAAAAGGATAAAGGATCTCGCACACAAGTACATGGATGGCTATACGCTTCTGAAAGCGGAGAAAGAGCCGCTGGTGACCAATCTCACCGAGCAGATCTATTTCGAGGTGAGAGCCTCCGATAAGTTCGAGGCGCTGTGCAGAATCATCGACATGGAAACCCGCTTCTACGGACTGATCTTCTGCAGGACAAAAGTCGATGTTGATGCGCTTGTCTCCCACCTTCGCGACAGAGGCTACGATGCCGATGCGATCCATGGTGATATTACCCAGGTGCAGAGAGAAAAGACACTCAATCAGTTCAAGAAGCAGAATATCAACATACTGGTGGCCACGGATGTTGCCGCCCGCGGTATCGATGTCAACAATCTTACCCATGTCATAAACTATGCGCTTCCCCATAATCCCGAAAGCTACGTACACCGTATCGGGCGCACCGGGCGCGCGGGCAATCAGGGTACGGCGATCACCTTCATAACCCCCAGCGAATACAAGCGGCTGATGTTTATCCAGCGGATGGCAAAAGCCGATATCAAAAAATCGCAGGTGCCGAAGGTAAAGGAGATTATAAAGGCAAAAAGGAGGAAGATTTTCGAGGACTTATCGGAGATACTCCAACATGAGATTGACTCAAGCTACACCGAATGGGCCCAGAGGCTGCTTCAAGACAGAGAGCCCGCCGAAATGCTTGCCGCACTGCTGAAATACAGTTTCGAAGAAGAACTCAGTATGGATGGGTATGGCGAAATAGGAGAGGTCGGGAGGAATAGTCGCTCGGTTGACCGGCAGGGAAAGACACGGCTGTTTGTGGCACTGGGCAGAAAAGACCGGGTAAGCCCCCGCAGACTGACCGACCTGATCATGAGCCGGGTGGATATCCAGAACCGGGAGATCGGAGATATCCAGATCATGGATAAGTTCACCTTTATCACGGTGCCGTTTGAGAAGGCTGAGGAGATTATCGAAAGTTTCAGACAGAAAGGTCGCAAACCGCTGATTACACATGTGAAGAAAAACGGCGGGAGGCGGTAGTCGCCAACTTTTCGACGATGTCCTTGTCAGTGGATTCAGGCAAACCCGAGTCGAGCGGTTCCGGTGTATGAGTCGCCAGAGAATCGCTCAATCAGGGCCGGGCGGATGGGTAAACTTCGCTCACGCAAACATATTCTGTCGAAGTTCCTCGAAAGTCGGGCCGGTCATCTCCGGTATAAGCGTCTTTACATCTTTGTAAACGCCTTTGATATTTCCCAGGTCTACATGTGACTTGAGGTCGTGTACAAATTTCTGTACCACATCCGGGTCAAATTTAATGTTTCGCTGCATGCGGATCTTTTCAAACGGGGTTTTCAGAAGGTTTTCATCCGCGGTGAGAAGCTCCTCGAATATTTTTTCTCCGGGGCGCATACCGGTAAACTTGATCTCTATGTCCTCATCGACTTTCAGGCCCGAGAGCTCGATCAGGTTGCGAGCCAGGTCGACGATTTTCACCGGCTCACCCATTTCCAGCATGAATATGGTATTGGATTCTTTTAGCGTCGAGGCCTGCAAAACAAGCTGCACTGCTTCAGGAATCGACATGAAGTAACGCTTGGTCTCCGGACTGGTTACGGTAACCGGGCCGCCATCCCGGATCTGTTTCTGGAAAAGCGGTATCACCGAACCACTGGAGCCAAGGACGTTTCCGAAACGTACCACGTTAAACAGTGTTTTGCTTGGGTAACGTTCCAGAACCACACGCTCCGCCAGTCTTTTCGAGAGTCCCATGACCCCGCGGGGATTGACCGCCTTATCGGTGGAGATCATCACAAACTGCTTGACCCCGCACTTCTCGGCGGATGCGGCAAGAAGCGCGGTACCCAGGACATTGTTTTTAAAGGCCGCAATCGGGTTCCACTCCATGAGATGCACGTGTTTATATGCCGCGGCATGAAACACGAAGTCCGGCCGATACTCTTTCATTACCATGTCGATGACTGCACTGTCAAGAATCGAGCCCACCACCGTATGTATGGCGATATCGGGATGACGTTTCTTCAGGTCCCGGTCGATACGATAGGCATTCTCCTCTCCTGAGTCAATGAGGATAAGTCGCGAAGGATCGTAGGCTGCAACCTGATAGGATATTTCCGATCCGATTGATCCTCCCGCTCCGGTAATAAACACGGTTTTGCCGGCGATCTGCTTGCGAACATGCTTGTCATCGAGGGTGATATTGGGCCGGGAGAGAAGGTCGTTGATGGACACTTCCCGAATCTGATTGAGCTGGTATTTTCCACTCATGATGTCAAGAACGGATGGCGCAATCTTGAGTTTGACCTCCCAGTCGGGAATCTTCACCCGCTCCAGGATATCTTTCACCAGGCTGTTGGTCGCCTCGGGAATGGCGATGAAAACCTCGTGTACCCGGTGTTTTTTTATGTGCTGGCGAATCGTGCTCAGATCCCCCAGAACCTTGATTCCCTGGATGCGTTTGCCATGAATGGACGGATCACGGTCGATGAAACCGACGGGGATATATTCCTTCTTCTTTGACGATTTGAGTGTCTTGGCGATCTCATTTCCTGCCGAGCCCGCGCCGATGATTAGGACGTTTCGGGCGTTATCGCTCATGGGGGCAAACGACTCGCGGAATGTTCGGATGGAAAAGCGTGTCCCACCATTGAAGAT
>CAYQOU010000114.1:0-6934 GCA_964419255.1 uncultured Fibrobacterota bacterium | reverse complement strand
CTATTAACCGCTTAACAATGATATAAAAAGTACTTTGTTATAAGCCCATGCTTCATGTCCTTAACGTGAGTACGATGGGGCAGGGTTCGGTTTCCATCAGTCCCGATGAAAGCCGCTATGAAGAAGGAACCCAGGTAACGTTGACGGCTGATGCCGGAGACGGCTGGGTGTTCGACAGCTGGGAAGGCGATGCCAGTGGGAAGCAAAACCCCCTGACTGTCACTATGGATGCAAGAAAGGTGATTACCGCTAATTTTTTGACCGAAGATGGTATGCAGGATCTTGTTGTCAATGGCACGTTTTCTTCGGGCACAGATTCCTGGACTTTCAACAGTTGGAGTGGCAGCGGTGAGGGCAGTGTCGAAAATGGTGAATACAAGCTGGAAGTCGGATCCGTGGCAGAAAACTACCATGATATACAGGTTGTACAGTCCGGCAAACAGCTGGAAAGCGGAAAGAGGTATCGTGTCATTTTTGATGCCTATGCTTCTGAGGAGCGAGTCTTGAATGTAAATGTCGGAATGCCGGAAGATCCCTGGACGACGTTTCTGTCCAACGTCACCAATGGAGAATCAGAGATCGATCTCACGACATCAAAACAGACCTACAGTTTCGATTTCACCATGGAGGAGCCGACATATGAAGATTCACGGATAGAATTCAGTGTCGGATTGGCCACTCCAACCGTGTATATCGATAATGTGTCGCTTTTCGAAATCGATGCGACCGCAGTAGCTGCACCAATAAAAAAGATGGCCACAAAGTGGATGAAAGTTCGTCAGAAAGCTTCTCAGGTAAACATTACTCTCAACAACTTCGCGAAAGGTCGTGCATCGCTCAGCGTGTATGATCTCAAGGGAAGTGTTGTTCGATCGGCCCGTCTCAACAATCAGGGCGGTACCATACAGAGCCACAGCTTCGATGCTTCAGCAATGCCGAGAGGCTACTACATAGTAAAAGTTCGCAGTGCAAAAGCAGAACTTAAATCGGGATTTATACTGAATGAAAAATAAATATAACAATCCGTTGCCCCGCATTCAGCGGTGAGCTGAAGTTTGATTTAGTCATTCTCGGCAAAGCTTACCTGATCACCTTGCATATCCATCGATACCGATGACTGGCGGTCGGTTATTGTTCTGGACCGATATAGTTACAGTCTCGGAATCGATGGCGCTACCATTACTGACTCCGAATGTTAAGCCGTCAATTGTCATGCGGATACGCACCGCAGAGCGAATCTGGCGCACTGATGATTAAAACCGTTACATCATCTGCTGTGTCCGGATCTGAAGCTTTGCAGATTAGACAGATTGCTGTTTTATGGCTGTTTTGGACGATTCCTGATGGGATGTTAGTGAGAAATTATATCAAAAACGAATAATTCCGCCTTTTGCATTGACTATATTCATCTGTTCTCAAATTCGCATTTTTCAATTTGTCTCGGATTCAAGCCTTGAAATCCTTCAGGAAAGGATGAGCTTAAATGAAGTTCAGAAAGAATTTTGCAGTTCTTTGTTTCTTTGGTGGATTGTATCTTATTATGGAGTTGCTGATGCGAACAGCCCGTATGGAGCTTGCGGATTGGAACGGGCTGTCACCATTATCACTTGCAGGATGGACCAGCTTGTGGATGTTTCCCATCGGCGGCCTCTGCGGACTGCTGATCGGGCTGCTCAATGAAAGAAGAAAGATGCCGGTGTGGTTGATGGCGGTTATTGGTACCACAGGCATATATGTGATCGAGCTGGTATTCGGACTTCTGCTCAATGTGTGGTTAGAGCTTCGCCTCTGGAGCTATGAGGGCTGGCCACTGACCATCGGAGATCAAATCACCTTCCTCTATCTTCCCGTCTGGTTTCTTCTCACTCCGCTTGCGATCTGGATAGACGATTCGCTGCGACACCTTCTGTACGGCAAGGATAGACCAGAACCGCTTCGTGTCATCTATATGAATTTGTTTAAGCTGAGATGAGAGTCGTGTGAAAAATGTCATGAAATTCCACTAATACCACCGATTAGGAAAGGATTACATCGATGATCATGACAAGTTTCCCAATCGAATAAATGTTCAGTTTATGCAGATAATCGCTGGGAGCCGAAGATTTTTTTTGGGAATGATTTTCAGGCCTGATGATCGGACCGGTATCAGCGGTATATGATGGTGAATTGAGTAGCGAGACGTATGGGTTCTCTGCTTTACACCAATCCACAGTTTCCTTCCGAGTCGGTCCGAGCAGGATCATGCCGGCTTACTGTGGTTGCATGACCACATAGGTTGGCAGACCGATTACGCCGAATTTGTCCAGCACCTTTTTCGTTTGTGGATCGTTTGGCTTTTCGGCCTGATATTTGACCAGGATGTATGAATCGAGTTTCCTGCCGACCGACTCATCTCTAAACGTGGTAAGATCCATTGTTTTACAGTTCTTGCACCAGGTAGCCCAGAAATCTATCAGTACCGGTTTTCCGGTAGCCTGTGCCTTACGCAATCCCTCTTCCAGATCGTGAATCCAGGGGAGCTGTTGATCGGGTGCTTCACCGGTAAGCTTTGTATCGGCATTTTTTGGACTGTCCTGATAGAGGGAAAAAGCTGTCCAGCCATAATACAGGGCAATGGCCAGAATGACACCGCCGAAAATATTTCGTACCCAAATCATCCAGTTTCCGGGTTTTGGCAGGAAGGACAGCCCCGCTCCTGCAAGAGGCCAGGGCATCCCCATTCCGGCGCCTAAAAGGAAGGGGAGAAGAAGTGCCGCGCTGTTACCTTCCGCATACAGTCCGGATGAGTATAGAATGACGGATAATACCACCGGGGCAACGCATGCGCCCGCCAGCAGTGCGGCAACTATGCCCATGCCGAAGGCGGGGACAATTTTTCCCCGAGACCGGGTGTTTTGACGGATTCCGCTGCGATACCTGGTGAAATCGATATGAATTATATCAAACATGCCCAGTGCCAGTATGATAAATATTCCGGCTATGACGATATTGAACAGGGGAGAGCTGTTGAGTGTACCGAACTGAGTTCCGGTCAGGATGACAAAAACGCCCAGCGCCCCGTATGTCAAAGCCATCGCCAGCCCGTATATGCCTCCCAGCAGCAGACCGCGCGATCGGGTACTTGCCTGTGTCCCCGCTCCCAGCACCGACAGTGTGATTGGTATCATCGGAAGCACACAGGGAGTTAGATTAAGAGCTATTCCCCCAAGAACCGTAAGAAAAATCACCAGAAGCAGGCTCTTTCCGGCAAAACCGCCTTGAGTACTTCCCGCCCCGGCCGGGTCATCCAAAAACCCATTGAATGCCGCGGGTTTCAGATATCCGGCCGCCTTGCCGCTGAAAGAAAAATCGTCTATCAGGTTAGAAAGATTCTCGCCTGTCGCGGGTGCCTGCGTTGGTGTCGTAGTGGCATGTGCGAGCGGTTGGGATTGTGAATCGGAAAAGGAGAACGAATGTTTCTGCGGAGTGAAGCACATGGTTTCATCACACGCCTGGTATTGCAGATAACCTTCCAGTCGCCAGTTCGATGAATCTATTCTGTGGCGGATTACGATCTGATGACCGTCTTTAAAAGCCTGCGCGGTAGTACCATCGAAATTCCTGATGGAAACCGGCGTACCCACATCCAGGTGCGTTTGGCTCAGTCCGGTCGAATCGGTTATCGCCACCTTGAAGAAGTTGGATTCCGAGGAGTAGAGGTGAACATCCTTGTCCATGGAGAGCGTGAGAGAAACAGTGAGTGTGGAGTCGGTTTGCTGATGTGACGATCTAATAGTAACCGGATCTTTTGACGCGCCTGCTGTGGAGGTGCTGTCGAGATTTTCAAGCGAAAGTAGTCCTTGGGCAAACGTCGCGGCAAAAAAGCTGAAAATGAGTACCAATCCCTTGATTTGCATCGAACAATGCTCCTGCTGCAGGCGAAATATGGATGTTTCGATCGTTTAATATACGTCGTGTATCAAAAAAAATTTACCCAACGTGAAAGTCATGTGCGTCTCCCTCATTACTCCCGTAATGTGCATGTATATGCAGGGATGCTTCCCTTGTTGGTAAACCTTCCCTTTATCTTCGCGAACTCCTGTTCCGCCATGTCGATATAGCAGCTGTAGGATGTATCATTTGAAAGGTATACCTTGAACCAGCTTACCATTGTCGGAAAATAGAATGATATTTTCCCACTGGTCTTAAAAAGGGGTGTTCTGTCGATAATGCCATTGTGACCCATGCCTTTGAACAGGGCAAAGCATTTAGCCGTGTTCGCGGGAATAGACAGATAACTGGCGTAGATATCCTCCGGCGAGGTGGAAACGCCGGGCATGAAAGGATTTGTCAGTGAATCCAGCTCCGATGCAATCAGCAGGATTGGAGCCCTGATCGACTCACCTGCGCATTTTCCAAAAGGGTTCATCGCAATGGCGGCTTTAATATAGCGACTGTATGGATCGGAAACCGCGTTGCATGCCAAAATTGTTCCCCCTCCTCCCATCGAGTGGCCGCTTATGCCAATTGCCGCGGTGTCGATCAGTCCATAAAGGTCATGTCTTTTATCTCTCTGACTATCCACCACATATCGAACCGTTTGCAAAAGGGCATCTCTATATGGCTGAAGGGAGGTTGTAATAAGATTGAAATGGGATTTGTTGTTAACTCCGATAACCAGAAACCCATATGATGCATAGAGATTTTGTAAGTCGTCCAGTCTTGTCGTGGATGAGAAGAAACCGGGTTCAATGATAAGAGTTGGAAGAGTGGAGGTTTTGTCGTAAGCAGGTATTCGAAAAGTCAGATCATCGACATCTTTCATGTAATCGGGTAATCTGCTGGATATGATGAATGTGGAAAATGAGTGGGAGCCTTCTGAAAAGGGTGATTCATTCATCGAAACCGATTCATTTTCACTCTGCCGGCAGAGGCAGGTGTCCATAATAAGCATCACTGTCAGACATACGCCGATGAAAATATTATACATGGGTCCTGGCCCTGGTATTTTGTCATCTCAGATAAAAAGGTTATTAATTTTAAATTTGGATATGTAGATAAATATATTTATAAAGACCTGATCCAACAAAGCCGGAATCGGTTTCCCGGTGTTCGGCTTCTCGGTTACTCGAAAAAAGTCAGGGACACATAGATAAATAATGCGACAATAAAGCGTTTATTTGTCGGATTTTTAGAAAAAGATCGTATGATTCGCTTTATCCCCTTTTTGGGTGGTAAAGCGAAAAACATGGTTTTGATCCTTGATCTTCGGATCGCTGGTTTCACCCATTATCAAAGGACTGCTGATCATGCTTCCGCCATGTAAAAAAGCAAATACTATCTCGCATTCCCATTTTGCTGCATTTGTCAGAGATTTCCTGAAACAAGCCAGTATAAAGGTACCTGATAATGGTTTTGTCATAAAAGCTCTTTCAGAAAGATTCACAGAATTCAAAAATAAGCTTGAATATCTTCTGAAAGAGCCTCTCGGTGCAAAGATCGATGCACTCGAAGGTGAGCGATATAGACTTTGGGAGACGATTGTAGACCGGTTGGATGAAAATATGCTCATAAAAATAACCGATAAGGCGTACATACTGCTTCAACGGAGACTGAAGGAAGAAGATGCCTTGATGCAAATTCCCAAATATAAGGCCACATGGGAGCTGTTGGTACCGGGAAGCCGAGGAGAAAACAGCAGAGTTTTTCTCACCGTGGGAAGAAGTGATGGCCACTTTTGGAATGTCGATGATATGAACAACCTTATTGCGCGGCTGATTGATCCGCTGCATTCTGATAACTGCTCCACCGCCGGCATTGCCGGGGAAGTTGCGGCCCTTCGAATCGTCGAGAGGCGTCTTGCCGAATCGACAGCTCAGTTTCACGATCATTCAGCTCTGCAAAAGGTACGTCAGGCACGGCATGGGGTGGTTGTTGCGATGAGGGTATTAAATGACCTTAAACTGAAAAAGTGGCGAAGTGTCGATGCGTATGATATCTATGAGGACAGATTGAAGCAGGAGGAACAGATCCGTCGGCTGGAGATGTTTTCGCCGGATCAGCTTACTCCGGGGGCATTCTTCCGGACACTTCAGAACACCGTACAGAAACTGGTGGATGAGGAGAGTCTTGCTGAAGGGCGGCGGGCTGAGATTATCACCAAGTATGAAAAATTCTCCGGCCTGATAAAGCAATTTCAAAACCACTATCTGTGGGAAAAATTCGACAAGATGGAAGGGGAGTTTTACCGCTCGGCTGTTATACTCCTGGATGCGGTTTCGATTCATCTGCCTTGTTTGGGCGCCGAGAGTAAAGAGATCTGGGAGGCACACTGCAGAAAAGATTCCTACAAGGCAGCTATGAGTCTGCTGGAAATGATCGACAGCTCGCCGTTTAAATCGTTCATGTACTGGACTCCCGATCAACTGGTCGGCTTTCCCGCAATGATTGCCATGGTGACCGAGTGGGAGCGCCGGGAAAATCGCAAACTGCTGAGAGCGTGCGGAGTGGAGGAAAAATTCCAAGCATTCTGTCGTCTGGATGCAGAGGTGTTGGATATCGCAGAGGAGATCCTTGATCAGGCTCCGGCACAAAGCCTGCTTGAGCTGCGTATGGTGCGCTATGAGCTATCCCTCATGCCGGAGTTCAGGCGGAGAAGTATGTAACCTGAATTGAGCGATTCTTTCGTGGCGATTTGTGTGGATAGCTCAATTTAGTTAAGTTTGCCCTCTGCCTGACGCCTGTTATCCTAATCTAGTGAACCTCCGACTTTGCCGGACATACCTATACCATATTAAAAGGAAGAAGCTTTATGGGCTGGCTGAGTTTAAGCTACTAACAGGATGTGATTATGGTCACCTTCTGCGTTTTTGCAGACCAATTTTTTATCAATACCAATAAAAGGAGCGATGTATGGGCTCGATGAGCGGGATCAGGCTGAGGACTTTTGTGACTT
>CAYQOU010000113.1:0-7003 GCA_964419255.1 uncultured Fibrobacterota bacterium | reverse complement strand
AGCAGTTTGCGCATATTCTTATATTATTTTTGCCTCGTCTACTGCAATGAACCGCAGCCTTCCGGGCCACGTGACATTTTCCTTGTCCTACAATTGAGGGTCCGAATGGATGATTCGCGCAATCTCTGGAGGGCTGAATGGTTGAATCAATGGTGGAAAGAAATGGAATACCCTCCGAAAAATTTCCGGAATTTGCTATACTTAAGCACCAGGAATTGTGCGACTCACCGCATCGGTTTACTTCATAAGAATAGTCAAAGTACCTTGACAGCAACCGCGTTTTAACTCTTCCACATAAGAAACATCCGGAGAGTGCATTCTGTTACAAGAGAAAACCGGATACACCTCGTGGCGAGTCCCGTTCGCTGCGGGGTGTGTGAGGTGAGGTGAAGAGTTTGCCGTTCGAGCCGAGAGTTGCCTTGCCGTTTCGTCCTGTCCCAAAGGTGGAAGAAGCAATAGATATGTCCAGATTTGAACAGGCACAGATTTTGTAGGATTTATACAGAGTCTCTTACAGGCGATTTCCGGTGACAATAGATAGTGCCATGAAAACGCGCTCTTTTGTTGGAGAGGATGCTCGCATTCATGTACATCAATAGCATAAGGCATTTTGCCTTCTTATTTTTTGTTCTTTCGGCGGCTGTGCTGTATGCACAGGAAAATGCAGCCGATGGTTCGGGTCTGTCTCCGGATTCTCTTCTTCTCAAAGGCATTCGCATATTTCAAGAAGGATACAATCAGTGGAGCAGAGACCTTTTTTTCGATGCGCATGCAGCCTTTCAGAATGTCACCGAGCGTTCTCCAGAAGAGCTTTCCGGCTATTACTGGAAAGGAGTAGCTGAGTTTTACATACTAACCCAGGCGCTCTACTCGGTAGACACGTACAAAGATCCGGACATCGCATCGGAATATCTGGACAAAGGTATCGATACATTTCGGCGTGCACTCGAGCAGTCCGATAGCTGTGCCGAATGCCACGCGCTTCTGGCGACGTTGTATGGCATCGCAATATCCCGAAATCCTTTCAAGGCGGTAACTCTCGGCCCGCGTGTACAGAATCACATGAAAACGGCTCTTTCTCTGGATCGCGATAATCCGCGGATACATTACCTCGCCGGGATGAGTTACCTGTTTACCCCCGGGTTTCTTGGCGGAGGCACGGATAAAGCCATAGAGTATCTGAGAAAGTCCGAAAGTTTCTTCGCCCGGGAATCAGGCCAAAAAAAATCTCCCACAGCGCCTCAATGGGGTTACAGCACCGCTCTCGCATTTCTGGGCAGAGCCTATGAAGCCAGGGGCAAGGACAGTCAGGCGGTAGCATATTTCAAGAAAGCACTCAAGATAAATCGGCACGATCTGGTCGCTCAAGATGGCCTGAAACGAATGAAAACCGGAGAAAACAGGCGAAACAAAACAATGCCTGAGCAGAGCAGATAGAAAACATCCTGGGCTGTTTGGTCCACCAGATCTCTGATGAGATACTATCAATGTAGGATAACCTTTTTTCAGAGAGTAATGATGAAAAAACATGCTGTGATAATCGGTGCCGGACTCGGCGGAATCTCAGCTGCCATCATGCTGGCGACCCGAGGCTTTTCCGTCACCATCTGTGAGCGCAATGATAAGATCGGAGGCAAACTAAACTATCTGGATATACATGGATTCCATTTTGACCTGGGCCCCTCCATACTGACCCTGCCAAACATTTTCCGATATCTTTTTGAAAAGGCAGGAAGATGCATGGAAGATTACTTCGAGCTTCAGGAGCTGGATCACCATTGGAGAAATTTCTTCGAAGATGGCACGACGATCGATCTTTTTGGTGATTTAGATAAAACCCGGGAGAATCTGGGCGCGGTGTCCCCCGACATGATTGGGCGTTTTAATCGTTTTTATCGATACAGTAAAAAGCAATACGAGCTTATAGAACGGGGCTATTTCCGCTATGGCCTGGATACTGCCCTGGGCTTCGCCACACATTACAGCCCATTTCAGATCCTCAAAGACCTTGACATATTCAGAACCATGGACAGGTCGGTTACCGGATTCTTCGGCACCGGCCACATTCATGATATGTTCAACTATTTTATCAAATACGTCGGATCATCGGCACTGGATGCCCCCGGGTTCATGAATCTTATGCCATATGTTCAGTTCGGATTTGGACTATGGTATGTAACTGGAGGGATGTATTCGATTGCCCGTGGCTTTTCACGCCTGCTGAATGAGCTGGGAGTTGAGGTGTATACCCGGTGTGAAGTTGCAGAAATCAGGCGAAAGGGTAAACGCGTTATCGGGGTATCCACTCAGGATAACCGGCAGATAGATGCCGATGTTGTCATTTCAAACATGGAGGTGGTTCCCACCTGTATTCACCTGCTTGGAAGAAAAGAAAAGGACATAAACAAACACAGGCAATATGAGCCATCATGTTCCGGTCTGGTGATTCATCTGGGGATTCGCAAACACTACTCGCAGCTCAGGCATCACAATTTTTTTCATGCCGCCGATCAGCGAAAACATTTCCACCAGGTGTTTCAAAAAAAAGAACTGCCTGATGATCCCACGATCTATCTGGTTGCCCCGACGGTAACCGACCCCTCACGTGCTCCGAAGCAACACCATATACTCAAGATTCTCCCCCACATTCCCCATCGAACAGAGAGCCATCCGTACACGCTTGGAGATTACAGGCGGCTGCGGGAGAAGGTATTTGATAAACTGGAAAGAATGGGGCTGAGCGATCTTCGCAACCAGATCGTGGTGGAACATATGCTGACACCGGTAGATATAGAGGATCTATATAGATCGTACAGGGGCTCTATTTACGGAACGGTATCGGACAGGAAGCTGAATTTTGCCCTGAAAGCTCCCAAGAAGAGCAGGGAGTACAGGGGGCTTTACTTTGTCGGAGGAACTGTCAATCCCGGTTCTGGTATGCCGATGGCGCTGCTGGGAGGACAAAAAACAGCACAGAGGGTGATTGGTGATTTCACACAAGAGTGAGAGGCGAATGGATTTGCTTGAATCAATCATTATCATATGCGGCTGGCTGGCCGGTACTTTATTATTGTGGCGTATACCGGTGTGTCGCAGAAAAAGAGGATCAGCTCTTCCCCTTAATTCGATATCAATCATCATTCCTGCGCGCGATGAAGAAAAAAACATTGGCACACTGCTGAAATCTATACAAAATCAGACGCTGCGGCCTCGTGAAGTGCTTGTAATCGACGATAACAGCACCGACAACACCCAGACCGAGGCGCTTACCGCCGGGGCGCAGGTGTATTCATCCGGTCCGCATCCACATGGTTGGCTGGGGAAAAGCTGGGCTTGCTGGCAGGGTGCGCACAGAGCCTCGGGAACCGTACTTCTCTTCCTGGATGCCGATTGCATGCTGGAGCCAGACGGTCTGGAAAAGATCTACTCAACCTGGATGGAAAAAGGGGGCCTGGTCACGGTGGAGCCGTGGCACAAAACGGAGCGTGCATATGAGCAATTTTCTTCTTTTTTCAACCTTATCGTATACGCGGGCATGAACGCCTTTACTCCCCTGCAATCTTCCATTCGCCCTGCGGGCAGTTTCGGCCCATGTGTAATCTGTTCCCGCGAATCCTACTTTCGAGCAGGGGGCCACAGGGCGGTGAGAGGAAAGATTCTGGAAGACATGGCGATTGCAAACACCTTTATCCGCTCTCGGCTTCCCGTATACTGTCTGAGCGGTAAGGGAGCTATCAATTTTCGCATGTATCCACAAGGTTTTCACCAGCTTTTGGAGGGTTGGACAAAGAGTATGGCAACCGGCGCGGCTGATACCAATACATTCGTGAGGATAATTATCACACTCTGGATAAGTGCAGGTCTGCTTGCCGCAGGATTACTGATCAGGGTGCCGGGAGCAGACCGGCTTCAGGTTTTTGCGGGCGGGTGCTCATATGCCGCGTTTGTTGCGCAGATGTGGTGGATGCTCAGGCGTGTGGGAAATTTCTCTTTTTTTACCGCACTTCTGTACCCGATTCAAATCTTTTTCTTCACGATCATTTTTATCCGTTCTTTTGTGCTGTCAAACATTTTGCATAAGCTTACCTGGAAGGGACGAGATATCCAGACCCAATCACCCCAGAGTCGAGAGAAAACATGAAAACATCATCGAGAAGAAGCTTAAAAGAGAAGGTGGGTTTGATTGCGGCCAATTCACTCGCCTGGCTTACCATTCATATGGGCATAGCCTTTCTTGTTACCCGTTTGCCGGTGACACTATTCAAACCCGATGCATGGCTTTTTCACACCCGCCCATGGGAAAAAAACGGTGAACTCTATGACACGATGTTCAAAGTAGCTCGCTGGAAAGGCGCTTTACCCGACGGCGCCACATGGTTTATCGGAGGTTTTGCCAAAGCTCGTCTTAAGGTAGCTAACCCGTCATATCTTGCACGTTTTATCAGTGAAACCTGCCGCGGCGAATCTGTTCACTGGCTGGTTATTGCCGTGACACCGATTTTTCTTCTGTGGAACTCGTTTTCCTCCTTCTCTATTATGATTGTATATGCGCTTGCATCAAATATGCCCTGCATAATTGCACAACGATATAACCGTCCCCGGCTGTCACGCCTTCTCTCCAGGGTACAAAATCATGCCGGGAGGGATTCTTCCTCTTTTGACGATAATCAACGATCACCCAATGATACGGAACACATGGGGGAGTAAAATCTAATGCTTCGGAAGAGAACGACACTTTTCTTCATTCATGGGATGTTTGTCACGCCTATCTGCTGGGAGCTTCTTGCTCACGCGATGGGTGATATCGGTTATCGGATTGTCCGACCGACACTGAGGTTCCACCAATTGGAACCGGGACAGGAGCCGGATCCGAGACTGGGAACTACCAGCATCTTAGACTATGCCGACGATCTGGAGAAGCTGATTCTAAAGATGAGCCGCAAACCGGTTGTAATCGGACACTCCATGGGAGGTTTGCTGGCCCAGATACTTGCCGCCCGAGGGCTTGCCCAGGCGGCAGTTTTTATTGCACCGGCCCCCCCACGAGGCATTTTCCCTGTCTCCGCCTCGGCGATGAAGGCCTTTGGCAGCGCAATGCGTGTGCCATTTTTCTGGCGCAAACCAATCAAACTAAGCTTCCAAGAAGCATCCTCGGCGGTGCTCTTCAAGATTCCCAAGGAAGAAAGACACTACTTCTACCGTTTCATGACCTATGAATCCGGTCGCGTTTTGTTCGAAATAGCGCTCTGGCCCCTTGATCGCAAGAAGGCCACTCTGGTAGACGAGAAAAACATCACCTGCCCCACGCTTCTTCTTGGGGCAGGAAAAGACAAGCTTATTGCCCCCCGGGTAACACGCCAGATTGCGACACATTACAAGAATGCGGAGTTTCACATGTTTGCGGATATGACTCACTATATGATCGGCGAGCCCGGCTGGGAAAAAGTCGCACGTTACCTTTTTCATTGGCTTCGGAAGAACATCTGAGCGGGGGGAGTAGAGATGAAAGACACGGTTAGATTCGAGCTGTTGAGCCTGCTGACGGGCGGAAATGCCCATATGAGCTTTGAGGAAGTTGTAAACGGATTCCCTCTCGATCGTATCGGCAGGCATGCACCCCATACACCGTACACCGCATGGCATTTTGTGGAACACATCCGCATTGCCCAGTGGGATATCGTGGAGTTTATACGTAACCCGAATCATATATCACCGGACTGGCCGTACGGCTACCGACCGCCGGCATCGGAAATGCCAACAGAGGATAAATGGAATAAATCGATAGAAAAGGTCTTGGAAGACCGCGATTATCTGATATCGCTGGTAAAGAAGCGCTCGCTCGACCTCCGATCGGAGATTCCACATGCTCCCGGCTACACCTATATGCGGGAGATCCTGACCGCAGCCGATCACACCGCCTATCATGTGGGAGAGATTGCGATTCTGCGGCAGGTACTGAACGCCTGGCCTGAAGATAACCGATATTTGACGGGATGAGCTTGGCGGCGGATAAGCAAGCTCTGGATCCTGACATCTGCCCCAAGCAAACCGAGACACGGGAGCCATATTGCTCATCTCCGACAAGATCTGGTGAACACACGGACAAACTTTTTTTACCTGAAATGAGCGGTTCTGAGTGTATAAGTCGTGCACTCCCTTTAGGGCAGAAGGGTTGAAGCAATCGCGTGGAATACCCTCTGCGGTATTTCCAAGATTGCTGAAGCCCTTATGCCCCAAGAGATTGTGCGACTTGCCGCGAGAGAATCGCTCAATTCAGGTTTTAATTGTTTAAGGGCTATTGCCGCCCTATTAAGTAATTAGAGAATTAGAGAGTCCGTCCCCTGACGGGATCGTCAAGTCTGCCTGTTAATTCGATATTGAACCTATCTGACGAAAAAGGAAGCTACTGCAAAGGCATCGATCACCAGCAGGGTCGGGTGAATTTCTCGCCACTTACCGAGTCCCGCTTTCAGTACCGTCCAGCTGAGAAAGCCCCACAGAATTCCTTGAGTGATCGAATAGGTAAAAGGGATGAGTATCATGGCCAGAAATGCCGGAATGGCATCATCGAAACGGCCCCAGGCGATTTTCTGAACCGGGGACATCATAAACACTCCCACCAGCACCAGTGCGGGAGCTGTTGCGATTGCGGGGACAACCGAAAGCAGTGGTGAAAAGAATATGAACGGAAGGAAACAAAGCCCTGCAACTACTGCGGTTAGCCCGCTCCTTCCGCCTTCCTCTATGCCGGTAACCGACTCTATATAGGCGGTTGCCGAGCTTGTGCCCAGAAGGCCCGAAATCAGTGTGGCGAATCCATCAACCAACAGTGATTGTTTAACATTTCGCGGCTCACCCGATTCCTCGATCAGGTCGGCGGCTTCGGCTACACCCATAAAAGTGGAAAGGCTATCAAACATATCCGTGAACAGAAGTGCAAAAATTACAAGGTAAAAAAAGCATTGATCCCCATTCCCGGCGCCAGAACGATCGGGTTGCGGGC
>CAYQOU010000112.1:0-7072 GCA_964419255.1 uncultured Fibrobacterota bacterium | reverse complement strand
AGAAGCTCATCAAGGAAATCATCCTGCGCAACGAGCCAAACACCAAAAGTGTGCGCGTGGGGCACTGGACAGTGCATAAGAAAGGACACCTGCAATGCATCATTATCCTGCGGCACAAAAGCGGGGAGAAGTTCAAATTCCGCCTCAATCTTATCGGCAGCGGAGCGCATACGGTCGACGTATGGAGCAGTGCACTTCACTGAGCGATTACGCGAAAATGAATGCCTCGGTGGCGAAGTTTTTTTTCTCCAAACGCTAATGCCTGCTGCTCGGAGGAGAACCTCCCGACATGCACCTTGTGAAGTGTCACACTCCCCTGCTTCACTTCGACTATTCTGATGTCCGACAACAACTCGCTGAGCCGATCCCTTAACCCCCGTGCATTTTCCCGCACTCCAAACGCTCCGACCTGAAGGGTATAAGTTTTGCCGTTACCGTTGTTTGAGATTGCATCATCACCGGATAAGCCCCCGGCATCTTCACCACTTCCGCAATCGTCCAGCGAAACTATGCCATCAGGGTACTCGCGACGAATTCGTTTGCGGTATGTCGATGCTCTGGTTTTCGCCTCCGCATAGCAGCTGGCCTCATAGGCTCCGAGAAGCGCACGATAACGATTTTCTTCTCCGGCATGAACCAGTGCCCTGGTAAACCACTCCAGTGCTCTTGTCGGTTGGCCGTTTTTCAGGGCGACCTTCCCCAGTCCGATGCATGCCGGAATTGAATCGGTACCGGCAAGCATTCTTTTCCATATGCCGGCGGCCTTTTCGGTCAGGTCCAAAACAAGCAGATCTTGCGCCAGACGATCGGATCTGCGAAACACAGCCTGCCGCTCTGCTGCGCGGGAATAATAATCCCTGGCACCCCCCTCATCGCCTGAGACCATGCAATGCGATCCCAGCATGAAAAACGCATGCGCCCGCAGAGAATCCGGGGCGTCCGTATCCTCGGCAACTCCCATATACAGCACAGCCGCGGCTTTCGCATCGGCAAGCATCCGGGCTTTCAGGAAACGATGTAATGCCTCCGAAGAATCACGCTCCCAGGCTCTATCAATATATACGGATGCCTCACTAACATCACCGCGCAAAAGAAGCGAATAACCGATGGAAGCATCATCTGCAGCATCCGTTGATATATATATCAGCACAATCATACACAGAAAAAAACATCTCATTATCATAAAACCATTCATTGCCACTAAGAGTTAGGATTCTTGCGCTTAAATAGTTTCCGTTCCGAATTATAACAAGGGACTCCTTGTCATCCTCGCGAACCCCGAGAACCATCATTTTTATACGCAGTTTGAAACACACCTGTGCGGAGCGACCGGTGCTGAACGAAGTCGAAGTAAGTCGAAGCATGGATGCCATAACATCCCGCAAGCGGGAGCATGATATCCGCGAGGTGCTTTCCGAACATGTACTCAATGACTCCGGTGTATCCTGCGATCCGAAACTACCCGGAAAAGACACACTACAGGAACTATAGTATGAGCTTTTCAGCAGACCTGGCAAACGGAAGATGATTCTTATGCTTCTATTCTATCATTAAAGTCGGCAGAGAAATCCTTTATTGGAAAAACAATCCAGTCTTACAATGTCCAGTCCTTATCGGAGTCTTTGTCCGAGCCTTCACCGGTCTCATCGTAAGAAGGTTTTTGCGCCGGTTGGGAATGTGCCTGCTCGCCCGTATCCGGTAGAGGCTCTTGCGCTGTTTCGGTTCTGAATTTTTCCAGCTCCGATTTCTGCCTGGCAACATCATTACGCAGCCTGTCCAGCACCGCATTCTTCTGCTCGATTTCTCCCTGCAGATACTTCTGGCTTTCCCTCGAATCCTGAAGTTCCTTTTCCAATGTCTTCATCCGTTTGTTTTTCCTGCGATTCTTTGCACTCAAGGTGATATAATTATATATGGCCATGAACAAACCAAGAAGCAGTCCCACAGCAAAAGCTCCCAAAACATAGCCGTACAAAGGAATGGGAGGCGTCTCGTAGGTAATGATCTTCGCTTCGACAGGAGTCCTGAAAACCTCCTGTGAAAAGGTAGTGATTAGAATCCAGGAGCAGATAAACGACAGTGCGAAAAATATGGCCCATTTGGCAAAGCGCATGTTATGTCCTTTCGGCGATAAGAGTCATACCGCTGCTTTGTTTAATCCTTACGTTTAATATCGTTCCCGCCAGATCATCATCGCAATCAAAAAGCACCCTTTTGGCTCCAAAATCCTGCCCCATCCAGGCACGATCCCTGCCCTTCTGCCTCTCGGTGAACATCACCGAAACCTCTTTGCCAATCATGGATGCATAATGCTCTCGGGTTATCTCCATTTGCATAGCAATAAGTGTGTTCAATCGTCTTTTTTTGGTCGCCTGATCGAGCTGAGCGGCCATCTTCGCCGCCGCAGTGCCCTCCCGGGGTGAATAGGCAAACATGAAGGCGGTGGTGTAGCGAACCTGCTCAAACAACCAAAGCGTCTGCCGGAAATCCTCCTCCGTCTCGCCGGGAAAGCCTACCATCACATCGGTGGTCAGATCGACATCCGGAATCTTGTCCCGAATCTTTTCTATCAACGAAAGATAATGCTCTCTGGTATACCCCCTGTTCATCGCCTCCAGAATTTTAGTGCTCCCGGACTGGACAGGCAGATGTATATGATTACACACTTTCGGTGACCGTGCAACCACCTCTATCAGTTCATCGCTGAGATCCTTTGGATGAGAGGTGGTAAACCGGAGACGTTTAAGACCGTCGATCTGCACCAGCTGCTCAATCAGCCCGGCAAAACCAGTTGCGCCGTCATGATAGGAGTTTACATTCTGTCCAAGAAGAACAACCTCCACCGTGCCCTGCGACACAAGTGAGCCAACCTGCCGCACGATCTCCCGACAGCTCACCGAATGTTCCCGTCCCCGCACATACGGCACGATACAGTAGGTGCAGAAATTGTCACACCCGCGGGTAACCGGCACATACATACTCGTCCCCGCCCGGTCGGCTGATCCCCCCGGATGCTGTTCGATCAGCAGCCCGTCGATGTCGTGGGCCAGATACTCCACCCGCGTGGCTCCGATTACCCGATCGACGCCAGGGATTTCCTTTTTGAGATCGTCGCCCAGTCGCTCGGCCATGCACCCTACAACCCACAGCTGCTGTGAGCGGTTGCTTTTCTTCTTATGCCCGGCATACTCACCGATACGCGCAAGCGCCCGCTGCTCCGCCTTCTTTCTGACACTGCACGTGTTTACGATCACCACATCGGCATCGCCGCTGCTGTCCGACTGAGTATACCCCCGCGCCAAAAACAGATCCAGTAGCAGGTTTGAATCCGCGACATTCATCTGGCAGCCGAAGGTTTCTATATATACCGATGGCATCTAAGCCCTTTCTTTTTACCGGCTCTTGCAACGCTTCCCATCTGGTTTGCGTCCAACGCCACAGGTCCCAGACCACAGATGGTTATGAGTATATCAGATCAACAAAATACAAATTGACTCGCTCCATCGAGTAATCGGCTTGCGTTTCTGGGGCTTTAAAGAGGCAATGCCATGGATTAGAGAATCAGAAAACCACCCACAACCCACGCTTCTGGGGGAGGACGGAACGTAACGGGAGGATGATAGACCTAAACTGAGCGGTTCTGAGTGGATGCATTTCTCAATGCCTTGAGGGCTGAAGGGTTGAAGCAATTGCATGGCTTACCGCTGCGGTATTTCCAAAATTGCTGAAGTTCTTCTGCTCCAGGGCATTGAGCAAATCGCCGCGACAGAATCGCTCAGTTGGATATGTTTACGATCACCCCGAATCTCCCAGGAAACTGATTCACAGAACCAATTCCGTTTCGGCTCCCATGATGGTACAATGAAATTGAGCGGTGCGACAGTTTTTGCTTATATCATCAATGGGGTTAATATTAAAAACACACACAGTTACGAACCGCTCCTATGACAGGGAGATTCACATGCTCAAACAATTCAGACATTCGGTCACATCTACAACGCTGGTCTTGATCGCGACGATACTTTTTTCCTGTACGCCTGCAATCCGGGTTGAAACGGCTCCTGCGGAAGAGAAAGAGCCCTCCTTTTGTACCCTCTATGGATCAGAAGAGAAGAAGATACGACGGAGTGAGCGTTTCGGTTTTTTCACCTCCCGCCTGTGGCGCGGCTATGAATCGAGTCTCACCGCGGAAATCGAGCGTTTCGGAGTCAAGCCGGGCTTTTCTTTGTGGTATATGGGGCTGGATCGGCCGTTTCCCCTGGAAATCGCTCTTGTCAACAGAAAACATCGTGTCAGGCTGGTCATCAGTCATGATATACGACACGGCGATTTTGGTCCCGCCCACAATCAGCGCCTTCTGGCGGATATCGCCCTGGGCAGATGGGACGGCTATTTCAGGCAGTTTGCACGTGATGCCCGCTCAGTCAGGCGCGACATCTACTACCGGTTCGGCTACGAGATGAATGGCGGGTGGTTTCCCTGGGGCAGAAAACCCGAAGCTTTTGTTGCCGCCTGGAGACGGGTACATCGCATTTTCCAGGAAGAAAAAGCCGACAATGTAAAATGGGTGTTCAGCCCCAATGTGTTGTGGGGAAAGCACACTCTTGACGAGCATATCCATGCCTACTATCCGGGCAACCGGTATGTCGATATTGTGGGACTGGATGGATATAATTTCGGCGACGATTTCGACGAGTGGCATTCATGGAGAAGTTTTCGGGATCTTTTTGAAGAGTCTCTTCAGGGAATTTCCATCTATGGCAAGCCGATCTGGATTGCCGAGGTGGGCTGCGTAGCCGATCGGCGACGGGCAGTGTGGATCACCGAGATGCTTGCATGGCTGGATGAAAACCCCTGCGTGGAGGCATTCTTCTGGTTTGATGAAAACAAGACGGGAGAACCCGATTTCAGTCTGGCCGGCGATCCCGAAACATTACCGCTTCTACAGAGCTGGCTGGGTTCCGACAGGCCCGGGATAACTCTGATAAGCTCGATTGTTGCGATGATTAAATCACTGCCGATGTTTTAAATCTTCGGATCGATTTGCTGACACCAGTTTTCGTTTTCATGCCGCAAGAAGAGACAGGAGACTATTTGAAGCACTGGTCTATGCATATTGTTTCGGTACTGTTTTTTTATTATCGTCCAATGTGGAATCTAACAATCAAACAGCCGATTCGTCTTTGCCTAATCAGCAGGTTGATGAGTGCCCCAACCGCTTCGACTCTTCGGGCGCAGGCGGATATTTATATTTTCTCAGGCAAACACACGAAGAGTTTTACAGAAGTTCACTACGATCGGTAAGGAGTCCAGTACATGTCATTCAGCAGAACCTATTTCACCGCACTGCCGTTTTTTCTTTTTCTTCTGAACTGTTCCAACCCTATCGAGTCCGGTGATGATTCACAGGTGGTTTCACCGGCGGTGCACGCGACGGATAATTTTAGCGTAGCGTCCTGCAATTTCAACAAAACCGGCTCCGGCCCACATTATATAACGGGTGTGACAAAATTTAACTACACCGGCAGCCAGAGTCTGAGACACATACGGGTGTATGCAACTTTCAGGTCTTCGGACGGAAGCATATTGTGCAGAGATACATCGTTTATACGTAATGAGACAGTGGTGAGACTCTCGGATAATCATACCAATACGTTTGTTTCTCCGGACCATCCGATCGGGTATTATGTACATATCAATCGGTTGACTTTCGATTATGATATGCTTTCAGATGTGCAGTTCGAAATGACCGGCCAAACGTTTACCGCCGCAGATCCGGCATCCGATGTTGTGATTTCCGGCACACCTTATGAGAGGGATGGTTTATCAAATCAACATGTGATAAACAACGGTCCGGAAATGATACTGTTTAGTTCTCCAACCTTTGTTCTTCAGGACAGCGCGGGAATTTCCTACGATTTCTGTTATCCCACAGTTTACAGAAAAGTAGATGATCTATTCGTCGAAAACAGCCTGCTGCAATCCGGTGAAGAGGGGCGACTGGCAGCCAATGAATATGAAACAAGTGCAAACGGCAAGCAGCTATTCATCCATACAACTCTTCTCGATTGGGATCTACCCACTATCATTTCCAAACAATCGATTATGAATATATCTGATCCACTGGCCCTTAAGAAGAAAATAAGAGATATGAGAGACCGCGAAACTGAGGCGTCATTCAGCAAGATTCGCACAGTACAATGATCAGCCCATATCTAAACAGAAGATCTCTTCTCAATCGGACCGTATTTGCAGCGGGGGCATCTCTTCTTGCCTCCTACCCGGTTCTGATCGAACGCTATATGGTGCAGATAAACAGGTATCGCATACCGATACCCCGCCTGCCTTCTAATTTCGAAAAATTCACTATCGTACAGCTGACGGATCTGCACTATTGTTTTTCTACGCCGCTGTTTCATATAAAAAAATTGATTCAGCGAGTCAATGCCATTGCCCGCGACATAGTTGTCTGCACGGGAGACTACATTCACGAGATGCATACACACAGACAGATCGATCGCATCTGGCCTCTTTTGTCCACACTCACGGCACCATCCGGGGTGCTGTCGATTCTGGGCAATCACGATCACTGGGCCGATGAAAACCGGTCACTCTACTGGCTGGAGAGGTCCGGAACCAGCATTCGCCACAAGAGACGCAGGCTGGAAAGGGGTGATCAGTCACTCTGGTTTGTAGGAGCCGGTGACTTCTGGGAGGATCACGAAAGCATCGACCACCTGATGGCCCCGATTCCTGAGGATGAGTGCAGAATCGTTCTGGCACACAATCCCGACAGCGCCGATACCGTTTACCGGTCTCGATTCGACCTGATGATCTCCGGCCACACCCACGGAGGCCAGGTAAACATCCCCTTTTATGGTCCGCCACTGCTTCCCGTAAAGAACAAGGATTATTCCTGTGGTTTGAAAAAATCCACCAGAGATTTTCCGGTATTCATCTCCCGTGGCATCGGCTGGTCGCTGTATCCGATACGATTCAACTGTTTCCCTGAGATAGCGGTGTTGGAGTTGAGTCGGTGTGAAGAGTAGAGGATTTTTTGACCGGACTAATT
>CAYQOU010000111.1:0-7327 GCA_964419255.1 uncultured Fibrobacterota bacterium | reverse complement strand
TACTACTCAAAGAAGAAAGTTATTTGATCCAGGGGGCTGCTTTTGAAGTTTATAAGGAAATGGGAAATGGTTTTCTGGAGGCGGTTTATCAGGAGTGTCTCGAAAAGGAATTTGAGATGCGAGGAATACCGTATGCACCACAAGAAATAATCTGCTTGCATTATAAAGGTAACAAGCTGAAAAAGACATATAAACCCGATTTCATCTGTTTTGGGAAAATCATCATTGAACTGAAGGGTGTCCCCGCAATTACCAGAGAACATCAAGCGCAAGTGATAAATTATCTAAAAGCAACCGGTTACCCATTAGGTGTCATCCTGAACTTCGGCGCATATCCCAAACTAGAAACAAGAAGAATCGTGTTAAGTTAACTGCGTAAAGGTCTTTTCCGATCGATTTGAATCTTTTCATAATTTTCGTTGTTATTTCAAAAATAAAGAATTTTCGTCCATTTCGCGCCTCTTCGTGATTTTCGTGGCTAAAAGTGTTTATGCATCCCGATGTATTTTCGCTCTACTTGGTAATCGGTATCCCCCGATAAGGACGGTAAACGGTATTGCAGCTGTGAGAGGCGGATTCCGAGAGGGTAGTTACTCATTATCTTTGTCCTCGGGCAACCGGCATCATTCGAAACGGGGCAAGCGGGAGCGGCTGCAAAAGAGCCGCTCCCGCAAAAAGTAAGGTTTGTCCCGCACAATAGCGAACCTTCATATACAATACTCTCACCATGAGAGCAAACCAAGCCGCCTCTTTGCCCCGATCAGCAAAAAACGCAGCGGTATCAATGCAACATCCAACTTTTCATCCCTACTGATGTACAACAGTCGAAAAAAGTGTCTTGTTGTTTGATTTCATTTCAACAACCAGCACTCCCGCGGCGATATCATCCAGCGGGATTCGTGCCTGGTCGCGCCCGCTTACGCTTCGGCGCGCCACGGCCTTGCCGTTCAGTGAGCGAAGGGTAATGATGCCCGGATGTTTATCCAGTCCTGAAACCACCAGATTTCCCGCGACCGTCCGGCAGGTAAATGCCGGTACCTTTGCGAAAACCCGGTTATGACCCGAGGAAATAGACACACTATTATCCTCGGAGGCAAAATAGCTCAGCAGTCTTACATATGCGGCCTGATAGTAGATAGCGTTTTCGGTGACCGCGTATGATGCTTCCTGGCACTGATCATTGATGCATCCTTCGGTGACCCATGCCGCCCCCCAGTCTTTATAGCTCTTCTCGGGCGGCTGGCCGTAAGGCGGCTTGAGATTCACAGTGTGCGGGCCATACCAGTCTCTGCCCGGGTCCCCCTCCTTGTAACCGTAATCCTTATTGGGGCCACCCGGCACGATGCCCGGCGCGGGACCAACGCCGGTCAGCGCATTCTGCCACCGGGTGCCTTGCGCAAACCAGGAATGAAAAATCTCATAGGCGCTGTTTTCGGCTCCGTACGCATACATGTTGGTCAGATACACCTTACCCAGAGCGTTGACGCCGTGAAACCAGTGCAGCATCTGACGGGCCCTTTGAATATAGTGATCCTTTTTGTCGGGGTTGACATTGTAGCTCACGCTCTGCATAAGAATGTTTCCGCCGTTTGCACGAGCCGAGCTGTGCCCCCAGTGAAATGCCGCGGCCGGCATATATGCCCGATACAGTGCATCCTCCACGTCTATATTGTAGTAATCACCAGCCGCAGAGTTATTTTCCTTCAGCGCGAGCACGGCAGCTGTCACCTGGTCATCGGCACCATCCAGCGTGGTATAGCGCAGCATCGCATCCTGGAAACTTATTTTGTACGGACCCCACCAGTCATTGGTCATAAGTTCGCTTTTTTCATAGTTTTCAATCACATAGGTGTTGTACCGGTCATCCCCGGTAAGAGCATAGAGAAACACCGCGGCGGTAACCGCCTGCTCTTCCTGCTCCAATTCGGTTCTGTCCGCGTCTCCGCTCTGGATACGCTCCGATCCTTCATCACAGGCGGTCTGAAACCCCTCGGTAGCCCGCGTCTGTTCCACCCATTCCCAGGCCATCTCGGCACGGTCTGCAAGTTCCTCTGCGAAATCGGCATACTGTGGTATGTCGGCAAGAACTATCGATGCGTGCGCAAATGTGGATGCCGCCGCCAGGCCGGAGCTGGTGCATTTGGGCCCGTAGTAGCGCTGACGAGTGTCTGCGCTGGGCGGACTGGGATCGTTATGATCAAGCGCACCGGTCTTGATAAACACACCACCGTCAGTGTCTTGCATTTTGACCATCCACCGAAGCTCCCAGACAAGCTCATCGAGCAGATCGGGGATGCCGTTGCCGCTTTCGGGGATATCGAAGTCATCGGTGAACACCGAGGGATTTTCCTCATACGCAATCAACAGACTGTGAATGACACTGACCACGAAAGTGATGTATTTGTTCTGATCACCGGCATCCATCCAGCCCCCGGTCACATCGCGTTCGACGGATTTGGTCGCCAGATCCAGTGCCGCAGTGTCTTGCAGGTGACTGGCCTCATCGGTCCACTCCCCGGCATAGGGAGCCTCCTTGGCAAAGCCTTCCCGCTGGAAATAGTAGGATTTTACCGCCGCTTGTAAAACATCTTCGAAGACATCATTCGCGATTTTGAAAGGATGGGACTTTACATCGTTTGTGGGATCATACACCACATATTCCCCGACGGTGGTCACCGCGGAAAAATCAAACCACCATCCCTTATCCCCACTGAGCGCATCGGTTTCTCCCGCATTCCAGACCTCCGGAGCACCGGTATAGATCGCCTCACTGCCCATACTTCCCGCCGACCAGCTTCTGACCTCCAGGTTCTCTCCCGGCTCAAAAGACCCTTCGGTATCCACGTTAAACCCCTCCTGAGCCTGAGAGATCACCATGACTTTTTCTTCGGAAGGATGATAACCGAACTGATCGACTTTAAAGTGGGAGCTTCCTGCATACTCCAGCTGCGCAAAAGCAGCGGCAGACAACAGGATCAGCGTAAGAACACTCTTTTTCATACGTTCTCCTCAACCCGGCAATGATTCCGGAATTGGAAACGGGTGTAAAATTGATTTTATATACAATATATCATAAAAAGAGATTTTTTGCACGAATGGGTGGGAGAGAGAATTCCTGAGGTTGGATATATGCTTGATTACCGTCGATTCAATCCTCGATGAACCATTGTGCCTTTTGTTAGCATGGCGGGAAGTAAAAATTCCATACGGTTTGTGAAAGCTAACCAAAGTGAATTTTTCAAGATAGGGGATGAGTTCCCCGTCGTGAAGTCTCTCTCTGCTATGCATAACATCTGAAGAGGCCTGCCTGTCATACGAACAGCTTCTTAAGTGCCAGTAATTCCGGCATATAGCACATGTTTTTCATGTACTGTCTAACCGTTATTGTTTACGGTATCCACTCCACGATACCCGTTGCCGCATTTTTCTCGCGCCAGCGTATAAACTCGCCGTAATTTCTTACCCCATCCCTGATAACCGCCTGATAGATCTCTATTCCCATAATCTTCTGGTCATCGGGAATTTCGTTTTTTATAGAAAGTATCGCACATCGCGCCTCATGTGTCAGCACCGATGTTATTCGGTTTGCAACTTTTTCAAATACTCCGACATAGGGTGAATCCCTGCTAATGTGGATCATATCTATCTGCCAGAGCATCTCTTCATCATCCTCATACCAGGCGTGCCACTCGATACATTTCTCCTCGGTATCGATCAGATTAACATACTCTACCCGCTTGATCCGGGCATTCTGAGCCAGCAATCCAACAGCCTTGAAACTTTCGGCAAGGATAAACTCATCGGTATAGATATGGAAATCGATATCCCGGTTTTTCATCAGGAGCCCGGTTTTCAGTGAACCGACCAGGTTAATCTCAGCGCCGATCGATAGCCAGATATCGATCAATCCGGTCTGCTCAATAATCTCCCAGGCTTTGCGCTGATTGCGAAGTGAATTGGAAAGGAGTTCATCATCAATCGTGTCATTAGCCATCAAAGACCCCCTTCATACCTTTTTATCATTAGCTGAACTCATGTACAAGTCAACGATATCATTATATATAAGATAGTGATCCAAAATAGATTCTAACCAGGGCAAATACCGCCCTTATGTCCCAGTCGCCAGATAACCGAGCAACCGAGCAACCGAGCAACCGAAATTCGACCATATGTTGTGCACGTGCTGAATACAAGATACCGTTGGAGGGATTAATTGTGTATTTTAGACTCACAGCGTATCATCCACCAAAGTAATTGACCGCTTCAAGCACAGAAGCCATAACGGACTGTATCCGGCACCACCGGTTTGACTCAAAAGATGGCAGCAATCTCCTTTACCACAGATGAAATCCGGCAGTATGCCTTTCCCGCCGTTATCGAGACGGGGAAGCGTCATTTTGCACGTGGTCGGGTCAAAGGAATACATGCTGTTGGTCACGATATCATCGCCAGCGTCTCGGTTGATTCTCCCTATCGTGTGGTGCTCAGCAAAGACAGAGGACGAACCGCTCGATTTGCCTGCAACTGTGGTTTTGCCTATGGCGGTGCCTGCGAGCACGCCGTTGCCGCCATGTTCGCCCTAAATGCGCAGGATTCAGTCCAGACAGGCCTGAACCTCGGACTGGATCGGGATGATGATAACAAAGGAGGATCTGAGCAGAGTCCGACGCAACGGCAGGATCAGAAAATAACATCGATTCAAACCGCTCCGCCCGATGCGGGGCTGTCAGGAGATGATAGCGAGTCCACCGATGCTCAGATTCATTCGGTACCACAATCCACTGGTGATATCAGGGACGATAACGATACAGATTCTTCGATCTACAAAATCGGTAGCGCTGGTGATGACGATCCGGTCGAGACAGACGTTTCGACTGATCCAAAAGAGTCTGACAGGCACACCTGTCCTTTTGATCAGCCTGATCGGGGCGATCACGCCAATTTAGACGATCCGTACAGTCCAAACGACATAACCGAAGTGTGCCCTCTTGAAACTGTCGGAACTACTGGTGTGGAAAGTCCATTCCGCCTTGCCGAACGAGAAGAACAACCAGCTTCCGGTCATGAGAACGAGTCTGATGACCATTTGGGAACCCGCAACACTACTTCTGTAACCGATGTGCCTGAAACGCTCGTCGAGACGGTGTCTGGCAAGCCTGTAGCACGGTTGTATCTCAACGAGCGTGACTCCATGCTTCTGGTCGAGATCCGGTTTGCCTACCTTGATGGTCTGACTGAATTCGGTCGCACCGACACTAACCGCGAGCGGCTGGTGCCCGGTCCGCAGGGGCATGTATATCGCATAGTACGCTCCCGCGCACGGGAGGATGCGATGCTCACCGCGCTTGCAGAGTATGAGCTGATGCGGTATCAATCGGGGATCTATACCCCCTGCGAGGATCCCCGCGACTGGATTCTGGGGCAGCTTCCCCGGCTTGCACGAAAGGGCTATGAGATATTCGGGCAAGACAAGCTGACTGTGTCCAGGGCTCGTAAGTCTTTGCCTCGTCTTTCGGTAAACGTGTTTTCTAAAGGGGATTCTCTCAGCTGCAATATCAGTATCAGTTTCGATGAAATTCCCGCCACCCTGGCCGCTTTGATACAGGCGGTGAAAGCAGACAGCCGCTATGTGCTTCTTGCGGATGGAAGCTCGGGAGTGCTTCCTGAGGCCTGGATGCGCAAGTTCTCCAGCCTGTTTGCCGTTGGGGAGCATGATGAGAAAGACGATCGGTTGACACTGAAACGCTACCACACCCCCGTTGCAGATATGTTGTTCGATATGGCCGATGAGCATCAGGCAAATGAGGAGTTTCTACAGAAGCGCGAGGCGCTTCGCTCCTTTTCGGGGATAATGAAGCAGCCGCCACCGGAGACGTTCAAAGGCACGATGCGTCAGTATCAGGCCGCCGGCTATGAGTGGTTTTATTTCCTCCAGAGCTATAACTTCGGCGGCTGTTTGGCCGATGACATGGGGCTGGGAAAGACGGTACAGACTATCGCACTTCTGCTAAACGAGAAGGAGCAGGGGAGAAAACCGTCCATCGTCATCGTACCGGCATCGCTTCTGTTTAACTGGGAACGTGAGGCACGTCAGTTTGCGCCATCCATGCTGGTGATGCTTTTCCACGGGCCCGAGCGGCGAAAGTATGGTACAACCGAGATGAAATGCGCCGATCTTGTCTTGACCACCTATGGTACAGCAATGCGCGATATCACCCTTTTAAAACGGGTCCCGTTTAATTACATCGTTATCGATGAGGCGCAGGCCATAAAAAACCCGGCCAGCCGGGTCGGTAAGGCTATAAAGGAGCTAAACGCCCGACATCGACTCGCTCTCAGTGGTACACCGGTGGAAAACAACCTCTCGGAGCTGTGGTCGATCTTCTCGTTTCTCAACCCGGGGATGCTTGGCACCTACCGGCATTTTGCCCAGAATTTCGCCAAGCCGGTGGAAAGGGATGGTCAGCCGGAAGCCGCGCAGGTGCTTCAAAAGATGCTGTTTCCGTTTATCCTCCGCCGCACCAAGCAGCAGGTGGCGACCGACCTCCCGCCCAAGACGGAGAGTGTCATATATACGGAGATGCTTCCCCGCCAGCGTACGCTCTATCAGATCACCCGGGATACCTATCGGGGTCGGATCATGCAGTCGATCGATCAGCTCGGCATGGAGAAATCGGGCCTGCAGATACTGGAGGGACTGCTTCGGCTGCGCCAGATCTGCTGCCATCCGGCCCTTATGGATCCGGTGTTTAACGGCGAATCGGGCAAGTTTAAGCTGCTGGATGGTATCCTGGAGGATATCATCTCGGAGGGGCATAAGGTATTGATATTCTCGCAGTTTGTTAAAGCACTTGAACTGATTCGTAAGCGACTGACAACGATCGGTGTCAAAAGCGAGATTCTCACCGGCAAGACACGCGATCGGGCCGCGGTGGTGGATCGTTTCCAGAACTGCAGAGATGTGCCGGTCTTTCTGATCAGCCTCAAAGCAGGAGGAACAGGCCTGAATCTCACCAGCGCGGAATATGTGATTCATCTGGATCCCTGGTGGAATCCCGCCGCCGAGAATCAGGCCTCCGACCGCGCCTATCGCATCGGGCAGAAAAATCACGTATTCGTATACAAGTTGATCATGAAAGATTCCATAGAGGAGCGTGTGCTGGCTCTTCAGGAGAGTAAAAAGCAGCTGGTCGACCAGATCATCCGCACCGAAAATTCCTTTTTCAAGCAATTGACTAAAAAGGATATTGTCGGGCTATTCTCGTAAATTAAAAACCGCCGTTTGAACAGGGGGTTGTGTAGTTATTCTTCGCATACTCATACCCCC
>CAYQOU010000110.1:0-7472 GCA_964419255.1 uncultured Fibrobacterota bacterium | reverse complement strand
GGGGGTAAAGTGCTGCAAGAAGCGGCAAAAGGGGTGCAAGAAGCCACAAAAAGGTGCAAGAAGCGGAAAAAATATGCAGGAAGTGCCCAGAATGTGCACGAAGAGGGAGGGCTAAGGGGGGGATTTAGGAGAAGCAGTGGGAGATTATGTTTTTAATCTGCACGCACGCTGGTTTTGGAGGAAATCCCCAGGGACAAATGGTTCTTGAGAAAGAAAGCATTTCCGAGCAAAGTGCTCTTATGAAAAATGAAAGTAACGTAAACAGCGAATCTGATTGCAATATACATTGGTAGAACGCAATCCTTAGAAGTCTGAAGCTGATTTCATCGTCTGAGTAGATGAAGACATGTGGGAGGTGAGCTTTCTAACAAGCGAAATCCACCCAAAAAAGTAAGCCTCTTTGCGCCACCCGCCACAGCTTTTGTATTTTTATCATCTCTACCATATCCATTATAAGCAAATCGGAAAACAGATATGATCGCGATAATCGACTATGAGGCTGGGAATCTGACCTCGGTGAAACGAGCGTTGGATTTTCTGGAGATCCCCTCACAAATATCGGCCGACCCTGAGTATATTCAGGCTGCCGAGCGGGTGATTTTTCCCGGGGTAGGAAACGCGGGCAGCGCTATTTCCGCACTCAAGAGAACCGGGCTCGACAGAGCACTCAAGGATTGCTTCGCCGCAGGTACTCCCATTATGGGCATCTGTCTGGGTACCCAGATCATCCTCTCCCACTCCGATGAGGAAGATACAAACTGTCTTGGGCTTATCGAGGGCAACAGCCCGAAATTCAAACTCACCGACAAATCATTGAAAATCCCGCACATGGGATGGAACCAGGTGACAGTCACGCGGGAGCATTTCGTACTAAAGGATATACAAGCGGGCGATGAGTTTTATTTCGTCCACTCCTTCTATCCACAGCCTGCCGACCAGGACCTGGTCTTCGCGACAAGCGAGTATGAGATCACGTTTCCGGCGGCTATCGGGTATAAGAATCTTTTCGCGACACAGTTTCACCCGGAGAAGAGTGGTCGGCTGGGGCTGAATATTTTGAAGAACTTTTCCCGGTGGGATGGTAGCACATGCTGAGTAAACGACTGATTTCCTGTCTCGATGTCCGTGACGGTCACCTGGCCAAGAGTGTGAAATTTGTGGACACCAAAAATATCGGTGATCCTGTCACTACAGCCCGCAAGTATTATGAGGAGGGGCTGGATGAGCTGGTATTTTACGACATAACCGCCTCCAGCGACAAGCGAAACATCATGATTGATGTTGTCAGCGATGTGGCCTCGCAGGTGTTTATCCCCTTTTCGGTGGGCGGGGGGCTTCGAACGGTTGAAGACTGTTCGAAGGTCCTTCTTGCCGGCGCCGAGAAGATCAATGTCAACAGTGCGGCGGTGAAAAATCCGAAGCTAATCTCCGAGGCCTCCGCGGCATTCGGCGCTCAATGTGTGGTGCTGTCGATGGATGTCCGCAAGGTGAAGGTAACAGACGAGATCCCATCAGGGTATGAGATCGTGATAAACGGCGGTCGTACTCCGATGGGTATCGATGCTATCTGGTGGGCACAGGAGGGAGAGTGCCTGGGAGCCGGCGAAATCGTGGTCAATTCGATCGATGCGGACGGCACAAAGAAGGGCTACGAGTTGACTCTGACCCGCACGATTGTCGATGCGGTCTCTATTCCGGTGATCGCCTCCGGCGGTGGCGGAAAGCCCGAGCACCTCTACGATGTGCTCACACAGGGCGGTGCCGATGCGGCTCTGGTTGCCTCAATCCTCCACTACGGCGAATACACCATCAGCCAGCTAAAAGAATACCTCCATTCCCGGGGAATAAAGATACGCATGCATTATTAGGACCGACAGACAGTATTTCAGCTACCAAGTCTGAAAGAGCCGGAATGTCTACAGGATAAATATTTAGACAAAAAGTTATTTTTTTCCTCCTCAAGCCTTCACGCCCCGCCGCGATTCAGCGGTAAAACAAAACTGGATACAGAGAACAGGCCTCAGATAAGGGAAATCCGGCAAAAGGAGCACATCCCCCAATTTATCACCTTTTATCCTTTCGACTTTGAGCTTCCCCCTTCCCACTCTCCTCTTGCCTCCGATCGTACATGGATGTACAATAAGGCGGTAGGGCGACATTCTTTCTGGAACATTTTCGGAAAACCATCAGTGAGGACACCGATCAAGCCCACAAAAAAGGGAACTCATCTATTCTATGACAACGATTTCTCCCGGGAACTGTATACAATTCAGTCCGGGGCAATCAGTGTGTATCGGGCTATTTCAAACAGAGGGATCCAACTGGCGGTTCTGAAGAAGGGCTCAGTGCTTGAAGAGATAACGCTTATCTATAGCAAACCGCGCAGCGCTTCCGCGCGAGGATACACAGCAACGGTTAGTTAAGCTTTCAGCACAACTGCTGTTGACAGTGCCGTGAAGACTCTACCAAAGACATGGATTTTAATCATGATAGATTCAGACAGAATTCACCTTGTTGATACCGAGAGACATGCTGAATACTGCACCATAATCCGTGGAATTTTGCGCAATGAGTATAAAATATCGGACAAATCAGATTTTGCCACTGGCAAAAAGGAATTGACAACATATCACAAATATAGAGAACTGGTTACTGATGTCTAGTATAGTACCAAAAAGATTATTCGTCATCATCTGCTGGTCATTCCTGCTTAGTGCATCTGCTTATTCTTTTACCGAAAAGCGCGGCGTTATTGCCGATGATGAACGTTGGACGCAGGAAAAGGGGCCGTATGTCATCACCGATGACATATTGATCGACAGATCGGCCCGACTGGTGATCGGCCCGGGCACTCGTATCTACGTGGGGCAGCCACACGCATATGATAAAAAAATAGTCCAGCGCGACTATGCGGACTCGTTTTCCGTTTCTATCACCGTAAAGGGTGTCTTAAGCTGCGTGGGGCGTCGAAACAATCGTATTAGTTTTTCCCCCCTGAAAGACGACTCAGTCTCGACTCGCTGGTATGGAATTGTGCTGGATGAGGCGGTAGATCCTTTCACCGAAATCGCCTATACCGATATAGCGGGTGCCTATCAGGGCATAACCGTAAGCGGGTGTTCCCCACTGATCCGTAATGTTGCCACAGAATTCAACAACGTAGGAATTATCTGCCGCGACAAAGCATTTCCTGACATATTTAACACGATTGCGGCACACAACTTTGTTGCGGGAATAAGGATACTTCATTCAAATCCGCGCATCTATAACAGCATCTTCGTCTTCAATCGTAACCACGGGGTGTGGTCTGATGGCGTATCGGCTATGCACTTCTCCAATAATTGTGTTTTCGGCAATGGAGATCGGGATCTGCACGGTTGTGATCCTGAGCTTGGTGTTCTGTTTGACCTGAATCATAATAGCGACTCGATCGATTATAATGGTAACCTTTATACCGATCCGATATTTGCGGGCTCCCCTGCCGAATCTCTGGCTGTGGAGCAGGATAGCCGTCTTCCGAGTGACAGATCGGATGTAAAAGACACTTCACTGGTCAAGATCCTGCACAATCATCTGCCCGACTCCACCGCTCACAGACGCCGTCTGGGCACTTACAGACGCTATGAGCTGTCCCCATACTCCCCCTGTGTCGATGCCGGAAAGAAAGGAAAAGATTTCCAGGACATCGACGGCAGCAGAAACGATATAGGACTATGGGGCGGACAGGAATTCTATGATAGAGAAGCGTATTGAACCTCGACAATAACCTGTCGATTTTCTCGTGAAAAAAGCCACCTGTAGATAATATTTTTTTATTCAGCACTACAGACCCGAAGTGCTGTACCCTGCTCCTGTCCCGCTTTAGCGGGATATTATACCACCCTGCGCCCATGATTGGAATAGAAACAATGAGTCGTAAAAAGTGGCATAAAAAGTGGGTAAAATAGTAGTTTCTTATCATCTATGACTCGGTCCATGATCATTTATTTCCCTGCCTCCTTGGCCAATGGTAATTTTTCAGAGTGTGAATGCTGGTGAATGAAAACGAGATTACTCTTTTTTGTTTGTACACTCCAGATCCTTATAAAGAGCGATTAAAACCAAAGGATATATTCTTTGTTGAAAACAAGTAAAAGCGCATCTGGTTCGATGCATTTTTGAGAAAAACAGGAAAATTGATATGTTTTCGAATCCTCTGAACAGAAAAGCGACCTATTGGGCAGGAGCCTTAATCCTTCTGGCAGTTTTTGTCACCTTCTTTCATAACAGTATCCCGGATGTTGTTTTGGCGGAAGATGAGGCAGACTATGTATATGCCGCCAATAAGGGTTTTTTCGGCAACTATCTGGATCGTAAGACATTGCCATTCACTACGTTTCTAAAGATGGGGCTTTCACGGGGAACTCAGAAGGATTCCAAAACCGATTTGTCGAAATTCATCCGTTCATCGGATGATATTTCTGTCTACAGGCACTGGCATGGTCCTCTATATTTCTATTACCTGTCTCTGGGCAGGTGGATATTTGGTGACAGTGACTTTCGCGTCCGCATGTATTCGCTATTGTTCCAATTCTTCTGTGCGCTTGCTGTTTTTTCCGGATGCATGCTTTTGCTGCGCCGGACGTGTAGTTTTTCAGTTTCGCTCTTAACGGCACTATGCCTGTTGGGAAGTGTATCTCTTTATGTCTCTACGATGATACTCTCCACTCATGGTGCACTAACTTTTACATGTATCCTGTGCCTGTTCTTTCTTATCAAAGCAGTGCAGACAGGTGCGGAGGGATATTTCTTCTTAAGTGCAGCCTTTCTGGCTTTGACTTTTCTCAGCAATGAGTATGCGGCCGCAATGATGGTTACATGGGTGATCTGTGCGTTGTTTGTTAAATACAGGCTCGGTAAGAACAATTTTAAACTACTGCGGGTAATCAGAACTTCCTTTCTGATATGGATAGGAGTCATCTTTGTCATGTGGCCTGCCTCTATCATCAAGCTGTCGTTACTCAAAAGCTACATCACTCAGGCATACTTTATGATCTACAGGGGTTCTGCATTCAGTCCCATGCCAATATGGAAATATTGGATGACACGATTTGAACACTTGCCGGTCGACATGAGTATTGCCTTTTCAGGACTCCTGCTTGGTTCGTTTTTATTGGTAAGGAAGAGAAAATACATGCTCTTTCCCATAATCACCTATATGGTTCTGATACTGGCTACCACACTCCGCAATCAGTGTCTCAATCCGACCTATACGGTAACCTTTATTGCAGCCGGAACAATCGCACTGGGGATATCCGTCTCGTTTTTGCTGGAGAAGAAAAGATTTCTGCAGATCCTGACATTAGCTACATTGTGCGTAATACAGTTTTCTTTTCTAAAGCTCACTTTTCTTCCTGAGTTTATCAACGCTCCTTCTCCCAAGACCCAAATGGTACGATATATAGAAAAAGAAAAACCCCAACGGATACTTGCCGTAAGATTTTCGATGCCCATAATCCGTCACTATTATCCATCGGTAACCGTCGATACTTTTACTCCTGAGATCTATGGCAGTAAAGAAAGCCTGGCGGACATAAGCAACGCCTTATCGGAGGGCAAGAGCTACAATGGCCTCATTTTCCACGGCAAAAATCTTGAACCGGTGATCGAGCTTGTATCGAACCGTTATGACTATGATTCAGTTCAATTTGAATCGTGGAAAGAAGAAGAAAAGTGGGTATACTTTCGTCTTAAACCGAAAGATATTTGATCGATACCATGTTCAATTAGAAGTCTGACTAAATCGGAATCGTTTTTTTTGGAACGACCCCTTCGGTTACTCCGAGCGATAAATTCGAAACGGATAAAAAGAAGAAGAGAAAAAGAATACGACAAAAACAAGCTTTTCCCCCTCCTGCATATTCCGTCCTCCCGCTGAAGCGGTATGGAATGGGATACGCAGGAGGGGTATCGAACATTGAAAATAAAGTCGAAAGAGACCTTGTCCCGATTTTAATCTATCAGATACATTTAAGTCTTCTGCAAGCAAGTGCTGCCATTTTCAGGAGTAAAAAACCATGACTCCAGCGGCTGATGTTAGTTGTTCCATAAGTCCGCTCTGCATACCTTACGGGAATATCTACAATCCGCATGTTCAGCTTTGATGCCCCGAAGAGAAGATCGAAATCACCAAATGGATCGAAATCACCAAAATAGGAACGATTATCTCTTATTCTTTCATAGTCACGCTTATACAGAACCTTTGTTCCACAAAGAGTGTCCTTCACACGCTGGCCCAGAAGCCAGGTGAACAGAATGCTGAAAAATTTGTTCCCAAGCAGGTTTATAAATCGCATCGCCTTATCCTGCATCGGATAGACAAGACGAACACCATTGACAAATTCTGCTTTCCCTGAAACGATTAGGTCATAGAATTTTGAGAGATCTTCCGGGGCGACAGTCAAATCGGCATCAAGTATCATGAGTAACTCACCAGTAGCCATCTCAAACCCAAGGCGGACAGCATCTCCTTTGCCTTTTCCTTTCTGGCGGTGAAGCTGACACTCTTTTTGGGGATACTTCGGTAAAGCAGCTTTAATCGCCTCATAGGTATTGTCTACCGAATTACCCTCTACAAATACAATCTCCGTTCCTCTTCCAAGCTCTGGCACCCGCTGTAGGATCGAATCAATATGGCCGGCCTCATTTCGTGCCGGAACAATTATCGACACTTTAGGAGCTTGCACGTTGTTTTTGCAAGCCTGCAGAGAGCGGGCTACAACGAAATTGGTGAGCCCCAGAACATTTAATGGCCCTAAATGTATCAGCCATTTGTTACATAGGTTGGTCAGAAAAGGAACTTTCACGGGAAAAATTATTTCCCGCCAGGTGCGGAGAGTTTCGTAGCCGGTAAGATGAAACAGATTTCGAATATCCTCGGGAGTAAGCCAATTTTGCCGCAACCGCGGAGTAGCCAACCCGCAAAAAGCTGCAACTGATAGGGGCAAATCCCATATCCTGCTGTAAGTGTTTACAATTATTCTTGTCTGAGGCTTACAGAATTTCTGCAGTCTTTCAAATACAGTTTGGACACAGTATAAATCGTTTACAATATCTGACAAAATGATATAATCAAATTGTTCTGATGTATCCCATTCATGTACATCTGCAGCATAAAACTCCAGTCTGGGACATGATTCTTTTGCTTGAGCAATCGCTTTTTCTGAGATGTCAATGCCTACTCCCCGAGCCGGATTCAATGCCGATAGAAGACGCCCGTTTCCACAGCCGATTTCCAGAACAGTCGATCCCTGAGGTATAATAAACTGATAAACCCGGGAAAGACGTTCGTGATAATACCTGTTCATCGAAAAGCTTCTGTTTCGCTTAAAAACTTTATCCCAGTGATTTTTCCGTACTTCCGTATAATACTTAAGATTTTTTTTATCCACGATATGTTCTCTGCGGCTTCTCTGAATGCAAGATGAGAAAGA
>CAYQOU010000109.1:0-7783 GCA_964419255.1 uncultured Fibrobacterota bacterium | reverse complement strand
ACCCCGTCGATACGGTTTCGCAATGCTTTTCCATCTCGGGTAGACAGCAGCCCGACGGGGGCACGTTCGACGGGAGTTTGAGGCTGTGGCGTTCAGGATCGGATGTGTACGGATATATGACACTTGCAAGCTTCAGCGGTTGCTCGGGTGAACGGTATGTGGCAGGAACATTTCGCCAAATGAACGACACTTTAGACAGCTACACCCTCAGTACGGTTCACGATACGATTCAAGCAGGACCATTTGACATCACTATCGACCATTATCCCGGCGGGGTTCACGGGTATATACAATCACAAGCCCGGAGAGACTCAACAATCTACAGATCTCCGTTTACCGGGGCGGAGGAAATCTGTTTCCCTTTGTAAAAGTAAATACGCTTTACCTGAAAAGAGGTCGTCGGTCGTTTTGACCTGTGGCCTCTTTTTCTTTGAGATTATGAATTTACATATCCGCATAACTATCACTTTGCGACATATGGCGTTTCAAAGACGCAGCTTCTTTTTCTACTCGTAACCCTCGTAGATATCGAAATCCTCAAACCTGACTTTACCGAAATCTTTGACCGTCTTCATGGTTTGGGTGCTGTTGTCCGGGTCACTTGTGTGATAGGATTCACCACCATCTCGGTGTAATAACCACGTCGTATCCTGAGGAGAGTATGTGAATGTTACAAATCTTGTCCACCGCCAGCTGCTCCCGCCGTAATGTTCGATGGTAAAATAGCCGTTTTTGATTACAACTCTGGAAAACGGATCGCCGAAAACACCTCCGCACTCGAGGCAGTAGACCGCGGTTTGGCTGTATTTGGCTAATCGCAGCGAATCTCCACCCTGGCCGATATATATCAGTAAAGGACGGGGCAGTGGCTCTTCGGGCCCGGTAGACAGGTTTTTTTCGTCGGAATGTTTGTAGACGACTATCAGATCGCGATACTCATCCCTGTTTAAATCACCTGAAGCTGTATCGAGAATGACGTAGCCGTCCGGCTGAAAAGTCGTCAGAAAAGAAAACGCACCTTCCTTTTTAAAATCCTGACCGGAGGCATTTGATGCGATGAGAAGTATGGAAAATAGGAGTTTCATAGTGTATACAAACCTGCTCTTTCAGAGATTTCGAAAGATCGCCTTAATTCGTGGTCCTCAGGCTGGTTTTATGGCACACCTCATGGCAATCGGCAATAGCTGAATATAAAAATTGCTTCGGCGGATTCGGTAGAAGAGATGCAGTAAATGGTAAAGGATTTGCAGTAAATGCATGTACGTTGCGTTCAGACAGGTAGCTCCAAAAAGGAGTAGTAATGAATTTTCCCGATTGGCTCAGGATTCTTCTGGCAATCGTCTCGGCCGTTGTAATCACCTACCTCGATACCCATATGCCTCTGGGCTATGGCATCTGGGTACTTTATCTGATCCCCATCTTAATTGTTGCCAGTACGGGAAAGGATAGTTATTTGTATCTGTGCACCATTTCTCTGGCAGGTCTCATGGCGGTGGATATCATTTATTCACGGGGTCCACTAACGAAAATGATTCTCACCAATCGTCTATCAAGTTATGTTGTTTTCTGGGTGGTAACGATAGTTTTGGCGGGAAGAAATCAGGCGCTGAAACAGAGCCAGGAGCATGAACAGAGACTCATTTCCGTTAATCGTGACATTGAATCATTTTCATATTCGGTCTCTCATGATCTTCGTGGACCGCTCAACACCATCTCCAATCTGGCGGAGGTTCTTCAGCAAAACTACAGCGACTCTCTCGATTCCCAGGGGCGGGAGTGTGTCATTCGTATCAAAGATGGTATCAAAAAAATGGGTCTTCTGATCGAAGATATTCTCAGTCTCTCCAGAATCGGCACGATGGAGATAAACCGATCAAAGACGAACATGAGCGAAATTGTGCGGGAGGTATTTGGCGAGCTTCAACAGGCTGATCCGCAGCGAAAAGTTGAGATTGTCATTCAGGATGATGTCTATGCATCGGCAGATAGCAGGCTCATTTCACGTGCCATCCAGAACCTGATCTGTAATTCATGGAAATTTACCTCCCGGAAAAGCACCGCACGCATCGAATTTGGAACCTTTTATCAGGCCGGGAAAACGGTGTTCTTTATTCGTGACAATGGTGTGGGATTTGCACCCGAACAGGTCCAGTCCATATTCAAGCCATTCAGGCGGATTGAGGCTCACAGGGATTATGCGGGTACCGGCATCGGCCTGTCAATAGTTGATCGGGTGATCAGTCGTCACGGGGGAAAGGTGTGGGCGGAAGGACAGGAACAAAAAGGGGCCACCTTTTACTTCACTCTGGGATGATGCATACCAAGTCTGTCCGCGGTTGAAACACAGAGGAAAATCCAATCGAGATAAAACTTCTCACATTGTGGTCGATAGCAGAACACAACAGAACAGGGGTCGAGTCGGTAAATTACTGCCTGATTAATTTTTTATTTAACCATACATTTAAGTCATTACTTATTTTACTCCGGTAAGTTTAGGTATGATATAGATTCATCCGTTTTTACAAGTCATTATGCCCATAGGATTTCACAGGCTCCTTACAATGAAGGATATTATATCATTTTTACCGAAGCTGTTCTGTTGTTTTTCCCATTGGTTTTTTTTGTGTCGATACAGCGATACACGGCGCCAAGGGAACAATCCGGCAAGGCATTGTATTCTCAGGTCAGCTTCCTCACAGCCTGATGGCTTTTCCTGCACGCAAATTATTCGGTTGCATGCGCTTCATAATTTCATACCACCGACATATGTAAACAGATACCTGCTTTTCGCGGTGTTGCATAACGTTTTTAAAATGGTACATACGCACATATATAATCGATATAGTGTGGATAATTCTGGTATAGCTTTACCCGGACAGAGCGGTTTTGAGTGGATGTGTTACTCAATGCTTTTTGGGCAAAAAGGTTAAAGCAATTGGTGGAATACCCGCTGCGGTATTTCCAAAAATTACTGAAAATCTTCTGCTCCAGGGCATTGACCAGGTCGCCGCGAGAAACTAACTCGGTTCAGGTTTCAACCATCTGATTCTTTTCACCCGGATGCGTGTATGAAGACTGTTACGAAGAGAGTATTAAGTTATGTAGTTTGCTTTTCGGCATCGTATATCTGCTGTTCGTTGCCCTCTGATATCGAGCCGGCGAAATGGTCTGTAAATATGGAGCTTCCCATTACCGACAAACGCCATGGGGTACGGGATCTTATCTCAGAAAGCGTCGGCGGTGATATGGAGCTTTATTTTGGGAATGATGACAGTGTCAGCGATACCTTAAGCTTTATAAAGCGAGATTCCCTCTCATATTCGATTGAGCGTCCGCTGGTCTCCTCCAATACCAGTGTCGTTAAGGAAACACTGGGAGCGCTAAGGCTTGCAAATACTCCTGCAGTTGATGTGGTGTTTACATTGATGGTAGATCACACAGAAGAATTCGATGGGCAATCTCTGCCACGATCTATTCCTGTCGACCATTCGAAAGATGAGAGCCTGGGAAGCCTACATTCGGTGACCTTCGATGAAGCCTGCCCGGATTTATCTGTCACAATCACCAACACTTCACAGCAGGCAGATATCCGCGGGATACGTATTTCACTTCTTGATGGTGGGGATACAATAGGAAGAGTTGACAAAAGAAGTATCGATGCACGATCCAGTGCGGAGGTTTCTGTGCCGGTAGCAGGAGAAACAATGCGTGACCCGGTTACGATTGCGGTCCGGTGTACCATTCCCGAAGGATCAATTATCGAAAAAGGGGACGGCCTTGGGATAAAGTTTACACTGGATGATCTGATTGCCTCTGCAGCGGAGCTAAGCGACTCGATGATCAATTATTCAGAGGTGTTTACCGGTGAATTTGGCATAGCCGATTCCATCCGTCTTAAGGCTATAGATTTAACGGATGCTTATATGCAGTTTGAGATTCAGAATCCAACCATGTTACGAATAGGTCTAACCGGTGTCATCGAAGATGCCTGGGATGCGACATTTGCGCAAGATAATTCATATGAATCGGTCGAGCAGACCAGTTCCATCACCGACAGTTCCTATTTCGCAGGTATCGTTCTTGACGATACCGTGTCGCGTACACCTGAGGAGATACATTACAGTAAACGACTGTTGCTCAACGACATTCGAGCGTTTCCAACCTGGAGTACCGATTCGGCAAAGAGCCTTCTTAAATATCAATATAGGGTGCGCTCACTACCGGATGGTCGTGTTGTTCGATTCAACAAAAATGATGTCATCGTCTTCAGATTGGTTCCGGAGCAGTTTCCATTTATCCGTATTCACGGGGAATTTATCGAGACAATGAACGAGTCGTTTCAGGAGCAACAGGATGTTGGATTCGAGTGGGAATCAGCGATTCTGGATTCTCTGAAACGGTCGTTTCGATTCGAGTCGGCGCTTATGAGCCTGCAATTCACCCCGAAACTGTCCACGGGAAGTTTGATAGATTGTCTGGACATACACATGGAAATAAATGATTTGGCCTATAGCGATCAGACAATCACAGCCGATGAACAGTTTACCGGTGTATCTCCCGATTCCTTGTACCAGACCCATATGGATATGGCCTGCCTTCTGAACAACTGGCCGGAAACACTCGGCTTTGATGGATACATAGCGATACCGAAAGGCAGCGAAATCATCCTGCATAACGAACAAAATGAGAGGGGTGAGTATCGCTCGGCTCTGTCTATCGGTATGGATCTTACCTGGACGCTCAAGATTCCTTTTTCATGGCAGGTACTTGACACCATTCGCACCGCCCTGGAGATGTCGACATTTTTTATCGATGAAGAGGGGCTGGAGTGGACCCAAAAGATTGAGAACCGTCGTATCACCCTGTCTCTGGATGTCTACAATAATACCAATCTTCATGCGGTGATTCACGCGGTGGGAGCGGGGGAAGGGCATGAGGACGAACTGATGGCCTATCCTGAATCATTGGCTTATGCCGGGGAGACTTCTTCCGAATGGCCTAATGTGTTTTCTCTCTGCGGAGCCGATGGTCTGAGGGTCGCACCTCGAATGACACGAAGTGAATCGCAGATGCTTCTGGAAGAAAATGCGCTCGGGCCGCTGCTTTCCGGCGAGGAGATATCCATTCGATGGTTTCTTACGATGCCGCGATGCAACAGTGATGCACTGACAGATACCGATTACCTTGACTTGAAAGCAAAAGCGGTTATCGAAGGTATCGGGAGAACAGATTCTTTGCTTTATTGGGGAGAACAGGAATGAGTCCAGCTGCTTTACCCTTTCGACCGTCAGAAAATAATATTGCACCAGGATGGCGCACCCGGATCATAACATGTATCTGTTGGCTGTTCTGCTTTGGAAACGTTCACGCAGGCATCTGCCCGGACCCGTATTCGATGGGTATGGGTACCGCGCGGCTTGCCTATGGTGGCGGGGTAGATGCTGCCTTACTGAATCCTGCCTTTCTGGGTGCCGAGTTGCAGCCGTGGGGGGGGTTACGGCTGATTCCTCTGGTCGGCTCCTATTCTGCGGGATACTGGAGTGATAAGCTGGCGCTGACACCATATAGGGAAATCTTCAATATCGATGAAGACGGTCAGTGGCAGGAGATTGTCACTCAGGTAATAAACAGCAGCTTCAGACTGGCGGAAGATTCCCCGGAACAGTCATCCGAGAAGATTTGCGATATAATCGAGGGTGGAACATCCGTTTACAGCGGAGTAAATATTTCTCTTTTAAGCCTGGTGCTTGGGAAGATCGGTTTAGATGTTCGTACGGCTGTCGATGCGCAGGTAGATCTGCCCGATGCTCCCTTTCTCATAATATTCTCCGACGATGCAGGGCTGAAAAGCGGCTCGGATCTCTCCCTTACCGATCTTGCCGTACAGGTACGGGCCACCACCGATATTCATGCGGCATATGGTCGTACACTGGATCTTTCGCGGATAGCGGAATACATTAACACCTTTACCCGCAAGGTTACCGATTTTAAGTACGCATCCGGCGGACTCGGGTTGACGTTATCGCTGGGACACGGTTTACTGAGCATGCAGACAGAGGAGGCATCCATTGAAGTGGCCGAAGATGGCACCTCGATGAGCATGAATGCCGATATGAATCTTAAAACCGCCGGGACAGGTTCCTGGCAGGGCTGGAAGTTTGATTTCCCGTATGAAAACTATCCGTATGTTAACGGCTGGGGATTTGGAATCAATGCGGGAGTAATGCTGTATGGTGAGCACAGCACGATAAGCATCGCTTTACGCAGGTTTGGTCCCATGATCTGGCACGATGTGATGGAGGGTGATTTCGAGCTGCGCACACAGGATATGGTTTTGGATGAGATTCTGTCGGGTGATGATCCGTTTGATTCGCAGCACGGTGGAAGGTCATTGGATGAAGATGATACTCTTTACAATGCGGGACGCTTTTGCGAATGGCAACCGACAAGCCTCAATATTGGATTGGGGTATCGTTTCAATTTCCGCCATAATGAGAGGAAAGCATTCAGGGCGCTCTCCGAGTATATCAATACCTCACTGGAATATGAACAGAGTCTTGCGCCGTGGCCCGGTCGCTCATTTGTTCCTCGCATTGCACTGGGTGCCGAAAACGGTTTTCTGTGGGGATGGGTACCATTTCGTGTCGGATTCATTTTCGGAGGGGCGGAAAAGCTCGCCTCCACGGCAGGCTTTGCGATAGGAATGCCGACCTTCAGTATGCAGCTGGGATATAAAGCGGTGGGAACCCCGTACTGGTATCCCAGGCGGGGCTTCGAGTTTTCCCTGGGCTTTAGCACAGAGTGGAAACGGTTTCGAGATCCCGATCGTGATGGTATCAGAGATAATGTTGATTTGTGTGCATACGGGCCTGAAGATTTTGACGGATACGAGGATGAAGACGGGTGTATCGATCCTGATAATGACGGGGATGGCATTGCGGATACGCTCGATCAGTGCCCCAACATCGCCGAGGATATGGATGGTTTTGAAGATGAAGACGGCTGCCCGGATTTCGATAATGACAAGGATGGCGTTGCTGATACGCTGGACAGCTGTCCCGAAGAGGCGGAGGACGTCGATGGTTTTGAGGATGAAGATGGCTGTCCTGATTGGGACAATGATCAGGACGGGTTGGCGGACTCGGTTGATCAGTGTCCTGGGGAACCGGAGGATGTCGATGGGGTGGAAGATGATGACGGCTGCCCTGAAATAGATGCGGATGGGGATATGATCGTCGATTCACTGGATTCCTGCCCTGAAGAGCGGGAGGTTTACAATTTCGTAGATGATACGGATGGCTGTCCCGATTCGGTCAGATTTTTCACACCCGGACAGAATCAACGGCTAAGCATGTATGCAGATAGTATCAGTTTCGATAGAAAAGGAAAACTTGACAGAAAATCGCATGCTGCACTCGATACGGTTGCCTCCATACTGGGGGCAGCGCAGCAGCAGAGGTATTTTCTGTGCTGGTGTGACACATCGTTATCGGATTCACTGATACGGTACCGGTCACAAGTGATAGCGGATTCGTTGGCAGACAGTAATCTTACACGCGAGAGGCTGATTATTCCCGATTGCGGATCGCCCAGGCTCAGTACCTCTGTGACAAGAACCTGTGGTGGCTTTTTGCGGGTAAAGCTGATCCAGACGCGGGGAGAGTACCGGCGGATAATGAATCTGAAGAAAAGGCAAACCGGTCTCCATACAGGGTCTGAGCCGGAGTCGCCGGACCGGGATACTAATCCTGATGTTACGAAGGGATCGGGAGAGGCAAAATCG
>CAYQOU010000108.1:0-8114 GCA_964419255.1 uncultured Fibrobacterota bacterium | reverse complement strand
GCTTCGGGTTGTGTCTGTTTCTGCGAATTGCCCGTATTATCGCCCTGGGATTGCTGCCCAAAAGAGAGGGTAGCCGCCAATACCGCAATCAACCAGCTGAGATACCATCGTTTCATAAATACTCCTGTTTCTTTAAATTCTTGCCTGAAACCCGTCCTCTCATCCCGCTGAAACGGGATGAGAAATGCACGTTTATTTGTATCATTAGTTTGCAATGTGCTCTTGCTCACTGATTCCTTAACTTTTGATCTTTGATTCTCCGGTGCTCTGATGAACCTGGATCTTGATATCTGAAAATAAACTAATGTATATGTCTCGACCACTTTTCTGAGATTCCTGGGTTTTTCATTTATTTGACCCCTGGCCTTGTTCTTGCTCCTCTGCTCAACTATTTTCTTTTTCCTTATATTCGTCTCGGTTACATGGAATTATATCTCATGAAAGGATTTTTGGCAATGCAACGAACCCTCGCGATTATTAAACCCGATGCATACCAACGGAAACTGGCAGGCAAGATCATCGATATAATCCTTCAAAATGACTTTACGATAGCAGGAATAAAGGTCCTCAGGCTCACAGCCGAAAAAGCCGGTCAATTCTATGCGGTTCACACCGGAAAACCTTTTTTCGAAGATCTGACTTCGTTTATGTCCTCCGGAAAGATTATGGTACTTGCCCTGGAAGCCCCCGATGCGATTGAGCGTTGGCGCACGGTAATGGGTGCCACGGACCCGGCAAAAGCGCAGCAAGGCACTATTCGCAAGATGTTTGGAACCGCCGTTAACCGCAACGTCTGCCACGGCTCCGATGCTCCCGAGACAGCCAAAACCGAAGTGTCTTTCTTTTTCGATGAAAACGAGCTGGTTTCGGAGGTGTAGTAGACCGTTTTCGAACCCGACTGTCTGGACTGCGGATTATTCACTTTGAGCTATATGTTCAGTTCGAAACACTGCTCCCGAATGATTCATCAGGTGTCTTGACCCGTTGATTTTTATGGTTGATTCCATTCAACAAAAGGAGATCACTCATGCCTGATAAGCTTCGTGCAGCCGGTTTATGCCTGGGTGCGGAAAATATTAAAGCGATTGTACTCTCGAAGGATACACAGGGCATACGCATAGAACAGAAGATCGTTCGCAGCCACCAGAGCAACCCGCGATCTGTTTTCAGGAAGGTGCTCGAAGATATCGGTCAGGTGGATTTCGCCACTCTAACCGGACGAAAGTTTCGTACCATCGTAAACGGTCCCGCCATAACCGAGCCGGAGGCCACCGAGCATGCCCTGGACTATCTGTCCCGCCGGCAGGGAATGAAAGGCTTCAGCGCCCTTGCGAGTCTGGGAGCCGAGAATTTTATGGTCTACCAGCTCAATCCCGACGGTTCGATTGCGACTGTCGAGTCGGGCAACAAATGCGCATCCGGCACCGGTGAGTTTTTCCTCCAGCAGATCGGTCGAATGAACATCTCGGTTGATCAGGCAGTCGACCTGGCCGAAAACAGCCAGGCACATCGGGTCTCGGGACGATGCTCGGTTTTTTGTAAAAGTGACTGCACGCATGCACTGAACATTGGTGTGCCCATCGGTGAGGTGACCGCGGGACTCTGTTCGATGATTGCCGACAAGGTGCTTGATCTTCTGGCCAAAAGCGAGCTGAGCAACATTATCGCAGTTGGAAGCGTCACCCGTAACCGGGTGATAACCTCTCTTCTCAGAAAACGCCTGGGTGGGCTCTATGTTCCTGAACACGCGGATGCTTTCGAGGCGATCGGTGCGGCGATGTATGCGCTGAAAAACGAAATCGTCTGGCAGCGGGACGGTGAGGATCTTTTCAAGACCGAAAAAAAATCCTTCGATTTTCTGTCCCCAATCGCCAATGCCAAAAAACTGGTACGATTTGAAACGCTTCATGAGCAGAAAGCCGAAGCCGGAGATGAATGCATTGTTGGTCTGGATGTCGGATCAACCACAACCAAGGCGGTGGTTATTCGCACGCGGGATGATGCGCTTTTGGCCTCCGTCTACGGACGTACCAACGGTAATCCGGTGCAGGCATCCCGTGAATGCTATCGCGAGCTGGCCTCTCAAATCGAGGAGCCCGTCAAGATCATCGGTCTTGGCACCACCGGCTCGGGCCGTCAGATTGCCGGTCTGCATGCTCAGACCGACAGTGTGATAAATGAGATTATCGCCCATGCCACCGCCGCGGCTCATTTCGACAAAGAAGTTGACACGATATTCGAAATCGGTGGTCAGGATGCGAAGTACACTCATTTGACAAACGGTGTACCCTCCGACTACGCCATGAACGAGGCATGCAGCGCCGGTACCGGCTCCTTTCTGGAAGAATCGGCAAAAGAAAGCCTTGGCCTTGACTACCGGGAAATTGAAAATGTCGCCCTTCGAGGAAAAACGCCTCCAAATTTCAATGATCAGTGTGCCGCGTTTATCAGCTCGGATATCAAAACGGCTATCCACGAGGGTATCGATAGAGACGATATCGTTGCCGGGCTGGTCTACTCGATCTGTCTTAACTATGTAAACCGGGTAAAAGGTCAGCGTAACACCGGTAATCGCGTGTTTATGCAAGGCGGGGTGTGCTACAACAAGGCGGTTCCCCTGGCGATGGCCAATCTGCTGGAAAAGGAGATCGTCGTACCACCACATCCCGGATTGATGGGCGCTTACGGTGTAGCGCTCGAGGTTAAGCAGCGCATCGAGCTGGGGCACACGCCGAGAAGCTCGTTTGATCTCGGTGCCCTGGCGGATCAGCAGGTCCAGTTTGGCAAGCACTTTCGTTGCGCGGGTGGCAAAGAGAAGTGCGACCGAAATTGTCAGATTGCCGTGTTGAAGATAAACGGCAAGAGCTTTCCTTTCGGAGGAGCCTGCAACAAATACTATAATCAGATTCATCACGTAAAGCACGATCCTGAACGGTTCGATTATGTCCGGAGACGACAACAGCTGCTATTTGAGACCTACTTTTCGACAGGACCCGAAAGCGAAAAAACCGTCGGTATTCCCCGATCGTATTTAACAAATATGCTCCTGCCCCTCTGGTCCCGTTTCTTTGCCGAATGCGGCTTCAAAGTAGTACTAAGCGATCGGGTCGATCCGGAGGGGATCAAACGGACGCGAACCTCCCTGTGTTATCCCGGAGAGATTGCCCACGGCTGTTTTGCAAACCTTTTACACAAGAAACCGGACGCCATTTTCCTTCCCAAGATCCTGGAGCTGCACGTGGAAAACAGCGTCAGCAAAAGGCGGGAACATCAGACGACCTGTATGCTTCTGCAAAGCGAGCCATATTACGTTCCCTGCGCATTTAAAGGGCTGACCGATGGGGTGAAAATCCTGACTCCCGGTTTCGATTTTTCCCGGGGCTGGGAGATGCAGGAGGACGAATTTATCGAACTGGGAGCAATGCTCGGCGTTGACAGCGGGACCTCCCGCCGGGCCTGTAGCGCGGCGGTAAAGCAGTTGAAAGAGTTCTTCTCATCGCTGAAAAAGCTGGGTCAAGAGGCACTTACCACACTGGAGCGAAACAAAGATGCCTCCGCGGTGGTTCTATTCGGACGACCCTACAATGCTTTTGCCCCTGAAGCAAACATGGGAATACCGGCCAAGTTCGCTACACGTGGGGAACTGGTGATCCCCTGGGATCTGCTTCCTTTCGAGGACCAGCCCTGCGATAAAAGCATGAACTGGGCAATCGGTCAGAATCTGATGAAAACCGCGCACTATGTGTTCAAGCATCCGCAGCTTTTCGCCACCTGGATTACCAATTTCAGCTGCGGTCCCGATTCGTTTCTGGTCGGATATTTTCGTGATATCATGGAAGATAAGCCATCGCTGACATTGGAGCTTGACAGCCACACCGCCGATGCCGGCGTAAATACCCGCATCGAGGCATTTATGGATGTCGTATCCAAATGGCGTCAAATCCCTCGAGAGAGGACCAAAAAGAGACCGTTTGTTCAGGCCCATATCACCTATGAAAAAGACAAACCGGTACTGGTAAGCTCACAGAACACCAAACATACGCTGTATGATCCAAACGTGCATGTTCTCTTTCCCTCCATGGGACGGGTCACCAGTGAGCTGGCGGCCGCAGCATTCAGGGGAATCGGCATACGAGCCAGTTCCGTTCCTGTTTACGACTACGAAGCACTGAAGCTGGGACGTGCCAACACCTCCTGCAAAGAGTGCCTTCCCCTGCAGCTGGTGACTGGTGGCCTGATGAAATACATCAAACACCGTAGCGGGGATGATGAGCTGGTGGCCTATTTTATGCCGACCTGCGGTGGAAACTGCCGGTTTACACAGTACAACGTTTTTCTCCGCAAGCTGATAGAAAAAAAACGACTCGAAAACATCGCCCTGCTTACTCTGACAAACGAAAACGGATACGCCGGCCTGTCGCCCGTGGATGCTTTCAAGGTGCTCAAAAGCTTTATTATCGCCGATGTGATGACCGATATCCGCAACTCCCTGGACGTTCTCGCACTCGACAGGAGTAAAGCCCAGCACATATTCAACAAACAGCTCAATCGTATCATACACAGTTTTTCCGAAGAGAAGGCAAAAAACATCTATTCGGTTCTTGAAGATGTCGCAAAAACACTGGCCCAAATACCCCGGCGCTTCTCCATTGAAGAGGCCAAGAAAGTATCGTTGATGGGAGAAATTTTCGTACGACGGGACTGCTTTTCCTCTCGTGAATTGCGAGAACGTCTCGCCCGAAGAGACATCATCGTTCGTCAGGCACACATACTGGAATGGCTCTCCTATTGCGACCATAATGTCAAGGAGGGGATCTACCAGTCAGACTTTTCCATCAAAAGTCATCTGGAATTCAGTATCAAGCAGGTGATGCAGCGTTATTACGAAAAGAAAATAAAGAGGATTCTTTCCAGATCGCAGCTGTATGAATTTGAGATGGTTGACATGAAGAAAATCATGGAGTATGGAGGAAAGTTTTTCGACCGTCGCTTCACCGGAGAGGTCATCCTGTTTGCGGGCAACTATTTCAAGGATATTATGCATTCAATCCACGGGGCGGTATCCATCGGGCCATTTGCCTGCATGCCCACCCGGGTAACCGAGGCTGTCATGGCCGTAGAGTCGACCATAGAGCGCAAGAAGGAGATCACCAAAGCGGTTGACAATCACGCCGATGATCTGGTGCGACTTCCTTTCCTCTCGCTAGAGATGGACGGCAACCCGCTTCCCCAGGTACTCGAAGCGCGAATAGAGGCGTTTGCGTTGCAGGTGGAACGGCTGCACCAACGGATGAATGCCTGACCCTTTGTCCGAAAGGCAGGGTTCCGGGCAGTGATGGTGCGTGCCAGTAATCGTGCATTTTGCCTTGTTCTTTTGCATTCACCACTGCCGGGCCTCTGCCCTGATTTTTAATTTTTACCCAGGCACTGCAGTACCGCCGACAGATTCTCCCCATCCATTGTAATGCGGGCGGTTACCTGCCAGCCGTCCTTTTTTTCGTCATGATACTGCACGTCTCCCGGGCTTTTCTGCAGGCAGGAAAGCACATCCTCGTATTGCAGGGAAGCATCCTGTGCAAGGGGAAGAATCTGAAGGGCAAGCCTGCGATCGGCTTCCGTGCGTGCGGCGGTCGTAGCCTGCTGGTAGTCGGCCCGTCGTGCCACTCCGATTGCATAGAGCGACTCCAGCTGCTCGAGCTTTCCCAGACTCCCCTCCTTCCCCGCCTGACGGTAACCCCAGGTGTGATCGGGAGATATCGCAAGCTCCCGCCCATCCTCCAGCTCGATATAACTTATTTCTGTGCGCCTGGGCCCGTTTCCCTGACTGTAATCCCATGAGTAATCCTGGTAGAGTACGATCTCTAAGCCATCTTCGAGCTCCAGATACATATCCTGCCCAAAGGATGGTGCGCTTGCAGACAGGAAAAAGACGCCGAGCCATACGGCGAGAGTGAGATTTTTTTTCACATCCGGCTCCTTCCGAGCTGCGGCAACTGGCTTGTGCACCGTTACCGTTGTGTATTTTATAGATGACAATCATAACCTCATCTATAATTTACTATTATATCAGCCTATATGGTACCGATTTGGTCATAAAGGGTGAAAAAAGTACAAAAATCACCGAATATGTCACATTTTACGAAAGATACCGTTATGAAAACGATGCTTAAATTTCTGTGTCTCCTCGTATCCTTCACTGCCCTGCTGTCTGTTGCCTCCTGCACTGCGCCGGCAATGAGGACCCACACCACCGCGGATACCGATGAATGCCGTACGATGGTGGAGGTTTGTAAGGATGCCCAGGAGTTTCAAAGAGAGTACGACAGGTTGCCGGAAGAAGAAAAGGATGATATGGCCGCCGTTCTCAACACCTATACCGAACACTGCACAAATGCGGTAAAAGAATGCGATCAGAGTAAAAAGAGGCTGAAGAAGAAATAAGAAATCTTTACCTGAATTGAGTGGTTCTGAGTGGATAAGTCGTGCAATACCTTGAGGGCGGAAGGGTTGAAGCAATCGCGTGGAATACCCTCTGCGGTATTTCCAAGATTTCTGAAGCCCTTATGCCCCAAGGGATTGTGCGACTTGCCGAGAGAGAATCGCTCAATTTAGGTTATATTTTCCTTCTTCACAAAAACTCGGAAAAAGCCAGGAGCAGATCAGATGGAACAACAGTGGAGGCTCGAAACACGCGCGGTTCAGGGGGAATATCATCCTGAAAGCGGACAGCCACGGGTGCTGCCGATTGCCCAGAGTACAACGTTTAAATACGAGACGGTTGATCAGGCCGCCGAGCTTTTCGACCTTGAGGCGGAAGGTCATATGTACTCACGTATCAGCAATCCGACCGTGGAGCTGTTTGAAAAGAAGATTGCCGCGCTGGAGGGGGGAGTCGGTGCTCTGGCCTGCTCTTCGGGCCAGGCCGCATCAACTCTTTCTATTCTTAACATTTGCAAGGCTGGTGAGCACGTGGTCTCTTCCAGCACAATCTACGGTGGTACCTACAACCTTTTCTATCATACCTTCAAGAAGATGGGCATAGAGGTCACATTCATTAAGGCGGATGCATCAGCCCAGGAGATCAAAAAGGCTTTTCGCCCCGATACAAAGGCACTGTTTGCCGAAAGCCTGGAGAATCCGGGCATGAACGTGCTGGATTTCGACAAATTCGGCTCAATCGCCCGTGAAATGGATGTACCGCTTATCGTCGATAACACCTTCCCTACCCCCTACTATTGCAACCCCTTTACTCTGGGGGCACACATCGTGGTCCATTCCAGCACCAAGTATATGGATGGACACGCCTGCTGCGTGGGCGGGGTGATCGTTGACGGAGGGAATTTCAACTGGCGAAACGGTAAATACCCCGACCTGGTGGAGCCCGATCCGAGCTACCATGGGGTAAGTTATGTTGAGCGTTTCGGAAATGCAGCATACATCACCAAGGCCAGGACTCAGTTTATGCGCGATCTGGGCACGGCGATGAGTCCGATGAATGCATTCCTTACCAATATGGGAATAGAGACACTTCACGTACGCATGGACCGACACACCGCAAACGCTCAGGCTCTTGCGGAGCATCTTGAGAAGCATCCCAAGGTCGGCTGGGTCAACTACCCGGGCCTGAAATCATCCAAAAGCCACGAGCTTGCCAAAAAGTATCTGCGCGGATGCAGCGGTGTGCTCACCTTCGGAATCAGGGGGGGCGTCGAGGAAGGCATCCGTTTCATGAACAGTCTGAATCTCGCGGCGATTGTAGTGCATGTAGCCGATGTGCGCACCTGTGTGCTTCACCCGGCCAGCATGACCCACCGGCAGCTCAACGCAAAGCAGCAGGTGGAGGCAGGCGTTTCACCGGATCTGATCAGGGTATCGGTAGGAATCGAGCATATCGATGATATTATAGCCGATTTCGACCAGGCGCTGGAGAAGGTGTAACAACATAAACATGGGGGGGACGGACCAGCTTTAATATCTTAAGACATTTCCTCTTTTAAAGGGATTAAAAATAGTCTGTTCCCCCTATTTATCGATTAGCTTCTTTATCGATTAGCTTCGATTTGCCCGAATGCTGCCCGCCCATGGATCATATCCGGCGAAAAATTCCTATTTAT
>CAYQOU010000107.1:0-8302 GCA_964419255.1 uncultured Fibrobacterota bacterium | reverse complement strand
TTGTCAAACACATCGTTGAGACACACGGCGGAGGAATAGAGGTGTGGAACAACACCGATGGACCAGGGTGCACCTTTGAAATTCGATTGCCGGAAAGTGCGCCGGAACAAAAAGCAGAGTTGGTTACGTCCTCCATCGATTGATACACAAGACCGCCGAAAGTGCTTCTTCCTTCAGTTGTTCGAAAGGAATTGTAAATCTGTGCATGCAGTGGAAGAGTGCCCATGCCATGCATCAGTTATATTTTCTGAACGGAACGCAACTACTTTCTCATCAACCGTGCGGTATCATTGTTGGGGATGAGCGTATCAGGTCGATCGGATATGGAAGTCTTCGCCTTGCGAGACAATGACTTGTCCTCGGAAATCTTTTCTTCTGTATGAAGATCGGGCCAGCGGTCGTTTCCACTGTGGAATGTCAGACGTACGAAATCCGTCTTCTTGTTTGTATTCACATTCCAAATGAATATTTCGTAATCCACGATGTCATGCTCATGCCCATATTGCGTTGCAGCCCACACCATCCACTCTCCGGTGTTATCAATCTGCGGAAAATACTCGTGCGAACGACGCCCGGGCAGATCCATGAAACGGATTTTCTTTGGTATGGAAATTCCTGAGACCCTCTCCTGCGGCTGTCCATTTTCATTAACAGTAAGGCATAAAACTTCCGTCCCCATGTTTCCCTGCCCCTCATTCATACGAATAACCCGATCACCATCGGGAAACCATGTCAGCTGACAGCCTTTACCGGTGGTATGCCACTGATTGGTTGCACGGTTGTAAATGCCGGTCTCACGAACGGTGCCGCGAACAGTCATGGCCAGGAGTTTACCATTGGGACTAAGCTGAGGTTGCTGAGAGTATACGTTTTTCTTCCCGAAAACCGCACCTGCATCGAAAATCTCCGTTTCCTCGCCATCGAGTGCCTTGATATACACCTTGGGACCACGGGAAAACACGATCGAGTCGCCGGAGGGCCTCCAAGTTCCCCACGTCGCATTCTCAACGATTTTTCGCTCACCGCTGCCATCTGAATTGATTATCCACAGATCCCACTTGCTGTTTATATCGGCATCCATTTCGCTGACCCAGCCGACTTTGCTTCTGGTAAACAGTACCTTAATTCCATCGGGAGAAAATCGTGAGAACCAGTCGACAGATTCCGGTGAATCGGTAAGTGGTCTCTGTTCGGTGCCATCGGCATTCATGATCCATATATCGTGCCTGCTGTTTGCCCTGGAAGTCGACCAGACGATTTTTCCGTGAACCGTTCCCTGGAATGCCTTCAGTGATTTTTTTTCCTGCTTGCTCATCTCAGATGGGAATCCGCATGGAGCCTCCTGGGCCTGAAGCAGGGCGAACCCGCCGCAGATCAACATCGTAAATATTACCCTTAAGTAAAGCATGTAACATCCTCTATGATTTTTTATTTCGTGTTCTGGGTCGATTCTGATATCGTTTGCAGTAACTCCTGGATCGACTACATAACTATAATATAAGAAATTACAACCTCTATGCTATCTTCTTTTGCATTTAGCGCGCATTATCTGCTGAATTTTTTACATTTTTCGGCTTGCTGCTCCAGCCCCAGATACGAAAGGAGCCGTTGCAGATATACCACATGCTGCTTTTTAATGAGATCGTCCCCGGACCATTGCCGATCAATGGAGGCCAGAATCTTACTCACCTGCTCATCGGAAGCCAAATCAACGACCTGGTTTTCGTCCGTCAGTCCATTGTCCCTGAACAGGATGGATGAGCCATCCGCATACACCACCTTCCACTGTTCATGTTCGTAAAGAAATTTCACCAGCGGCATACATTGTTGATAAACCGCTGTGGGTAGGAGAACATGGGTGATTGCAAATCGCCTGGCAAGAGCAGGAAAGTTTTCTTCTGGATTACTACATACTGCCAGATAGCCGGCGAAGAATTCAGCAGAGCGTATAATGAGCCGTCCATCAATAAACACCTCGCGGGATGGATAGAGCTTCCAGATCAGATACCCTCCGTACCGCACGGTATTAAACAGCGCGCCGGGGGCAGGATTTTTCTGCAGAAATTCGACCGCTTTCCGTGGTACTCTGAACGGAGACACCATTGTCCGGGATGGATAATGTCCTACTACACGCGCGTGACTATACGCACTATGAGCTATCAATGCCATCAATATCCCCGACACTGTCAGATGCAGCACTCTGCCCTTTCGTAAATTCCTACGGCTTACCGCAATGCGTATATCGGCGAGATTTGCCGCAAGAACGGGCGCTACAACGACGAAATATAGAAGGATGTTTCGTTTTGCCATATATGCCAGCGAAAAGAAGGCAAGAGTCAGCAGAACATGACTCCACCGGACTTTCTTTCGATTAAGCACAAAGCCGATCAGGGCTATTGCGGTTACAGCAAACACCACATACATGTAGCGTCTGTCAAGTCCTTCAAGAGACATCAGTGGGATATTTTCAGAAATATTACGAGAATAGATGTTTGCGTAGGAAGGGTCGATTCGTTCAAACAATTTGAAAGGAAACAGCGCACCCTGTATACCATAAGGGTTTACGAGGGTTGAAAGAACAATGACAAGTAACGCCACCGTTAGATTCACATGGGAGCCGAAAGTCCCCCGGTTTTGTAACCCATCTGAGCGCCCCAAAAGAGTTTTTATCAGTTCTCCAAGCCAGTAACACCCCAGAATTACAGGCCCGAGAATGAAAAGTCCCTGGGAATTTGTCCAAACAAGTTGGACCGGAATCAGCCACAGGAGAACTCGTCTGTTCCGTGCGGTTGAGTATCGCTCAAGTACGGTGATGTACAAAACCATCGCCATGATGGTAATCAGAATCGGTCTCATCAGAACAAGATATCGTGCATGATACAGCAGTACCACCATGAGTGAGGCAGTAAAAAACCTGCACCATTTGTCTTTCTGTGCGTATGAGATGACTATGACCGCCACAAAAACGGCTAGAATCTTTGTCCAGACCAGGAGCGCAACACCCCCGACTGAGTGCAGAAAATACACAACAAGCTGAAAAAACCAGTGCACATCAATCCACCCAGTTTCCGACGAGCTGTAGGCGAAGGTATCAGTGTACAGAAAGGCTTTTCTTCGCACCATCTCTCGCCCGGCAGCAAGATGCCACCAGATATCGGTATTGGTCAGAGGGAAATAGACCACCCAGGCAGCCAGCGCAGCGCACACAATCACTGCTGTCGATAAGCGTCTGGTGTAAAGATAGTTTTTTATATATGAAGCACTAATCACGATATTTCTTTTCTGTACCACACGGAGGGTACTTACTGCCGTTTCTGATTTGTTTTCAGGATTATGTCGGCACTATCGTTTTTTCCGATCCCTTTGTATGCGCGACTAAGGCCATCGAGTAGCTCGGGGGTAACCCGGTGAGCCTCAATTTCATCAGAATACAGCTGTATGGCTTTTCGATATTGCTTGTGTCTAAGTTCAAAGGTGGCGTAATTGTATCTGAGATTTACAAGTTCCGGATTACAATTAAGCGCCTTTTCAAAGGCGTTTCGAGCTTTACGGGGCTGTTTGTTTCGGGCATAATGAATGGCTGCATTACCCCATGCCTGAGCATATAACGGCACGAGTGATGTACTTCGGCGAAAGAAACTCTCAGCCAGTTCGTTTCTGCCACTCTGGCTGCAGTAGTTCGCAAGGTTGAAGAAAAATATTCCAAGCGATTGATTGACTGTAAGATTTCTTAACGCATACCCTGAAGAATCATCTATTGCATAGTGGTGCCGGTAATATTCATCCGGATGCTCAAACCCCTTCAAGTTGGGTTCAATATTCCTGCGCTGCACAGCGCTTTGGTAACGCACGAAGAAATGTCCCGGTATCACAACACCAAATAGAGGTAGTCCTGTTTTTTCTCCAATCATCAGAAAAAGCATGGATACTCCCATGCATGACCCTTTTTTTTCTAAAACCGTTGTGTGCGGAAGCATTCCGAATAAATCATTTCTGTTCGGGTCAAAGCAAATACCCCAGTTTGAATATATGTGGGTAATCATGTGGTGCAGAATCGTTGTATCCCCCAGACCATCTCTAAAGCGGGATGAAAGACTGTCTATCTGCACGATAAGGGAGTCTATCGAAGGGATCGAATCTTCTCCAAATTCCTTCCTCAGCTCCTCGACCGCAAATCTCACCCCCCCTGTTATGGAGGAGTAACTAACGGCCACAGGAGGGTCATTCTCCAGACGAATACAATCGGCACAAAAAATAACAGCAGCAGCAAGTAGCATCAAAGTTTTTACGCGGCTTTTCTTCATTTATCTTATCCATCTCGAATACCCGTCAATGCAATTTCGGTGTTGTCATTCGGTAGAATCCGTTTCCCATGAGAGTGCGTAATCATACAGGTCGCGAGCAGACATAATATAGACAACCAGTCGTTTTTCTTTCAACGATTCTTTTCGGGTGCGAATCATCTTCTGCCGAACCAACGGCCCGCCACCCCAGCTGGTGATGATATCCACCGGCAGGCCGGTTTGCGCGGCGATATGAGAGCCGACACCGCCACCTTTACAGTCGATATGCTCAAACACCCCGGTATAACTGTCTCCGATCACCATAATCGGCGCACTCTTCTCTCCCCTGTTGAGAATGTTTTCAGCCGTATAAACCTGCTTTGCCTCCAGCTCTACAGAAGGATAATTTAGCTGTGCATCCAGTGGCAGCTTATCGACTATATCCCCTTGTCGCATAATTGTAGTATCTTTAAGCGTGTAAACCCGGCGATAAGCCGGATCACCACTCCAGGAGTACTCTCTGATGCGCTCTGCGATCAATTGTGCGGCGATCTTTAATCCGCGAGTCGTCCAGTGGGTATCCTGCCTCTGGTATAACGGCTCACCCGTCGCGCCATCCTTCTTTTTGGCATCGAGAAAATGCGGCAGAAGGTCTATAACTTCAATACCGGACTGCTGCACTTTCTTCAAAAATTTACGGACATACGGATTGACAACCGCATCCTCTTTTTCGGGAGAATCTACGGGAAGGTGTTCATAGTACACCTCGGACTTAGCAGGTATCGGAACGAAAAGGAAATTGATGCCGTTGCTGTCCAGAAACTCCTTAAAACCCTTCAGATGAGGAAGAGGGTTTTTGTCCCTTTTCTGCGTTAGCAGGTCTTCAGAGACCGTGTACTCCAGTGTTTTTCTAAAAAACAGCCACCCGTCTTTACCTTCGATTCCCATCTGTTTCTGAGGAAGTTTCTTTATATACCGCGTAAGTTCGCGCCGAAAATCATCCACTCTCCAGACCCATTGCGAATAGCTCGCGTGCTTTTCGACTTCCTCGGAAAAACGCCGGTTGTTTTCAATAAAGTTATGTGAAATAGAGGTATCCATTCTTGTTTTGACCGATAACTCTTTTTCTTTCTCCTGTTGCATGTTGACGGCATAATTTGATAATGCTTCATTTTCTGGTTCTGGCGATGCGTTTCCGGCCTGTTCAGCACTTTCTTTGTCCGGCGATCCATACCCGCTGACAATAAAGACATTGTAAATGGGGCCTTTTGCATGAAAAGGCCTGCCCTTTACAACTGCTAAGGGGTTTTTCAACGTCTTACCTTTCAGCGTTCGCTTCATCTTTTTGTAGTGTTCGGTTTCCTTATTCGGCCACACACCGTTTTCGGGCACGCCTACTAAATCCGTGTTTTTGGTAGGATACCAATAGGAGGCCAGTGCTGTGACCCAGTCGAGCACCTGTTGGCGGTTGAGCGTGCGACGAGTGTATACGTTTTTTATCCATGCAACGGCCTTGGGCAGAGTCGCATCGGCGATCGGCTCCAGATTCAGTTTTCCATACACCTCCCTGTAAGAATCCCCGTCGGAATCGCTTACCACGTCATCAAGAAATTCCACCCACGGCATAAACTCCACCCTGACCCATATCTCCGGACCGGTGCTGCTCTGGTGCAGGTACGCGGCGGTGATCTGCTGATAGGGCATATAGATGGTTGAGTCCGCCCACTTGTATCCGTTTATCTTGCTGGTGATCGTCTGAAACCCCTGATCCTTCTCGACCTCCCACAGTTTTTTGTTGAGCGGTGTCCAGGCCATCGGCTGCGCCTTCTCCTGCTCGGTCAGCGGGGTTTTATCGATACTGTTGTACGTCTCATCAAGCATACTGTCGAATGTTATGCCGTGAAGCGCTATGGGCTCTTCGGGCTTTTCAGGTTTGAATTTCTGCGGCTCGAAAAGAATCGGGTTGGCATGGTAGGCCGCATAGTCAAGGTTAGCCTCGGTCGGATTGTCAATAACCCGTACCATAACCCTTGATTTCTGCGGGTTGAACCTGTGCACCAGCTCGTCATAGGGCTTTGGCACCTGCACCGAATCGATACGCTGCTGAGCCTCTTTGACAATATTCTTGGTCTCCTCGATATGACCGCTTGCCATATCGGAAGCCATCACCAGACAGGCGGCAGACACGACTATCCACAACAGCTTTTTCAATCCTATCATCCTGTTCAATGTTTCTGATCCTCTATCAATAGTATTCACCTGTTTCCCACCACACCAGCACCAGCTCCCCGCCTCTTAAATCACAGCGCCACATCTTTCCACCCTTTTGCACCATAACGGAGGTCACGCTCTACGAACTGCCAGACCACCAGGCGTTTTCCTTTGAGAACTGTTGCCTTGCGGGCCAGTTTTTCCCGCACAAGCGTCGATGCTCCACCATCACTGACAATGGAGGCCAGCGGTACTCCCAGCTCGTATGCCAGATGGGAGATCCATCCTGCGCTGCGGGGCTCATCGGTCTGATAGATGCGTGAAAAGCTGTCGCCCAGCACCAGAATGTCCGCCCTGCGATAATCATCCCGAAACAATCTCCGGCCTATCTCATCTCCGACCAGATCTCTTTGAATCGTGTATACCTGATGACATTCGGCAGGCTCTGCGGGAAATTTTACGGTATATCCAAAAAGCGCACGTTCAGTCAGTTTTGTCATCGCTGCGATGTCTCCTACACGGTCGACCCGAACCGTATCCAGCGCGTACTCAACCGAGCGCCCGGTGGTGTCGAACCAGTCGTACCGGCGGATTTTGCGGGCAACCGTCCGGGCTGCCAGACGCACACCACGTACCTTCCAGTGGGTATCGGTGCGCAGATACAGCGAATCACCGGCAAGTCGATCGTTGTGACGTTCACGGGCAAACGGCTCAAACAGATCCACCACCTCGATGCCCTCATCCCGCAGTTTTTCGATGGTTTCACGCGAATGGGAAAGCTCATTTCTCTGCTCACCGAGCACACCTTCCTGCAGAAGATCGGGATAGATGCTCGGCTTGCCGGGTACGACTACCACAAGCAGCTCCACACCACGGCTGTGCAGTTGGTCACGGAATCTTTTTATGGCCTCAACCGGATCTTCGGTGCAGGCATGTTCGTTTTCCCCCACCTGCACGGAGCGTGGATCGTGTATGGATGGCTTTACCAGGTAGTCGACTCCGGGTCGGTAAAAAAACCAGCCGTCTCTGCCCGCCACCGCCTTATCGCCATAGTCCCCCAGACACGCATGCCGCAGAAGACGCATGGGCGGCCGACAAGCCCGGGCGACAATCGAGTTCTTTTCAAGTGCCGATTCATATTCCCGCAGGTAGGTTTGGTTGAAAAAGGTATACCGGAACAGATGCTTTAGAGTACGGAAAGGAACGTCTAAGATGGTTGCATTACCCACCACTGAAGAAAGCATAGACGTACGTAATTTTATTCGGGCAAGAAGTTCTCCCGAACCACCTTGTTTTTCATCGAATGAATACCAGTACTCCTGGGCAATCCTGCCCAGCGTATCCAATTGACGAAAAAACGAACCGGTCGTATCGGCATCGACATGCCGGTTGATTTTCCGTGCCTCCTTTCTGATATCGGCTACAGCAAACGTCAATTCTTCTGCGATCAGGTCCAGATCGGAGATTTTCGCGGGGTTTTTCTCCTTTTCCGTGATTCTGGACTCCAGCGTATATACCATCTCGTTGAGGGAGTCGACCTGTTCAATGAGTCGTCTTTGCCTGCGGTGGGGTGAGAGAAACGTATCACCAATCACGTTGAATGCGCAGATCTGTTCTTCCCGGTAGAACTCCACAAAGGCCTGTATTCCGCCGACACTGATAATTACCAGGAGAAAAAAGACTATAAAAACCTTTGCTCCAGGTAGTCTGGTATGTTCTTTTTTATTCGACTGCACACTCATGATTCATCTACTGGTGAGTTCTAATGTGAATAGCTCTGTTTTCTACCGTCTTCCAATTCCAAATTT
>CAYQOU010000106.1:0-8553 GCA_964419255.1 uncultured Fibrobacterota bacterium | reverse complement strand
TGATGCCGTGATCTTCGGTCCTTGACTATCCGGCTATGCCGGAGAGGACTGTCTGTTAAAAGAGGAAAAAGGAGAATGTATTTCCGGTAAAATGGATCGTTTTTCGCTATACTTATATAATGAGGCATTCAAGTAGGAACAAATCTGAAAAATGTGCCAGGGAAAAACGATTTTTAATTAACAGGACTATTTCACACTAAGGATAGGGGTGATGGTCTCATGAGCACACAATTAGAGAACGTCCTCATCGATTGTTTGCGTGATACCCTCAATGTAATGGTTTGCACCGGTTCAGATGAGACATCACGCACTATTGAGCGGGTGCTGAAGCGGTACCCGACATATAGTATCTTCCATGCCGATTCTCTGGATGTTGCCGAGACGCTGTTCAGACAGGTAAAGGCGTGGCATGGGCTGATTATTGATGGGCAAAGCGATGGGGCAGAAGAATGGATTTTGGCGGCGCAGCAGTTTTCGCCGTGGCTGCCGCAGATAATCATAGCCGATGAGCAGACCGTTGAGAGTCTGTTTTCGCGGGCCGATTTGCAGCAACAACGGGTACTGGATATCGACAACATTCGTCGGAGTGATGAAAAGATGCCGATTGGTGGAATCGATCTGGTGGCCACCTGTCCGATAAACAGGCTCTCCACCATGTTGCCGGTGCTTCAGATCTGGAGCCTGAAGCGCAAACTGGTTGCCCGTGAGCCGGAGGGGCTTATGGAAGAGGCGATGAATGCGCTGTTTTACAACAATCCTCAGGGAGTGGAAGAGTGGTCTTCCATGGTGGGGGCCAAGCCTCGCAAGTTTCAGCGGGAGTTTAAATTATTCACCAATCTTCCGCCCAAAAAAATGCTGGCGCTGTATCATGCCTATCGAATATCATTCGATGTGATGGACGAAAAAAATCAAAAGGAAGAGGGCATCTTTCCCGCCTACATGGTGGATGCCCGTGCGAAATCGCGTATGATGGAATATGTATTGACGCGAAGGAGCACCTTGCTTTCCTCTGCCTACTGACCTGGAGAATAACACATGCCGGGGCGGTGAAAAACCGCCCCTCTACATTTGTGCTATCCGACGAATCTGTTTGTCGGCTTCCGTGTAATACCCATGGTCGGGAGTGTTGTTGAGGGCCTTTTTTACCTCTTGCCACGATCGCAGCGATTCATCTCTGTTCTCTTCTGTTGGGTTATTCTCGAATATTTTCGTTTTACAGATCGCCTTGGTGAATAGAAGCCGTCTCTGAAAAATGGTGCGATTCATAAAACCAACCGGTGCCTCTGATGCCAGCATAAGCATCTCTTCAGCTTTCTCAAGCCGCCCTGCACGATAATAATACATCGCCTTCTCCACAAGGAATTCTCCATCATTAAGCTGCTGCGAACGGAGAACCTCTTCACTCTGCTTTATATTTCCCGAATTTATCAGCGCCCGCAGCCGGTAGATCTGAACCTTATCAAGCTTTGCATATGTTTGGGGAAGTTTCTCGAAAACCCTCAGAGCGTTATCATACCTGCGGTGGTCAAATTCTGCAAAAAAAATCTCCGCCAGATCGTCTATCTGGTGTTCAAATCGCAGGCTGTCAACCATTGACGAAAAACCGCCGCGCCGCTTCGGTTTGTCGTAAGTGCCTGGAGGCATTGCAGAAAGATGATCCCTCACATCGACTCTCTTCTGATTTTCGGAAATCCGACTTTGCCGGCTTTTGACCGGCTTCAAAGTGGGGGAGGTGGAATTGCTTTTACGCAGATGTAAACCTTTTGCATAATGAGTGATGATTTTTTTTGCCCTCCTATAATGATCCGCGGGCATGTGTCTTGTCATTTTGTTAAAAGTGTTAAACTTCTCGGGTTTTATAAGATAAAGTGTCGTCAGAGTCGATGCCAAAAGCAGTGCGGCTGCAGCACCTCCGATCAGTAAAGGTTTGAGCAGGGGGGATGCTTTGCGCAATTCAATTTCTTTTCGTATCCTGGGCTTCTGCATGTATGCATCCATCACTTGCTCCGGTGAAGAGCGGGTCAATTTTTTGTGTACTCGACCGATGGCTCGAAGAAACTCCAGAGTTGACTGATAGCGTTTCTCGGGTTCCCGCCGCAGGCTTTTGTGGACAATGTCCCGCAATGTCCGCGGGATTTTGATATCATATTTGTCAAGAGGAACATACGCGCCTTCGAGCTTGTCTGGAACAAGTCTGGCCAGGCCGGGCTCGGGAAAGGCCTGCCTGCCGGTGAGCATCTCATATATCACCGCTCCCAGTGAGTATATATCGGACCGACAGTCGCTTTCCCGTCCCTCAAGCTGTTCGGGAGAGAGGTATTGAAGCGTTCCGATGACCACATCGGTGCACGTATGAATGCTTGCGGTAACCGGCTTAGCAATCCCAAAATCCATCAGCTTGATCTTGCCATTGTTGGTGATCATCACATTGCTTGGCTTGAGATCTCGGTGGATTATTCCCTTGTAGGTCTTTCCGTACAGAACATAGATCTGATTATGAGCATAGTTAAGGGCCCGGCCTATCATGATCGCAACCGCTGTACAGACTTCCAGAGGAAGGCAGCCCGCCTGCTCGATAATCTTTTCCAGTGTAAATCCATCGATCCGCTCCATCTCGATATACGGAAGATCATGCCATTTACCCACCGTGTAGATTTCGATGATGTTTGGGTGATGCAATTTGGCGCTTATTTTCATCTCGGTCTGAAATCTCTCGACCGAATCCTCCGTATGATCTGGGCGCAGAAGTTTGACCGCACGGGTTATCTCAAGCTCCTGATTCCAGATCTCATAGATGATTGCCATTCCACCGACATTGATTCTCTGGGTGACAGTGCCCGAACCCAGGGTGGTTTTCTTATCGAGCGGTTTATCGGAATCGTTTTGATCGGGAGCGAGAGGCAGAGTCACATGTTGCCGTTTATTCTCCGAGAATTTGGCGGTATCTTTCTGGTTTTGTCCCATTTCCTCTGAAGACGACATTTAAAAACTCCCAAAAACTCACGAAAATATGAAACCGATGAGCGGTAAACTGATATAAATCTGATAGTAACATCTCGGCGTATAGAGTGCAAAATATGACGGTAAAAAAGACATCATCCTTAACGGAGTTTCTCTTAGTGGCGATTCTGCAGCCATTCGTTTGCTTTTTGAGTGATAAAGCGTTTTATCACCGCGCGGCTGTGGGGAATTAAAAGTAGAAAACCCGTGATATCGGTCAAAAATCCCGGGGTAATGAGAACCAGGCCCGCAACAAAAATAAGAACGGCATCAAACATCTCCTGGCTGGGCATGATTCCTCGAGACATGTTCATGCGGATTCGTTGCATGGTGCGAAGACCTTCTCGGCGGGTAAAAAATGCTCCCGCTGCGGCCGTTGCTATGACTATGACAATCGTATTGAGTGCCCCAATCACAGAACCTATCCTGATCAGTAGATACAGCTCGATTACCGGAACAATAGCAAAGAGGAAAAAAAGTCTTAAAATCATTCGATACCTGACTTCGGTTACATGTGTCAATTATCTTATGTATATAAAATAGTTTCGCCTGCGCATATTTGCGCAAATTGCGGCTGGAGCTGATATACATTCACCCCTTTCCGAAAGATGTGTTTGATGGCATTCTGGATCACCTTATTGCTTGTTTGCGCTTTTTGATTCTCCGGCTCTGCCGGAACTGGTACAGAGGATGTATTTTTATCCAGACAAGATTCTTTGAATTCGTCACTCGAAAACTCGGCTCTCCAATCTAACCATGCCTTTTCTTTACTATCTCAATGCGCTGTTTGATCTTCAGCTTAACGGCAGCCCGATATCCGCAAAGCTTCAGGCTTCCGCCACTCAGATGGAGTGTCTGTTTCTGGCGGTGGCAAAAAAGGGTGACCGGGTGCTTCTCCAAACACCTGCGGATGAGAGCTATTTACATTATCTGCGCCGTTTTGGCCTCGGGGAGGCAGAAATCCAGGGACCGACGGAGAAGGCCCGGGGGTATGTCGCACGGGTGTGGGGCTGGAATACCGAGGCGGTAAATCTACTGAGTAATACAGGAGCCGATTGTACACATCCGTCTCTGGATATTGTACGCAGAGTAAACAGCCGCCTGTTTTGCCATACCGTTGGTCGTCAGGAGGATTTGGGCGTGCCATATGCGCACTGGTGCAGCGATTCTGATGAAGTTTTTGAAGCCGTAGACCATATGCCGCGGGGGAGAAAAGTCATCAAGGCACCATTCGGGACTGCCGGAGCTGGATTTTACTGGATCGATTCCGCACACGAGATAAGAAATCGGCAACAGGCGATTCAAACGATCTGTGAGCAGCAGGGCGGGGTGGTTGTGGAACCGTGGTTAGAAAGGATTGTGGATATCGGCAGCCTCGCGCGCATTACTCCTGAAGGGCGGGTGAGTCCGCCCCGCCACCACCGCAATCTCTCCAACCGTGCAGGCACATTTTTCGGCGACTGGATCGAGCCTGAAGATCCGATTCTTGCACCCTGGATCGAGCGGCTTGATGAAGCGATTGCCGTTACTGCGCGGAGGTTGTACGAAGCAGGGTACTGGGGGGTGTTTGGATGCGACTCTTTTCTGTATCGGGATGAACAGTGTAATACGGGACTTGTTTCGGTATTCGAGATCAATGCTCGCTGTCCCATGAGTGTTATTGCCTACGGAGTGAAAAATAAGGTAGCTCCCGAGCGGCCGGGGCTTTTCCGATTTATCGCGCGCAGACGCCACAGTCTCCCCCACGATTATAGATCCCTGGAAAAGATCTTTTGCCAGTTAGGTGGTGCAGAGAGTGGTGTGATACTGATGACCCCGTTGCGGATTTTTCAGGACAAAACCTGGAAGCAGCCCGCCAGAAGTGCGTTTTTTATATACGCCCCCAGTCCCGCTAAGCTTTTGAAACTTGATATGGCATTGAGGGAACGGTTGCAGTCGGGGTGATTGAAAGTGCAAGGGCTTCAGGTGCATACCCATTTCCCTTTGATTTCAGCCCAAAACCGATACTCCTTAAATATTTTGTAATTTAACGCATAAATTGTGATGCTTATCACAGACATAACCCGTGCGGTGCAGTATATTGATCGACGGGAATAATAAAATCTGACGAGTGGGTCAGCCAACAATTAATTTTCGATAATACATCTGTTTTCTTCCGCTCATCCTGATTGAGCCTGAAAAGGAGCATACGATGCCTGCACAGAAAGCAAATATTGCTCAGTTTTTCTTCTTCTGTGGCGATTTGGATCTCTCGACATTTGAAGTTATCGATTTTGAGGGGAAAGACAGCATCTCCTCCCCCTACGAATTCACGATTAACCTGATATCGCGAAATCCCGATATTCAGGCAGACGAGGTGGTCAATAAGCAGGCTACCCTCTATGTCTATCGGGATGAAGAATACTATCCCTACAGCGGAATTATCAGTGATTTCAATTACATCGAGACCACCACCGATTTCAGTCGCTACTCGGTTGTGATGGTGCCCCGATTGTGGTTGCTCAATATGAATCATCAGACCCGGATATTTCAGAAGATGACGGTTCCGGATATCGTCAAGCAGGTGCTGGATGAGGCGAATCTGACTAACTACTATCAGCTCGATCTCGCCGGATCATATCCTCAGAGAGAGTACGTGGTGCAGTATCAGGAATCAGATCTGAATTTCATTTCGCGGCTCATGGAGAATGTCGGGATCTGGTATTTTTTCAAGGAACTTCCGCTTCTTGAAGAAGATATCGGGCAGGTTAATGTCGAGCAGCTTGTAATCAGCGACAACCCCTCCTCCTTTGGCTTTATCAACGGGCATTCGGATATTATCTATCGTCCGCAATCCGGTTTTTTCGAGCGAATAGATGATATGGAGCGGGAATCGATACACAGATTCTCCTATCGCAAGCGTCTGGTGCCTTCTGAGGTTCAGATGAAAAATTACAACTACCGCACTCCCGAAGTTTCGCTATCCGGAGCCATGAATGTGGGCGGTGGTGATGTCGGGACGGTATATCATTACGGGGGTGATTATAAGGATGCAGACGGGGCGCAGCAGGTTGCGGAAATTGAGGCAGGGCGTATCGTCGCGGGGCAGATAAAGCTTAACGGGGAGGCCAACTGCCGCGGTTTTCGCGCGGGCTGCCGATTTACCGTTGAGGAGCCCGACACGGATGAGCCGCAGGCGAGCAGAGATATGAGTGGAATCTATCTTATTCGCGAGGTTATCCACTCAGGCTCTCACTCCGCCATGCGCACGGGCGATGCGGAGTATACCTATGCAAACAAATTCGTCGCCTTGAGCTCCGATCAGATCGATACATTCAGACCGCTGAGAAAGGCGAAAATCCCCCGTGTCAATGGCATCATGACCGCCTTGATCGAGGCTAACGGCTCCGATTATGCTGCACTGGATGATCAGGGGCGCTACAAGGTTCGCATGCCTTTTGATCTTTCAGATAATGCAAACTACGAGGGCTCCAAATATATCCGTCTGGCTCAGCCCTATGCCGGTAACAATTACGGCATGCATTTTCCGTCGCATGAGGGTGCGGAGATGGTATGGGCATGTGTGGATGGTGATCCCGATAAGCCGCTGGGGTTGGGGACGGTTCCCAATGCGAACACGGTTTCGCCGGTTGTCAGCGGCAACAAGGAGCAGAGTGTGATTCGCACGGCCGGTGCAAACGAGATGGTCATGGATGATACCGATGGCAAACAGAAAATTCGCATGACCACCGCCGCGAAAAATGTCTCCGAGCTCGATGATGAAAACAAGCGGGCGTATGTGCAGACCACCAACGGAAACAAAATCCTGCTGGATGATGCCAACGAGCAGTGTTCATGGAATGCCAAAGATCACAACATCACCATGAGTTATAAAAGCGGTGAAGAGGGGGTGGTTATCACCACCGGTGGCGGGCATGTAATCCGGGTCGATGATAAGAACAAGGCAATCACGATACAGTCAAACGGTGGCCACGTGGTTGAAATGGATGACAATGGCGGAACAATCACCCTCGCCGACGGCAAAGGGAAGAATACGGTTACCCTCGATGGCAGTCAGGGATTGATACTCGACAGCAAGGGAAAGATTTCGATCAATGCCACCCAGGATATCGACATCAAGGGGGCAAACATCAATATGGAGGCATCGTCGGGTAAACTGGAGGCAAAGGCGATGCAGGATGTCAATATCAGCGGCATGAATATCAGCCAGAAGGCAAACATGGATGCTGCCATAGAAGCCGGTATGAACCTTGGCATGAAAGCCAACATGAATGCATCCATGGAGGGAAGTATGGGAGCGGAGGTTAAATCGAGTCTGCAGGCGAAGATGTCGGGTACGATGACCGAGGTTAGCGGAAGCGCCATGACCACGGTCAAGGGCGGGATTGTGATGGTAAATTAGGAGAGAACATGAATTGGTTGTCTACATATACGACGGGGACAAATCCCGGAGGAAAACCGGTTATCTCGATTCTGGCCAAGCGTTGTTATATCATTGCCCCGGGCCGGGTGGAGCCGGCTGAGGAATGTCCGCCTTTTGTCGAAACCGATGTATACGAAGATGAGAATGCCCCTCAGTGCTCAGAGGTCTTTGTGGAGAGCCAGACGGTTCCCTACAAGCCGTTTACGGATGTGGTGATCAGAGGACACGTGCAGTGCCCGCGGGGAAAGAAGGCGTACCATTTAGATGCATGCGTAAAGGTCGGACAGTTAAGCAAAACCGTACGTGTGTTTGGTCAAAGAAAAGCACAGGCAAGAACTCTGAGAGGAATAAAAATCGGCGATCCGCATCCTTTCGAATCGGTAAAAATCTCCTACAGAAAAGCTTTCGGTGGGATGAGCAGATCCAAAGATGGCTCCATTTATTCCTACTATCCAAATCCGATAGGAGTCGGGTTTACGCTCAAGGGCTCTTTTGAGGAGCCTGAAGAGATACAAATACCTCAACAGGAAGATCCCCGTCATCCATTGACGGAGGACAACCTCGTGATAAGCAGGTTTGAAGATTGGGAACAGTGCCCACCACCGGCTTCCTTCGGCTGGACACGGCGTAATTTCTACCCGCGGTATACATTTGCGGGAGTCTATCCGGAACATCTGCCGCAGGTCAATGAACAGATGAAAGAATATCTCGGGGGCATTAGCACAAATAACATTCCTAAACTCGATTTTCGTTTCTTTCAGGGGGCCTCCGCAGGACTGAACTCTACACAGCTTGTTGGAAATGAGCCGGTCTCGCTAATCTTTTTCGATCCCGATTATCCTAAATTTGAGTTTGCTCTCCCGGGAGAGACTCCGCTGATGACAATCGACACCGGCGAAGGACCGGTTGAGCTGAAACCGGCTCTTCATACGGTCGATATCAATAAGGATGAAAATGCGCTCACCATGATCTGGCGGGGGGCATATGAGCTGGAGAGCATGGAGCAGTTCGCTGAGTTCAAAAAGCTGGAGACGAAAGTGGAAGACTTAACCTGAATAGAGCAAATCGCCGCGAGAGAAACGCTCAGTTTCGCTACTATTTAGATATATTGCCAATTACCTTGATCATCA
>CAYQOU010000105.1:0-8767 GCA_964419255.1 uncultured Fibrobacterota bacterium | reverse complement strand
CGAGAGACGAGAGACGAGAGACGGAAAAGGTTTTACGCGCAGGACGACTGAAATATCATCCGGCAGCAACCCTTGGTTTTATCTCGAAACTCGAAACTAAAACCTAATGCCGGTTCTCAATTCCACCGCCATGCCTTGTCCGGCGATAGTGTACTCGGTGTAATCGGGGCCGGGGAATCCGGTCACTATAAGATCGAAGGAAAGATTATGAAGAGTCGTATAGTTGACGCCTGCCTGCACCATGGCGCTTTTCTGGTTGAGATTTACCAGTGCATTGGCGGTCAATTTCATGTCCGAAATTATAAACCTGTTAAACGTCGCAAATGCTGCCACATACCATTTAGACAGGTTGTTTTGCCGAAAAATAAGTGGCAGGATATCCGGCGGGAGCTGCTCCAGCAGGTTCTCAGTGGTTAGCCCGCGCATATCGAGGCCGCCGGGAAGAAGATCTTTCCTGTCGGTGCCTGCCTGGTTGAAATACCCCTCAAAATTTATCATGAGTCTGTCGTTTATGTCTCCAATATCGAAATAGCGCCCTATCCCCAGCGAGAGCCGTGGAACCCAGTCGTATGATTTGGAATCGAGAGCGATCTGCTCATCGGTAGTATCAATGGCAACATCGCCTAATGTATAGATGGTGATGCTTCTATGCAGGGCCGCTTCTCCGCTGATCATGAAATCGAACAGGCCGGTTGAAAAATCGAATCCGAATACCGGGTCGGTTTTGTTTTTTCCCCAGGCGGAGAATGCAAACTCGACCGATTTGACCAGAAACTCCGCCTTTGCCGCCATCGCCAGGCTGTCCGCCCTGGGAACTTTTCCCATATCCACAAATGCATACAGATTGGCTCTGGTCTGAATCGGCACGTGCACCTTCAGACCGAATGCCCCCTCGCGACTACCCAGTTCGTTGAGGAAGCGGGTCTTTTCCACATTGACCAGATCCACCGGATTGAAGAAGTATCCTCTTCCCCATTGAAGCACCTGTTTACCGGCTCGAAAAAACACATTGTAGCCGATATTCCAGTCCAGAAACATCTCGTTGAGATCCACATCGAGGCTCTCATTTGACGCATAGTATATCGCCTCGGCATCGATAAACGATTTTACGGCCCCCGGCAGACGAACATCCAGATTGAAGTTTGAGAATGCCGTGCTTTGATATCCGGTATTTGATATGGTAGCATCATCGAAATACGAACGATTCATCGTACCGGTAACACTTCCCGCGATATCTCCGGAAAATGAAACTGTTTTCTGTTTTTTTTCATCTATGATACTAGCCGAATCGGTAAACTGTTCTGAATCCACAATCATTGCGGTATCGCCAAACAGAGCCGACTCATCCATCTCAAACTCTTGCTGAGCAGGAGCAGCCGTCTGCACCGCGCACAGAGCCCAAAGCAGTTTAAAAATCAGATTCTTCATTCTTTTAGTCCTACTTACTCAGATTCTCAAGATATGCTTTTGTAAAGATCTGGTCATCCACATCTTCCAGAGAAATGCCGGACAGCTCGACGATTGTTTTATTCCCCTTTTCAAACTCATCGATGTACAGCTGCTTTACCGGAATAAATCGCTCCTCCAGCTCGGTGTAGTTAAGGTAATATGCCGTGACCATCAGAGTCCCCGATCCGGCAAAGCTCTGTTCCTTGAGAGGAAGAAAATTGTCTTTGCGAACCCAGTAGATTTTTTTTGGATAGGAGACATCATGAACCTTTGCCGTAACCTCCACCCTGTATACCGGAATCTTTCCCAGTGTCTCTTCACTTATTTTTTCGTTCCGTTCATCATCCAGGGCCGGCTTATAAAGCTCGGTTACCTTCCGGGTCTCAAAATCTTCCGCACTCGCCTCCGATCCCCCGATGCTTTCATCACGATTGACATGCTGGAAAGTACGCGTGTTTTTACGATACATCCAGAAATTATCTCCTACCCGCAGGTATCCATTACCCTTCTCCGCCTCGGGGGCTGTCATGGTGATAAGAAACGAATTATCCGAATCGCGGCGATAATACATCATGTCCAGCACCTTCGCTCCCTGGCTGGCCTTCTTCTGAGTCATGACAACACGCGCCTTGACATCCTTACCCATCCGCTGATTGTAATCAATCTTTTGGAGGACCTCCTCCACGGTGGGCTGAGCATATGCCATAACAACAAACAGAAACAATAGTAAACCTGTCTTTTTCATATATTCCCCATTCGTTTTCATTCTAAGGTCTCGAATGCTGACACCTCGATTTTTACTTCACCGGTTACTCAAAATGCCTTAACGCATCGGATGGTTGCATGTTGCCTCCTCTTCTGGCGGGAAAGTAGGCTGTAACAGCAGTTATCAGGCAGATCAGAACCACAAACCATGCGATCGACATGGCCGACGAAACAAAATGCAGATGTCCGCTGACCAGAAGCATGCCCATAGGGTTGTCCCCCGGGTTAATTGTCGGCAGACTCAAGGCCCACATAACCACGAAAGCGACAGCCGTTCCCACCAGTGAGGCAAAAAACGACAGCATGGTCGCCTCCAGCACAAACAGCCAACGCACATGATTGCGCTGCATGCCGATAGCGCGTATCGTCCCGATTTCCCGTGTTCTTTCCTTTACAGACATGCGAAGCGTATTTACCACTCCAATGAGTATGATAAAGAAAAGTACCAGCACCGCCGCAACTGTGATCAGATTCAGTGCACCTTCAAGATTCAGGATCGCGCTGGCGGTCTCATACATCGAGCTGACATCCATGACCACCGCCTTGGAGCGAAGTTGTGCCATATCACGGAAGCTCTGCTGGGCATCAGTGGAGCTTCGCGCGCGTTCGAGAAGCTCCCACTGGGGAGCAATGACCGCGGCCAGCGGATGCGCGGTGTCCAGAAGCGAACAGGAGCTGCGCAACTGCTCGTCCGTCTCGGGCCAATTGGGATAATAGTTTCGGTAAAACTCCGTGGGATTAAGCATCACCACCGGCTCCTCTACCGACGGTACCGCACAGACACCGGTTATTGTCAACGTGCGGGTGTGAATCATCGAATCCAGAGCACCGCGCCAGGAGAATGTTATTTCATCTCCGGCATCCAGCCCGTATTGCTCTGAGGCGACACTGTTTAACAACACGCTCTTTTTGTCCAATGTTCCCCGGCTAAAGGCCAGTGCCGAGTCAAGCAGCATAGTAGAGGTGCTGTCGTCTTTGAATCCAATGACAGCGACAGCTGGAGAATCGGCCACCGAACTCAGACGCGCGGGAATAAACGCAAGCCGAGGAGTAAGTTTTGCATGAAGAGAATCGGCCAGACGAGCCGCATCCGCTTTTGCGTCGTTTATGGTCAGCTGAATCGGAGCGATATGATTTTCCCCATACCCCATCAGAGGCTTAAGATATTCCAACTCCACAAAGACAGGAAATCCCATGAATATGTTTGATGGCTTGAAAATACCCACCACGGTCATGCGGGTAGCCTGATCCTGGCCGAGAGCATTGGTGAAACGTACTTTCAGAACATCGTTTCGCTTGACATTAAGATATTCGGCTTTCTGCTGAGAAAGGATAACCGGGCAGGCGACGGTCGAATCGAGCAGGTCGGTATACGTGCCCTCGATCATCCGAAAATTCTGTGCCGCCTTTTCCGCATCCTCGGCAGTTACTTCCGCATCCAGATCCATTCCCACCACCATCACATTATCGGATTTGCCGTTTCCTATCGCCCTGCCATAAACCCCAATCGCCTCTTCCTTGCCGCGATACTCGGGAACAGCCTCACTGATCACCTCATCGATGATATGTTTGTTGTAGAAGATCTGACGGAAATAATTGCCGCGCTCGGCGAAATTGACTTTCACGTGACCGGCAACATACACCGCTATCTCATTGAAAAGCACATCGGAGATGCCGCGGGAAAATGAATTGGCTATCACCAGAAACATCGCACCCAAGGCGATGGCCGTTCCCAGCAAAAGGCTTCTTCGCTTCTGACGGATAAGGTTACGAAAACTGATCTGTAGAATCGTACGTATCATAGCGTATGTTACCTGCCTTACTCACGAGAAATCGCATCAAGCGGTGTAATGTTTCGAGCAACGATCATCGGGTATATCACAGCCAGCACCGCCACAAGCGCCAGTTGACTGAAAGCAAGAAGAAAATCTCCCGCTGTAAGATACGGCTGAAACGTATCCCCGCCATAAATGAGCTGAACCATGTCGTTGCCGGTCGTCAGATTCATCGCCGCCAGTATCGTTACGAAAAGCCAACCGACTACGATTCCAAGTGAGCCGAAAAATGTCGCAAGCACACCGGTCTCCGCGATAAACATCCCGCCGATAAAGCCTTTCTGTGCCCCCACCGCACGCATCATCCCGATCTCTGAGGTTCGCTCCAGCGCAGACATACTCAGGGTGTTTATGATTATGACAATGGCAACCACAAACAGAAGCATTACAAACACATACAATGCGGTCTTTATCAAAACGGAAAGACTGCCGATTGCACCCACCGACTTGTGCCACACGATCGGCCTCACTCCGATACCAGCCTTATCCAGCTTATCGGCCAGGACCCCGACGGCCTCATTGCGATCAACCCCTTCGCTCAACTTGACAAGCACCAGATTGTATGTCCCGGCATCCACATCGAGAACCTTCTCGGCTGTATCCACGGCATGATAAACCGCCTCTTTCACCTCGCGATCGTGCTCAACCACCAGATCCCCCTGGGAAAAAAGCGCATCCAGATTGTCTTGCTCAAAGGCAAGAAGCTCTTTGCTTTCTTCGGGAATCTCCACAAGCTGATGGGCGGCGGAGACATAGCCCATACATTGGCGATAGGATTCGATATCCATGATAGCAAAAACACCGAGGATCGTGTTCAACGACTTGTACTTGACCAGACCACGAACGGGAATCTTGATATCGGTGGATGTGTTATCATCCGACATGCCCATAAACACCATCTGATCGCGGGTGACAAGATTATCGCCAATCTTTTTGGCCGACTCCGGCATGATGGACGTATCGACCGCAGACGACTCCGGCATGAAAAAAATACCCATGGATGTGGTAAGCATATCCTGCGCACCGGTTGCGATCATCACACCCTTTTGCCCGGGCTGAAGAAAAGAGCCCTGAAGCAGCTCAAGATTGTCGGAATAAAACCGGCTGTACTGCTCCAGATCCACTCCGATCATAAAGATACCGTCCATCGATCCACCGGCATCATTGAGAACCATGGCGATATTCTTGCCGATCGGCAAAAAAGCATCTACAATATCGGTCGTGCTCAACAGCTTCTTTACTTTCCGGTAGTCGGGGAGCGGCTCAACCGATGTCATCATCATATTCAAAAAAACATCATCCCCCTGCTGCTTATCGGAGACCAAAACGATATCACCCGAAAAACTCTCGACAATACTCTTTTCCAGCCCCTGATTCATGCCGGTGATCACACCTGTGCCCACCGTCATCAACATGGCACCCATAAAAAGAATCGTGCCGACAATCAGGCTCTTTCCCTTATGCCGCCACAGATTGCGCCAGGCGATCTTTATGATTATTCCCATGGGGATCAGTCCTTTGCGATAACACCGTCTTGGATTTGTACGACATTCTTTGCATACTTCATCACATTCGAATCGTGGGTGGAGAAAATGAAAGTCGTATGATACCGCTCGTTCATCTCCTTCATCAGATCCAGTATGGCGGCTCCTGTCTTGGAGTCAAGATTGGCGGTGGGCTCATCGGCAAGCACGATATCCGGCTTTGTCACCAGCGCCCGTGCAATCGCCACCCGCTGACGCTGCCCCCCGGAAAGCTCCGCGGGCCGGTGCGCCAGATACTCGGCCAAACCCACCGCCTTGAGCAACTCTGTCGCATCCTTCCTGACTTTCGCCTTCCTGCTTTTTCCGGCAAGAAGGAGCGGAAATTCGACGTTTTCCAGAGCCGTTAACACCGGTATAAGATTAAATGTCTGGAAAATGAAACCGATACGGTGAAGCCGAAGATTTGTTATCTGCCTGTCTGTAAGAGACGTAACTTCCTGCTCGGCAACTTTTACGCTGCCCTCCGTTGCCTTATCGATACAGCCGATCACATTGAGCAATGTCGTTTTGCCACTGCCCGAGGGTCCCACGATACTCAGCAGATCACCTTTTACAATATTCAGATCGATGCCGCGAAGAGCATGTACCGTAGTCTTATCGAGCGGATAATTTTTTTTCAACCCGCGTATTTCTATAATATTCACCGCATTCCTCCATGTCTGGGCGACATTCAATCATACTACCCGATTTTTCGGAAACGCTTTGTTAATCCTGTAAAACATGGAATTCCAAGTACCGGAAGAAATCCACATCGTAGGCAAAATTCATGATGACAGCTTGTACTTTTTTCGATACGTGATGGTAAAATATAGCGTGTGTATCTGAGTGAACACAAGGCAAAACATCGAATACGTCAAAAAATGCTAAATGTTTTTAAAATAAGATGTTAGGAAATAGGTTTGTGTCCACGAAAAAAACGAAAAACATGAAAACAATCAGAAAGAATAGGAGGGGAAAAAGCAAGTTGTACTGGTTTGATAGTCGTCCTCTTTTTTTATATCGATTTTGCTGTTTTTTGTTCCGAGAAAGGGATGGATCGAGTAGCCGAGAATCCGATTCCGGACAAAAGCATGTCAATAACTATGTCCCGCCGTGTAGGCAGGTATATCTGGCGCCAATCAAGAGGCTAACATGTTTACGGCAGGTTATTGCGCCCGCTGAAGCTCCAGAAACATCTCCCGCAGCCGGCTTAACAGCCTGTAAGCATTTACCAGATCACTGCCGGAGGCCTTCTCCAGCAGCACATACACATAATCGTAGAGATAAAAAAGCCCCTGCGACACATCATCATCGATCCGTAATGCCGCCTGAAGGCGCGCCAGGATATTTTGCGCCTTGTTCAGCATCACCCGCCTGCTCTCCCCCGACTCCCTTATCCCGACTGAAACCAGCTCCACACACCGGTCGTGCAGCATGCAAATACGCTTCTGCGTGCTGGCAGTCTGAACCTGCATCTGCATATAGCGCTGCGCGACCTGCGCCCTGTTCCCTTCATAATTCATGTTCCCACTCACTGCCTCTCATACCACGTTTGGCGACATCACTGAATCAGCGAAATCACGTGATTGGCACTGATCTCATTGAACCGCCGGAAAGCGGTCGTCGCGCCCTCATTAAGCAGCCGCTGGCGGGTCAGCTCAACCAGCCCCGCAGCCATGTCCTGGTCCCGAATTACCGATTCGGCCGCCTGGGTGTTGATCTCCGCCACTGCCAGATTGTTTATCGTCGATGAAAACCGGTTGACCACCGAGCCCACCAGGCTGCGCTGCGTGTTGAGTTCATCCAGCGCGCTGTCGACTCTGCTCAACGCATCGGATGCAGCCCCGGATGTCGCCACGGATGCGCCGCTGAGTCCCAATGCATCCACACTCATATCCAGAGACGGCAGACTCACCTGATCACCTGCCTGGGCACCGAGCTGTATCTGTGCATCACCATCCGCCAGCTCCTCGCCGTTATTGGTTTTTTGGCGATTATATTCGGTAGAAGACGCTATGCGATCGATCTCCTCCTGAAGACTTTGATACTCCTTATCGATTGCGCCCCTCTGAGAGTCGGTCAGTGTATCGTTTCGAGCCTGGAGAGCAAGTTCTCGCTGACGCTGAAGGATACCCCCTATCTCCCGCGAGGCTCCATCGGCGATGTTGAGAGCCGAGACAGCATCCTCCACATTTCGGGAGGCGGATTTAAACCCCCGCACCTGCGATCGAAGCGTCTCGGATATACTCAACCCCGCGGCATCATCCGACGCACGATTGATTCGCTGAGCGGTTGAGAGTTGGTGTAAAATCTTCTTAAGGGCCCGATTGGTAGTTGAAAGGGCTTTGGAGGTTTTGTTCTGAGCCCGGACAAAACCTACGCCGCCGCTGCGCTGGATACGCATCCTGCACCTCCCTGTTTTCTGCATGTTTAACTTCCCCGTATATGTATCGGCAGAAATCGGGAGAACTTTAGAAAAAAAATGTAATAGGAGTAGAAAAAGGAAGAATATTCGTAAATCCTGCCATAGTATACTCCTCTTGATCACGCTTCGGCGGGCGGTGTCCGCATATCCGACCTTTTTGGCCTTTGGAAGGGCTTTATCCAACCAAACGATGGTAGTTTGTGAGAATGTGGACCGTTTCGACCATAGTGGCTGCGATGCCTATATTGTGGGCAGTGCAGTGTACGGTTTCTCTGCGCGGAGAGCCGGGATGGGCAAGTTTCTTGAAACCAATGCAAGGGTTCTTGCCCAAAAGCCCGTCAGCCTCTTTGTCGTCTGTGGAGCAGACCCTCTGCCCCCTCGGGAGCAGTCAACGGACACAGGGCTGAAAAAGTTTTTGAAGTATCATTTTGTTAATCCTGACAATTACTTAAAGCAACTGGCGCGTGCCTTTCCTGCGATGACGCATTCGACAATCTTTAGGGGGTACGATGACGAAGGGGACAAAATAAAAACCGGATTCGAAGCTCAGCAATCGCGGGCTCGGGCCTGGGCGCGGGAGAGCGTGGGTTTGAAGTTATAGCAAAAGCAAAGGAAAAGCCTCAAGACTGAAGATGGACGTCTAGCTTGATGAATGCGTCGATAGAAGTCTGGCCTGTTTAGATGTGTTTGAGTCCGGGCGAAAGAAAATAAATATTGCCCGGCAGTGGCGTTACTGACATTTTTCCAACTGCTTGAATACATCCTTTTCC
>CAYQOU010000104.1:0-8788 GCA_964419255.1 uncultured Fibrobacterota bacterium | reverse complement strand
CACTTTTCCAGCCGGGAAATCCAAAAAATCGCACGATATTCCACTTTTCCAGCCGGGAAATCCAAAAAATCGCGCGATATTCCACTTTTCCAGTCGGGAAATCCAAAAAATCGCGCGATTTTTCACTTTTCCGAACCAGAAATCCAAAATTCGCGCGAGAAACGGCTTTTCGATCGGCGAATCACGGCTTTATGGAAATACTTTTTCGTTTTATTCCGCACCGCACCGGTACCCGCCTGCGGATTATGTTACCCACAATCAACCACATCTTTACCAGAAAGGAGGAGCTGTATCGGTGCACCGTCTACTTCCACCATTTTTTTTCTCAATCATTCAATTGAAAGGATTTTGGTATGTTTAAGAGAATACCGAGTTGGCTGTATGGGGCGCTCTCATTTGCGTATCTGATCACTATCGTGCGCAGGGTTAACGAGATTGTTCGCAAGTATGTACAGAATGATGAATTTGTGAATCGGCAGCTGCAAAAGGCAACGCAGGGCGCCAAAACGATGAAAGAGTTGTTGGGTTTTGTCAAAGGCAACTCACCTAAGCCTTCCCTGGCGGAGCGTGATACCTCCCGGGATGTCAATTTCTCACTCCTTCTCGAGGATATCGACGGCTATTCCAGAATCAACTCCAAGCCCGAAATGAAGGAGGCTGCACAACTCCTTCAATCCATTTTCACCAAACACGGTCGCGATCTGGAGAAGCAGGCGTATGATATCCAAAGCGCTCACATAAACGTGATCATAGACAGATGCAAGCAGGAGGACGCCCAGGAGGCGCTGGTCAAACTGGATCTGGTCCCGGCGATGGAAACATTTATCAAGTCTCAAAGAGATTTCGAGGCGACAGAGATGAAAGAAACAGCAATCAATGCACAGGATGTCGCATCGACCAAAAGGAAGCTTGACGCACGCAACATTATCGTCTACAGAATCGATAAGCTGCTTAACTATCTGGACTCGATGATTGTGGATTTTCCGGAACAGTACACCGATCTGGGTAAGGAGCTGACCGAGCTGATCGATCAGGTAAACATGAAATCCAGGATGCGGCGCTCACGCGGCCAGGCACTGACTCCCGAGGTCGCCGATGAAGAAGAAATCGCCGAGGCAGTTGATAGTTGATAATCGATAGCGAACCGAGCGAATGCAGCCAGGATCGGACCTTACCCGATCCTGGTTTTCGCACATCTCTTCCATCCAGGCCTGCCGTGGCCGGCATTTTCCTCCGATAAAATCCTGAAAGATCATTCCTTTGGTATCGCTGAAGCGATACCAAAGGATCGGAGAAACACGTTACCGTATACTACCGGTTTATGTAAAACCGCTGCGTCTGCCGGATACTGTTTGTCTGTACCGTCGCGATGTATGCCCCCGACGAGAGTTTCAGTGACTCGTAGGAAAGCATGCCTGAGCCGCTGAGTTTTCTCTGAGCAACCTTTCGGCCCTGAAGATCCATTATTACTACCCGTGCGGTACCACCCTTTGCCTTCAGGGAAATACCCGCGGCTCCAAACACCGCCTGTGGTTGACGGGATCGTGGGGTAGTGATCGGATGATCGATACTGGAGACCTCACGATCGTTTACATACGAAAGAGTCGCCGATGCGAAAAGATACCAGGCATTGTGCGGCAGCCACTGCTCTGTCCAGCGCCAGTCGTCGGTTGTGTTGCCGTGCGGCATATACTCGATATCCGTTTCGTTTTCCATGTCGCTGGTGATACCGTTACAGATGCCGCCTTTGATATTGGGGAAAGCCTCGATTCCCGTGTAGTCGGGATAGTTGGTCTTGCCGTATCCATACATCATGCACATACCGAAGGGGTTTTTCCCCAGTATCCAGTCAAGCTGCGCCAATGCGATTCGCGACACATCGTCATCCCCGATACGAAACGCCGGATCGAGGCTCATTTCGGCCCACAGAAACGCCGCGGCCATCGAGGAGAGACGGGCGTTGTCCCCCTGCCACCAGTAGCCGGTCTCGTTTGTATGTGGCTGAAAGAAACTGGTGTGGCCCTCTATCGGCTCCTCCGGAGCGTCGGGGTCTACGTACACCGATCCGCTTATCTGAAACTCATACAATGAAACCCCCGCGTATGCCAGATCGCGCCGGTTTGCATGCATGCGAACATACCGTGCACGTGCCGCCGGTGAAATGGCAATCTCATCGGTTCCCCCGTCGCCATTTTCCTCCGTAAAGACCGTCGTCCAGGATGAGCCGTCTTCAGAAACATCGATCGTATAGCCGGGAGCAAAGGCGGTCTCCCAATTCAACAGTACCTTGTCGATATCACAGGCCTGGCCAAGATCCACGGTGATCCATTCGTCACAGGACATGTCCTCCGGATCATCATACAACTGACTCCCCCACCGGCTCTGATTTCCGGTTTGCCCATCCACCGCCATATCAGGAGTAAGTGAGCCCTCAACCGTGGATGCTTCAGCCGGCTTATTCAGCGCCAGATTTCCGCCCTCGATCTGTCCGGGACCCGAGGAGTTCGGCTCCGCCCAGAACATCCGTGCATAGTTAAACGGATTGCTCACCTCGTCGGCAAGCTCCAGGTACCATGTCTTCCATTTCTGCAGCAGCTCAAAAATAGCGGCATCCTTCGAGTTATCGATACCCCTGTATTCGATGAGGGCAATGATCGGAAGCCCTTCCTCCGCGGCATGATAGTAAGGCCGGTTACGTGCATCATCCGAGAAGAAAAACCCCTGGTCATCGAAACGTTCGATAAGCGACTCGGCCCGACTCCGGGCATCGGCGAGATATCCCGACTCCGATGTCGCCTTGTAAAGCTCCACAGCCGCCATCAGTGCGCAGTAATCATCGATTATGTTCTCTTCGCCGTTGTCGCAGTATTGAAGATTATTCTCCAGGAGATGCTCGTAAGCCCTCTGCGCACCATCCAGGTACTGCTGCGCGGTAAACTCTCCCGACACTCCCATCTCATATGCTTTTGCCAGAGCCGCGATGGCAATACCGCCACCCTCCCTGAACGCACACTGATAGTTGCTGTTTTTTATTCCGGTCTGCGCATATTCGGGCGCGGTCGGATCGAAATGCCAGGAACAGATGTGATATCCATCCTCGGCATGCCCCCACCGATTGAAAATGATCTGATAAAAATACCCGTCATCATCAAGAACCCGCATAAGGTAATCCGCCCCGTAGGCGGCCTCCTCGGTCATGGGAATGTCCTGCTCGGAGATAAACGTTTCGTTCAGCTCGTATGAGCGAAGCAGAGACCAGATCACCATGGGTATCTGCTGAGGATTCATGTAGTTTGCAAAAGACAGATGCGAGAGATACTTTCCCCGATCCCCCGTCGCATCATACCATCCCCCGCGCACATCGTAGCTCGAGCCGTCCTCACCAAACTTGGGAACGTCTGTATGTTCATCGGGCGCGGCCCGCATTCCCTGAAAAAAACCGACCTGATCGGCCACCGTCCGGGTGAAAAGCACATTGTCGGCGATCAGAAACGGCTCGCTCGACTCATCGCCACAGACCACGGTGTAGGTCCCTTCGGTATCAAGGGCAGAAAAATCGCATACGGCAAAGGCACGCCCCTCCCATCCCTCGACAGTCACGGTCTCATTGACCTCTCCGGAGAAAACCTCTTCGCCCTGAGTGTCCTGAACAGAAAAAGTCGATGAGAACGTGCCTGTGCCGGTGGTGTCCTGAATGATGGCGGTCTTTGCGCCCCCAGGTTCGTAGCCGACCTCGTTTACATGTATAGCAGCCGAAAGTGATGTGAGAAGTGAAGCCCCCGCAATCAGTACCAAACACCTTCTTAAACGCTTCAAATGCATACTCCTTTTCTCATTGATTTAGATTACATTTAGATTACAAACAGAGGTTGTCTTCTCTATTCGTGACATTTTGAGGGCTAAAAGCTCATTTTTTGGAGGAAAAAATCCGTCATGCTGTCGGATGGTCAGGTTAGATCACCATATATCAGCTTGTTATGGGTAGCAGGAAGATTTCATTTTTTTTGCGGCCGGTGGCAGTGTGCAAGAGTGAGAATTTAAAGGATTGCACTTTTGCACCTTCGGGAACATTTCCATCGCTTTGCGTGTTATTTTCTTACACGTGGCATACTTTTTACATCTAACGGGAGTAGAGCGCATTCACCTGTTTTGAAGTACCCTCAATACGTCATGGTTGATCCGCTGCGGGTTGTCATACTGACTCAGCTTCTCGTGAAGCTTTTCGCCGCGGGAGATGATACCGAAGTCCAGGTTCTTGTAGTTCCAGTAGGAAAAACCGATGTCGCGCTGCTGCAGAAGCGACAAAAGATCATCCAGCCACCGAAGCTGCGCGGCAAGCGGCACGGGGGCGTAGACGCCAAACTCGTCGCAGATGATATCCACCCCGTACTTTTCCCCAAACGCAACCACCGGCATAAGCTCCCGCTCCATGCGACTGCGGTCCCAGCGTCCGTCGGACATGACAAGATCGTACTTGCGCACAAAGCCCGGGCCATAATCGGAGGGATAATCCCGGGTGGCATTTATCTCCGGCTCGCTGATCCAGGGGGCGTGTTGATGCGTGAAAAGAAGCGGCTCATAGAAATGGAATGTGTATATCACATTGTCCACCTCCACCGGCGTCAACGATGCAAACTGTGAGGGCCAGTTCCACATGTTCGAGCCGGTGATAATCGGAGTTTGCGGCGCGCAGCGCCTGATCTGTTTACAGAGTGCATCCTTGATATCGTTCCAGATCTGCGGCGTAGGGGCAACCGGTTCGTTGAGCACCTCAAACAGCAGGTGGTCATGGTGCGCATACCGCGAAGCCAGTGTCGCCCAGATCTTTTCCGTCTTCTGCAGATACCTCTTGTCGGCAAAAAGCAGCTGTACCGGCACCTGTGATGTCTCGGAGAAATCGTGCCCGGGGCATTCGTGAAGATCGAGGATAAGACGCAGGCCGTTTGCAGAGGCATACTCTACGGCTCTGTCCAGAAGCGACAGTCGGTGCTCTATCGGTTTGTCATCATCGGTAAAAAAAAGATAGTGATCGATCGGAAGGCGCACATGATTGAATCCCCAGGCGGCAACCTGTGCAAAATCCTCATCCCCAAGAAAGCTCTCCATATGTTTGTCTATGCCGGGAAATGTCTGAGGATCCTTCTCCTTTATGGCATCTATCTGACTGAACCACCCGCCGAAATTAAGCCCGCGCAGCCTCTGCATATGGTTTTCTCCTGTGATCTATGTACATCTTACGATATTAAAAGATACACCGGGCGAAGCGTCGCCGACAAGGCCCGGGGAGTATGAAGAGTCAATAACAGTTTGGATTGTTTCTCCCCCCCCTGCATCCGGAGCAAAGCCTGGTTGAACGTTAATGTTTATGTAAAAGGATTTTCTGAGTAACGGTCTCTCCATACGCCACAACCGCCTCACCGTATCGGGCACATGAAAGCAGTCTGTTTCTGAGCTCGTAGAAAGCCTTTTCGTCCACCGCTTTTCTGTAAAGCAGCATATTCAGAATCATCAACGCATTGTAAAAAGCAAAACCGCGCCCGGCTGCAACCATCAGCACTCCCTTATCCTCCGATATGACGGGCAGGGTAAGTGTATGCGCCAGGGCAATCAGCTGCCGATCGGGGACAAGGTGGATGTCTGCAGGATGCGCCTGGATCGCACAATCGGTAAGCCCGGTCTCATCGATCACGCTGCGAGGCGAGTGCAGCGTAACAGCGCCTGCGGCACGATGCAGGAAACCGGCCTTGTGCATGTAAATGATCGAAGAGGCATCGATCACCGCGGCATTCAGCGTCGCGAATCCGGGAATCGGATCTCTAAACGATAGTCTGCTGGTAGATTGTTTCTGCATGGTTACCACAAACCTGGCTTTTGCCCTGATGGGAAACACAAACCGCGGCCTCTGCACAGAGCCGCTGTTTGTTGTTTTCTCTGATATATATACATCCATGACAGTATACATCATGACAGATTTATTATTCATCAGGCGCAATGAGCTATTATTGTGCGTAATCCGGAAAGAGCCGGCGAGTACGAGAAGAACCGGTACGAGAAGGATTGAAACGCCGGCAAAAGATCGATGACTCGGAGCGCAGGCCGCTAACACAAGGATGATCCACACGCGGTGTTTACGGGTGGCAACAAAGAGCAGAACAGCCAAACTGACTGCTCTGCTCCTCTGCACTCCTCTCCACGGCCCTGAATCTTTACATAGCCGTTGCTCACTTCGGGGCTAATGTTTTTTCAGCGGCGATGCGACCACCCCACCGGCGATTGCGGCCGCCAGGCTCAGAAGCAGAATAAAGAAGATCCAGCCGGAAGCCTGTGCGGCAGTATCCGCGGCTTCTTCGGTCGCCTGCGCGACACTGTCGAGCTGGGCCATGAGCTGCTCGCGGGCCTGCTCTGCCTGCTTTATCCAGTCGGATAAGGTGGACTGGGCCTCCTGCGGGGACATATCGGTTCGCTGAACCAGAATCTGCTGAATCTGCTGCCGGCTCTGATCGGGGATTTCTCCTTCCGTGGCAAGCTGCGACAGGGCTGAGTATATTGTCTGAAGGTCTTTTTGTATCTGCTGTCGTTGCTGGGGAGATTCCAGTGTGTCGGCGGCCTGCTGGAGAAGCTGCTCCGCCTGATCGCGGATCTCGGAGATCGGTGAGCCGGGCCCCCCGAACTGCTGCTGTACGATCTGCCCTACCTGAGGCACCAGTTGCGCTGCCGCCTCTCCGGTAGTGGTCACCGTCGACTCCACCAACCCGAATGCCCCGCCGATAATCGCCATGGCGGTGCTTGTGATAAGAAAAAGCGACACCAGTGTCGCCAGCCCCCACAAAACCACCCCGTGTATCGCCCGATCCAGGCCCACAGGCTCTCCCGAAAGCCGTCCTGCGACCCATCCACCCGCAAAAAGAGAAACGATTCCGGAAATGATAAGCCAGATCGCCGCAGCGATCGTAAAGGTTCCCGGATTCGTCGGATCCACAGCGGCAAGACCTATGGCCGCCCCCAGAAAACCCAACAGTATCTGAACCCCCAGTGCGACAAAAACCCCCGCAAATATTGCCCCCCAGGAGATTCTGCGTTCCTCTCGATGATCAGTATTCTTGACCGGCTCATATCCCATACGATCCTCCTCTGAAATGTATCGGGTGTGATTTTGAAGCAATCCAAAAGTGTGCTGTTTTGATGTAACAATTACCGGACCATTTTGTGGTCTTTTTCGATAATTACACTCCCCCTCTGGCCCTGTGCGCATGGCTTTTTATGAATCGCTGACCGGGCTTACCCATGGAACCGTTTGTAATCAGATCTTCTATGAGCTATTTTTTCCCTTCTCAAGCACAGGATAATCAAAACCGGGAGGATATGATCACATGAAAGTGTTATTTATCGGCGGAACAGGCCTTATCAGTCAGGCCGCATCGAGACTTGCGGTCACCCGGGGAATCGATCTGTATCTTCTCAACCGGGGCAATAACCCATCCTTTATACCCGATGGGGCACAATCGATACCCGCGGATATCCGAAAACCCGACCAGCTCCACCGGGCCCTGAAGGGGCACTCATTCGATGCGGTGGTCGACTGGATCGGCTTTACGCCCGAGCATATCAGGCTTGACATTGACATATTCAAAGACCGCACAGATCAATACATCTTCATCAGCTCGGCCTCCGCCTACCAGAAGCCGCTGGGCCACTATCTGGTGGATGAATCCACCCCGCTTGCCAATCCGCACTGGCAGTACTCCCGGGACAAGATCGCCTGCGAGCAGCTTTTGATGGACGAATACCGGCGGTCGGGTTTTCCCGCAACAATCGTGCGCCCATCATTTACGTATGGGGACACGATGATCCCCGCCGCACTCAACAGCTGGCACCACCCCTGGTCGCTGGTAGACAGAATGAGAAAAGGCAGGAAAATAATCGTACACGGCGACGGAAGCGCCCTGTGGACCATGACCCATAACAGCGACTTTGCCAAAGGGCTTATCGGCCTTCTGGGAAACACTCAGACAATCGGCCACGCCTTTCATATCACCTCCGATGAGGTTCTGACCTGGGACCAGATCTATGAGACCATCGGAGCTGCCGCCGGGGTAACCCCCGATACGATCCATATGACGTCCGACTATATCGTATCCAAACTTCCCGACATGCAAGGAACGCTTCTGGGAGACAAGGCGGTCAGCTGCGTGTTCGACAACAGTAAAATCAAACGGTTTGTCCCCGGATTTCAGGCAACGGTCTCTTTTGCCAAAGGGATCAGACAGACAATACAATGGTTTGAGGCCCACCCCGAGCGCTGCACGATCGATGAGCAGTGGAACAGGACGATGGATGCATTGATAGGTCAGAAGTAAGAAGTAAGAAGTAAGAAGTGAGGAGAACAAAAAAACACATGCGCATCGATCGATTACTGGCAATCGTTATCATGCTTCTGAGCCGCCGCAGTGTCACCGCGCAGCAGATAGCCGACCGCTTCGACATATCGGTGCGGACCGTATACCGGGACATCGAGGCGCTGAATGCGGCAGGAATCCCGGTGGTATCCTATCAGGGAGGAGGCGGGGGGTACTGCCTGATGGAAAACTACCGCATCGACCGTCAGGTGTTCTCGGTGGATGATATGGTCTCGATTATCGCCGCCTTAAAGGCATAAGAGCCACTCTCTCCCATGAACGGTTCGAGCAGATCATCGAAAAACTCGATTCTCTTATTCCTCTGGACAGCAAAAACGACCTCCAGAGCCGCTGCACTCCTCTGGCTACCATTTCAATTAAAGGAGTACCCT
>CAYQOU010000103.1:0-9161 GCA_964419255.1 uncultured Fibrobacterota bacterium | reverse complement strand
AGATGACGAGGAAGATGACGAGGAAGATGACGACGAGGACGAGGATGAAGAAAACTGGGAGGAAGATGAAGAGTGGGAAGAAGAGGAAGACGAATGGGAGTGAGGATACCGGCGATAATCGGCCGGAACAATTTCCTGAGTTCATTCGAGATTGAGTAGCCTTCCCGACGGCAGGCTACCGATCTCGAATGTTTTTATTCGTCTGAGGTGGGTCTGCAGTTACCTGCAGACATAACTGTTCCACCCTCAATCACCGGTTCTATAGTTGCGTGATTTATTTTGAACCGTTGTGCCAGAACCTCACGGATTTTCTCCGAAATAGAGGCTACCTCCTGGAGTGTTTTGCAGTCGTACACGATATGCGCCGAAAAATCGTACATGCCGTTGGTGATCTCAACCACATGCATATCCACGATTCCATGGATTCTACTATCCGCCTGAAGCACTGCTTCGGTTATTGTATCGGTGTCTGTGCCTTTCGGCGTCATCTCCAGTAGCACCCGCCCACTGTCCTTGATTACCCCCCAGGCCCAGGTCACTATAAGAATGGAAATGAGTATACCGATTAGCGGATCGATCAGGTAAAAGCCGGTAAAATGGATTACTACCGCCCCCAAAACAACCGCAACCGACGATAATGCATCTGCTATCATGTGCATGAACGCAGCACGAATGTTTCGATCCTCCTTGCGTGATCCCTCCAGGATTATAATCGTTAGGATGTTGACCGCCAGCCCGATAATCGCAATAACAAACATCTCTGTGGACTCCACATGTTCAGGGGCGATAAGCCTTTTTACAGATTCGTAGAAAATGACACCGGTTGCCGCCATCAGAAACATCCCGTTGACAAATGCCCCAAGGACTTCGGCCCGAAACAGTCCGAAAGTTCTGTGATGACACGGTTTCATTGCTGCCAGCCTGATGGCTGTATAGCTTATCAGCAAGGCAAAAACATGGGTAAACATGTGTCCGGCATCACTGATAAGGGCGATACTGTTTGAGATGATTCCCCCGATGATCTCCACCCCCATGACCACAGCGGTTATGACTATCGAGAGCATCAACCGTTTTTTATCCGCGGCTTTATATTGGTGGCTATGGGCATGTGAATGGGTATGCTCGTCGGAAGGATCGCTGAGACTCTCATTATGCTGAAAAAAAGGTCGATGTAGATGTTGAGCCATATCTTACTCCGACAGCGGCTTTGTTTCACTCTGAAACGGCGGATGTTTTCTTCTGTAACAACACAAATACTCCCCTGCCATCAGCGGCAGCATCATTACCGTGCAACAACATTGCCAAAAGCTGTAACCATCTGATCTATAAGAGATAAATTTTAACCGGGAGTCTTCTTTCTTAAAATGACAATTGTTGGTACAGCCCTTGCAAAAGTTAGTGATGCATAAATATCGATCAAAGAATAATGATAATACAGCAACAGGAGGTTAGATTATGTCCAGCAAAGTTATAGGAATCGATCTTGGAACCACCAACTCATGTGTGTCGGTGATGGAAGGCGGTAAACCGGTGGTTATTCCCAACGCCGATGGTGGCCGCACCACGCCCTCTATGGTGGCTTTCAGCAAAAATGGAGAAAAACTGGTTGGCTCTATTGCCAGGAGGCAGGCTATTACTAACCCGGAAAACACCGTATTTTCGATCAAGCGATTCATGGGACGGCGCCATAGTGAGGTGGAAACGGAGGAGAAAATAGTCCCGTACAAGGTGGTAGGTGCGGCCAATGACCTGGTGAAAGTAAAGGCCGGAAGCAGAGAGTACACCCCGCCGGAGATTTCAGCCATGATTCTGCAGAACCTGAAGAAAGCAGCAGAAGACTACCTTGGCCATGAGGTCACCGATGCGGTCATCACGGTTCCCGCCTATTTCAACGATGCGCAGCGTCAGGCCACCAAGGACGCCGGGCGTATTGCCGGACTCACGGTGAAACGAATCATAAACGAACCGACCGCGGCATCACTGGCCTACGGGTTGGAAAAGAAGCAATCCGAGAAGATTGCAGTATTCGATCTTGGTGGTGGAACATTCGACATCTCGATTTTAGAAATCGGTGAGGGGGTGTTTGAAGTAAAGTCGACAAATGGCGATACCCATCTGGGTGGAGATGATTTCGATCAGGTGCTTATCGACTATATAGCCGATGAGTTCAAAAGAGAAAACGCTATCGATCTGCGCCAGGATCGGATGGCTCTGCAGAGGCTAAAGGAAGCCGCAGAGAAAACAAAATGCGAACTGTCCACGGCGATGCAGTCAACGGTTAATCTTCCCTTCATCACCGCTGATGCCTCGGGGCCGCGTCATTTGGACATGACCATAACCCGATCCAAATTCGAATCCCTGGTGGACCATCTGATTGAACGCACCGCTTTGCCGGTTCAAAAGGCACTCTCGGATGCACAGCTTAAGGCAGATGATATTGACGAGATTATTCTGGTGGGAGGCTCCACACGCATTCCCGCAGTGCAAAACAGGGTAGAGAAGCTTTTCGGAAAGGCCCCTCACAAGGGAGTCAATCCGGATGAAGTAGTCGCGATAGGGGCGGCCATTCAGGGGGCGATTTTGTCGGGCGACCAATCGGTCAAGGATGTGCTTCTCCTGGACGTCACCCCACTGTCTCTGGGTATTGAGACATTAGGCGGGGTGATGACAAAGCTGATTGAGCGAAACACCACTATTCCGGCAAAGAAGAGTCAGATCTTTTCCACTGCGGAGGATAATCAGACAGCCGTTTCGATCATGGTCTACCAGGGCGAACGCGAGATGGCGGCACATAACCGGCTGCTAGGTAAATTCGATCTGGTAGGGATTCCGCCTGCACCACGTGGTATGCCTCAAATCGAGGTAACGTTCGACCTGGATGCAAACGGAATTTTGACCGTGAGTGCCAAGGATAAGGCGAGCGGAAAGGAGCAGGAGATACGGATCGAAAGTTCAAGCGGCTTGTCGGAGGAGCAGATACAAAAAATGGTAAAGGATGCTCAGGCCAGCGCGGAAAGCGACAAACGCGAGCGGGAGAAGGTGGAGGTCAGGAATCAGGCTGACCAGTTGGTATATCAGACCGAGAAGAGTCTGAGGGAACTCGGCGACAAAATTCCCGCCGATCAGAAGTCGGTTGTACAGTCAGCCGTAGATTCACTCAAAGACACTATCAGGAATGGAGATACCGCGGAGATTAAGTCGGCCATGGAGGCCTTGAGCAAGGAATCCCACCGGATGGCGGAGCAGGCATATACCCATGAGGGAGCCCGGGAGCAGGATAGCGGAGATGAGAGTCAGCAGCCTCATTCCCAACGGGCTCGCGAAGAAAAATCGGGTGCGGTTGATGCAGATTATGAGGTTGTTGATGAAGATAAGAAGTAGAGACTTAGCGGGGTAAAGGGGTGATGCATTTCCCCCGTTTTTCAGAGAAGGCGCTTTCTCCGTGAAAGCGCCTTTTTCCTTGGAAAGACACGATTTCAAACTCTTTTGAGGCGCTCACGCTCAGATATCGGCGGGATATAGGCGGATACACGAATATACGAATACACACTGGAAGTCTGATCATGTTTTTGCGCCCGTCTCAGACCTGCTCGATAAACTCGAGAAGGTTTTCGGCGGTATTCAGTGCTATTTGTAAATTAACCACGTCATCCGAGCCGATTGCCTGTTCACGTGATGGTCTCCCGTGTAAGAAGGGAATGTATTCGTGCCTCAGTATCTCCTCCAAACCAACTGTCTTCCTCTCGTATATTATATTTTTTTTCCTCATGACAGGGTCTCCTTTCGATGCTTGCTCACCTATTCAGTAATGCAAACACTATGCCAGAGAGGCCTAACAGGTGCATGACCTAGAAAAACAGGCCATATCCGGCAGAACCGGAAGATCGAAGATCAAAGATTAAAAACAAGACCACATAGACAACTATACGACAAAAAAACGTGCTTCTCCCCTCCTGTCGCGCTTCAGCAGGATACGGAGGACAGGTTTCAAACAAGAATATTAAAGGGAAACGGTACTAATCACTTTATGAATCTGGTCATTGTGTATCCGCATGATTTCGTCGAAAGTAACCTGGTGCGACTGGAAGATCACCGTTTTCTCCACATACGCACCGTCTTGAAGGCAAAGCCGGGTGAGCGGATTCGGGTCGGAAAACTGAACGGAAATACAGGGGAAGCAATACTCGTGCAAGCAGATGAAAGTCATGTTTTGCTCGAGGTTAGTTTCACGGATCCTCCCCCTCCTCCGCTTCCGGTCACGTTACTCTGTGCCCTCCCACGCCCCAAAACCCTGAAAAAAGTCCTGCAGGCAAGTGTGTCGATAGGGGTCAAAAGAATCTTCCTGATGCGCACCTGGCGCGCGGATAAAAGCTATTGGCAGTCAGCTCTGCTGTCGGAGAAAAATCTCCGACAGCAGTGCATTCTGGGCCTCCAACAGGCTCGAGATACGATACTTCCGGAAATCGCCAAACGTCCCCGTTTCAAACCGTTTGTACAGGACGAGCTTCCCGCATTGATAAAAGGTTCCAGAGCTCTGGTGGCTCACCCGCATGAAAAAAGCTCACCGATTAGCACGTCCGACTCCCCGGTAACCCTGGCCGTCGGGCCGGAAGGTGGCTTCGTTCCGTACGAAATAGATCTTCTCAGAAGTATAGGTTTTGAAAACGTCAGTCTTGGCCGGCGTCCGCTGAGAGTGGAAAATGCGGTGGTTGCCTTGCTGGCAAGACTGTTTTAAGAATGCAACGGTGATATAAACTTGTGTGATACAAATGAGTCTGTTTTCGACGATTCACGGATACATTTTTGTACTCATCCGCCAATGCCAACCCGTTTCTTTTTCGATCATGCGATCGCCCTAAGCCACAAGTTCAAGTGCCTCATTACAAAAAGGCAGGTGCTAAGAAGAAGAAACCTGTTTTTTCCACCTGATCTATCGAACCTATACACACCAATCGGTATTCTCAGCCTCTAAAAACTTCCTAAGAGCATCCCTGCCGCTCATACCCTCTCGAAGGCGGTGTTTACGGGCACTGTTATTAACCTCGACTACCTCCCCACAGAGAAGCTCATCAACCGAAACTATTACCCCCCCACCCTTTGACTTTACCCGTGCCGCGGGACAGTCGAATGCATCAAGCGCCTGCACATCAAATGCTCCACAGGCAAGCAGAGATGACCGGGTCTTGACGAAAACCAGATTGATCTTCCCGAGTGAAACCACATACCCTTGCGCCTCTGCATTCTCGATTGTTACCTTTGTTTTTTCCAACTATCCCCTCCTTACCGGTAGCCGAGATTCATAAGTCCTTTCACCTCACGCTCGGAAAGGTGCCGCAGCTGGCCGCGAGGCAGATCACGAAGTTTTATGACACCGAACTGAACTCTTTTGAGACGAATAATTGCATAGCCCAGTGTTTCAAACATGCGACGGATCTGTCGATTTTTACCCTCATATAAATCGATCTCATACCAGTACTGGTTCTGTGATTCCTGCAGGTGAATTTTTCTGATTGCTCCTGCGTGAAGCTGCTGTCCCTGAGAAACGACTCCCTCCTCAATCATCTGGGTTTGATGCTGGGCGGCCAGAGGTTTGTCAATGCGCACACGATAGACTTTCTTCACATGAAAACGGGGATGGGTTAGTGCATGCACGAGCCGGCCATCATTGGTCAGAATCAAAAGTCCCTCACTGTTACGATCGAGTCTTCCCACATACCGCAGATGATCGCAGCTGAAACCACGGTTTCTCAAAGCAGAATATATGGTCTCCCGACCTTGAGGGTCGTGTGCAGTAACCACGCTGCCTTTGGATTTATGATAGGCAACATATTCCTTTGCCCTCACCTCCTGTACCGTTTTACCGCAATAAGATACACTGACGACATCAGGATCTATCCTCGTTCCCAACTCGGTCACCTGCTTTCCGTCAATCCGGATTTTGCCCTCAGCAATGATACGGTCGCATGCGCGACGGGAGCCCAGACCGCACTGAGCAAGATACCTGTTCAGACGTATAAGATTGTTCTCCATTTCAGACATATTCCTCAGTCCTTACCCATGCATATGGCCAGCAAATCCTGCAGGCTTGCCGGTGCATACACCGGTTTGCCCAATATATTTCTCATCCGATTCAGCGAGTAGCCATCCAGCGTATATCCACGATAATTTAGTGAACAGGAAGGGATAAAGATACTATCGGCGTCGGCCCCATGCTTTCGGGCGGCTTTGATCATATCTTTGGCAGTCAGCAATCCCGCAACCGTTACAGAATCTCCAAAAAAATCGTTGGTAACCGAACACACTGAAAAAGTACTGCGCGGCAGTAGTTCTCCGATTTTTTGGACCATACCATCAATGAAAGAAACTGCACTGCATGAGGTTAGTATCAGAAAAGACCCCGAAATCGAACCTGGTTTTCTTTCAGAAGACACCTTTACTCCCGATCGTAGCTGTTCCCATTCCTCCATCAGGGAGCGGAGCAACCCCACGCCGTTTTCTATCTGCGGGTAATCTTCATAGTAGGCGGATGCAGGAATGCCTTTGCCTGCCTTAACAAACAGCTCATCCGCGGCAAAGAGGCGCCGAAAGCCGACTTTTTCTTTATCCTTGTGGCTAAGCGGCTCGACAACGGAAAGGATATCGAGGGCCTCGCGCTTCCCTACAGGTCTCAACTCCTTGTTTCTGAATCGAGTAAGGCCAACGGGAACAACCGCCACCGACTGCATCCGTTCATTGAAAGAAAGAAGGTCGGTGATGGTGTTTTCCAGGACTTCTTCATCATTGAGGCCGGGGCATACCACTATTTGAGTGTGCACAGTGATATCACATTCGATCAGGAAAGCAAGCTGTTGAAGAATTTTCCCGGCGAAAAGATTGCGAAGCATACGACGGCGCACATCGGGATCGGTCGCATGAACCGAGATATATAGCGGAGATATTCCTCTCAGAGCGATGCGCTCCAGTTGGGAATCTTTCATCGAGGTCAGGGTGATATAACTGCCGTTGAGAAAAGAGTGTCGGTAGTCCTCATCTTTTATGTAGAGCCGTTTGCGGAGTCCGGGGGGAAGCTGATCGATGAAACAGAAGATGCATCGATTGGTGCATCTGGCAACCGGTGTTTGCACCAGATCAATGCCCAGAAGGCTTCCCGGCGTCCTGCACACCTTAATATTTTTGGCGGCCCCATTACGATGCACCGTCAGCCTAAGATGCTCAACGGCGGACAAGAAAGAAAAATCCAGCTCATCGGCAACGGATTCGCCATTTACATAAAGTATCCGATCCCCCGCCCTTATACCGGCGCAAAACGCATCGGAGCCCCGATACACTCTGGCAACCCGAAGCCCCTGAATACATGTTTTATCTCTATGATGCATCATCCCAAACTACCATCAAAACAATACTGCAAAGAAGCTAATTATTACATTCGACTGTGAATACGCCGGTTAAAGTGCTAAATTTATCTCTCTTTTGAGAAGAACCGCCCCCTCTTTTTGTACGAATACAAGCTAACAGCTCGCCCGATCGGCCATACAGTGTATCAGGAGACAATCGTCTTGCACCGCTAAACTGATGTGCCCTGCGGGGGGCGCACCAATAAAAAAAGGCGGATCGATGATCCGCCTTGTATGATTCATTTTTGAACGTTTAACTACATGAATAGATCTTTTATTTTGGTCCAGTTGGTCTTATCGGTGTCGATTCGTGATGTTTTTTTCATAGACGGCCTGGAATCGGATGTATAGGTCTGGACAGAATCTTTTTTTGTTTTGGTTTCTTCAACCGCAGGCTTCTTTTCCGAATCGGCTGCATTCAAAGTCAATGATAAGCCCAGAAGAAGACTCAGGAAAAGATTTTTATGACTCATATAGATAATCCAGTGTTATTGGTATTTCAGTCATTAGTAAATATACTCAAAAAAAAGAAAGAAATCAACAGGAATTAAAGTTAAGATACCTGTCATATGAAGATTAGTAGTCAGAATGCAATTTATTGTTTAGAAAAAAGTGTGCTTTTTGCAGACATACGAGACGAATCATCCTAAATGATCAAACAGAATCCGTCGGATCTCCGAAAAGCGCGCCGGCTTATGAAGCACTCCATCTACGCCATCGAGACACAGGATGTTATCATTAAGACTACCGTACCAGCTGGTGACAATAAAGAGTTTTGTGTGGGGACAAACCATTCGTATTCCCCTTATAGCTGTCCGCGCTCCTATATCTCTGATACTCAAAGAAATAAGGGCAATATCATACGTTGATCCCTCGCACTGATGTATGGCATCTTTACCGTAGGCAACCATGTGAACCTGACATCCAAGACGGCTCAAAGACCTTTTGAAGGAAGAACCCACTTCGGAAGACTCTTCGACAATCAGTACGGAAAATGTATGCTTCATAACAGATGGCTGATATGCGAGGAATATGCCAAAATATTCACAAATTACCTTTACCCAACAATTTCAATATATTAGAATAAGAGAGGTATTTCGGAGTAGCGGTTTTTCACACAGGGAACATTACCCTTAAAACACCCTAATTTGCCCGAATGCAGACATTTTTACTTACCGGGAGCATTAAACATTAACCCTTTGGACTCTTCGTTCGGGCGATATATTTTTCATATGGCAAGTATGTGTTGGTTTTCAATGGCATGTGATCCATCCGTGTTGATATTCTATCAGTTGATGTCCCTGCAAGCGATTTCCATACAACATTTTCCCTGTATACTCTCTGGTTCAAGGGGGCATTAAAGTAATGGCGCCCATATATATCATTTATGGTTTCTTGGCCACCATCGTATTGGTCTCCATCATTCTGGGGATTCAAAACTGGATATCTCTTTGCTCTCTCAACTCTCTCATCTCTTCCCTGGAAAGCGAAATAGAGAAAAAAGGCAGAGAGTTTGATATCATCCGCAAGGAACGAAACTCCATGAATCTGCCCCGATCCTCAGATACCGATCAGCCATCCGATATGCAAGAGATGGATCACCGGTTTGTTCATCGCGGTGATTCCTCCGATGAGATTGAGGTTGTTCGAAACGTGCGCTCGGAATTTTATCCAGCTGTCGAGTATGAAGCGCCAATGGGCGAACAGTCCTTCGAGCAGCAGACGCAATACGAGCAGCAGACGCAATACGAGCAGCAGACGCAATAC
>CAYQOU010000102.1:0-9166 GCA_964419255.1 uncultured Fibrobacterota bacterium | reverse complement strand
GTATGGCTGAAGAGCAAAAGCCCGGTTGTGCTCGCCCGACGGGAGGACCGGTCGGTGAGAAACCGAAATCAAAAGAGAAAACAAAAAACACTTACCAGGAGGAGAAGAAGTCTATGATAATGGTTGGAAAAAAGGCACCCGACTTTACCGCTCCAGCTTATCATCAGGGTAAATTCACCAGTGTTACACTCTCAGATTATCTGGGAAAGTGGGTGGTACTTTGCTGCTATCCCGGTGATTTTACGTTTGTCTGAGCGACAGAAATCTCTGCGGTCGCAGAGAAGTATCCTGAGTTCAAGAAACTGGGTGTAGAGGTTCTTTCGATGAGCGTGGACAGTATGTTTGTTCACAAGATGTGGAATGATACGGAGTTATCGAAGATGGTTGAAGGTGGCGTGCCATATCCGATGCTTTCGGATGGTGGTGGCAAGGTCGGCTCTGTATATGGTATTTATGACGAGGATGCCGGAGTGGAGACCCGTGGACGGTTCATCATCGATCCGGATGGTGTCGTTCAGGGGTACGAGGTACTAACCCCTCCTGTGGGAAGAAATGTTGAGGAGACAATTCGTCAGATTCAGGCGTTTCAGCTGGTGCGCAAAACAAAAGGGGCAGAGGCTACTCCGTCGGGATGGAAACCGGGAAAAATGACGCTGAAGCCGGGACCGGATCTGGTTGGAAAAGTTTGGGAGGTCTGGAAGACTGACAACGCCTTTGATTAGGCGTCTGTGAGTCAGGAATGTGTGATTCGTTTTCGTTTCGGGGCGGACCAGTGTGTCCGCCCCGTCTTTTATGGATAGAATTTTTTCCGATATTGCAGCGGCGAAAGGCAGACCTTCTCGGTAAACCGCGTCGAGAAATAAGAAGCACTGGAAAACCCGCACTGCAGGGCGATTTCGGTTAGATTGAGGGTGGAGTTTTTTATCAGGCGTCTGGCCTTTTCTATGCGAAGGTCATTGAGATACTCCATGGGTGAAGCCGACGCATACTGTCTGAATTTGCGGGTAAAATGTGACGGAGACATGGATACAAACCTTGCCATATCTTTGACCGTTATTTTGTGTTCAAGGTTCTCGGTCAGATGAGAAACAAGGTTGTTAAACTCGATAGTCGATCCGGTGCGGAAGTTGGAATCGCCGATACCGAATGAACTCCGAATGCACAAGTGAATGATTGCTGTTTTGTAAGCGTCCAGGAGTAAGGAGCGTCCCGACATATTGGCTGAAAATTCGGCCATATAGAGGTTAAGCATGTGCATAATCTCATGGCCGGCCTGAGAAAAGCCCACTTTCATCTTCCACGGGTTGTGCATGTAATGATTCGATACCGTTTTTTCAATCAGTGAAGGCGAAATCATGATTGCACAATAGGAGCAGAATCCCTCCTTCTGAATTTCCTGGTGAGGAATACCCGGAGCTATATAGCAAAAATTTTGTTTCTGTTTGGCGCAAAGAGGCTTATCTTCGAAGATAATATCCGGTGCAGTACTGCTATGATAAATAAAGGAAAATGACGGATGTGAATGATTCGGCAACACAGCATAGTCACAATATCCTGCGACGGGAATAAAAATGGCAAAATCAGGCTGCACATAAAATTCGACGTTACGCTGGAGGGTCTTTACCATGTCTTCGGTAAAATGGCCGACGAGTCCACCTATCCATTTAAGAGTATTTTGATCTATTGATGAACATCTATTCATACTATCAGTAAATCCGGCAGATCTGAGGAATCGAAATCAAGGAACAAGGAAATAAGGTCAAAACAGAAAAACGGAAAATTGCCTGTTTTCCCTCCTCCAGTCCCGTTCAGCTGCAGCGAGACGGGGCAGAGAAAGACCGATTTCAGAGAAAAATCTGACCGGCCAGCATCACAAGTAAGTAATTATTTCTGACACAAATTGTAGAACAGCACAAAACGCATTCGCTACCTCATGACCGGATGGCGTTTTATTGGAACTGTAACAGTATATCCACGGGTTTTTGATTCATGTAAGAGAGCTTTATCCATGAATCGCTTCTGGCCACATCACAGATCCTGACCTCATCCATCTTGCCATCCAGAAGCTGAGAGTCACCATGTGCTTTTTTGCCCAGAAAAACATTGTGCATTATTTCATTGGGAATCGATTGATCAATTGTGAATTGGTCTCTTACGAGTATATTGTTTACATATAAAGATATATGCCCCTTATTATAAACACCAGTTAACAGCGCCCATGCCTTTTCATTGACCGTTGCTCTGACAGCGTTAAATTCCGAAGTATTACGGAAATGGTACATTTCCCAGTTAAGCGTATCCTGCACCCGAAGTCCGTATTGATATTCGCCTTTTGTTATGATGTATTGATTGGAATCGGTAAGGCTATCGACGTAAACCCATGCAGATAATGTGTAGGAGGCATCATCGGCGAAGTTGAACATACCCTCGGCGGTGTTGGGGAGAGTAAAGAAGTCGGACGTTCCGTCGAATTCAAATCCCCTGCCGATTGCACCCTCACAATCCCCCGAGAATGTATCACCTCCGAATAATCCGAAATAGTCGTTGGCAGTGGCATCATAGAGCGTATCAAAAGATGATTGTGAAAAATGGAACACACACTGAAATCCGTTAGTCGTGTCGAAGACTTCTTTGGAAACAAAGGCATTTCCATTGTGTGTTCCCCAATGCATGTATATGGTTTGGGTACTGTCTTCTGCATAGACAGTATCTACCAGCACCCACAGTTCCGCCCTTTGTAAATCTGCATCGAAACGTTCGATTTGATGAGGAAGAAAGGCTCTGTTTGCATCGGTAAAAAGAATGTCGCTCCCATCGGATGCCGCCCGGCTGAAATCGAAGTTGGTTTCATCAAGTCGTACAAGAACGGGAAAGTTGTAAACATTTTCCGATATGTGAGCACCATTTGAACTGGTATTGAGTACAATTTTTTGCGTATTGTCCATCCTGGTACCGGATTCCATGTCAATCATTCCTGTATAGGTTATCTCTTCCGGAGCTACAAGTTGGTCAGGTATCAGGTGCGACTGAATATCCGATTCTCCAGATGCGGGGCTGATATTCAAATCGAATATGCCCTCGGGCATGTTGGGGATCGAAAAAGTCCCCTGCGAAAGGTCCACATCCACAATACGCTCCAGACCGTATACGCGTACATACAGTGGAGAGTCACTGTTATGAGCAAGAACACCACCGGTGATAGTACCCGTGGGAGAAAGCTGGTTTTCCCGCGGGCTTTTTTGCGAAGCTGTGGTCGTGCAGGTAAAAAGAGTAGCATGATTTTGAAAATCATTTATCTCGACCAGGAAAATACCGGTATCCTGCAGGGTCAGTGTATAATAACCATCGTCGTCGGTAGTCGTTTGATTTTCGGTATTTGCTGATGGTAGCGCACCCACAGTGTCGGGTAGAGTCGAAAGGTAGCTTTCTTTTCGTGCGGTAACGATTGCACCTGATACGGGATCACCGGAGGAATATACGGCTCGTCCGGCGTAGGCTATGGTTTCGGAGCCTGGGCCCTGTGCCGATTGTTGTGTGCCGCAACCGATCGCCGCCAGGACCAGTAATGTTAAAGTCGCGCTAATCTTCATTGTTTTCATCCTTTGTGACCTGCTTTGTCAATGGGAACAGCTGGAAATTCAACTGATACACCCTATTCTCGGATGAATCTTTCTGAGCGATATCAAGCAAACGTCTTCTGAATTGTTGCAGTTCGTCCTTAAACATCTGAAATCCCTGAGGAGATAGGGACATGGTCAAAGTAGAAAACTGCCGGTGATTTCGTGGAATCATATCCAGAGCGTCTGCGGCAAGCTTTAGAATAGCCTGCTGGTAGTTATTTATATGAAAGGATTGAGCATCCGAGCCGGTGGTGATGTTTTCTTTGTCCGAACGGCTGAAGTAACCACGGCAATCTTTTTTGATCAATCCCCACTTTTCGAGCCTGGCTATTGCCCGTTGTGCCTCAAGAACGGTTATGGAAGGGATGAGGAGTCTGGCAAGTTTCTTATAATCATCTTTGAATTCATAGAAATACAGGAGTTCCCGGATAGCAGAGTAGTACCATTTATCATAAAACTCGAAGTATTTTGCATCTATGCATTTTATTCTTGAATTTTTAAACGTGGTCAGCTTCTCAAAAAACATCCGTTTTTCACTATGTAGCCTTGCCTGATTGTAGCATATGAGAGCTTCAAAGTAGTCGGACTGGTTCTTTGTCAGACCCATAAAGGAGCTGAATTTGCGGGCTAGCTCCAAAGAGATGTTGCTTTTGTCATTAACAAGCTGACTGAAGAAACTTGCAGATCGAAATCCCACCTTTTTGGCGATATACCGTACCGTGAAATAACGGTGTCTCGACTTCTGCTCCATGTAGTAGTCGTAGAGAAATTTACGGTAATCGGTATAGTCGTATATATTCATAGTCGTAAGTATCATCAGTTAGCGGGAAGACGTTGTCCCGGGCTATTACAAAAATAATCAGTTAATTGGAAAAAAACTTACTTAAAGGCTACTTAAATCGTTTCGGATGCGAAAATGAATCCAGTGGTGTGGTTGAAACGGGCAGTTACTAATGATATATCACATATATGGAAAAATAAGACGATCGTGATAATGACCTATATGTTCAGCGACTCAGGCCTCCTGCCCCCGGTTTGATTCCTCCAAAGCAGATCAATAGAATCCATGCGGACTGGCATAATATATGCACATATGAAGGTTTATTCTTCCTTCAGAAGACGGTGTAAGTCAGCTTATGAATCAATTGTATTATTTCAATCCAACTGCGAAAAAACGATTCCCCGGTCTGAGCCTCATTACTTTCGACGATCACGAAAATCCGCTTGAGAACCTGAAAGCCTTTGCCCGAGCCAATCTATCGTCAGAGTTGATCGCTCGAATCGAATCATTTACCGGAAGTATCGTGGAGAGTATTGAAAATAACCATCCGATAGATCTGCGTATCGGGTCGATTATAGACCAGGCGCCGGCAAAGCATCGGCTTTTTTTGACAGCGTTGCTTCAGGATATACCCATTTTTCTTCTCCGCCACCGATACGGTATGCTTCGCCAGGTATTCGGAACCGCTCCGCTGGACTGGTTCGCCCTGCTTCAACGATACTGGCTGGAAGGGATATGGAATGTGGATCCCGACATGCCCAGGGTCGTCGCCCGTGTGATCGTGGCGCGTGCTTCCCAGTGGCATCTGATGTGTCGCTTGTATGAACTGCTCCGCGAATCATACGGTGCGTTTGAATGTGGAGCACCCGATGAATCAACCGATAATGAAAACATCACGCGACTTGGCCGAATCGTGTCCTTTATTAGTTGGCTCCCATATCAATGGGTGGAAGATATTTTGATCGATATCGTAGAAAAAGTGACTCTTTCGCAACGAGACCGGCTAAGATTATGGGTATCTGTACTGCGCTCGCTTTTTTGCCGTCGAATAATCGAGCCGGATACGGTCAAAACTATGCTTGAGAAAATAATGGGTGAATTTGAGGGGCGTATACCAATGGATCTCCAAACGCCTCTTCATGCGGTGATCGTCTCCAGCGGTAGCGCGATCCTACCGTTTCTTCATACTATACTGTTGCGAACCAGGCGTATCGATCTGCGTCGTATGCTTCTTGAAACCTGTGCAACAATGGATAAATCGGACACTGCCTGGTTGCTGAAATCAAGACCGGAGCTGATCGATACGCTTGATCCGGGGTATCGTATCCACCTGCTCCGACTGATTGGTATCTGTGATGATTGGACGATTGGGAAATTGTCCACGATCGCGGAAAATGCCGATGAGCGAACATACATTCTTATTTTGCGGTTTGTAGAGGATTTTGGATGTGCAGAGGCGTGTGGTTTTCTTATGGCTGGGCTTGGGAAAATGGATCTTCACATGCAAATGCGCACGCATGCGACAATCGGCCGTGTAGCAGATATCCCGCAGATGATGGAAATCTTACCTGCAGCACGTGGTTTGGCGCCTATATTATACATACGTATCGTGCAAATGTTTCACTTCAGAATAACCGAATCCCCTTCTGTGCTGATTGCTCTGCCCGAAATGAGCCCGCTCTACCATCTGGAAAGAGCGCGGGAGGATATATACAAGGCGTATCTGCTTGTCTGTGAATTCAAACGAATGCTGCAAAATAAAAAGACAGACAAACAGACCGTTCACCGATTTTTTACCCGGGGTGAAAACACTTCTCTTCTTTTATGGCTGGATGAGCTTCTGAGATATGCGCAGCTCAAAGCCGAATCATATAATGATGGTGTTGTCAATAACAAGCAGCGGTTTTCAGATTACGATGGTGTACTTAGGGAAATCACATCGGATATCGAGAACATCAATTCTTCGAAATTGATAGATGGTATAGAAAATACTATTGTGCTGACCCGGGAAACATTTCTGTTAAAAGAATGGTTTGTCAGGCCCGCACCGTTTACTTTGTCGGAGGAGATGTCTGAGCTGGTAGAAAAGATTGACAGAGGTGAGAAGCTGACGTTTTCACCCGAGAAGTTTATAGATGCTGCGCAAGAAAAAGAGATTCGTTTGACTTTTGAGGTGTTTCTGGAGTGTACAAAGCACGGTATATATTTAACCGATTCTATTCTGGAGAGCCTATGCGGTGAAAAGCATATACCGGCTCAGGAAAGGTCAAGGCTTTCAGAAAAGGTCAATGAAAAATTGATGAGTCGGCGGTCTCAGGTATCACTGGGAAAACAAACTTTTAATCCCGACGATACATTGGATCGTCATATAATATTTTCGACCTTTGCGTACATCTATCGTTACGGTAAGGAATCGATCGAACGTCCCTCGATAACATCGGTATGGCTCAAATATCTGGAGGCGATAGAGTCCCTGACCAGTAGTCTGGAGTCGAAAAAACAATGGCCGTCTCTTCCCAGGCATCCGGACATGCAGACGATTATGGGGCCGCGAGTCACGGATATGTACGCGCGTCAAATCGAAGAGGGCCGGCGGTTTGTGGCTTTTGTAAAGAATGTACAGACTCAGGTATCTCCGGGTGTGGAAATTCGGGTCATTCCAAACATTACCTATGGATTGTTTTGTCTCAGCCCCATACTTTCGGAATTGCAAGATATGGGTGTGCAGGTTTCTCTTGCCGGCTTATCTTCGCGTTTCTGTGATGATGTAAACATCAGCGAATTTGCCTTGCGTCATGGCTCACTGTATCCGGTTAAGCCGCACTTGTTTAGTACTGCCGGAAACTATGGCACGCAACATAAGGATCGCATTCTGATTGTGGTGGATGGTACGATGGAGCCGCTTGACAGGCATTATCCCCGGAAAATCAGGCTGCCCAAGGCACATCGGGGCTATATCAATCACCTGGTGGCAATCAACTACATACGTGGCAAATATGGTTACAGGATGCAGGATCCTGTGCGGGAGAGCGCATCAGCTCTCGGTCTTTCCTGCCGCTATGTGCGCAATCTGATCCATACGGCAGGGTTTAAACAGCTGGTGGAATACCTGCTTCTGAGTTTCGATTCCGATGAGCTGCATGCCTATCAGCGAGAACGGAAATCCGGAAAAACCTACTACAGCTTTGGACAATGGAATCCTGACGGCCTGCCGGCGGTGAGTGGCTCACGGGGGGAAGTGATTCGTACAATTCCCTGTGCGCAACCTGACACTGTCACGGAACCCGCCATGCTTTTCGTTTCAATAAACGGTGTTCGCAAAGAAAAATCGATACCCGCATACTTCGACAACAACCCCGAAGTGGAACGGTCGCGGATAATCCTTGGCCCGCAGGGGGCATGGCTTGATACGGGCTGGCCGCATATCGGCAGAGGGGTTGTCGTGTCTTTTCCGGAAGGGGAGAATGCCTGATTACAGTGTTGAGGTTTTCCGAAATTGTCCAAGCCTGGTTTTTAATTCCTTAAGAAGTTTAGAGAATTGAACCTGATGATATTCAGGCTGTCCTTGTGTCACCGGTGAGTTCATGGGCGATATCCATCAGACCCGGTCTGAAGGGCAAATGGTTCATGGTGCGATGTCGTTTAATCTGATGCTGTATTCCAATCACTTACCCTCAACGATGGACCAGTATCAATCAGAATATGGCCGGATTCTCTTGCATTGAGTCACGTTGAATTTCCACCCTCGGCGTGGAGATCCTGGGGCGTTGCGGTAAAGAAGTCGTGCCGTCCAGCTTCGATCCTTTTCCTGCTCAAGCTCTGCATAACCGACATCCAGATCATCCAGCAGCCCCAGACTGAGAGCCTTTGCATACAGTGGCAGTTTCAGCCGAATACCTGCGCAATGTACATACACAACCATTTTGCCTGACTTGTGGTTGTAATGAATCGACCCGAACACCTTTTCCGGCGTGACCACATCCGCACCGGTTTTAGGGATTGCGTATGCCCCGGCGTCCACATAAGCGATGAAGTTGCACAGGGCGCGATTGCGTCGGTTCTTCGGCTCTTTGTACAGTATCAGGCTATCCAGTCGACCCAAATCACCGTATAACAGTTCTCGCATCTCGTCTCTTTGTGCTGCCCGGTCCCGGAGCTGTAGAATGGTGAGCTTATCCATGAAAAGCCGCTTGCCCTGAGCCAGCCGCGGATCGGGAGCATAACAGCGGTGGAGTGCCAGGAAGAAAGGCACCTCTTTTATGCACATATGATCGATGTAAAGCTCCATGATATCGTATACACCGCGCCCCTCGATCTCTTCGATGGTGATCCTTTCACGACTGTTGCCTGCTTCCACCGGTTTGGTTGTAGATGCAAGAAGAACAGCAGCTAAGAGTATGAGCAGGAGGCTTGTGCGGGGAAAACGCCGGAGAGTCATACTGATTACGAGTCCTTATTGAAGTTGATATGAAACCTCTCTTCAATATAAAAGGATTCAAACCGTTGATGCTTGGGCAATCGAATCTGATGACATGGTTCAAAACCATATCCCCCCTGGTGGCAATTGGCCAAAAAAGGATCAAGCAGGTGATATATCACAAATTAGAGGAAATTTGCCGGAAACCCATCACCTTTTATCGGGCGACAGGTTATGTATGAATATGATCTGGATTAAAAAACCTGCTTAGATCAGCAAATATTATCGGCGAATCCATCTGATTAAGCGGTGCTATCTTTTTCTGCCTGTCATATTCATTATGAGTAC
>CAYQOU010000101.1:7176-9326 GCA_964419255.1 uncultured Fibrobacterota bacterium | reverse complement strand
CCCATCTATGAAAAACATCGCCACGACACCTGCAACCGGGGCGGACACATCTTCTTCCGGGAAAAAGGAAGCCGACGATGGAGAAACGTCGGCCAATGGCGTACTGCTGATTAAAAGCGATCCGACAGGGGCTGTCTTGGAAATCAATGGGGAAAGAGTCGGGCAAACCCCCCAGACTGTGTCCCTTTCCCCGCAAAGGCACACAATCGTGCTGAAAAAGTCCGGATTTTTTCTTAAAAAGGCAACCGTTCTGGTAGCTGCCGGGGATAGTCAGGAGGTGAATTTCGAGCTGATTCAACCCGCCGGACTCGCCGTCATAAGTGAACCTTCCGGTGCAATTCTCAGCCTTAACGGCAAATCAGTCGGAGAAACGCCATTCGAGACAAACAAACTCAGGCCGGGTAATTACGAAGTACAGCTTGAGCATGCCGGATACCAGCAATACAGCGAGAATGTCTCGCTCACCGAAGGAAAGGTTGATACCCTGCAGGTGGATATGAAACCGGTCCAAAATAAACGGACACCTGCTGACGAAAAGACAGGTGAAGCAACCGAAGAAGGCGAGGAGGATATTGATGCCAATTCTCTGTTAAACAAGATTGCCATCGGTCTGTTCCTGGCCTTCAGTGTCGTTATTTTGGTAATAGAACTTGCGGGAGACGAATAGTATTTGAAATCCAAATATATGTGGGCCGTTGAATGCATTCGAGCGGTTCCTGTTGTATTTACTGTTTTCTTTCAGCTTACGGCACAAACGGTCAGCATTCCTTCGGGCTCTTTTCCTATGGGTGGAGGGGATCAGAAAGATGAACAGCCGCGCCATACTGTTTCAATATCCTCATTTCGCATGGATGCACAGGAAGTGACTATGCGAGAGTACGAGGAGTGCGTATCTTCCGGCGCCTGCACAAAGGCTCATTACGATGACGGGAAATGTCTGATGTGGACATCGAGGGGGCCAAAAAAGGTAAAGGTGCCGGTCAAATACCGCCATGCAGATCAGCCGGTTGTCTGCGTGAACTGGTATCAGGCTCGAAAGTACTGCCGTTCTAAAGGAATGCGGCTTCCCACGGAAGCTGAATGGGAGTATGCGGCTCTTGCACAGACTCAAAACAGGTATGCCTGGGGAAACAATGCACCTGCTGAAAAAAGGGTCGCCACCGCATCTGAGAGAAAGCCGCGTCGGGTCAGACAATCATCTCCCAACAGATGGGGGTTGTATGATATGACGGGCAACGTCTGGGAGTGGACGGCCGACCGGTATTCAAATGAGTACTATCGGCAGTCTCCGGAACGTAACCCGAAAGGCCCGGAGGTTGGCCGCTATCGGGTAATTCGCGGCGGAGGGTGGTATAGTGGCAGCGATCAGCTTCGCATAAAAAACCGACAATGGATGGCTCCTGAATATGGCGAAGTGAGTTTGGGGTTTCGATGCGTAAAATAAGAGCAGATTTCTCGATCATTTTTCTGTGTAGTTTGGTAACGATGCTTGCAGCCGACACAACCGGGGCGGTAGTATCGATGGATGGAAGAAACATCCAGCGTGACGGCTTTCTGCTTGAATGGGATATCGACCAGAGTCGTCGATTCGCTCCCGGACTCGACATCCGGTGGGACGCCATGAATACTCCCGAAGGATTTGCCGGATACGTGCAGTATCCGTATTCTGCTGACAAATGCGGCACGCGCACTTTCTTTTTTGAAAGAGAAGAGGCTGACACAATCCTGGTGATGGAATTGCAAACGCCGGGGCCGGAGGGAAAGGCCTACAACGTGCATCTTGATACCGAGCGGCAGGATTCGCTTATCGCAGCGGAGTGGCTTATTCCCTGGACGGAACTCAAGCCCGACAGCGGCGGAAATTATCGGATACGTCTGTCGGTACAGGACAGCTGTGATCAACAGGCGCCGACACTCGTGATAAGTGGAAAAACAAACCTTCTTAAAAAGGATGCACCGGAAACGATCTCCTCCCCGCGTCTGATCTTTCAGGGTGTTATCATTGCCATTTTGCTGATAGCCTATATACTTGTACGTGCGCAGGCAAAGAAGCTGAAGAAAAAAGAGAAATAAAAAAGTCCTTAAAAAAAGGACTTTTTTTCACGCACATATTCATAAGATTCAGTGCCGGATGGTAATTTTCTGCGAAT
>CAYQOU010000101.1:0-7076 GCA_964419255.1 uncultured Fibrobacterota bacterium | reverse complement strand
GTTGCTTCCGTATACCATAAGTGTTGCGTTGAGATGGTGGTTTTTCAGGCAAACTCCTCAAACGGTATCGCCTCATCGATAAGCATAATCGGGATGTCCTGTCTGATAGGGTAGAGGTACTTTTTGTCTTCCCGCAAAAGCCCCGCATCGATTTTTTCCTTAACCACCTCACCACCGCGGTTGGTAAGCGTGCCCTCTTCTATTCGCTGGTTGATTTTTGCGATGATATCCCCTTCGACATATTCGATGTCCTGCTTGGTTTCAGGACAGCAGAGAATGTTGAGCAGCTCCTTGTCAATCATGTGCATCTCCTCATCAGTGTATTGGTATAAATTCCGTGTCTGACACCAGTCCTCTCCATCCTGTCCCGTCCCGCTTTAGCTGAACGCTGGAAGGAGGTAAAGCACGTTTTTTGCCGCAATATGTGGATGTTTTTGTTTCCTGGTTCCTTGATTTTTCGTTCTTCGATATTTCCGGACTTAGGTTAAGTATACATCTAATCATCTAATCAGGGCAATAGTGGTAAAGAGGTAACAAGAGATGCAGTTACGGGGAGGCGGTATGTATATTTTTTCAATTGATTTATCTTTCCGTTTCTTAACGGTAGGGGCAGTGAGGATAAGTGAGACAAGCGCAGCCACTTCTTTTTACCGATTACCTGAAAAAAATACCTTCTTCGTTCATCTTTAAGCATCTTCTGGGCGATCGTGGGCTTAAGAGACGGATTATATCGCCGTCTTTGCTGGATGATGTAAAAGATTCGTTTAGCACTGTAGAATCGTTGCAAAAACGTTTCGATGAGTTGAGTGATGAAGCCAGGGTGTTGTGCGCACAGGCGTATGCGTTTGGACGCAGAGGAGTAGCGGCACCCGAATCAAGGTTTCTTTTCGATGAGCTTATCGAATCCTTTCTGGTATATGGTGCTGAGGATGATGTCGGAAATCGTTTTCTTATCGGCTTTGACGATCTTGCCGACCAACTGCTCCCGATGATCACTGCTGTTCTACTGAACAATCAGACGGATGAATTCACCGATCCACTGCATCCCGTATGGGTCTATCAGTGCCTCAACGACTGCGTCGTATTTATATCACTTGCAGGCAGGGCAATGATCAAACTAACCCAGCAGGGGAAACTGGCACGCGGATCATTACAGCAGCTCGAAAGAATCCTGCAAGGATTTTCCCCTGCCAACGAACCGTCGCGAAACGAAAAAAACAGAAAAGAGTTGATGCATCTTCTCATGGCCTATCTGCGTGAGAATAATATCATCTATGAAGAGGGGAAGCTGCTTCTTCCGGATTACGCCAGGGTTTTGTCATGGAATGATAAAGGCTTGAAGCAGAGATGGGAAGAGCTTTTCCGGTTTTTTATGGAGCAAATGGGTGCCTGGCGCCTGGAGATGCTGGACTGTGCACAGCAGCAGATCGGGGAAGAAGGCTTTTGCCTGGGTAACTTCGGGCAAGAGCGTGAGAGTGCCGAGCAGGTTTTCAGGATCCTGTACTACTTTGGCTATATCGAGGCTGGCAAAACTCGTCACGGTCACCATCGGGCGTGGCGAAAAAGAACCCTGGAACCGTTCGAACAGATAGAAAGACGAATACGACAAACGGTAATACTGATGCCCGATTTTTCGGCCATTCTGCCCCCGGATTCTTCCCCCCAGGACCTTTTTACCTTTTCACTGTTTGGCCAATACACTAATTTTGACCAGGTGTATAAGGGAATGATCGACAAAACCATCCTGCACGACTCTTTGAGTAAGGGATTTGATGCGGACAGTATAATGGAGTATCTGGATGCATGGAATGCTCCTGACAATGTGCGGATAACCATTCGTGAATGGATACGGGAATTTTCACGTCTGTTCATGAGTGATCGTACACTGATTGTATCTAACGATCCGAAAACCTCCATGCAACTTCAGTCGTACGAGCCTCTGAAGAAATACATCGAGCCGGTGACTTCGGATATGGTGTTTTCGGTTAAGGCGGGCACGGAGCGACAAGTGCGTGATATGCTGCAAGCCATGGGCTTTGATACCCGTTTTGCATATCAACAGGAGAAACGACACGAGGAATTTCGGATCGTTGAAAAACAAAAGCAGTATTGTCTAACGCCGATTTTCCAGACAGAAGAGGAATCCGAACCATCAGTGCGACCCATGAGTGTCGGCAAGTACAGTACCGAACTCAAAGAATTGGAGCTCGGAGAGCTTTTCCATGTGATCGATTTTGCCATTCTCATGGGCTACCAGTTGCGATTTGAATATGAGGGCAGTCCCTCCATCCCGGAGGGGGAGTATACTGTAGTTCCGCGAAACCTGCACAAGGGAATGGATCCTGCAATGGATGCCCGACAGGTGGGAACAGTAACAGAAAAGCGGTTTGATGTAAGAAAAATTCAACGTATAGGAGTTCATCCGGTATGAGTAACTTCGTTCATCTGCATAACCATACCGAATACAGCTTTCTGGATGGTGCGATCCGCATCAAGGACATGGTCAGGAAAACCGTCGAATGGGGCATGCCGGCTCTGGCCATAACCGACCATGGCGGCCTTTTTGGCGCGATAGAGTTTTACGATACCTGTTCGAAAGCGGGCATAAAGCCGGTTCTTGGCTTCGAGGCGTACGTAGCTCCGCGTTCGCGGTTTGAGAAAAGCTCCAGCAAGGATGAAAGAAATTACAGTCACCTGATTCTTCTGGCACGGAATCAGCAGGGATGGCAGAACCTGATGAAGCTAAGCTCGGCCGGCTATCTGGAGGGGTTCTACTACAAGCCACGCATAGATATGGAAATTCTCCGGGAGCATTCTGAAGGGATAATCGCATCATCCGCCTGCGTGGCCGGAGCTATTCCGCAAAAACTTCTCCAGGGAGATCGTGACGGGGCTCGGATGCTGGCCGAGGAGTACGTAAGCATGTTCGGGGAAGGAAACTTCTATTTCGAGCTGCAGGACCATGGCATGGAGGACGAGACGATTGCCTTCAAGCAGCTTATCGAGCTGGGAAAAGAGATGGGAATTCCCTTTATTGTAACCAATGATGCCCACTACTTGAAGAAGGAGGATGCCGAATCTCATGAGGTGCTTCTATGCCTTCAGACCGGCAATACCCTGTCAAATCCCAATCGGTTTCGTTTCCCAACCAACGAGCTGTTTTTCAAATCACCCGATGAGATGTCCCGGCTTTTCCCGGAACTTCCCGAGGCGATGAGTAATACACTGGAAATTGCCCGGCGCTGCGATGTGAAGGTGCATGAAAAACCACAGCTGCCGGTGCCTGAAGTACCCCCGCAGTACACCGATGCAACCGACTATCTCAAGGGACTGGCTCAGCAGGGATTGGAGAAAAAATACGACGAAATAACCCCCAGGCTTCAGGAGCGACTCGACTACGAGCTTGATATTATCATTTCCATGGGCTTTGTCGGCTACTTTCTGATTGTGCGGGACTTTGTCATCGAGGCCGACCGGCAGGGGGTGGCGCGTGGTTGCAGAGGCTCTGCCGCCGGAAGTCTGGTCGCCTACTGTATCGATATCACCAATGTGGATCCGATAAAATTTGATCTGATCTTTGAGCGATTTCTAAATCCCGAGCGAATATCCATGCCTGATGCCGATATAGACTTTGCGGATAACGACCGCTACCGGATTATCGAATATGTAGTACAAAAGTATGGGCGGGAGGCTGTCTGTCAGATTATCAATTTCGGCAGGATGAAAGCCAAGATGATTGTCAAGGATGTGGCCAGAGCAATGGAGATACCTATTCCGGAGGCAAACAAGCTTTCCGCCCTGGTCAATGAAAAGACACTCGAAAAATCCATCCAGGCCAGTGGTGAGCTTAAGCAGGCGATAGAGAACAATCCCAGATATCAGCTTCTGGTCAAACATGCCAGGGTTCTGGAGGGGCTGGCCAGGCAGCCGGGAATGCATGCGGGAGGGGTTATTATAGCCCCCGGTGATGTGGTCAAATGGTCACCTCTTTTCAAGCAGTCAAACGGCACCGACATCGTGATGACCCAGTTTGATATGAAGGTGGTCGAGTCAGTCGGACTGATCAAGATGGATTTTCTGGGGCTGCGAACCCTGACCGTACTGCAGGAGACATGCAGGCTGATTAAAAGATATCATGACAAGTTTATCGATATCTGGGAGGACATTCCCGAAGGTGATGAGAAGACGTATGAGCTTTTCGGTAAGGGTGAAACGACAAACGTCTTCCAGTTTGAATCGCAGGGCATGCAGGATTATCTGCGCAAGCTCAAACCAACCTGCATAGAAGATATCATCGCTATGGCGGCACTGTATCGCCCCGGTCCGATGAACAATATCGACAGCTTCATTCGCCGAAAGCATGGTAAGGAAGAGATCAGCTATCCGCATCCGATGCTCAGAGAGGTTCTGGATGTCACCTACGGCATTATTGTGTATCAGGAACAGGTGATGCGTATTGCTCAGATGATGGGCGGCTTTTCCCTGGGGCAAGCGGATATGCTCCGTAAAGCCATGGGTAAGAAGATGCTGGACAAGATGGCGGAGATGGAGGTCAGGTTTTTGGAGGGTGCCAAAGAAAAGGGCATCGACCAGAAGGCTGCAAAAGAGGTGTATGCATTGATGTCCAAGTTTGCCGAATATGGCTTTAACAAGGCTCATGCGACTGTTTATGCCCACGTCTCCTATCAGGCGGCATATCTTAAGACACATTATACACTGGAGTATATGACCGCGGCGCTTACCTCCTGGATCGGAAAGAAGGAAGACTTTCTGACCACCAAAAACGAAGCTGAGCGAATGAACATAAAGGTGCTTCCTCCCGATGTAAACCGCAGCGAAATCAATTGCAGCATCGATGAAGGCAATATTCGACTGGGGCTTGGAGTCATTGCCAATGTGGGTAAGGCGGCCGAAGCGATTATGGAGGCGCGGGAGCAAAACGGTCCCTTTGAGAGTATCTTTGATATGTGTCGCAAGGTCGATCTTAAACGGCTCAACAAAAAAAGCCTGGAATGCCTCATATCCGCGGGTGCTATGGATTTGCTTCCCGGGACTCGAGCTCAGCAGCATGCCGCAATCGAGCAGGCGGTCGAGTATGGGAATAGCTTCCAGAAAGATGCTCGTAGCGGGCAGACGGATCTGTTTAACCTGGGAGGGGACCAGCAGAAGGAGAGTGTCATATCTATCCCGGAGCCACAGATGCCGGATGTCGCTCCCTGGCCATACAATGAGTTGCTGGGGCGGGAAAAGGAGGTGCTGAATTTTTACGTCAGTGGTCACCCGTTAGATAACTACCGGGATGAGATCATGGGATTTGCCTCCCTCCAGCTCACAGAATCCAATATGGCAGAGGCAAAGCACGATACATCGGTAACTGTCGGGGGGATAATCATCTCGCTGCGCACCCACATTCAACGCGACGGTCGTCCGATGGCGTTCATGGAGCTGGAGGATCTCAGCGGCAGTATAGAGCTGATTGCCTTCGGAGATGCCTACGAGACCTACAGGCATCTTTTGGCAACCGATTCCATGGTCCTGGTGCGCGGTACGGTCATGCGGGAGGAGAGTCGTCCACCCAAACTGAGGGTCGAGAAGGTGATGGCGCTGGCCGAGACACGTGAAAACCTGACCCGAAGTGTGCATATAAAGATGCGAACGCCGGGGTTGGAGGAGGAGTTTATCAAAGAAGTCTTCTCCCATTGCACGCAACACAAGGGGGAATGTCGACTGATTATTCACATGCATACGCAGGAAGCCAATGAATACAGGATCAAGGCAAAAAACATCATGCTCAATCCTGCGAAGGAAGTAATCGACGCGTTGAGGAAACAGTTAGGGAAGGAGAATGTGTGGCTGAGCAAAACCGCAGCATGAAAACTATGGAGGTTGTGCGCTCGATATTGATACTTGTATGGGTTAGTATTACGGTACCCTTGATAGCTTCTCTCGTCGTGCTTGCATCACTTTTTAATCGCATCTGGGCGCGAAAGATAGGACGAGGCTGGTGTAAAAACTTTGTCAAAATGGCCGGTCTTCGAATCGAGACCGTCAACATGGATCGAATATCAACCGATAAGCGGTACGTTCTTATTGTTAATCACAGCAGTCACCTGGATATTCCGATAATTATGTCCATATTTCCTTTCCATGTCAGCTTTATTGCGAAAAAGGAGCTGTTTCAGATACCGTTTTTCGGGTGGGGAATAGCTGCAATGGGACAGGTGTCAGTAGATCGAAGCAATGCCCGAAATGCTCGCAAATCGATCACCAAAGCGGTGGAAATGCTCAAGGAAAAGGATATTTCTCTGGTTCTTTTTCCGGAGGGTACTCGCAGTCCGGACGGAAAGGTGGGTGATTTCAAGCAGGCAGCCTTTGCACTCGCGCTGGAGTCGGGGGCGACGGTCGTTCCGATTTATCTGGGGGGAACCCATGATGTTCTGCCCAAGAAGAGACTGCTTGTAAGACCGGGTACAATAACTCTGCACATTGGGGAGCCACTTGAACCAGAGAGGGTAGGGGAATACAATAAGAGAACCTTGTCCGAGCATATGCATCGGCAGATTGTCTCAATGCAGCAAAATGCAGTATCTGATTTATGTGCAGGATGATTGTCTTCTTGCGACGATTCAATCCAGATAGACCTATATCACCAACCTTTTGAATTCCATAACCGATACCAGTCCTCTGTATTCCCCCCATTCCTGCTTCACCGGCAATGGGGGAAAAACAGATTATTTTGTCGTGTTATTTGTCTATTCGCCATTAACAGGCATAGGCTTTTTGTAATATCAGGCAGCCGATTGTGGTAACTACGGATTAACTATATGGTCTGAAAGGCCGAAATATAAATCCCGCATGGAGGGCTAAAGGCCTGGGTTTAATTATCGGTAATCGAAATCAGAGCCATTAAGGGCGGGATATATCTCATTTGAATAAATCCGGCGACCTGTTCCGGCTCTGTAGGACTTATGTAATAATCAGGATTCGGAGTGAAAGAAAGAATCTAAAAAAACGGCAGAAATCAGAATTGCGGTCAATCAGGTGAGCAACTGATGGGAAGCGTTGATATAAAAAAG
>CAYQOU010000100.1:0-9348 GCA_964419255.1 uncultured Fibrobacterota bacterium | reverse complement strand
GCGGCTTTCTCCTGGGCTGCGGCCTTCTTGGGCTGAGCAGCTTTCTGCTGGGCAGCAGCCTTCTTGGGCTGTGCGGCCTCTGTTTTTTGATCTTTTACAGATTTGTTTTCTACCACCCTCTTTTCACTTTTCGCTTCAACCTTTTTCCCCTTTTGGGCCACATTCTCTGTCTTCTCGGCATAGGCTAAACCCAGGAGAAACAAGAGAACGGATGCTAATACTGCTATACGCATAGGTGCTCCTTTGTATGAGTGTTAGTAAATTCTTTCAGAAACAATTTGTAAGGGTGGGGCGATGTAGTACATTTCCCGGTCTTCTAAACCGTTGCTCTTATTAAATCTATTATATGTATGGCCTTTAAAGGACCAATTTAATCAAAAAAGATCTGTTTATTTGTCGTTTTTCCGGTTTTATCCCACGGTGAGTCTATCCAATCCTGATTTTCGTACATCCGCCGACCTTGTCAGCACCCGCGTTTTTGAACATTTGCCCGCAGTTATCGTAATAGTTACAGATATTGCTGGTATACTGGGTACCTGGAATGTAGAATAACAGGAAAAATGCGAAAGTTAAAAAAGTGCGGAAAACTGATTTCATCAGAGAAATCTCAAATTAGTGCGATCTGATGGCGCAGCGGTTGCAGCTACATTTTCCTTCCCTAAACCAAACTTCTTCCATGAGGGAGAACAGGATGAAAAACGAATTGATAATGATCGTTGATGATATGGATCTGGCAGTGGACATTCTGCGGCAAAACCTTGAATTTGCAGGCTTTAATAACATAAAAACTTTCATGCACCCCACCGATGTCATCGAGGCCATAGCGGGAGGACATCTCCCTCACGTACTGATAAGCGATTACGAAATGCCCGAAATGAACGGAATTCAGCTTCTCGATAGGGTCACGGTTATGTATCCTTCCATCCACGGGCTTATCGTCTCGGGGGATGTGGATAAAGTGCGTGAAAAAACCGACAAATATCCGATATTGGAGAAGGGGGAGAACAATTTCGGAAAGCGTCTGGTGGAGCTTGTCCACCGCGAATTGGCTCACTGGCAGCCCTGAGAATCCGGATACAGCATTCCCATTGCGAGACAGATTTGAGCGATTCTTTTGCGGCGTCCGCATAATTGCATGAAGGTACGCTATTTGTTAGAATTTTTTCCTACTCACTCAAACAGCATCTAATGTTTGTGGTAAACTGATTCGGCATGCCTGAGGCGGGATGTATTTTACTCAGCCTATTATTGGGGATGCTATCAACGATTCGTATTGATCACCGGCTGGAAGCAGGTGAACCAGAAGGGTCGTATATAGAGCCGGAAAAGGTAGTTGTGGTATCGAATACTACCCGAATTGAGCGGCCTTGAGAGAATGAGTCGTGCAATCCCTTGAGACTAGAAGGGGTGAAACGTTCGTGCGCAATTATCCTGATGAGGTATTTCCCAAGATTACTGAAGCCCATATACCTTGCGATATGCGAATCTCCGCAAAAGAATCGCGCGATTACGATACTATATCTATAATAGCTCATAAAGTTTTTCGATAAGGGAGAGACGGTTTTGAAAGTAGCCGTAAATCGAACCAGCATTCGTCTGACCCCCGACAGCACCCGGGTATTGATTCGTCCGTTTATTCCGTCAACCGAACGGCGCATCATCAAAATAATCTCACGTGTGATATCTCTGAGCAGGCAGGAAGTACATCAGCAGCTTAACAATGTGATGCAGGAATTTGCCGGAAGGCATCTGGATATTCGCTCTATTTTTCTGGAACGCTTCGAATCGGTTCGCCACCACATGATAACCGACATTGAGCCCGAAGAGGAAGTTAAGCTGCTGATCGGTTCCTATTTTACCAGCGAGTATGCGCTCGAATCGGCGGCTCTGTTTAATCCATCTATCGTACCACACCCCGATCAGTCCGGCCTTGCCGATGGGGCGCTGCGGTTTATCATGAGTCTGCGGGCAATTGGCGAGGGGCATATTTCCTGCATTTCCTTTCGTTGCGGTACGATCGAACCGGATCTCTCCATCAGTTTCGAAAAAACCAGCAGGTTCGTTACCACGCCTGATCCTATTACAAACGCGGCATACGATAAAGTCTGTTACGCGCAGAAGCTTTTCGAGATCGGGATGAACAATCAGTTCAGTAAGATTGTTCTCGAGTCTCTGCAGTCAAGCTTCACCCTGCCTGAGCTGGAGGCGAGCATCAAGTATCACAAACGACACAGCCATAACGGATTTGCCAATACCGACCGGACTGCCGAGGCGATGATGTGGCTGGCGTATGCAAATTATGAGATTATTTTTGCGGAAGATTTACCAATCGGAAACAGGATAATCTTTCCCGAATCTCCCAGTGAGAAGAAGGGTATCGAGGATGCCCGGTTTGTGCTTTTTACCGATGATGACGGAACCCGGACCTATTATGCCAGCTATACCGCTTATGATGGTCTGACCATGCTGCCGCAGTTGATCGAGACACAGGATTTTCAGCATTTCAGGATCATCACACTCAATGGACAGGCCGCACAGAACAAAGGCATGGCACTGTTTCCCCGCAAGCTCAACGGCAAGTATGCCATGCTCAGCCGGCAGGATAACGAAAACATCTTTATCATGTATTCGGATAACATTCATTTCTGGCATGAAGCCCGAATTGTCATGAAACCGTCTTATACCTGGGAATTCATACAGCTGGGTAACTGCGGCTCGCCTATCGAGACATCCGAGGGCTGGCTAGTGCTTACTCATGGCGTGGGTGCCATGCGCAAGTACGCCATAGGGGCGGTGCTTCTTGATCTGCAAGATCCCACACGGGTTATCAGCAGGCTTACCGAGCCGCTCATCGAGCCCAACGAAAACGAGCGGGAAGGTTATGTGCCGAATGTCGTTTACACCTGCGGTGCTCTTCTTCATCAGGATACCCTGATACTGCCTTATGCAATGGCCGATTACGCCACGGGGGTAGCAACCGTCAACATACACGAGCTTCTTGATGCCATGAAGTTTTAGCGCTGAGTGTGACATTTAATCTCAGCAATGCACACACCAGATACAATCTGTAGCCATACGGCGTGTTCTCCGGAGCTGCTGATACGACATGGCGGTGTTTGGATATGTCGGCTTTTTTTAACACATGGGTCGTTGGATTTTAAACGACCGGATAAAGGATTTATGAAACAGGAATTGATTCGCAATATTGCCATTATTGCCCATGTAGACCACGGAAAGACCACTCTAGTTGATAAGCTGCTCAGTCACAGCGGAATGTTTCGCGAGGGAAAGCAGGTGAACGAACGGTTAATGGATTCGATGGACCTCGAACGGGAACGGGGTATTACCATTGCCTCCAAAAATGGTGGTTTACGCTACAAGGACTATTGGGTAAACATCATCGATACGCCCGGACATGCCGATTTCGGTGGCCAGGTGGAGCGGGTACTGAAAATGGCGGATGGAGCACTGCTTCTGGTGGATGCGCAGGAGGGCCCGATGCCGCAGACCTATTTCGTATTGAAAAAGGCACTGGCATTGGAACTTCCGATCATCGTAGTCATCAATAAGATCGATAAGCCTGCCGCCCGCTCATCGTGGGCGGTGGATCAGGTGTTCGACCTTTTTGTGAAGCTGCATGCACCCGACCACATTCTCGATTTCCCGGTCGTATACGCCTCTGCAAAGCACGGCTATGCCGTGGATAACCCCGGGGAATCGGGAGATAATCTGGAGCCGCTGTTCGAAAAAATCATATCCAGGATTCCGCCTCCCCGGGGAGATGCCGGTCAGCCGCTGCAGATGCTGGTCAGCTCGATAGACTACTCTCCCTACCTGGGCCGACTGGGTATCGGAAAAATCACTCAGGGAACCATGAACGTCAACAAGGATATCGCGGTTGCTCTTCGAGACGGTTCTATTATTCCCGCGCGAATCAGTAAGGTGTATCGGTTTGAGCGCAACGAAAAAGTGCCGGTCGACATTGCCGGAACCGGGGAGGTGGTTGCGGTGGCCGGTATGGATGAAGTCACGGTGGGAGTGAGTTTCACCGACCCGAACAGTCCCTGTCCCCTGCCGCCGATTACCATTGATCCGCCGACAATATCCATGAATTTCATCCCCAACGATTCGCCCTTTGCCGGAAAAGATGGGCAGTTTGTGACATCCCGCCACCTGGCGGAGCGATTGTCTCGGGAGACGCTCTCGGATGTCGCGCTGGTGGTGGAGGAGCTTTCAAACCAGGTGGGCTACATGGTGTCAGGCCGGGGAGAGCTGCATCTTTCCATTCTCATCGAACGCATGCGACGCGAAGGCTACGAGTTTCAGGTTACCCGACCGCAGGTGATTCTCAAGCAGGTTAACGGCAAACTGCTTGAGCCGTATGAGGAGCTGACCATCGATGTGGATGAGCAATACATGGGAGCGGTCATCGAGAAGCTTGGCGCACGTAAAGGCCGCATGCACCATCTGGAACAAAAAGACGGCATGGCCAGGCTGGTTTACATTATTCCAACCAGAGGACTGCTGGGGTTCAGATCGGAGTTTATGACCGACACCAAGGGTATGGGAGTGATGAATTATGTTTATCACAGCTATCTCGATCATGCGGGAGAAATTCGCAACCGGAAGAATGGTGTCCTGATTGCAAAGGAGATGTGCACAACGGTAGCCTACGCCCTTTTCAATCTTCAGGATCGGGGGAAGATGTTTTTCGCCCCCGGTGCCAATGTGTATGCAGGACAGATCGTCGGTGAGCACAGCAGAGAAAATGACCTGGTGGTAAATCCGGCAAAAGGAAAGAAGCTGACAAACATGCGAGCCGCCGGCTCCGACGACTCGGTACTGCTTGTTCCACCGGTCAAGATGACTCTTGAAGATTGTATTTCCTACATCAATGATGATGAACTTGTGGAGATTACTCCGAAAGAGATCCGTCTGCGCAAACGGGATCTCAAGAGACTCAACTGATACCACGTCCTGCAGAGCCGGAGGATTAAGGAATCAGGTAACAATAACGCATGGACGAATATAACTACAAAAAACATGCTTTTCCACCTCCTCCCGTCCCGCTTCAGCTGAAGGACGGGGTGGGAAGGACAGGTTCGGACAAAGGATATGTTGATACATTTTTCATCTTTCACCCTCTGGAGTAAAGCCTTATGGATGTCGAATTAAACGAAATCGAGGTCAGAGTGCTCGGTTCGCTGGTCGAAAAGGATTTGACCACCCCGGAGTATTACCCACTGAGTTTAAATGCTCTGACGGCAGCCTGTAACCAGAAAAGCAACCGTGAGCCGGTGATGTCGCTGGATGAAAGCGAAATTGTTCGGGCCCTGGACAGTCTCAAAAACAAGCATCTTGTATGGAAACTGGACACTGCCGCAGGGCGGGTACCGAAATATGAGCACAATCTCAGACCGCACTGGGAGCTGTCGGATGCCGAAATAAGCATAATCTGTGTCCTTCTTCTGAGAGGACCGCAGACGGTGGGTGAGATCAAAAGCAGAACCGGTCGGATGTATGACTTTTCATCCCTTGAGGAAGTGGAACAGAGTCTGAAACAGTTGGAGCAACGGGATGACGGACCATTTGTCACGCGCCTTCCTCTACAGCCCGGTCGCAAGGAACACCGTTTCATGCATCTTTTTTCCGGTGAGATAGAACTGCCCGAACACCCGGTGGAAAGCAAAGCCGAGCCGGCCCGCATACGCATCGAGCAGGAACAACAGCGGATTGCCGAGCTGGAGGAGCAGGTCTCGTACCTGCAAAACAGGGTGGAAAGCCTTCAGCAGCAGTTCGAGTCTTTTCGCAGTCAGTTTGAGTAGAGTTTCTGCCGCAAACCAATGCAGGTTCCGCCTTCACAGCACTGAACCCATGATGGTGACAAAAAACGCGTTATCCTCCTCCTGTCTGTTCTGCCAATGCTGTGTTACTTCACATGACATGCGAGAAACGCATCCATACCAAACCTTCTCCCGCTGAAGCCGGAGAAGGTTTGGTCTTATCGTGTTGGGAGCTTATATCAACCATAGCAATGACAATGTCCCATTCTCCGGCTAAAGCGGGACGGAAGGACGAATTAGGGAGAGCGGGTGTGAAACAAATAAACTAATCTTTTCGGATGATGTGTCTGATACTCTCTTTCATATCCGGTATAAGGGTTGGCAGTACACCGAATTCCACCAACCCCGAGGAGAGTAAAAACTCCGTGTAGCGCATGTCGCCGGCAAGTTTTCCACAAAGCGTGCAGCCCATTTGATTGCTCTGGGTCTTCTGCATAATCGCATGCACCATGTTTAATGCCAGGTGGCTTCCCCGATCATAATAGTCCGCAACCTGAAGGTTTTGCCGGTCTGCAATCATGGTGTATTGAATCAGATCGCCGGAATCTATACTCAGAAAATCCGAACAGCGAATAATTTGATCCAGAATAAAAACCGAGCCTGGAGTCTGAATCATAGCACCGACTGCAATCGCCTCATTAAATCGTACCTTTTCTTTTTCCAGACGTGCCATCTCAGCCTTGAGCTTGTCGCGAATGATCTCGAGATCATCGGGCAGGGTGACCGTCGGGATAACTATTCTGATGTTAAAGTGTGCGCTCAGACGAATGATGACACGAAGCATAGTCTCAAGTATGATCGGATAGCGAATGAGAAAGCGTGCACCTCTGAGGCCAAGTGCGGGATTTCTCTGCTCCTGCTGATGGATATAGGGGAGATATCGATCGCCGCCAAGATCGGGTAGCTGAAGGGTCACCTCCTTGTGACCGGCGGGTAATAGCGCCTGATGGATTGAATTGAATAAATCGCCCTCGCTGGGAAGCATCGGACTGCGCATGAAAAGCGACTCCACTCTGTAAAGCCCGATATCATCACATCCATTATCCAACCCGGTTTTAATATCCTCCGGTCCCCAGGCCAACGCATGAATACGCACAGGAACACCGTCTACCATAAGTGGAATGTTTCGGGCGCTACTGACAAACACCTGCCGCTTGCTTTCCAAAGCCTCTTTTTGCAGCCGATACTCTTCCATTTCTTCAGTTGTCGGATTAAACACCACCACCCCCTTATATCCATCCACGATAACAGGAACCTGTTGAGGGATATCATCGATATTTACCGGTAACCGGCTGACCAGTGGTATTTCCTTGGCTTTGGCGATGGTGGCGGCATGAGAGCCGCCCCCGCCCTCCTGAGTGATAATTGCCGCCGGTGGACTGTTTTCGAAATGTACGGTATCGCACGGCATGAGCCGGTGGGAGAAGATAATTGTATCGGTTGACATTTCGGCAAGCGGGTTCTCCTGCGAACCGGTAAGCATTCTCAGTATCCGGTTGCCCAGTTCTGCGACATCCGCGGCATGCTGCCGAACAGTACCCCCTCTGCAGCTTCTGAACCGGCGCTCAATCTGATGAAAAACACTTCGGACCACCTGCTCGACATTAATCAGTTTACGTTTCAGTTCATCTTCTATCTCCTTGAGAATAGTTTCGGGCTCTATGATAGTGCTATGAATACCCTCTGAGGTGTTCTGCGCCAAATGCGCGATCGCCTTCTGTATGCGCCCGATATAGCGTTGAGTCTTCTGTATGGCCTTTCTCACCCGCTCCATTTCTGATTCAACCTGGCCGGGCAGGATATCGAAAATAGCGGTTTCTCTGCTCAAGACATCACGATAGATGTAACTGCGCCCCATACCGATGCCTTCGACCAGGGCAAGGCCTTTTATCACCAGCCGACGTTTGCCGGCGCGGGTGTGGGTCTGTTGACATAGAATACGGTGTGCCTCCTGCTCCTCATACACACAGATCCTGTTCTTCCCCCTATCCTTGGCACGGTATAAGGCCGTATCCGCCGCACTGAGCAGAGATTGTTTGTCACATACGGTGTTTGTATCGCGAGAGGCTATTCCGATGCTTACGCCGGGGGGGGCCGCAAGCCCCTCAATACGTCCATCTTGAATAAGCTCGATGATACGGTTGGCAATAACTTGCGCCTGATTACTGTCTGCCCGCGCAAGAAGCACCACAAATTCATCTCCACCATACCGGTAGATTGAATCGTATTTGCGAAGATTCTGCTTGATACATTCGGTGACAAATTGAATCGCTTTTGTACCCAGTTCGTGTCCGTAGGTATCGTTTACTGTCTTAAGATTGTCTATATCGATGAACAGGACCGAAAATGGTACCCCAAAGCGACGCGAACGTTCAATTTCCGCATCCAGATCGGTATCCAGAAGGCCCTTATCGTACACCTGCGTAGTGTCGTCCATAATGGACAGATAGGCAAAAGAGTCGCATTTCCGTGCCTCGATAATGGTGGGTTCCTTAAGCATGTTGCGCACACCCTGCAGGTAGTCTAATGCGGCAACCTCCACGCTTATTTGCCGATTCAGCATCCTGGTGATCATGGCTCTATGGGCAATGATCTCCTCGTATATCTTTCGTGCTTCCTCTTTATCCCGCACCAGTGTGTGGGTCAGAGAATATACAATCTCCACGTAAATACCATTACCCAGCTGCGACCATATCGCTTGAAGCTTCTCCTGCTGCTGGGCAGTTCCCTGGCGGTTACCGGTGAATATTTCGATAAGATCGTGACTCAACAATCTTCTTCCCAGGTATTTGGCCTCCTGGCTGATTGAGGTAAACTCCGGGATTTCCAAAATATCTGCAATCTCATCATTTCCGGCAAACTCGGCCATATGTCCCCCTGAGGCGAATTTTCGTCTGAGAATGAACCCCACCCGTTGTTATGGACTCAAATAATATGCCAGTGGGGGATTTTGTTTTCTCTATGAATACCGGAAAAGATATACCCGTATGAGTGGACAGATTCCGCACATTTCAATATTTTTATAGATGGTGGTTTTGGGGTTGATTTTTTTTGATTTCACCCTATTTTATTTATCTGGCACTAAGCCTGAACTGTATTGCATTAATTTCCGGGAGGGGTTCATGAATTGTTCGTTTTGCAGAAAGAAGATTTCCCAGGAGGCGCTGCAATGTCCTCACTGCGGAGAACCATACCAGATACGCGACTTCCTCGACGGCTTCCAAAAGAAGCTTGAGCAGATCGAGCAAAGTTTCGACAGCCTCCTGACACTCGGTGCGTATCTGGCCAAAACCCAGTTGTCTGAAAAGATGCAGGAAGAAGCCGGGATCGCAGAGATTCTCTCCCGCACAACGCAAATACAAAACAAGGCAACCGATGTCTCATCTCCCGAGATAGCAGAGATAGACACCGAAGAAGAAGCAGATCTTTCGGAAATATCGGAAGAAGCAGGGTCTGAAACAAAGCTTCTAAGAAAATCCTCCGAAGAAACAGAAATTAAAAAAGC
>CAYQOU010000099.1:0-10281 GCA_964419255.1 uncultured Fibrobacterota bacterium | reverse complement strand
ACTATCGCCCCGTAAATCAGACCGCTGATCGTGGCCATGACAACCACAAGGCTCACAAAAACGACGGTCTTTTTTGTTCCTATGACACTGCGAATGACAAGCATGTTGGGAAGCGAGAGCGCCGGACCCGCAAGAAGCAGCGACAAAGCGGGGCCCTGTCCCATGCCGTTTCCGATTAGCCCCTGTAAAATGGGGACTTCGGTGAGTGTGGCAAAATACATGAACGCCCCGGCAAAGGAGGCGAAAAAATTCGCGCGAAATGAATTGCCGCCAACCGCCCAGTATACCCACTCCGACGGAATAATCCCCTCCTGATCGGGCCGCCCCAACAGAAAGCCGGCGATCAGAACGCCCCAAAACAGAAGCGGCATGATCTGTTTGGCAAAGCCCCACGATGAGCCGAACCACTCACCGTTTTCTCCCTCATCTCGCGACGTAAAGAAAGAAAAGAAGACCACGGCGACACCAAAGGGGATCATCGGAGTGACATCGGCCCACAGAAGAGCCGAAATCAATGTGGCGAGTCCCGTTACGGCGATTTTCCACCATTTCATGCCAAACCAGGCGATAAGAATTGCCCCCAGCCCCAGGGCGAACAGTGAGGTTATGATCCATTTGGCCCGAAAGATCATGTGCCACACGCCCTCGGCAATGTCGGGCTTTCCCCAGTTGGCGAAAACAAGAATGCCGACCATGGAGAAGAAATATAGCGCGGTCTTCCACAGCGGCCGTTCCCCCTCCTCCTCGGGCATGGCTATTTGCGCACTGACGCGCTCCGTCTCTTCCTTAAGAAAGATCAGGTGCATTAGAACACCGATAACGATGCTGAAGACAATCGCTCCGATTGCCCGGGCAATGCCCAGAGGAAGACCCAGTACCCGTGCGGTCAAAACGATCGCCAGCACGTTTATGGCCGGGCCCGAATACAGAAACGCCGTCGCCGGTCCGAGTCCCGCCCCCATGCGATAGATGCCGTTAAAAAGCGGTAAAACCGTGCAGGAGCAGACCGCCAGAATCGTCCCCGACACCGAGGCTACGCCATAGGCCAGAACCTTGTTGGCCTTTGCTCCCAGATACTTCATCACCGAAGCCTGACTGACAAACACCGCTATGGCCCCCGCTATGTAAAAGGCGGTAACCAGACAGTAAACCACATGTTCCCGCGCATACCATTTCGCCAGGTGAAGCGCTTCCATAATGGCGTTGTCGAATCGGGGGATACCTAAAGGAAGAAAAAACATTCCGAGAAAGACAAGAAAAATTATCGCAAGCGGTTTCCATTCCTTTTTCCAATCCACAAGCAACCTATCCTTATAAAAAAAATGAAAGTTTTATTGTCTTTGTCTACACGAAAAACATCTGCGATTCTATACGTTCTTTGATTATCTGATCGGCACAGGAAAAGAAGTTGGGGACGCATTTCATCTTCAGCGAGTAGTACATGCTGGTCCCGCGCTTTTCAAAATCCACAATACCGGCGTTTTTCATGATAGAGAGGTGTTTTGAAATCGTCGAGGTGTCGGCTCCGACCATATCGGTGAGTTCACACACGCATCTCTCACCCTCCGCCAGCTGATGAGCGATAAAAACACGGGTGGGATGAGCCAGTGCCTTCATGATCTGTGCCTGCGCGGCATAACGCGCCTGTTGTTCCTTTGTCATGGTTTTTGTCCTTCAAAAACTGTACGGATACTCTAAAATGCTATTTGGTAATATAACCAAATACGTGAGTCAAAGCAAAAGTATTGTTGTCGATTGAAAAAATAATCCCCCCCTCAAAAGCCAAGCGACCTCAAGGAAGGTTTTGCCCGTGTACGGCGCTGGGCACGGCGTAGGTACTTCTCATCCCTCACCGTTGTGAGTACATCGCATTCATTGTTGCCGTTTTCTATGGAGTGACAAAATCGTTCGACCTTTGTTTGGCCGCATGGCTCAGCCTCACCCTCACCAACGCTGGCCCTCAATTAGATCAGACCCGTTCGGTATACGTGTCTTGCGGGAAAACGACTATGCAATGAACGCCATGCTCGACATAGAAGCGAATCGTCCCGCGCAACTGATGGCGTGCGGTGGCTATTACCATTTGCAATCCGAAGGTCTTTGTTCTGAAGAAATCAAATTCCGGGGACACACCGATGCCGTTGTCTGAAATGAGCAGACAAATGGCATGGTCATTTTCTTTTCGCAGGCCCACAGTTATTGAGCCGTGTCGTTGGTCGGGAAAAGCGTGCTGAATCGCATTTACCACCAGCTCGTTTATGATCAGACCACAGGGAATCGCGATATCCAGAAGCAACGATATATCTTCAATCTGGTATATCGTCTCTATTCTCCCGGCCTCCTCACCCGGTAAAGAACGGTGAACGATATGGTCGATAAGATCGTGAACATATTCTTTCATGCCGATGCGCGAGAGATCCCGGGATGCATACAGCCTCTGATGGACCAGAGATATGGCTAAAATCCTCCCGTCCATATCCGCCACCAGCTTCTGAACCGCCGGATTTTGGGGCATATGGATTGCCTGCAGCTGCAGAACCGATCGAATCAGGTGCATGTTGTTATTGGTCCGATGATACAGCTCCCGTATTAGAGCCTCTTTCTGGCTCAGGAGTGCCCTCAGATGATCCTGTGTCCGGGTGAGTTGTGTATAGGTTTTTTGCATCCGTGAGTGCATATCGTTGATTGCGCCCGCAATATCGTCAAGTTCATCGGTCTGATGCATGATGGGAGCGTTACGGGATAAGCTCAGATGACGGTCTTCGGTGCTGTTGAGTCGCAGAGATGAAACAAAGGATGAGATTCTTTCCAGATGCCGTATGGTTAGAAGATAGACAATACCCAGTATAAAAATCGAAAAGATCGCCATCATAATTGTATTTGAGATGACTATATCAACAAAATGCTGTTGGAGACTGTGTATAATTCGCTCACGACTGGCGACGACATACAGGTTTCCCAGCTCTCGCCTGATGTCTTTAAAGTGGTAGACCAGCGGAAAGGATCGAATCACGCTGTCTGTAACCGCGGACTCTCCCCGGTAGGCGACAAGCAGTCGTTCATCGCGGGTCTGCTCATAGACGGCGACATACTCTATATAGGGCAGCAGGTAGATACTTTCCACCAGCAATTGAAGCTGGTGCTTATTGAGCGAAAAGAGACTCGAGGATACCGGTGCGATGTAACTGTTTTCAACGAGGGAAAAGACCTCTTCGATTTCACCGATCTCTCTGCGATATTGTTCCGAGAGTTGATAGGCAATCGCCAGTATGGCAAAAAAAGTGCCGCACACAACCACATATACAAGGTGTTTTTGCCCAAGTCGGCTGACCAGGATTTTGCTTCTTATGGACCTGATTATTTTCATTCAAAAACCTCTGAACAGCCTGCCGGGATTTGGTTGTTATAAACCTGGGGCAATAGCCCGGATAGTTTTTAGTGCGTAAGTGCGTCTTCGAGTTTCTCCAGTGAAAAATCGTAGTTATGTAATGACTGATTGTACACTTTGGAAAATTTTCTGAAATCAATCTCATTGAAAAAGGTATAGAGTCTCAGAAAGCGGTCCGCCGTCTCTTTTGTGACTACATGTATGTCGGTTGTGACGGTTGTCCCGGCTTCATCGGCGAAGTCAAATCCGTTGATGTAGTCGTAGAGGTACACAAGCATTCGTGCGTAAAACAGCATAAAGGAGGAGACGGTGGCGTGAAGCACATTGTTTTTGACAGCCTGCAGCCCGGCAAGGGAAAGGTCGAGCCCCCCCACCAGAACGGTTTGCCCGGGTATATGCCCCCCTTCTCGTAGTGCATCCGCGGCTCCCAGAGCGAGCTGATCACTGGCCGCCCACACAACTCCTGTGCGCGGATAACGCATCATAAGCCGCGTTGTCTTCTCCCGTGCTTCTTCGGGCGTCCACAATGTGTTCACAATTTGCAGGAGGCGAGCACTGGTATCTTCCTTTACGGCCCGTCGAAGCCCCTCTTCTCTGCGCCGGGAGCCGAACCAGGAGTAATCACCGCTGATACCGATCACCTGAATGCTTCCATCTTCTGCGTACAGATTGGCATCATGCGCCGCTTTTAGTAGTGCTTTTCCCAGTAAATACCCCTTTTGCGATTCATCCTGGTAAAAATAGCCGATCCAGCTTTCAAATTCCTTGCGGGGTTTTGTACCGATACGGGGGAGTTCATCGGGGAAAAGCGGCCCCAGAATCATAACCGGTAAATCCATCTTCTCGGTGACCTGCAACAGCGGCCTGGTCTGACCAAAAACGACCGAAAAAATCGCCCCGTCGGGGCGGACCATTGTGTCAAGGATTTGAATGCCCTCCTGGTGTGTGGCAAATCGGTCTCCGACATCAAACTCATACGGCAGTATATCGACGCCCAGATCGTCTGAAACCGTTTCTACTATCCTATACACCTGCGGCCAGTATGTATTATCTTCAGTGGTGGGAGTGAACATGACGATTCGTTGCGGCGCGGGTTCGCTGCGCTGCGCACGTCCGACATCGCTAATAATGAGAAGCATAATACCGCATAAAATAATCATAAAGCAATAATAGAGAGGTTTTCGCATGATGGCCTTCTGTTGATCTCCGCCCTCGGTGATGTATTCGCGCGCGCTGAATAGCATATCGATGAAGGCTTTGCCTATATTTTGCTGTTTTGGATATTTAACGCAAGAAGTATACCTCAAAAAGCCAAAGGGATGGTAGTCTCGGCTATGAACTCCACCCGCTCATCATCGATTTGCGACCTCAGGGAAGGCTTTACCCGTGTACCGGTGCCTTGCTTGCAAGGAGGAGGTTTTCGTTCTCTTGCCGACAAAGATAAATCAAATTACCTATCAGTCATCGAAAAAATTCTGTGCGTAATTACTCTGCCAAATGGAGGGAACATTGTTCCGTCCCGCATAAAGAGAGATCACATCCACCGCCTTTTTGGGAAAAAACTCAGTTATGTTTACAATCGCTGTGTTTTGGATGTATTATAATCATTAGATGTTGTAGTAATTCGATATTTGGGTAAAAAACTGGTTTGGGTTTCCTATCTTCCTTCTCCGAAAAAACACCCTCATAACTTGTGTTCCGGTTGGAAATCAAGATTTGCTGTTTGCGGAAAACGCCGGAGGTTTTATGAGGGAAGGAGAGTCGTATCCTGTTTTGTTGAACTGAGATCAGCCAAGCTCTGAATCCGCGGGCTGGGAGAATCGATACATGCAAAAAATCAAAACCGAAAGCTCACCTGACCTCACTCATGTGGTGTGCGAGTTATCCTTTGCAAGCGATCTTGATTCGATTATGCGTATTGTACGGGAATCGGTCAGAAACTACACAGGTGCCGATGGTGTCACATTTGTTCTGCGCGAAGGTGATACATGCTTCTATGCCGACGAGGAGGCGATAGAGCCTTTGTGGAAGGGACAGCGGTTCCCGCTTTCCCAATGTATCAGCGGATGGGTGATGGAGCATAAAGAATCTGCTATCATAAGAGATATTTATGCCGACAAGAGGATCCCCCATGATGTGTACCGCCCCACTTTCGTCAAAAGCCTGTTCATGGTTCCGATACGAAGTGCCGATCCATTGGGAGCAATAGGCGTTTATTGGGCAAAAGAGTATCTTCCTTCATCCGAAGAACAGGCTTATCTGCGTGCGGTAGCGGATACAACTGCTGTAGCAGTCGAAAATGTGCGTATTAACAACATGCTGAAACAGCAGGTCAGGGAACTTAGCGAAGAGCGTCGTCGTTTTGAAGGAATAATCGAAGGAACTCATGCGGGTACGTGGGAGTGGAATGTACAGACGGGAGAAGTTGTATTCAATGATATATGGGCCGGGATGCTCGGTTATGAACTGAGTGAACTGTCTCCGATGAGTATAAAAACATGGGAAGCCCTTGTTCATCCCGAAGATCTCGGACAAGCAAAAGTTTTGCTGCAAAGGCATTTTTCGGGAGATCAGGATTTCTATAAATGCGAATACAGGATGAAACACAAAAACGGTAGCTGGATCTGGGTGTTTGACCGTGGTGAGGTGCTGACCCGAACTGCCGAAGGTAAGCCGCTGCTGATGTTCGGGACTCATATAGATATTACCGAGCGCAAGCGGGTGGAATTGCGAAATGTTCAGCTTAACCGGGTTCTGGAAGGTATCCGTAATGTAAACAAGACTATTGCTCGTGAAAAGAATCCCGGGCGGCTTTTGGAAGAGTCCTGCCGGCTGTTATGTGATTCCCAGGGTTTTTATAACGTCTGGATTGCCACCTTTAATTCTGTCGAGGCTGATGCCCTGAATACGTCATCGTTATCATCAGTGCGCGGATGTTACAGTCATGGATTCGATGACGGTTTTGAGGTGATGAGGAATTGGTTATCAAAAGCCAATGTTCCTTCATGTGTGATTCAGGCTCTGGATCGTCATGAAGTGGTATGTGTAGTCGATCCGCACGCATCGTGCACCGACTGTCCCCTGGCACCATCATACAATGGCCGCTCGGGACTGACGGTTAAGCTGGCACACAACAACCGGGTCTACGGGTGGCTGAATGCGTCTGTTCCGTCTGAATATTCCGGTGACAGCGAGGAACATGCACTTTTACAGGGGGTAGCGGAGGATCTGGGGCATGCGCTCTATTCTCTGGAAATGGAAAAGCAGAGAACCATTGCAGAGCGGGCCTATGCAGACATGGTTGCGGTGACTACAGATGCGATTATCGGATGTGATGTAGACGGAGCTATTGATCTGTTCAATAATGGAGCGGAAAAGTTGTATGGCTGTGATGCGAATTCAGTTCTCGGTGCATCAATAACCCGTTTCTGTCCGGATTCTTTGACGTATGAACAGGAGCAGCTGCTTGAACGTGCCCGGAAGGAGGGATGTGTCGGTCCGGTTGAAACAGAACGCATAAGCGCCGATGGAAAAACAGTGAGTGTCGAAATGACCATTACGGTGCGTCGGGATGAGAATGGCGTACCGGAAGGTTTTGTGGGAATCATCAGGGACATCACCTTGCGTAAAAAGACGGAGCAGGATCTTAAGCGGCAGGCGCAGATAATCGCCCAAGTCCATGATTCAATAGTGATTACCGATACCGAAGGTTGTATAACCGGTTTTAATGAGGGAGCTGAGAAGCTTCATGGATATACTCCAGATGAAATCATGGGGAAGGATGTAGGTATTCTGTTTCCTCCTGAATATCGAAATATGTTCCGTGAGGTAGTATTGAAGGAGCTTAAAGACAACGATGCACATCATCTTGAAATTCCCATGATTTCAAAGAGTGGAAAAGAAATTCATGTGCACCTTTCGCTTTCGTTGCTTAAAGATGCTTATGGGGCTGCAATTGGTACGATCGGGTACGCGCTCGATATTACCGATCGTAAAAAGATGGAGAAACAGATTGAAGAATGGCAGAGCTTATTTGAATATATCATCAGATATGATCCCAACGCGATCGCAGTTTTGGACAAGAATCTCAGATATCTGTTTGTAAGTGATCGGTTCAAAAAAGATTATCAGGTCAGAGACCAAGACATCATAGGGAAACATCAATACGATGTTTTTCCCGATACACCGCAAAAATGGCGTGAAGTGCACCGACGCGCTCTAAAGGGAGAAATTCTCGGGCAGGATGAGGATTATTTTCCCAGGTTGAATGGAACGGAAGACTGGACCAGATGGGAATGCAGACCCTGGTTTGCTTCAGGTGGTGAGGTCGGCGGAATCGTACTCTATACAGAAGTGATCACCGAGCGCAAAAAGGCGGAAATAGCGCTGAGAAAAAGCGAGGAACACCTTCGCATCACACTGAACTCCATCGGTGATGCGGTTATCGTTACCGATACCCGCGGACAGGTAAAGCAGATGAATCCCCTGGCGGAAAAACTGACCGGATATACGATTAATGATGCACAAGGCAGGTTACTTGCCGATGTGTTTAACATAATAAACTCCAAAACACGTCAGCCTGTCGAGAGCCCGGTTCATAAAGTATTGGCAACCGGAGCAATTGTCGGTCTGGCGAATCATACCATGCTTATAGCCCGCGACGGTGCCGAATATCAGATTGCCGACTCCGGGGCCCCGATCCGGGATGATAAGGGAGCAGTTGTCGGGGTCGTGCTTGTGTTCCGCGATGTGACCCGGGAATACGCGATGCAGGAGAAGATCGCCGCAAGCCAAGCGCAGTTTGCTGCATTCATGGATAACCTGCCCGGCTATGCCTATATAAAGGACCGTAAGAGACGTCATGTTTTTATCAATACCAAACTTCAGCAGTTTTTCGGACTCGGCGGTCCCGACAATTGGAATAATAAGACCATCGAAGAAATACTTTCCTTTCCTGAGCCCGAGGAAATCAGATTGAATGATGAAAAGCTGTTTGCATCCGGGGTTCCTCTCCAGGTGGAGGAGAACATATCGGTGGGCGGTGAAACCCGCTCTTTTCTATCCGTGAAATTCCCCATTTCTATTGAGAATCAGCCCGAGTATCTGGGGGGAATATCAATCGACATATCTGATCGTATACGTGCGGAAAAAGCATTGAAAGAAAGTGAACAGCGTTTTCATGATCTCTTTGAAAAAGCCCCCTTGGGTTACCAGTCTCTTGACAGTGAAGGGCGGTTCATAGAAGTGAACCGGGCCTGGCTTGACACTCTGGGGTACAGTGCTGAAGAAGTGATCGGAAAAAGGTTCGAGGATTTTCTGGCACCCGAATACGCTCAGGCTTTCAAGGAACGTTTTCCAGTTTTTAAGGCGCAGGGGCGCATACTTTCGGAATTCTACATGTTTCATAAAGACGGCAGCAGGAGATATATCGTTTTCAACGGGCGTATCGGACATGACAGAGATGGCCATTTCAAGCAGACACACGGCATTCTCAGAGATGAAACAGAGCGAAAGCAGATGGAGCAGGCTCTGCGGGAGAATGAGGCATTGCTGAAGGCTGCGCTTGATAACAGCTATGCCGGGATTGTCATTGCAGATGCTCCTGATGGTAAACTGAGATACGCAAATGAAGCTGCACTGCGCATACGCGGCAAGTCTAAAAAAGAGGTGGTTGAAGGAATCGGTATTCAGGAGTATGTCGAAAGCTGGCAGATATGCCGCCTTGATGGAACCTTATTAAAGGAGGATGAAATACCCTTGGCTCGGGCGATACTGTATGGTGAGACGTGCAGCAAGGAATTCATTATCAGACGGGATGACGGAGAACAAAGAGTCGTTTTGGCCAATGCAGCTCCTATACACGGAAGCGACGGAACCGTGACTGCGGGAATAGTGATATTCCTCGACATAACGGAAAACAAGCGCCTTAACGAACGCCTCAGGCAGGCTGAAAAGATGGAATCCATCGGTACTCTTGCCGGAGGGATTGCCCACGATTTCAATAATATTCTGGGCGGCATTATAGGATATGCGGATCTGTCTCTGGATTACGCTCCGTCGGAGAGTCTGCTTGCGAATAATCTTCAGCGGATTCTTCAGGGAGGCGACCGCGCGAAGAATCTGGTACGTCAGATACTCAACTTCAGCCGCCGCGACAGCAAAGAAAAGAGTCCTCAGTATCTGCGACCGGTAATAAAAGAGGTAGTCGAGCTTCTGCGCGCCAGTTTGCCTTCTTCAATCAATATAGAAAGTAATTTGGAGCGGGATACAAGCCCCGTGCTCTGTGATCCTACCCAGATTCATGAAATCGTCATGAATCTCTGTGCCAACGCTGCTCATTCAATGAAAAACGAGAAAGGGTTGCTGCAGGTTCTCTATGAAGAAATTGCATTTGAGAAGGAAATTCAAGGCAGGGCGGGGACAGTAGCTCCGGGTATGTATTCAGTTATTACTGTACGTGACAATGGACGCGGTATGGATTCAGATACGCTCGAACGGATATTTGAACCTTTTTTCACTACAAAAAGTCAGGGTGAAGGCACTGGTATGGGGCTGGCGGTAGTGTTTGGGATTGTTCAAAGCCACGGTGGAACTATTACCGCGGAGAGTATGCTCGGCAAGGGCTCGACATTCCGTGTATATTTGCCTAAATCTGAAAAACAGCATGACGGAGAATTAATTAATGATAATACTCCGGTGCAGCGTGGTACAGAACGGATACTGTTTATTGACGATGAAGAGGCGATCTCTGAAATGGTCAAGGACATACTTACTAATCTGGGGTATGTGGTCACAGTCTTCAATGAACCGCTGCGTGCAGTAGAGGCTTTTGCTGACGGTCCTGACCAATTTGATCTGGTAATCACCGATCAGACAATGCCCGGGCTTACCGG
>CAYQOU010000098.1:0-10334 GCA_964419255.1 uncultured Fibrobacterota bacterium | reverse complement strand
TCATTGATGAGTAATCGAATCGGGGTAAAACCCGCTTTTTCGGGCGGTCTTTGCCCCGCCGCTGAAAACAATTGGGCATACCTTCCCCGCCCACGCGTGTTCCACAAGCAGTCGCGGGGGTGGGGGCAGACGAAGCATTGTTGCTTGGCACCGGACCTTTCCCGCCCCCTACCCGGCCTCCGGCCAACCAAAAAAAAAGCAATTACCATTTTCTAATGACCAATTCAACACTTATCGATTAAACGGGCTGCGGCCCGCTGAAAACACGTGTTTTTTTCTTTCATATGACAGTTGATCATCGCGCAAACAGGTTTTATGCTCCGGCATCGACTTTACGGAACAGACGTGGTGCTCCCCTGTCAAACAGTCCATATTACTCATTCATGAGTAATCGAATCGGTGGAAATATTCCCTTTTTCAGGCGGTTTTCTCCCCGACTTGGTGTGTTTGGCCGCACAAATGTCGGGTTTCTGACTGGCAGTTAACGCTTTTTTGGTTGGCGCACGAGGCCGGGTAGGGGGTAGTTAAGGACAGTGCCAAGCATGTGGGTTTTGATTACCCCCACCCCTGGGAGGTTGGCAACGCCCACTCCTACGGCCTGGTTGCACCAAGGCGCCGCTGCGGCTCCCGTTATTACGCATTCGATGCGAAGTACATATGTTCCGGCGTCGATTTAAAGCTCTCCACCTGCCCACTTGCTTCTTTGGGAGCCTTAAACAGAGTTCCAGGGGTGGGGGTAAACAAAGATTACATGCTTGCCACCATCTTCACTGACCCCCTACCCGGCCTCCGGCCACCCAAAAAAAACGACCAAGACTGAAAGAAAATACTCCCACCCGGCCTCTCCATTGCGATTCCACCACTGAAAAAAGGCATACTTGTCTATCGTTTAAGCATGGCATCTGAGATAAAACAGCACAAAGTTCTCCATATCAGATAACGTGATAAGATAGAAGGTGTTCAGAAAAAGGGAGTTCAGCATGCGCTCCCTTTTTTATCTGATTTATTCCAAAACTCAGTCCTCCTTTTGACATAAATAGAGAGTATGACCTTCCCTTTAAAATGCTTTTACATGCGTATGCCTTAGGCAAACGGGGGTGAATACTCCTGTCGTATCTCTCAAACTCAGTGCTGCGGCCCCGGTTTAAACTGCTCACCAAAGGAATGTACCGCGCGGCCGGTAAGAGTGATGGTCATACCGTTAAGCATGATCTCCAGGCCGACGAAGATTCCCAGCACCATCACATTTCTCATCGGCCACAAAAGCAGGATAATCACTCCCAGCAAAACAGAGATCAGCCCGATGACAAGCTGCACCTGGTTGCCCTGGCGCTGCTGCAGAAAGGGTGACAGCAGTTTCTGACCACCGCCGATGATAAAAAGCACGGCCAGAAAAAGCGACAGAACCGAGGAGCCGACCTGCGGCCATAGCAGCACCAGTGCACCGGTAAGAAGGCTCAGGCTCCCGACAATTATTCCTCCCGCCGGCTTCTTCCCCTCCACCCGCAATGAATTATACAGATCGAGTATTCCCCGGGCGCACAGCACCACTCCCAGAACCACGAGGACAAATTCGGTTGCAATGGTCGCCAAAATCAACGCCGCCACCCCGATGACGATCTGACTTACCCCGATAAGCGGTGCATTGGGAGCTGGAGCCTGATGTGAATCGGTTTGACTGTTCATGTGTTTACCCCCCGGATGCTGATGATTACGATTAGCTCGGTGAATATCTTTGTATATATATAGATGCAATATTCGATCCATACAGAAGAGAACCGAAGGCATGAACAGCCCACTAAAAAACACCAAACAGACTAAACACCAAAGATGAAACAAACAAGGAGTAGCAGCCAAAGTCAATAAGCTCCGATAAGGAAGACAGGCGTGTCTGATGCAAGCAGGCAGCCGGTCGATTCGGCTGCGCTTTTTGTATAAATTATCCACAAGCCTGCGAGTACGAATGACGGTCAATTTTCCACCAAACTAATCTGATAATCATAGACGCTTTTTCATGAAAAAGTGTTTTTCGGATACTTAAGCTTTGTCGTGAAGTTATATCAACAATATTCGTATTTATTGATTATATTTAGGCCTGAGGTCTGCAGATGATTTGCCATTTCTCAATCAGGGGACGCTGCAATGACATCATCGATACCATCCGCTTTTCACGTGATGGCCAAACCGACGGGAGCGCGGTGTAACCTTTCCTGCGCATACTGCTTTTTTCTCAAGAAAGATAAGCTCTATCCAAACGGATCTTTTCGCATGACCGACAAGATCATGGATCGCTACATCCGTCAGACCCTTAAGGCGCATAAAACCCGGACCGTGACCATCGCCTGGCAGGGAGGAGAGCCGACGATGATGGGGCTGGATTTCTTCCGCAAGGTTATCGACACCGAAAAAAAATACGCCCGTCCCGGTGTGACCATACAAAACACTCTCCAGACAAACGGATACCTGCTCAATGACAAGTGGTGCCGCTTTCTGGCTCAAAACGATTTCCTGGTTGGACTTAGTCTGGACGGGCCAAAGGACCTGCATGATGTGTTTCGGCGGGATAAAAAGGGTAATTCGGTTCATCAGAGAGTGATTGAATCGGTTCGGCTGATGCAGCAGTTCGGGGTAGAGTTTAACATCCTGTGCACGGTCAATGCGATAAACAGTCAGTATCCAGTGGAGGTGTATCGGTATTTTCGGGATGAAATCGGAGCGCGCTATCTGCAGTTTATTCCGATCGTGGAGCGGGATAACGCCACCGGCAATCAGGCGGGGGATGCGATCACCGCGCGCAGCGTTCGGCCCGAGGTTTATGGAGATTTTCTTATCGGCATTTTTGATGAATGGATCGAAAGCGATGTGGGAACCATGTTCGTGCAGTTTTTCGACGGCGTGCTGGCATCCTATGTACGCGGCCACTCCACCATCTGCGTGCTTCAACCGACCTGCGGTCAGGGAGTAGCCCTGGAGCATAACGGGGATGTATACTCATGTGACCACTATGTTGAACCCGAGTATCTTCTGGGCAATATAAAACAGACATCCATAGAAAAGCTTGTTGGAAGTGAAAAGCAGCGGCAGTTCGGCCGCGCAAAGAGTGCGACTCTCCCCCGTGTCTGCAGAGAGTGTGAATTTCTGTTTACCTGTTATGGCGAATGCCCGAAAAACAGAGTCCTCCCGTCACCCCATGGAGATGGTAAAGTCAACTGGCTCTGCGAGGGGCTGAAAAACTTCTTTGCCCACACCAAAGAACCGATGCAGAGAATGGCACAGCTGCTTGAATCGGGTCGAGCGGCAGCGGAGATCATGGGAGGAGAAAAATAACCATTGCGGCCTTTGAATGAGTTGAACCAGTCAACCAGAATGTTGAATGGCGACTTTGAAGATGGTATTTTTTCCCGGCAGACTTCCCGGGATATGATTTAGGATCAGAAAGGCACCGATGGCAGCACCTGCCTTCGTCTCGGATTTTCAGAGTCCTCCCGCAAATGTGCCTCACAAATGATCCCGTTGCCCCAAAAAGTGCACAGAATTATAATAACGGGGTTTATCGCCACAGAAAACCTGCTACAGGGTAATGTATTCTGGGTATGTGCGACCATCGGCGGAGAACTCCTCAGTTTCATCTCTCAGAAGCCTGGTAACAGGCCCCCGACCCCGAAAATAAAACCAATACCATGAATCGAAAGATACGGCTTCATTATGAGAAAGATGACATATACCTGCGGTGTTTCTTTTACAGATAAAGCAACAACTTTAGCAGGGCACATCTCCTTTTCTTCAAGGGTCTTTAGAAAAGGAACATTATGCATCTTTCATTATATTCTGTTTGCGGTGATTTCGGTGTATGCCGCCGATTTCAGTGGTGTTGTCATAGATGGCCAGAGTGGTGATCCTGTGGAGGGAGTACTGGTTTCCATAGGATATTCTCAAGATTATACGAGAACGGATTCGCAGGGGAATTTTTCACTATCCTCGGGGTCATCGGCAGTGGTGAGAAAAACCGGCTCCATAATCTATTCGACTGTACGTTGGAATTTTGCGCATGGAATACTGGATCTGTCCGATGCGCATGAAATCGTATCGGTTGGATTGTTCAGTCTCAACGGCAGATGCATGCACACGGGGCCGGTCCCGCATTCCAGAAAAGTTGCATTTCCCTCCCTGGCCAGGGGAGTCTATATACTCGAGCTTACGGGCGCAGGCGGGGCAAGGTTCTCCTCACGGGTGATTTTCTCTGGAAAAGCAGAATCACAATCCTTAAAGATAGCATCATTTGCGGATGTGCCGAAGGTCTCAGCTTCGGCTGAGGAACAAGCCGGCCGTAAACTCATTTTCCGCCATGATGATTTTTACCCGCTCGACCTGAGCGTATCCGGTTCGGCCTCCGGCATGCGTATCAATCTGGAGCCCGATGAACGAAGCCTGGTGTTTGATAAGAAGAAGGTGCGGACCTACCGCTTTACCATCAGTTCGGAAGATTCTCTATATCTGGAGACATACGGTCATCGCGAATCCTATGTTCCCGCACAGATGCAGTTTGAGGATGAACAGATCGGCACTGTAGGTCTCAGATATAAGGGATCCGATTATTCCATGCAAAACTGCTTCGACACGGCTAATCACGTGAGATTGATAGAAAAGGAAGTATGCAGAAAAATTTCTTTTAAGGTCAAATTCGACAAGTATGATTCGGATAAGCGCTTATATAGGATGAAAAGGCTCAATCTGCATAGTATGTCTGCGGATCCGACCAAGATGCATGATATGGTGAGTTACGAGCTTTATAGAGACATGGGCATATTCAGCCCCAGAAGCTCATACGCAAATGTAGTTGTAAACAACACCAATCTGGGTCTGTTTGTGGCGGTGGAGGATATTGACGGCCGCTTCACCGACTCACGCTGGCCGGCGTACGGAGATGGGAATCTGTACAAGGAGGCCTGGCCCACCGATCGGCCGAAAACGGAATTCCGCCGGGCTCTGGCCACAAACGACAATCCTGAAGATAACCCGGATGTATCCGGCATGATGGATTTCAGCGAGGCCATCAGCTCTTCGACAGCCGAGACATTTATCCAGGACCTCTCGCCCTTTGTGGATTTCAACTATCTGTTGCGATATATAGCCGTTGACAGGGCTATAAAAAATTGGGACGGCATAATGGGATGGTATACAGATGAGAATGGGAACTGGGCAGGAAACCACAATTTCTACTTCTATGAAGAAGAAAATGTGGGCGGGCAGTTCTGGCTTATTCCCTGGGATCTTGATAATACCTTGTTTCTAACCGATCCATATATGGAATCAGCTGGAATACCCAACTGGAATGAGGCTGTCACCAATCCCGAGCCGATGCCGGTATGGAACAACACCTCTTATATCTATCCTCCCTGTTATGACAAGTTCACCCGTCTTCTGGCAGAGGTCCTGTGGGATGATTTTGTGGATATCGGAGAGGATTTCCTTGAGAAGTTATTCCAGTCTCAACGCCTCATCGAAAAGGTGGATACATACTTTCGACTCGTTTCCGATATCATTGCAGAGGATCCGATCGTTTCAGAAGAGGACTGGCAGGCTGCGGTAAACGATTTAAAAGAGTCGCTTCCTTTCCTGCAGTCGGATTTCTCGGACCATCTGCGCAACATAAAACCCGAAGTGGATTCGTCCGGGTATCTGGATCCGTTTCCCTATGACAGCCACCTCAGAACTGACGCGCTCAACAATTTTGAGTTCTCCCCGGTTGACATAAGCGAATGGTCGCACACATACTCTTCGGAAAACTCAACCACATCGCTGGTGCATGACACCCTGAACCCGCTTTACGGAACGGCGGATGTTCGGTTCTCGTTTGAGTTGGTTTCTTTGGGAAGCAGCGAGGGCTGGAGCGAATGGAGCGGCTTTGGATTGTTGTTTCCGGAATCAGCCGATCTTTCCAATCTCAAGCAGATCCAACTTTCGATCAGGTCAGATTTTCAGCGAAATGTAAGAATAAGCATCCAGAGCGACGTGTATGAGGATATGGGAGCCCTGCAGGAGTATGGCTGGTCGATAGAGGCAGGCACAGAGACCAAAACAGTCATACTGCCGATCTCCAGGATGAGTTATCCCTCCTGGGGTGATCCGGACAACCCGGACATCAAGCAGACGGTACTCGAGCAGGCAAGTGCAATCGCCTTTTCTCCCGGTGGTAGATTTGACAATGTCGGAGAGCTGCTTGTTGACCCCGACAGCGGGCATCTGAGAGTGGATAACATACGTTTCGTGTTTGAATAAGGTCAGTCCGGCAAAGCCGGAGGATCAGGAATCAGGCAATTAGAAAACAATAAATGATATTAAGAAGCAGTATGCTCACAAACGCGTCTTTTCCTCCTCCCGCCCCGCGGTTTACGGAGGGCAGGTATCAGACAAAGAATCTAAACAGAAGAAAGGAGGCCCGGCGATGCTGAGCTCCATTCGCTTCAAAAAAAACCTTCTGAAAACAATATTTATCGCACTGTTTTTATATACTTCGGCCCTGCAATCCGAAATAATCGTTTCAGAAATCCATTATCATCCTCTGCAGGGAGCTGAAGATATTGATAAAAACCTGTATGAATTTATCGAGCTTAAAAATACAGGAAATACTTCCCGGGAAATGGGACAATATCAGTTTGTCGATGGCATAACATACAGCTTCCCATCCGATTTTCAGCTCGAGCCAGGAGCATTTGTCATACTTGCCGCCGATTCGAACAGATTCGAGGAGAGATACGGATTTGCACCCTTCGGCCTGTACAGCGGCAAGCTTAACAATAGCGGAGAACGCGTTGTTTTGGTAGATGAATCACGTAATCGTGTCATCCTGGAGTTTACCTATGATACAAAGGTCCCCTGGCCTGTCAGTGCTGATGGAGCAGGGTTCTCACTGGTAGCGGCAGATACCAATGGAACCGGCTCCCCCGCAACTCCCGAGTACTGGAGAGCATCCCATTCAATCCACGGCTCACCGGGAGCGGATGACACGGAAGCATCCGATATACCGGAGGTGTTTATCAATGAGGTACTTACGAACACCGATGAACCGATTTTGGACGCAATTGAAATTTACAATCCGGGGACAATCGCCGTAGATTTAAGCGGATGGTATCTTACAGATGACAAACAAAAACCAAAGAAATTTCTTATTCCCGATGGTACCGTAATTGAGCCGGATGGATATCTGGTTTTTGATGAAAGCGATTTTAACGCCATTGATGCACTGGAGCCTTTCGCACTCAACTCTCATGGTGATGGAGCGTATATCTTTTCGGCAGATGGCGGAGAGCTCACCGGATTCGGCCACGGTTTCAACTACGGCGAGATCGATACAGGTATCACTTTCGGCAGATATCTCACATCAACCGGCGAGGAACACTGTGTGCCCATGGCCCGTCCCACCCTGGGACTGCCAAACAGTGAACCCAAAATGGGCCCGCTGGTTATAACGGAAATCAATTACAACCCGTCGACCTCGATACCGTATGTGGAGATCCAAAACATTTCCGCACAGGATATTGATCTGTTTGATCCTCTCAGGCCCGACAACACCTGGAAGGTACGCGGCTTAAGCTTTTCTTTTCCCTCCGGTGTATCAATATCTGCCGGTGAATCAGTTGTGCTTGCCGCGGATCAGACCGATGTGCAAACCTTTAAAGCGATAAACGGTTTGGATGAAAACACCCAGGTGTATTCATTTTCCGGCACTCTTCAAAGTGATGGTGAAACACTTACAATCGGCAAACCGTGTGAACCGTACCTTGACGATGCAGGTGTCGATCTGATTGTTCCGTACATGGATATAGATAAAGTCTCATTTTCCAACACGTCTCCCTGGCCTGACTGCGAGGTGGGATCGACCCTTCACAGAAAAAGTACTGGTCTATATGGAAACGATCCGGCAAACTGGAGCGCCTTAGGTGCCAGCCCCGGCACATCTGTATTACGGCCAAAGGCATTCAAGAGCCGGAACAGATTCCGAATTCTGCAGAACGGGAAAAGCAAAATTCGTCTGTCTTTTGATCTCCCCTCCGAAGAGAGTCTGCAAATCGACATGACCGATCTTAGAGGAGTGCGGGTGAAAAGCATCCACAAAAACCTGTCCGCCGGCGCACACAGATTAGATATTGACACCCGCGATATGGCTACGGGTGTATACATCATAAGAATGAGTGCTGATGGTTTAATCAGGAAAGGCGTGGCTGTTTTAAGAAGATAAAGTCGGCATGAATTCCCGCCGAAGATTTGCAGACACCTCGTCGTGGATTCTCCTTGTCGAACGATATGCTTTAAAAAGAGTGCATCACGTATAGATTGGCCTCGCGTGTCGATGAGCTCCCCTTTTGCAGGCACCCGGTCAGGTGGCGAAATGCTGGATCTCCTTTATACCCACCTCACCGTTATGCGTATGCTTGCCGGTGGGTTCAAGCTTTTTCGAGTATAAATACCGGCAGACAGACACACTGCGCAAACCCCATCTTTTTTCTTCCCCCACAGACCTGCTGATTATATTTATATTATTCAAATCTAGTTTGTCGAATTTTGCTCATACATTCGGGATAAACAAATGACAAAAACATACCCAATAATCGGACTTGGCATGATAAGCGCGGTCGGTTATGATGTACGAACCTCCTGTGCTTCTCTTAGGTGCGGTAGTCTGAGCCACTGTATGGCTGCGCCAGGCGAAGGTATTTTGCCCCATCGTAGTTTGGTGTATTCGACAGGTCAAAGGGCATCCTAACCTTGTATCGTCCCATATCATCCAGAGTAGCGTAGGTAGAGCCGCTAGCCTCAATTTTTGCGGTCAGTACGCCGCTTATGCGAGGAACCGGTGTCTTGCACTGCGGAGCATACATTTCTGCACGGTCGCCGGGGATGCTTTCGAAATCATTTTTTGTAGGTCAGGATATCTGAATGCGTTTCCGCCTGACCGCCCTGATGAGTGACCCGGGTTGCAATATAGTTGGTATTCAGTTCACTGCGTTGGTGATCACTAAGCGAAAACTGGTGTCCGGCTCTCAAGGCTCCACAATTGCTGTCTCCATATATCATAGTTTGCTTTGCGCTGATCCTGTTTGATTCAACCTGCACCGACTGTATGGCTTCATCAGCATTTTTGATTTGTCCACCATAATGGTAAACCGTACCGCTGTTTCCGGCACTGACACCCTTTCTTTCAACCAGATCGATCTCGGGTGTGCGGTAATTGTAATTTTTCATAACGATCTCATTGGGAATCACATGTTTTTCGTAACAGGGAGTTTTAATCGATTCCCGAAACTTTTTGTCCTTCTGTTCATGCATGCCGGAATCAGATTCATATACGATTTCCGATTCACCGGCAATATACTCAAAGGAAGATGGCTGATCTGTGATTATCATTTTTTCAGACGTCGCCCCGCACCAATTTCTTCAAGCAACAGCGGCGACTCCCTAAAAAAAGAACCATATGCCGGCCTTTTCCATCAAACGACAAACAAAATCCAGATCCGTTTCCTGATATTGAACAACATACTCGTGCTGTGGATATGTTTTTGACAACTTCATCTGATACGAGTCCGCAAGACCAGCCTCTGAAAGGATGCTCATGAAATGCATGATCGATTCAAAGCCGGCGAGATCGTTTCTTTTCTGACAGGTGGACTGGGGCTGGCGGGATTTGCCCTGACCTTTGTGTTTTGATGGAAATTATTGTTTCTCTAACTAACCCGATTCATCTCTCATTTCATCGTCTGCAATTCCTCAAGCGCCCTTTTATAGCGGACATGCTGCGGGGTTGCCTCATACATCCTGCCTACAATTTTCCAAGCGTTTACCGCATGCGCCCTGTTCTCATCACCGGGAGAATCGTCATACAAACTGCTCCATACCAATGCGATCTGAAATAATGCATCGTTTCTTATTTCAGAAAGTTTCCGAATATCACTAGGTTTGGTTAGCGAATTCTGGAAATAGTCCAGTGCCTCTTTTGGTTTTCCCGTTTTGGTCATAAGAATACCGATATGTAAATCAATATCGGCATCTTTACTGGAGAGTTTACCGATCATTGCTTGCGCATCTGATACACTGTTACTTTTCACATACGAAACAAAAAGCAGCATCTGGGCCTTTTGATAGAAAGGTGAATCGGAAGGAATACTTTTCAACAGCTTGATGGCATCTTTATAATTGCCGTCTGTAAGTGCCTGCTGGGCATCCTGAAGCGCTTTCTGTGGAGCCACTGGCTTGGAAGCCACCTGCCTGGAAGCCACCTGCTTGGAAGCCACCTGCTTGGAAGCCACCTGCTTGGAAGCCACCTGCTTGGAAGCCAC
>CAYQOU010000097.1:5643-10396 GCA_964419255.1 uncultured Fibrobacterota bacterium | reverse complement strand
TATGCAAAGTAAGCCAAAACAGATAAGACTGTGAATGGATCTGCTTTTCTTCATGGGACCTCCATTTGATTAAGTTAAAAAGCACTACCAAAAGATACTTATCATTTGTTGTGAATATGATGTAAATGAGGATAGATTTCTATTAGGAGGATGTCAGGAAAAAATGAGAAGAAAGAAGAGGGAAGACGCGGAGACAAAAGGCGAATGAACCCACGAAATACACGAAAGAATAGGAGAACGCAAAATAAGTAGGATTCTCTGCGGGGGCCATATGTATTTGAGGAGCTGTTTACAATGATAATCGGTTGAGTCATAGAGTCCATGATATGCAGCTTTTCGTAATTTGGTTCGGTGTGATCGGAGGCGAGTGCCGCACTTGCGGTTAAAACACTGTATATGTTTGCGGCAATATACTCTGATACTCGTAAGTCAGGTTATCCATTACTGGATTGTCAAATCATGAACGGTTCGAAGGGAAGACAGACTGCGAGAATTGCGCTGTTGTGGAATGATTTCATGGGTCAGGACAGTGATATCAACGATAGTTATATGCTAAACAATCTGTGCTGATGGTGATCGGCTATTATTGATTTAATCTGAAACCATATCTTGAGGCACAGGTCTTTAACCAATTTTCCTCACCTTGTAAAAAAACTTATCCCGGTTCGAATTAAAAAGCCTCTTGATATAGCTGTAAGTCCAACCGGACTCTCCGAGCCACCACCCCAGCCGATACCAATAACCCCTGTAGTGCTTCTATTGAATGGAACAGTCATTTTAAAAGAAAAAAAGTGGTATGTACCTTCTTCAATCACCCTAAGTTTATACTGGGGATGAAGGTGAAACGAGCCGAAATTGCCGTCAGCATTCATGCCTGCTCCTAAAGATCTTCTTAAATGAAAGGAAGGACGGAGAGAAAAACCAAAACCATTAACATCTGATACCGTAAAACGAAAATACGAAAGCCCTCCACGCATGGTAAAAGCACGTGTAACCACATATGAAAGATCACCACCTAATTGTAATTTGGACATGCCGTAGTCGTTCAAGGTAAAGGCGGTGACCGGAGAGATAATTACTGTTCCCACTATTCCATCAGGGTTTTGAAATTCCATCAGACTCTCGGCGGTCTTGGTGAAAAACCTGGGGGAGATAAGTAGATCGATCGACCAACGTTTCCCAAAGATAAACCTATTAGCCACAAACATGGAAAAGGTTGGTGGTGCCGGTACAAGCATTTCCGCATTTATTATAAAATGATGATATTTGACTTCACTATCAGCATAGTAATACTCATTAGAATCGTATTTCATAATTTCATTACTTAGCCGCGTAATATTCAAAAAAAGTTTGGTTGATCTCCGCCGTTACTTTTTATGCCCTTTTGGTGATTTTCTTGGTTACATATATCGTTAAACTACATTGTGCCGAGCTGTAGCCATTCATGATGCTCGAGCAGTATACTTCCAGTTTTAGCGGTCGGAGTATCGCGGCGGTCAGTCGCAGCGACGACGCGGGTGCGGGGGCACACAGTTCACGCTTGGCGATGCGAAACGGACGGTTGGTGCGATTGCATAATTTCTAAAGACGACGTTTACCTCTGAGGGCGGTTTGGGTCAACAATAATCGCACGTGGCGTCATTTGCCAAGGCAGTGGTCATGTGTACCGCATTTCTTACCACATTCAGGGCATGGGTATAAACGAATTTTCTTTAATATGGAAGTAGCCGTTCTTCCAAGCTTAAATGAGAGTTCGGTGAAAATCCTTATAAGCCCCGGTATCGCGGGGTATCTGTAGATCGAAAGACACGAAATTAGATGGGGTGGTAATATTTTGTTTTAAGCGTGTCTTTGGTGCATTTCGTGGTATCGCAGTGACTTTACCATTCAAAATCCAAATCTTTTTTGGGCATGAAATCTCTGAAAGAGAAATGGTAATTCAGTCTGCCGGCATCTACTATCACGGTATCGGATTCATAAGAGATAAACGAAAATACGTGCTCTTGTGGAATTAATAACCGCAATTCGGAATAGCGTAAAGGACGGTCCCAGTGTTGTGTCGTTTTGAGGATATAGGTGCCCTTTTGTTCTTTTATTCTCTGCACATACCTGATCCGACACCGAAGCGAATCGTGGGGGGGGATTTTGACCGGAAAACCAATACCCTTTGCGTACCTCTTGAATGAAACCTTCTCTGCGTGATCTGGAACAACCGATATTTCATGAGGAAATTCATGGTTGCTGTCGACCGGAAACGGATATATTATTGTCTGCGAAACTGCTTGACCGGTAGGATTCATAAAAAGGTAACTCCCATAAACGGAAAGAGTTTCCGCAATACCAAGCTCGACAAAGACGGATTCTGAATCGAAAATAATTTCTTCGGCTCTAACGGCAGAAACACAAAAGATACAGATCATCACCAAAAAACCAACGACATATCGGCGGACCCATTCGAAAGAAAAACAAACACCTTTTCCCATCAGTGTATCGCTTTTCACTGCAGTATGAATCGTTTCGCAAAGGATATGTTTTTACCTTTAAATCGCATGAAATAGGTACCGGCACCAACATCTCTGCCTCTCGAATCTGCTCTGTCCCAGCTTATGGAATAGGTTCCCGGACCTTTCATGGTGGTCGTAAGTTTCTTGACCATTTGACCTGAGGCGTTGTAAATACGACACTCTGCCGGGCCATATGTATTTGAGGAGCTGTTTACAATGATAATCGAATGTGTTGGAGTGTTCATGATATGCAGCTTTTCGTAATTCTGTTCGGTATGATCGGAGACGACTGCCGCACTTGTGGTTAAATACACCGTATCCGTTTGCGGCAATGCACCTTCCTGATACTCGTAAGTCACCGTCTCCATTACTGGGTTGTCAAAGCATGAAGCACGATCATTTATAGCAAAAGTATTTGATTGACAAGGGCCAACCGAAAAAGACACTGTTCCCTGCTCAGATATTTCCTGATAAAGAGAATCACATATCCCATAACCATATTTGGGAATGTACAGACCTAATCCGGTCACAGGAAGCGAATCTTCACTTGACAAAACATACAGTATCTTTTCATTTGAATCGAAAATGTTGGAAGCCCCAATGGTCGGAGTTCCGGATACCCGATAGGAATTGTCTCCACATAAACACATGGAGCTGTCCGATCCGACATAGTCGATCATAATGTCTTCAGAAAAAAGGACATCGATACTATCGATTTCAAACAACCCCTGATCAAGGAGCATCACCTTTAATAGATCTCCTCTTTGAATTTCGAAAACTTCAGGAGGCTTGATAGAATCGGAGATAAAAACGAAGCGATTATCGGCAAAACTGGAACTGGTTACAATGGTTGTATCCGTATATCTGTCTGAGATTAACCCGATATGGAAAAAATTATTGCTATTCGGTTCGCTTCCCGCCCAGGTGGCTAACTCCTCGACCAACAGAATCTCAATCGACCAGTGAGATGGATCGATCACCTGAACCTCTGATACGGTATTTATTGGCGGACGGGGATTGGCAGAAAGCCCATATACAAAGAGACACACTGCGAGTATTGCGCTGTTGTGGAATGATTTCATGGTTAGCTCCTAAGAACAGTGATATGATATGATGTCTATATCTTAAAACATGTGCTCTCAGGTGATCCTCACCCGAGAGCGCAATCTATTTATTTAATTCGTGCCCCTGCATTCGTTAATGGTTCATAATATTGCATATAATATCATTATTATCAACAAATTAAATCTGTTTTTAAACGCGAACACAAAGGAATATAGACCACGAAATACACATCTGTACCTCCATTATGTGCTGGTGAAAGAAAGGGCACGGGTGTGAGACGGCCGTGCGGCGACTGACTTCCTGTTGTGGAACACTTTTTGCGCGGTTTCTCCTCTCCAGTATTTCTTTTCGTCAAAATCCATTTTCTGGGAGGCATCAATGGTTATCGGACATCAGATTGCAATCGACTCCACAATCGAACTCAACGATGGTGTACAGATGCCGGTGTTTGGATACGGCACCTGGCAGCTGGCGGGAGGGAAGAAGGGGGTGGATGCTCTGAAAACGGCTCTGCAGAGAGGCTGCCGCCTCATCGACACGGCGCAGGCTTACGGTAACGAGGCGCTGGTGGGGCAGGCAATTCAGGAAAGTGGCATCGCCCGCGAGGAGCTTTTTATCACCAGCAAACTTTGGAGTCGTCTCACCGGCTACGACAATGCCCGCAATGCGGTACACGAAAGTCTCAAGGCGATGGATCTGGACTTCATCGATCTTTACCTGATTCACTGGCCAAAAAGCGGAGCAAACGCCGATACCTGGAAGGGGCTTGTGGAGATGAAGCAGCAGGGGCTGTGCCGCTCGATAGGAGTCAGCAATTTCAGTCCCGATGATATTCGTGAGATCACCGAGTCATCCCATATTATACCGTCGGTGAATCAGGTCGAATACCACGTTTTCAAGTATCCCCGTGAGCTTCAGCAGTACTGTGAGCAGTTGGGTATCCAGTTAGAGGCATACAGCCCGCTTGCTCGCGCCCGTGGTTTCACGGATGAGACAGTTCAGGAGATCGCCCGTAACCATCAGCGTATGCCCGGCCAGGTGATGCTTCGCTGGGTGCTTCAACACGACGCCATACCCATCCCCAAATCATCCAATCCCAGCCATATAGAGGAAAACGCGGGAGTGTTCGATTTCGAGTTGAGCGAGGAGGAGATGCGCCGGCTGGATGCGCTGAGTCTGTAAAA
>CAYQOU010000097.1:0-5543 GCA_964419255.1 uncultured Fibrobacterota bacterium | reverse complement strand
ATAGGTTACAGAAAGATTTCTTCCAATTGTGATGCTTGGCCAATTTGTGCAATCGTATCTGATAATTGTCATCGACTTAAGCGGTAACCCACTGTCCACTAAACACTGTTCTTAGGACTTGCGGAAACACTTTCCACACAGGGGCCAGTGGCTTGGGGCAAATGGTCCTGCCGTGGTCTTTTATGCTGTTGTTGAAAATGCCCCAGTGATTCCGCGGCACGATTTGCATCAGATCCGGCTCAATTTTCTGAGGGCTTTTTTGGAGACTGAGTCCCAGCCGATAGCAGGCCGAAGCACGTGTGTGTCCACGATTATACCTTTCCGGTTTCTTAAACCCATGGCGGAGTACGACATTGGCGGTTTTTCGACCTACCCCGGCAGGTGCGGTCAGCTCGTTTATGCTTCAAGGAATGCTTCCGTCGTGTATGCGGGCAATGGATTTGGCGGTGGCCTTGAGATTCCACGCCTTCTGCCTGAAAGTTCCGCTTCTTCGAATCAGTTTTTCGATTTCTTTTAAAGGGCTTGGGCCAAATGCCAGGCATGTTCAAAACGCGCCAACTTCCGGGGCGTGATTTGATTGACAGTGGTATCGGTGGTCCGGACCGAAAGAAGAGCCGATTTGGTTGTTTTTAACCCGCCTGGGCGATTTTTCGGGCGGGGAAACCGTATACTCAGCAGCAGAAGGATACCCGATAACCCGCAAACCTGTTCATATCATCTATAAATTGGTATTTTTCTCACTTTTGGCACAATTGACTTCAGATGGGTTGAGTTGAGTAAATGAAAGAAGATCAAATACACATAGAGGGGGCGTGGCAGAATAACCTCAAAGGGTTGGATTTGGACCTGCCGCTTGGGAAACTGATTGTGATCACCGGAATCAGCGGATCGGGAAAATCGTCACTGGCTTTCGATACTATCTATGCCGAGGGGCAGCGGCGGTACGTGGAAACCTTTTCCTCCTACGCGCGGCAATTTCTGGATCGCATGGATAAGCCGCGAGTGGATCGTATCGATGGCATTCCGCCTGCCATTGCGATCGACCAGACCAATCCGGTGCGCACCTCCCGCTCGACCGTGGGTACGATGACCGAGCTTAACGATCACCTCAAGCTTCTTTTTGCCCGTGCGGCACGTCTTTACTGCCGCTCATGCGGCAGACCGGTCAATAAGGACAGCGCCCCAAGTATCTATGAGACGATCAGCAGGAAATTTTCTGGTCAGAATGGGATATTGATCGTATTTCCCGTTCCTGTTCCCCACAATTTTACGCAACAGGAGGTGCTTGAGCTGCTCGAGACGCAAGGGTACCACCGGATTCATGAGCGCACCGACGATCGGTTTCTGGTTATACAGGATCGTGTTTCTATGGATTCACCCGACAGGAAAAGAATCATCGAGGGTCTGGAAACTGCGTTGACCCACGGGCGGGGACACGTAAGCGTCTACCCGCTGGATTCAGAACGCCGGCCGGGGCAGGCGTTGCATTTTTCATCCATGCGTCACTGCGCCGACTGCGATATCGACTATGCCGAGCCGACTCCAAACCTCTTTTCCTTCAACAGTCCGCTGGGAGCGTGCGATACCTGTCGAGGTTTCGGCAGGATAATCGGCGTCGATTACAACCTGGTGATACCGGATTCTTCCAAGACCCTTGCCCGGGGGGCAATCAAGCCGTGGCAGACTCAGAGCTATTCGGAATGTCAGGATGATCTGATGCGCTTTGCGGCCAGGCGAAAGATACCCACAAATGTTTGCTGGGCAAAAATGAAACCCGAGCATCAGCAGTGGGTACTTGAGGGGGAAGGGGAGTGGGAAGACAACAAATGGTATGGTGTCAAGCGGTTTTTCGCCTGGCTGGAGACAAAGGCATACAAGATGCATATCCGGGTACTTCTGTCAAAGTACCGGGCTTATCACTTGTGTCCCTCCTGTAAAGGCGCGCGGCTCAAGCCCGAGGCACTTTCGTGGCGTATCGGCGAGGGGGAGGGCAAAAATGTATACGATGTCATGCAGACGCCTGTCGGGCAGAGTCATGAATTCTTTGAGAAACTGACACTGCCGCCTCCCTTCGATGAGGCCGCGGATATGCTTCTGTCGGAAATTGTCACCCGCCTCCGATATCTGGTGGATGTGGGATTGGGGTATCTGACACTGGATCGTCAGAGCCGGACTCTGAGCGGGGGAGAGGTGCAGAGAATAAATCTGACCACCGCGTTGGGGACATCGCTGGTCAATGCGCTTTTCGTGCTTGACGAGCCGAGTATCGGGCTGCACCCGCGGGATATCGACCGGCTTATTCAGGTGCTGCACCGTCTGCGGGATGTGGGCAATACACTCATTGTGGTCGAGCATGATCCGGCGGTGATACGCGCGGCGGATATCGTTATCGATATGGGACCGGGGCCTGGTGCTCATGGGGGAAATATCGTATTTAACGGACCGCTTAGTCAGCTTCTCACCAGTAAAGAATCGCTTACCGCACAGTACCTGACCGGCAGGAAAACCGCAGCTCTGCCGGCACTTGACCCGGGCGTAAAACGCTCCCGCAAAACGTCTGTTACACACAGGGGAAGAACCGGGGGAGGTAAAACCGAGGTGCGCGACAGAGTTTCGCCGAAGGGTGCATCACTGGTGATCCGGGGGGCCGCGGAGCACAACCTCAAGGATATCGACGTCATGCTTCCGCTTGGTGGATTTGTGTGTGTCACCGGAGTCAGCGGCTCGGGTAAGTCGACGCTTATTCAGGATGTTCTCTACTACGCCCTTCGTCAGAAGTTTATGCGGCCGGTGGAGCAGCCGGGCAGACATCGGGACATCGAGGGGGCGGAGCATCTGGATGATGTGGTGTTGGTGGATCAGTCACCGATCGGTAAAACCACCCGTTCCAATCCCGTAAGCTATGTGGGGGCGTTTGATGATATCCGCAAGCTTTTTGCAGGGCATCCCCTGGCACGGGATCGGGGGTACACCGCGGGAACATTCAGCTTCAACGCGGGTAACGGCCGATGTCCCGCCTGTAAAGGGAGTGGTTTCGAGCATGTGGAGATGCAGTTTCTCAGTGATGTGTATTTACGCTGTCCCGATTGTGACGGCAGACGGTTCCGTTCGGAGATCCTGGATATCACGGTGGAGGGTAACTCCCCCGACGAGAGTGACGCGAGAGTGTTTCGATCGGTTGCCGATGTTTTGGAGATGACCGTGGATGAGGCGCTGCTGTTTTTCTCCGATACGCCGAAGATCTGCTCCATGCTTCAGCCGCTTCGCGAGGTGGGGCTGTCGTACATGACGCTGGGCCGGTCGCTGCCCACACTCAGCGGCGGAGAGTCGCAGCGTCTGAAGCTGGCCGGCTATCTATGCCGGGCCGGCAGACAGAAAAACACTCTGTTTCTGTTTGATGAGCCCACAACCGGTTTACATTTCGATGATATCGCCACCCTTCTCGTCGCGATGCGCAAGCTGATCGAGCAGGGCCATTCGGTTGTGGTGATCGAACATAATCTGGATGTCATCCGTACCTCCGACTGGATCATCGATCTGGGACCGGAAGGTGGTGATGGGGGTGGGGAGGTTATCTGTTTCGGAAAGCCTGCGCAGATCATGGACTGCTCGCAGAGTCATACCGGAAAGTCTCTGCGGGAATACGAGCATCAGCTGCGGGAAAAACAAACGCCTCAGGTGCCGTCGATGGTTGCCGAGCAGCCTGCCGGCTATGAGGAGACGATCACCATCCGCAAGGCGCGCGAGCACAACCTTCGGGAGATCGATGTTACCATTCCGCGCAACAGTTTTACGGTGATCACCGGGGTCAGCGGAAGCGGTAAAAGCACGGTGGCCTTCGATGTCCTGTTCGCGGAGGGGCAGAGGCGATATCTGGAGTCACTTAACGCCTATGCACGGCAGTTTGTGCAGCCGGCATCGCGGCCGGATGTGGACGGTATATTCGGTGTGCCGCCCACGGTGGCAATAGAGCAGCGCACAAGCCGCGGGGGCCGAAAGAGTACGGTGGCGACTATCACCGAGCTTTATCATTTTCTGCGGCTGCTGTTTGTAAAGCTTGGTGTGCAGTACTGCCCCGACTGCCGCATCCCGATTCAGCCGCAGAGTGAGGAGGAGATTCTCGCCCGGCTGCTCAGGCAGTATCAGGGCAAATGGGTGGTATTTCTTGCTCCGATGGTGGTAAAGCGCAAGGGTATCTATGCCGAGCTGGCCCAGTGGGCCTACCAGCAGGGCTACGAGCAGCTTCGCCTGGATGGACAGCTTGTGCCCACACAGCCCTGGAAACGGCCCGACCGCTACCGGGAGCATTCCATCGAGCTGCCGGTGGGGAGCTGCCGCATCTGGCCGGACAATGAAAAGAAAATTATTGCTCTGCTCGAGCAGGCTCTCTCACTGGGTAAAGGTTCGGTCTACGTGGTGGCGGCCACCTCAAGGGGAAATATTCGGGCACAGGCAAAGGAGCGGATGTTTTCAACCGCCCACGCCTGTCCATCCTGCGGCAGGTCGTTTGAGGAGCCCGATCCGCGTCTGTTTTCGTTTAACTCACGCCACGGCTGGTGTCCCGAGTGTTTCGGCACCGGGCTTGAGATCGCGGGCTTCGACGAGGAGCAGACCGGGGAGGAGATCTGGTGGAACGACTGGTTTGAGGGGGCCGAGCGCACCTGCCCGGCGTGTGATGGCCGGAGGCTTCGCCCCGAGGCGCTGGCCGTTGAGCTTCATGGCCACTCAATAACCGACTACACTGACCTTTCGGTCAGGCAGGCCCGCAAACATCTCCGTACCATGAAATGGGACAGCCGGGAGAAGGCCATTTCCGGCGACATAATCGCCGAGCTGCTTTCCCGCCTGAAATTTCTGGAAGAGGTGGGCCTTGGCTATCTCACTCTCGACCGGGCCGCACCGACGCTCAGCGGTGGAGAGGCGCAGCGAATACGTCTGGCCGCCCAGCTTGGTTCAAACCTGCGGGGTGTCTGCTATGTGCTTGACGAACCGACAATAGGCCTTCACAGCCGCGACAACGATATGCTTCTTGACACACTTGAGTCGCTTAAGAAGAAGGGCAACACGGTGGTGGTGGTCGAGCACGATGAGGAAACTATCCGCAGGGCCGAGCATGTGCTTGACCTGGGGCCACAAGGTGGCAGCGGGGGTGGACGGCTCATCGCCGAGGGCACAATCGACGATCTGTACAGGAATGCCGATTCGGTGACCGGTAAGTATCTGCGAGAGCCTCTGCGCCATCCGCTTGTGCCGCGACGGGACGGGAAGCCGGAAAAGTCCATTACCGTGCGCAATGCCACGCTGCACAATCTTGCCGGTATCGATGTGAGCTTTCCGCTGGGAAAAATCGTTTGTGTGACAGGGGTGAGCGGAAGCGGAAAGAGTACTCTGGTGCGGTCTATTTTACACGACAACATCGCCGCGCGTCTGAGCGGGTCACCCAGGCGAGCCGGGCGCGCGGCGGCATGGATCGGCTGCACGGGGGTGGAGAGCTGGGAGAATGTAGACCGGATAATGGAAGTCGACCAGCGGCCGATCGGAAG
>CAYQOU010000096.1:6131-10564 GCA_964419255.1 uncultured Fibrobacterota bacterium | reverse complement strand
GCACATGGCCAAATCTGCTATTGGAATCGATCTTGGCGGCACGAATCTGAAAGGGGTTATCCTTAACCCGGATGGAAGCAGCAGACACCTGACACGGGTGCCGACCGAGGCGGAAAAAGGCGGACAGAAAGTCCTCGAGAATATTCTTCTTCTGATCAGAAAGCTGCTCGAAAAAGAGGGCACCTCCGATACCATAAACGGGGTTGGCATAGGATCACCCGGATTTATCGGCAGTGACGGCGTGGTGATCGGCGGAGCCGAAAACCTTCCCGGCTGGAAAGGAATGCAGGTTTTTGCCCCGATAAAAGAGCGCTTCGGACTGAATGCGACCGCGGGAAACGATGTGACCGTTGCGGCGCTTGCAGAGTCCCGGTTTGGTGCCGGTCGCGGCGTAGACAACGTGGTGTGCCTTGCACTGGGGACCGGAATAGGCGGAGGTATTGTGATCAACGGGAATCTGTATACCGGCTCCTACGGCATGGCGGGGGAAGTCGGCCATATCGTGGTGCAGACCGATGGAATCCCCTGCAAATGCGGCCAGAAAGGATGTGCCGAGCAATATGCATCCGCTACCGGAATCGCCAATATGGCACGGAATTTGTGCAAACAAACCGATCAAGATACGCCTTTTGTGCAGTTTATACGAAACAATCCAGAGATGGTCAGCTCGAAGGATGTGTACGATCATGTTGAACTTGGCGATCCGGTCGCCATTGAGGTACATCAGCAGTCGATGGCAATGCTGGCACGTCTGTGCGGCATTCTGTGTAATGCATTTGCTCCCGACAGGATCATTCTGGGCGGCGGTGTCTTGGAGGCCGGTCATATTATCATCGAGGAAGTCAATAAAACCATCGGAGAGCACTGCTGGGAGGCCATTTCTGAGCGGTGTACAATCGTTCGGGCCGAGTTGGGAGAACATGCCGGTGTTTTGGGTTCCGCGCAGCTTGTCTTCGAGGATAAAATCACACAGGAATAATTCATGACAGACACCAGCTCACCGGCGATTACCGTCGAGCACGTAAACAAATCCTTCGGTTCATTTCGGGCTGTCAAGGATCTGAACTTTACCGTAAATCAATCGGAGTGTTTCGGGATTCTGGGACCAAACGGCGCAGGCAAAACCACCATGATGCGCATGATATATGCCAAGGGACATCGCGACACCGATCCCCCCGGTACGATTTCGGTCTTCGGTCATGATCCATCAAATGACGAACTGTCTATCAAGTACTTCTCCGGGGTGGTACCACAGGAGAACAGTCTGGATGAAGAGCTGGATGTTGCTCAGAATCTGCGCATCTATGCACGATTTTACAACCTGCCCCGCCGGCAGACGGAGCAGCGTATCGATGAGCTTCTTGAATTCATGGAATTGGGAGCGAAGAAAAAAGCACGGATCAAGCAACTGTCGGGAGGAATGAAACGAAGACTTATCATCGCCCGGGCCCTGTTGAACAAGCCGCGGCTGCTGTTTCTGGATGAGCCGACCACCGGGCTCGACCCGCAGGTCAGACATATCATCTGGGATAAGCTTCGCAACCTCAGGAACCAGGGTATGACCATTCTGTTGACGACACACTACATGGAGGAGGCTTTCCAGATCTGTGATCGGGTGATGATCATGAATAAGGGAGAGCGTGTTGTGCAGGGTAATCCGCAGCAGCTTATTCGCGACAATATAGAAAGCTTTGTGCTTGAGCTTTTAAACGCCAATGCCTGCAAAACAATCTGCGAGAGACTGCCCATCGAGAATGTCCGCGTGGATGAGTCCACCCAGTTGATCCGGCTCTATTCGCAGCACAGCGAAATTCTTCGCGAGCTTGGTGAGAAGCTTAACCCGGGCGATTACTATTTACGTCAGGCGAACCTGGAGGATCTGTTTTTGAAAACAACCGGGAGTGCACTCAATGCCCAGCAGTAAATCTTCGGATTATCCCACTTTGACACAAAGAACACTCAGTGTCTGGTTTCGCCACTACCGGGTCTACAGCAAAAACCTGATCAGCAACGGTTTGCCGCCGTTTCTGGAGCCGCTGATCTTTCTTGCCGGAATCGGCCTGGGTATGGGAAAGTACATCACCAGCATGGACGGCATACCGTATCTGGAGTTTCTGGCAACGGGCCTTCCGATCACCGCTGCGATGTTTACCGCGGCGTTTGAGTGCTCATTCGGCACATTCATACGACTTGAGTTTGACAAGGTGTACGACAGCATGCTGGGAGCACCGATTACGGTGAAAAATTTACTGGTGGGAGAGATTCTGTGGTCGGGTACGAAGGGATTCTTCTTTTCGCTTGCGGTTATTTTTATCGTATCGCTGTTTGGGATCGTGCCGCTGCCGGCAAGCTTTCTGGCGGCGCTGGTTGGATTTTTAACCGGCCTTCTTTTCGCATCTATTTCGCTGTTTGTTACATCTTTTGTAAACAACATAAATCATTTCAACTTCTATTTCACCGGTTTTCTGTCACCGATGTTTTTCTTCTCGGGAGTGGTATTTCCAATCAGTAACCTGCCGGAGGTTATCCGGCCATTCGCCGAGATCTTCCCACTTACCCATTCGGTGCGGCTGGCACGGGCGCTGAGTTTCGGCGCATATGAGTGGATTCATCTGTGGGACCTTGCATTTATCGTGGTGTTTATCTTCGTGTTCGGGTGGCTGGCGATCAAGCGACTGACACCGCGGATGATCGATTAGGGCCTCTCGGGCCACTTGATGAAGGCTTTTGTAGTAAGCTTTGCTGTAAGAAATGCCGAACTGCCCACTCCCACTCCCTGGAATAAGGAAAAGGAAAAAAGTGGCGTCTCCACCCCCTGAATTACAGCCGGTTGTAATGCGGCCGGTCGCAGTTTTGACGATTATCCTCGGAAGAACAGGATCGTGCGCTCTGCCTGTTTGATCACTCAGATGCTGCTCAAGATCAGCCTACCAGGTCTGAAATTTTCACGCCAGGGGTCACATCGATGAGAAATTTCTCTACCGGAATCCAAAAGACTCCGTCTCGTCTTAAGCGATCGTGCCCCCGGTAGAGCAGGATCGGCGTGACCTCGGGATAATCAGTCATGAAGGCTTTGAGTCCGGAGAGATCCTTCGCCCTCGGCTGCATGGTGTTTTTTACCTCGATAGCAACAAATGTATTTTCACCGTAGAGGATAAAATCCACCTCTGAACCGCCTCGTGTCCGCCAGAAATACAGCTTAATTCGTTTACCCGCATAATCAATCCAGGCTCTCAGATGCTGGAGTACAAGTGTTTCAAGACTTATCCCCTGCAGGGATGAAACGTCGTCAAGAGGTCCGGAGGGACGTAGTCCACGATACACGCCGCAATCAAAGAAGTAAAATTTTCTGTTCGAAATAAGCGCCCGTTTTGCTCGTTTTGTAAACACCGGGATTCGAACCGCAATGAGCAGGTCTTCAAGAATAGACACATATGAGTCTACCGTGTTTCGTTTCACCTCGCTGTCTCGGGAGATCTCCGACAAGTTGATTACCGAGCCCTGCGAAAAGCTTATAACTTCCAGGAACCTGGAGAAATTTCCGATATTGCGGGTAAGACCTTCCTCTTTTACCTCTTCATTCACGTACAGATCGATATAACTGTTTCTGGTTTGGTCCCGGTTTTGAGCCGAAACAATAAGTGGTACCATACCATTTATGAGTGCCTGCTGCAAATCGAAATCGTTTTGCATCTCGCAGGCCAGCAGCGGATGAAAATGTTTCACAACAGCTCGGCCCGCAAGCAGGTCGACTCCCTTTTGTTTCAATTTTCGACTACTTGAACCCGTGAGAATGAATTGAAGACCATTTTCGGTTTCCATCAATAAATGTATGTTTGACAACAACTCGGGAATTCGTTGAACTTCATCAATAATAAAGCATTTCTTTTGGGAATACTCTTTTGAAAGAGCTAAAATCCGTTCCGGACGGGCGCTGAAATATCGATATGTTTGAGAGTCCAGCAGATCAACATATACAGCTTCAGGATAGTTACTCATAAGCCACGTCGACTTACCCGTGCCGCGGGGGCCAAAAAGAAACGAACTCTCGCTGAATTTTTTTATGCTTCTGGTGTACATTTCTAAGCCTTGAAAATGAAGAAACTAAACGGGCACAGCTGGATAATCAAAAAAACGACCCCAACCTTTCCCCAATCCACTCTTGCAAAGAAAGCTGGGAGTGTGCGAACAAAGTGATACCAAAAAGCGTGAATTTTTCAGATAACCAGCCTGGCTAATTACTAAAATATACTCTTTCCTGCAAAAATGGTCCAATATTTCCATTAAAGATGGAAATATTGGACTAAAATTTACATTGCAAACAAAAAATAGCGACCATACATGCGGGAGTAGTGGCCTTGTTGTTTGTGGGCGTGCCCCCCAATTGTACCAATTGAGGGTCGTTAGTTCACGGCTCACGTCCTGTGAGCCGC
>CAYQOU010000096.1:0-6031 GCA_964419255.1 uncultured Fibrobacterota bacterium | reverse complement strand
TCGGTACCTCCGCTCCTCATTTCACCACAAACACACTGGCTCATTCGTCGCTTCGGCACAGTCAGCCTCACTTCGTTTCGGCCGCCTCCCTCTGTCCCCCCTCACGCAGAACGAAACGATCGCCATTCGCACAATTAAACTTGTGAATAACTCCCCATGCGAAGATTTATCGTTTTATCTTTATATGAGTATCTTTTACTATCTCCAGCGTTCGCAAATCCATGCGTGATGATATGGATATTGGCAGGTACTCCCGAATAAAACTTCGGGCGATTTGTTTGCGGCCCAGAGATTCTTTGAAGAATCCATCGTGCGGATTCGGTATGGGATGCTGCATTTTATCCCTCAGAATGGATAATATATATTGTCTAACCTGTGCAGCCGACGAGCTTTTTCTTTCTATGTCGGCTTCTATCTTTTGAACATATCCCCTTTCGGTTTGATATTCGCACCGCTTACCCACACAGGCTTAGTGCGTAGATATCGATTGTGGATTAAAAACTTAATAGTCGAACAGATTGAGCCGGTACGCAGCCCAAAATAGGATTGACAGAGTATGACCGCCAATACACAACAACACATGGATGAGCTTCGGCGACAGATTCGCACCTATGATGCCGCCTATTACGGCAGGGGAGAGTCGCTGGTTTCGGATGAGCAGTACGATGCCCTGTATCGGGAGCTGGTGGAGCTGGAGAAGAAACATCCCGAGTTTGCCACCGAAGATTCACCGACCAGGAGGGTGGGAAGTGACCTGACCAGGGAGTTTCCCAAATACCGCCATGCCGAGCCGATGATGAGTATCGATAACACCTATTCGGAGAAGGAGATCGCCGAGTGGGTGAAGCGCTCCAAAAAACAGATCGGGCACGATAATATCTCCTTTACCTGCGAGCTTAAGATCGACGGGATTGCGGCGGCCATTCACTATCAGGATGGTGCGCTTGTGCGCGGGGTCACCCGAGGTGATGGTGTGACCGGGGATGATATCACCCCCAATGTCCGCACGATCCGCTCCATACCGCTTCACCTTTCCTACAAAGGACCACTGGAGATTCGGGGTGAAATTTTCATGACATATGAAAACTTCCAGCGTCTCAACGAGCAGCTTATGGAAGATGGGAAAAAGCCGATGCAAAATCCCCGAAACACCACCGCAGGGACGGTTAAGCTTCTCGATCCCAGGGAAGTTGCACGTCGCCGGCTGAGTTTCGGTGGGTACTTCGTCATATCAACGGAACACCAGAGCACCCATCACGGCAACCTGCAGTTTCTCCGAAAACTTGGTTTACCGACCGTGGAGCATTCACGTGTCCTTCATACGGTGGATGAGATTATCGAGTTTTGTGAAAAATATGAGAGCAGGCGCAGGACCCTGGATTATCCGGTTGACGGCATTGTGGTGAAAGTAAACGAGTTCAGGTACCAATCCGAGCTGGGGGCTACGGCCAAGGCACCGCGCTGGGTTATTGCCTATAAGTACCCACCCGACCGCGCCGTCACAAGGGTCAATGCCATAGAGGCAAACGTCGGGCGTACCGGTGTGATTACTCCGGTTGCCCGTCTGGAGCCGGTTTTACTTGCCGGAACAACTATACAGAATGCGACTCTCCACAATTACGACGAGATTAAACGGCTGGATGTCCGTCCGCACGACACGGTTGAGATCGAAAAGGGCGGAGAGATAATACCCAAAGTGGTTAACGTGCAGAAAGATAAACGCCCAACCGACTCAAAGCCGTTTGATCCACCCAAAAAGTGCCCTTCCTGCGGATCTGATGCCGTGCATATGGAGGGAGAGGTTGCTCTGCGATGTATCAACACGGCGTGCCCGGCGCAGCAGTTTGCGGCACTCAATCATTTTGTAAGCCGCTCCGCAATGAATATCGACGGACTTGGCCCATCGCTGCTGCAACAGCTTCTTGACCGGGAGATGATACATGATCCGTCGGATTTATACGTCCTTACACGCGGGCAGCTGGCCGGGCTGGAGCGGATGGGAGAAAAGTCAGCCGACAATATCGTCTCCGCTATCGACAAGTCCCGTCATAATCCACTCGACCGCCTTCTTCACGGGCTGGGCATTCGTATGGTCGGCGCAACAGCCGCCAAACTTCTGGCCCAATCCGTTACCGATGTACGGGACCTCTATACAAAGCCTCTGGAGGAGCTGGAGGAAATAGATGGTATCGGCTCGGTTATGGCACAAAGCATCCGGGCCTACTTTGACAGGCAGGAAAATCAGCATCTAATCAATCGCCTGATCGATCGTGGTGTAAACAGCAAGGGCATTTTCAGGGAGCCGCAGGGCGAACAGCCGCTTTCGGGAAAGACGTTTGTTCTCACCGGTACCCTGGAGAGATTCACCCGCGCCGAAGCTGCCGGGCAGATCGAAAAGCGGGGCGGGAAAGTGACATCATCGGTGAGTAAAAAAACCGATTATGTCGTCGCGGGAGCCGATCCGGGTTCGAAACTCGAAAAGGCAAACACGCTGGGCATATCGGTTCTCAACGAGCGGGAGTTTGAAGAACTTCTGGAAGAAAAGGAGTAGTCGGTCCACAAAAGCACCCCCTCCCAGCCTCCTCCCGCATGCGGGATAAGGGGGAGGAGCAAAACCAACGCGTTAAAGCCTTTCCCTTATCCCGCTTCAGCGGGAGAAGGTTTGGAAGGGGTGTATCTATCTCATGTCAACCATAATACAACAGCATTGTTAAGGGGGGCCAGGGGGCCTTTCGTAATCCTTATTCATCCTAAGCGGCGTGAGTCTCTCCCGCCTTCTCCAGCACTTTCTTTGTGATGATCGGGGCGGTCAATTCGAAAAACATGGTTGATCCGAGTATCATGTTCAACAGCACGGGACCTGTTTGTCCGAGGTGATCCTCCGATGTCGCGATGAGGGCCAGCCCGATGGCAACACCGGCCTGAGACAGCAGCCCCAGGCCGCTGTACTTGTACACTTGAGGCGGAGCACCCCCGATTTTTGTACCGGCATACGCCCCGGAAACTTTTCCGATAGTCCTGAGTGCGATATAGGTGGCAATCAAAAGCGATGATCCTATAAAGACATCCACCTGAAAATGCGCACCGGCCAGGGTAAAGAAAATCACAAAGATAGTCTCCCGAATGTGGTTCATGGGCATGAGCCATCGCTCCGTTTTATCTCCGGCGATAATTTTTGAGACGAATCCAAGCGTCATGCATGAGAGGAGAAGAGAAAAGCCATTGGTTGATGCAATGCCAAGCGTCAGCAGAATAAAACCGATCACTACCGGAAGACGGAAATCATCCAGGTGAATTTTTTTGCCCAAGAGCCCCAAGATCCACCCCAGAATCATTCCCACCACAAGCGAACCGATTATTTCCCAGCCCGCCGACATATAGGGATTTACCTGCCCACCACCTGCGACGAAACTCATTGCCAGGGTGAAGTAGACTATCGCCAGCGCATCATCGATAGCCACTATGGAAAGCAGTGTGGAGGTCAGCGGTCCCCGAGCCTTATATTCGTCGATGACTGCAATGACCGCTGCGGGGGCGGTAGCCGAAGATATTGCCGCGATCACCATTGCACTCCCCGCATCCAGCGCCACGGAATCGGACAGATGCGAGAATGCCCACATGCCTGCCCAGACGATTAAAACCGTGGAGATCGATTGCCCGAGAACCCCCAGCACAATACATTTTCCCCGTTCACGCAGCCAGCCCAGCTCAAGCTCCGCCCCGACTAAAAAGGCAATGATTCCCAGTGCAACATCGGTAAGAGCCTCCGACCATACGCCACGGGAGGCGGGCAGAAGATAGCCGAGGAGATCGTGGGAAAATATCACCCCAACGATAACATATGCGGCGACACGCGGCAATCCCAGCCGCTCGCCCAGAGAGCCTGCTACAAATCCAACCGACATTATTAGTCCGAGAAAAATCAGTTGAGAAAGCTCTAGCTCTTCCATGCACATACCCTTTATCGCCGATTAAAGGGCTAAACACAAACGCAACAAACATGCCACCCTGATCCTTCGATTCTCATATCGTTTCTATCATCGGAGGCACAATTATTGCGTCTTCCCCCTCAGCATAAGCCGGTTCTGCATCAAATGCTTAATATAAACCCAAAGGAGTTCTTCATGAAGTTTGACCATCTTTTCGAGCCTGGATCGATCGGCTCCCTATCCCTTAAAAACAGAATTGTCATGCCGCCCATGGGAACGGTTCAAGCGGGGCCAAACGGTGAAATGACCGATCACCTCATCGCCTACTATACGGAGCGGGCGGCGGGTGGAACGGGTCTGATCATAACTGAGATTGTCTGTGTGGAACCCGAGCTGGGTAAAGCCACCACCTGCCAACTTCGCCTGGATGACAACAGTTTTATTCCTGGATTCAGCAGACTGGCAAGCTCGGTCCAAAAGTACGGGGCCAAAATTTTTCTGCAGCTTCACCACGCGGGTAACCAGTCCAATTCGATATTGACAGGCGGTAAGCCGATCGTTGCTCCAAGCCCGGTCATGAATCAGGCTGTCGGGGAGCAGCCCCGTGAGCTGACCCATGCAGAGGTTAAGGATCTGGTCCAGAAATTTATCGGCGCCGCTCAACGGGCACAGATGGCGGGAGTCGACGGCGTGGAACTTCATGGCGCCCACGGGTATCTGATAAACGAATTTCTCAGTCCGTATACCAATCAGAGATCCGATGAATATGGCGGCAGTTTCGAAAACAGAATGCGATTTGTAACTGAGATAATCCAGGGCATAAAGAAAAGCTGCGGTAAGGAGTTTCCGGTTTGTGTACGGTTCAGCGCCGATGAATTCACCGGACATGGGATCGATTTTGACCAGGGCAAAAAGATTGCAAAGGCTCTGGAGCAGGCAGGAGCGGATGCGCTGAACGTCAGCAGCGGAACCTACGAAAGTATGGCCACGGTAATAGAGCCGGTGATGTTCGAGGAGGGGTGGCGAAGCTATCTCGCCGAAGAGATCAAAAAGGAGGTGACCATCCCGGTGATGGCAGTCGGTGCGATAAAACGGCCCGAAGCCGCAGAAAAAATCCTTCGGGAGAACAAAGCCGATTTCATTGCAATCGGCAGAGCGCTTCTCTGCGATCCTCAATGGGCGAACAAAGCCAAATCGGGCAGCGAAAACACAATCACCTCCTGCATAGGCTGCATGCACTGTCTGGATACCATTTTTACTTTCAAGCGAATACAGTGTGCGGTCAACGCACGATGTGGTCGTGAACTGGAGTTCCCGTCCCCGCCCAGGGATGGACAGGGACGCAGGGTTGCGGTGATCGGCGCCGGGCCGGCGGGAATGGAAGCGGCGCGCGTTCTCAAGCAGCGGGAATTCGAGCCGGTGGTCTATGAGCAGCGAGACCAGCCGGGTGGAGAACTTGTCCCCGGATGTCAACCTCCCGGCAAGGCTCCGATCCGGTGGTATAATGATTCGCTGATCCAAAACCTCAACAGCTGCGGTGTTGAAATCAAAACCAACACAAGAGCCGAGCCGGGCCGGATAAAAAGCGATATCGATCCGTATGCGGTCATTCTGGCCATAGGTGCCAAAGCAATTGTCCCAAAGAGTATCGACGGCACGAATCAGGATCATGTCTTTACCGCTATTGACATTCTGAACAAGCCTGATACGATAAAAAAAGGATCAACGGTCACGGTGATCGGCGGCGGCTCCTCGGGATGTGAAACCGCGCAGCTGTTGGCTCAAAACGGATGCACCGTCAACATAGTAGAGATGCTTCCGGAGCTTGCGATAAACGAAAATGCTATAAGCAGAGCTGTTTTGCTGAAGAGTTTACAGGAAAATTCAGATGTCGAGATTCATACCCGATTCAAAGTCTCAGCCATCAAAAAGGACGGTGTCGAGGTTGAACAGGTTGAATCGAAAGAAAAGAAAACATTGGCTTCAGACGCGGTCGTTCTATCGATGGGTATGTCGCCCCTCAAAGAGGAAGCAGCTCAGTGGCAGGAAGCTTTTGAAAACGTATATGTTGTGGGAGATGTCGTATCACCGTCCAATGTCGC
>CAYQOU010000095.1:0-10639 GCA_964419255.1 uncultured Fibrobacterota bacterium | reverse complement strand
CGTATGATGATTATGTGCCGATCCGGCATTTCCCGGTATCGGCCATTTAGAATGGCACCATCTATTTCTTTCGCACCACCTCTTTTTCCCAAACCGCAGTTTCAGTCTTCTTCTCCGCACAAAACTATTTGGCCCTGAATCAGTTTAAACTGGATGTTGAACACGAGGGAATCGATGCTTTTATCGGAAAACGGGTAGATTGAAGAACAATTCCTCTTACGTTTTTATTGACCTAATCTCCACATGCACAAAATCAGGCTTGCTACGTCTGCAATAAACCCTTTCCCGCCCCTGATTACAATTGGTATACTCATTATCAGGGCGCATTCTATTTTTTTTGCGCCTCGATGACCGGGTATACTCTTTCCTCCATTAGCAGGAGTGGCATTGTGAGAGACGTTCTATTCACTACCGTTGTATCCATCCTCAGCGCATGGAGTTCTCTTTTTGCCTACATCGAATATGACGGAACCATGAATGATTTCATGGGAGTAAACGTACACGCTCAGCTGTACTTCCACCACTATAATGGAGACTATGAACACTATGACATGTCTCAGCCTTTCCGCTGGGTGAGAAACTATCACCCCTGGGGCTGGTTTGAGCCCCAAAACGATACCTATCACTGGAACTTCACTGCAGAGGGCGGGTGGAAATGGTTTGATAACTACTACCAGAAACTCAATCAGGACAGCATCAACATACTCATATGCCTCATGGGACCTCCCGATTGGGTGACTACCGAAAAGTACAGCTTCCACGACAACGGAGACGGATCCGCGGGAAATCATTACAGGGAAGCTGCCGAGTACATGGCTCAATTAACAGCTCGATATGGTCCAAGCGGCGGTCTGGCTGATGATGATCTTGAAACCTCCGACAAGATTCAGGGGCTGGATTATGCCAGGTACTTCGAAGATTCCAACGAACCGAATCAGTGGTGGGAGCAGGCAGGGACGTGGCACCCGCAAAACTACGGGGTATACCTTTCTGCGGTTCATGACGGCAATGATGTCTCAATAGACGCATCCCTTCCAATCGCCGGAGTAAAACAGGGTGATGCTCAGGCGTTGCATGTAATGGGCGGCTTTGCCGGCACGGGGCTTGATCCATCAGAATCGTTTAACGGAAGCTACCTGGACACAGCAATTGCCTCCGCGGGTAAACCCGTTGGTCAGGTGCTGGATGTGATCAACTATCATCAATACTGGAATACAACCGACTCGATTGACTGGCCCTGGACGGGAGCTGCCGGAGTGTCGCCGGAGAATGGTATTTACGAACGCGGGGATTCGAGTCTGTTTGACATTCTGCGATGGCGGGATCAAAACGCCCCCGGCATACCGGTCTGGTTGACCGAGTTTGGCTGGGACACCTACACGGCCGGCGGTACCGATCACTCCTATCAGTATGCCCCCGAACTTCAGCAGGCAAACTATATAATGCGATCCTTTGCGCTTCTGAGAAAAGAAGGTATCGACAAAGCATTTGTTTACTTTGACCAGGACCCAAACTCCACCGGTACCACCCAGTACTCCAGCAGCGGTCTGGTTAAGGATGTCGATCATGATTATGAAAGAAAGACAAGCTTTTTTTATATGACCACCATGCGGCGAGCCATCGGAGATTACCATTTCTCCGGGGCGGATGTACATGCGGAGGGCGATCCGCAGATGTATGTATATCGCTACACTCGCACTCCCGATGATATCGTGCTGATGGTCTGGTGCCGCAAACCGCAGAGCCTTGTCGATGATGGGACCACGGTTTCCGATTATCGGATAGATGTACCCTCCATGCTTACCTGTACACAGATAGTTCCCGAGGATGGTAGTCTTGATGGCATACATACCCCGCTTACGGTCAGTGGTGCTGGTACAGAAGGAGCACACGTTATGATCCCTGAGATAAACGAGACACCGCAATTTTTGAGGATCGCCCTCCACAGCTCCTCACACGCCAAGGTGAATGACCGTAAAACCGGCGGTAGGCAGCATTCATACAGGATTTCAGAAGGAGTGGTTTCTTTCAGCGGCATCCCGCCACACCACCGGATTTCCGTGATCCGTCCCAATGGTAGATGCGTGTGGAGAGGAAATAGTCAAAAATCGGCATCGACCTCCTTTTCTTTACGGCCGGGCCTGTTTATTTACAGCATCCAGGGTGCGGAATTGACTGCATCGGGCACCATTCTGGTAGTTTCGGATTAATCGAAATACACTGCGGGTGCACACATGTGCATTCTGCCGGCATCCCTGTTTGCCTGCCGTTGCGAGTCATTAAAATGCGCGGGAACCGTTATCACAGCTTCCTTGACCTCCGCTCCCAGATAATCCTCTGCCGCTTTCTTCAGGTTCTGCAGCACCATAGCGGATATTTCCGGCGGGGGAGGACCCCTTGTTCTGGACGGTAATCCGTACGGGTTCAGAGGAGCCGCCCTTCACCGTGTAAGGCACGGTCTTTTCTTCCTGCTTTATCTCCTCTCTGCGACGGCCCATGAATCGCTTGATAGAGAACACGGTATTAGCACGAAGCGGGCCTTATTGTTCGCCCGGTTCGTTGTTCCCCAGGCAAAAGACCGAGGCGACATTTACCTGCCATCGCGAGCTGAGGATCGTAATAAGAAGAGCTTCGATGTTGGTCAGAGTAACAGCAGCCATAGCAATACGCAAGGGTATGACCGACCATCCTGTCAGAAAAACCAGTGCTCCAAGCGTGATGAGAAACCACGATATCTTAGCTGCCCGCGTGTGATAGCTGGGCCAGCGGCCGAATTTGGCGTACCCGGCAATGACAGAAACGGCGTAGCTTACTGCTGCGGGTATGATCCACGGGAATTCAGCCTGCAGTGTGTTCCATTCCAGCAGCAGACTCCCTGTCAATAAGGCCGCATACATAGCCGCATCCGCCCAGCTGTCGAGTCGCGCACCAAAGAGGGAACGCTGATTCAAGATGATGGCAAGTTTCCCATCAAGCCAGTCGGTTAAGGCCAGGAACAGAAAAACCCCGATAAATCCATGGCGTTGGCCCATTAGTGCCAGACCCACAAGGGCCGGGGCACCTGCGAGGCGAACCATGCAGAGTATATTTGGTATGGTAAGCAGGCGGTGCCGAGTGTTAGTCGGGGAAGAACCGTTCATGCGAGTATGCATCACCAGAGCCCTCCCTTGCCTTGCACAAGAATCAGGAAGTAGACGAAAGCGGGACCGGTGAAGGTCAGGCTGTCGATGCGATCTATTAATCCGCCCATGCCCGGAAGCAGTTTACCGCTATCCTTCACGCCGGCATCCCGTTTGATGGCCGACATATTGATATCCCCGAAAAAGCCACTCAGGGAAATCAGCAGTCCCGCGGCAACGGATAAAAGCGATTCGTCGCCGGTGAAGGAGAATCGTTGGGTTCCAAAAGCGGTAAACCAGGGATGAAGCACGAACGCAAGGACGGTAGTAACCAGAGCGCCGCCGAGAAAACCCTCCCAGGTCTTGTTCGGAGAGATGGCCGGCGTAATTCTGTGGCGGCTGTGCGCACCGAAGCGGCGTCCGACAAGTGCCTGCGTAATGTCGTTTATTTCCGTGAGGATGAGAAGATACAGAAACCACCCCGCGACACCTGCCGGCCCTACCGGGAGACCAGGAAGGGAAAAGAGTAAAGCGGTATGTGAAAGGCCATACACCAGTGTTACTGCACCGAAGAACATGCCTGCCGTGGACCGGACATATTCGCGAGGATTGCCCTTCAGGAGATTGACCGTCGCAAGGACCATAAGCACACTTATGGGGAAAAACACGAAGAACTCCCGGGTTTTGTCGAACAGTATAAACAGGTAGTTCACGGCGGCAAGCATGTATAAGGTCCAGGCCGTTGATCGGACAGCAGAGCCGGGCATCACAATTCCCGCATATTCGCGTATCGCAATGCAGCTTATCGCAAAGAAAAGCGCACAGACGCCCGCCTTTCCCAAAGACACGGCTCCGGCAACAACCAGCGTCAGAACCCACCACGTAAGCAGACTGGCCAGTCGTTTCTTCCGTATGTCCGGGTCTGTTTTTCTGAGAGCGATAAACCGTAGCACAGACCCGCACGCAAGTGCGCCGACTGCGTACAGCAGAACCACAGGAAGTTGAACCGCAGCCGCTGCAGTCATATTATCGCCCCCTTCTCAGCCGCCGTGCCTGTAGCACCATGTTCTCCACAGGCACAACGGCGCGATCGCCACAGATTGAAAAGCCATTTGGAGACAAGGGGGAGAAGACCACTCAGGGCTAATGCCAGCAAAAGCTGCGGCTCAACCAGCCGTTCAAGACCGGAATCGATCAGCTCATGGAGCATGGGAAGCTGCGTTCCCGCATGCACAAATACGCATGTCCCGGGCAGAAGCCCGGTCACAGTTGTCCAGGCAAAAGTCCACGGACGGATGCGACTGGCCCCGCTCGCCCAGTTCACGATGCTGAACGGTGCGTGGGCCATACGCACCGCGAGAAGATAGAATGCCCCTTCAGTTTCAAGCCGCTGGTTCAAGCGCCTCAGGTACTTGCCAATCCGATTCTCAACCATATCACGCAATCCGTATCGGCTTACGAAGAATATCAGCATGGCTGCAAGCGTGAGACCCGAGAGCACCAGTGGTATGCCCAGCCGGTGTCCGAACAGCCAGCCGGCAACAACCGACTTGCCGGATGTTCCGGGAATCAATGACAGAACGGTGTAAGCCAATACTCCGAGCATTACCGCGATAACCTGGTTACCCTCGATGAGCTCACGCAACTCACGCTCATGTGCCGCAAGCTTCTTAAGCGATACAAGTCTGCCCGCCCACACGGTTGCCATGGACACAGTCAGTATGAAGACCAGAAGAGCTGATGCTCTTTTGACAACTGTACAGGTATGCGTTGTGCCTCTCATGCCTGAAGCGCCTCCTGTACCGAGCGTTCAAACGCAGCGGTGAGCCCTGAAGGATTATCGCCTGTAATGACCCGGAGCGTTCTGGGTATGCACTCGAATTCACCTTCCAACCGCTGTGTCGGTTCACCATCTATGCTGAATGGGATCTCGAAATCCGCTTTAATATGAACCTTTCTGCCAGTGTAGGTGCGTATACGATCCTCCCGGTGATTGCGGCCAAGCGTAAAGTTCAACCCGGCGGCCATCAATTCAAGATGAGGCAGTACCGGAACTATCGTGATGTCCATGAGACCGTCGTTAAGGCAGGCGCAGGGTGCTATCGGAAAGCCGCCTCCCACGAAGCGGCCATTGGCGATAGCCAGGCCATAGGCATTCAGCGCCATCTGTTGATCATCGATAGTCATTCGTATGTCCATAGCATGCATGTTCACAAGGCGGGATACGGATGTCATCCAGTATGCGAGAGTGCCCCAGCGCTGCTTGTCGCCGATACGGATATCGGCGGCGATACGTCCACCGAGTCCGGCGTTTGCCACGTTGACGCAGTAGCTTGTAGTATCGTGCGAACGCAGACGAATGAGATCGATTCTCTCCGTTCTTGATTCAAACGCAGCTCTACAGGCATCCTGGGGTATATCGGGTGTCAGGCCGAGTGCCCGTGCAAGGTCGTTTCCGGTGCCGAACGGCAGAATCGCCAGTTCAACGGAATCGAAATCCGGTGCAATGCCATTTACCACGCCGTTGATTGTTCCATCCCCGCCGGCAACAATGATGCGTGTGAACCCGTCATCAACAGCTTCGCGGGCTATGCGGGAAGCGCTCTGTTCCCCGGATATCGGACGCAGTTCACATCGGTGGGCACCGGTCAGCTGCAAGATAAAATTCTTGATGTTTTCCGCGCCTCCAGCTCTCGGATTGAAAATCAGACAAACTCGCACCGCACAACACCTCCTCCTAATCTTCGGGACCTGCCGGAGCGACCGTTTGATCAGCCTTACCAAAGGGCATGTCGACAAACGGTCTTCCCGGGCGAGGAAATTCATGCCGGCTCAGCGGCACGAACCGACGTATGGTATCCTGATATATGTAGTGAGTTACGACAAACATTTTACGGTTAACATCTACGACATTGAACGTATTCTTGCCCCGTTCCCGGCCTATTCCTCGCCTGGAAGTCGTGGTCCCGCATTGCACGATAATAATGCCGGCATCCTTTCGGTTACCCGCGAAGAAATCGAGCGAATTCCCTATGTACGATCTGTGAAGGTGCCCGCCAAGTATCATCTCGACGCCCAGTTCGACGAAACAGTCCATTGCACGGCGGGACTTGGCCATGATCTGATGCCGTGGATAGCCGGGCGCTTCGGCAAAATGGTGGTGCGCAACAACGATACGCACGACATCTGCCGAGGCTTTCCTGAAGGCTTCTCGACAGAAAGCCAACTGTTTTCGGAAGAGACGACCATTGGTAATCGCCCCGCGTGGAAATGTGGAATCCAGACCAACCAGCATCACGCCGTCCAGTTTGAGTACGGGATTGAGGTCCGCGCAAATAAGCTCCCGGTATAAATCATGAGGTCTGCCTATGCGCTCAAAGACCCGGTACAGCGGGACATCGTGATTACCCGGTATCAGGAGTCTGGGAACGTGCGGAAGGCGGTCGAGGAGGGCCGCGGCCTGCGCAAATTGAGACCTCCTGGCCCGCTGCGTAAAATCACCGCTGACAACGATTGCATCCACACCGAGTGACGGTGTAATCTCGCATAGCGCTTTGCCTGCCTCAGGCAGGTATGGCGGTCCAAAGTGCAGATCAGATATGTGGAGTAATCGTGGCATATACATCTGCCTTCTTGAACCAGGCGGGATGAGAGTGTGCTCCGGATCTCCCGCCTGCAGTTAAGTCAAAAATCCGTTTCTTCATGTTTGCCGGTTATTATCTTATGCCGTCAAAAAAAACCGTTACGAATTTAGCCATCTACATCTTCTTCTCGATGATATCCAATCGCTTGTAAAGCTCCTTCGCGCACTGCATACCACTATAGGCAGAGACCCAGAAGAAAGAGAGCAACGGGAAGGAATGGTTGAAGTATCTTTCTCATTTTAGGCCTCTTTTTTTAAGGAAGCTTGCCGGAAGGCCATACAAGCCTCCCGGCTGTTCCATTATGCCTTGATCTCTATCTTCTTCGGCTTTGCCGATTCCTTCTTCGGGATAGTCACCTCCAGCAAACCGTTTTCCAGTTTGGCACTGACACTGTCTTTGTCGTAGTCCTCGGATATCTGAAAAGCGCGATAGTAATCGCCTACCCGATATTGACGCATCAGAACGCCTTGTGGCTCGGTCTGGGAGGTTTTCGCTCTTATGACCAGGGTATTGGTCTCATCAACCTGGATGGTGACATCGCCTTTGCCGACACCGGGAAGATCGACGGCAAAGACAACCTCGTCATCCGATGCGTAGATATCCACATCCGGGCTGTATGCAGTTCCGCTATGGCGAAGCTGCTCAGCGGCGGTTGTGTTGACCTCCTGTTTTTCGCGTTTTTCGAGTTCGGTTGCCATAGTGCTCACCTCCTTCCCTTACTTTGCTTCTATAGCGATAGTCTTGGGCCTGGCTTCTTCGGCCTTGGGCATCTGGATAGTCAGGACACCGTTGTCGAATGAAGCGCTGATCTTATCCTGTTCCACCTTTGTCGGAATACGCAACGTCTTCTCAAACTCTCCGGCTGCGCGTTCCTGTCGAACGACGGTCATCTCTTTGGAGCGGGCCAGGGGTTTCTGTTTCCCTGCAATTGTCAATACTCCCTCAGAAAAGGTGATAGTCACCTGGTCCCTGGTCATGCCGGGCAACTCCGCGGTCACCACGATATTATCCTTGTCGTCATACACATTGAGCAGCGGATACGTTGTAGCACCGCTTGCCCGGCCGTAGTTGCTGAACAGACCATCCATCTCTCTGCGAAGCCGTTCCATTTCTCTCCACAGATCTACATCCCACAACATACCAACCACCTCCTTCTGTAAATGATTTTTGCTAGTTAACCTTGATATCGATAGCCTTGCTCGCCGTCTCGGTTTTTGGCAGCGTCACGGTCAGAACACCATTCTTGTATTTTGCCCTGGCTTTGCTGTAATCCACCGACTCACCAAGCGCAATATCCCGGCAGAAGCTGCCGTAGCTGCATTCCCGGTAGTACCGATCTTTCTTCTTCTCCTCCTTTTGGTCCTTTTTCTCTCCGCGAATCCGAAGTACGCCCTCATGCCATGTCAGCTCGATATCCTTTTCGCTCATGCCGGGCACCTCGGCACGCACCGTCACTTCCTTCTTGTCCTCCGAAACATCGACGGAGGGCATGGCCGCATATAGCGGTGTTCGCAGTGCCGGGAGGAAGCTGTCGAAGGGATCGTCCCACACCCGATCGAACCAGTCATTCCCTCGCACCATGGGCGCCGCATGCTGTCGGCCCCGTTTCCATGGAATCAAGCTTTTCATACGACACCTCCTTTGAAAAGTGATACTTGTTTCGTAAACCGTTTTTCACCAGCGGGGAATGCAAAGGATGTGCCAGTCATACCCATTCAAAAAGGGCGCTCAGACGCTGCAAATAGCGGGGTCATATGCTGTAAAAAGGCCGGGGGTTTGGCCATGCTGTTTTATTTTTAAACCGCATATATTTCTTTTTGAAACAGTAGAAGAAACCTCAGGCATACAGACAACAGAACCGACCAGCACGCAGCGTCCGGCGTTAAATATTTTGGTCCGAAAATTCGAAATTTTATTAAACAAGTATTGGCCTGTAGTAGAAAACGGGGTTTACATAGACAGGCTTCATTAACAGCTGCCCGCGGATTGGCATGAAGCGTTGATCCTTGTTCTGCGTGAAGAGCTTTCGGCCGAAGAGGTTGCGAATTAAAACAAGTGAATGTAGAGTGCGTGCTCAATGATCCCGATGGCAAAGAGATTTTTGAGAGAGAAACTCGCCGATGCCTGGTTTGAATGAAAAGAACGCGCCAACGTAGAGGAGGAACTGAAGGAGGAGACGCATGGCTAAGGATTATTATATGATTCTTGGGCTCAGCAAGGATGCTTCAAGCGATGACATTCGGTCGGCATATCGCCGCCTGGCAAAGGAATATCACCCGGATCACTACGGCCTGGACAGCGCCCCTTTCCTGCAGATACAGGAGGCGTACACCGTGCTGAGCGATCCAGAGGCCCGTCGAGACTACGACAAGTCTCTCAACGCTGCACGGCGAGGGGAAATGTTTCGTGATGTCACGCGGGAAACAGTTCATCGCCGCAAGGGTTTTTCGCCCACCGAGCCCGTGAGTGAACGGGTACCCGATGTGTCCCCTGCGCGATCGTTTCAGACTCTCTACTCATCGTTTGACGAGATATTCGACACGCTCTGGGGCAACTTCACCGGCATGCACCGTCCAGAAGCAGAAATCCAAAGACCTGTTACCGCCGATATCACACTTACGCCGGATGAAGCGAGAAGAGGCGGCCGGGTTCAAGTATACGTGCCCGCCGTAGCAGCCTGTCCAACATGCCGAGGTCGGGGAGGTGTTGGGCTTTGGGAGTGCTGGCAATGCGCTGGCGAGGGGAGCATCACGGGCGAATTTCCGATAATGGTCGAGTATCCGGCGGGAATTCCAGACGGGCATACCGCAATGGTTTCACTGGAGCATTTGGGAATACATCACCCATACCTTACGATTCGATTCCGGATAGGTGTGCCAAGGTAAAAAGAGCCGTCGACTGTTGATGCGGCTATGTAATGAGGCTCGCCTTGCCGGGACCGTACCTGGGCATGGGTTTCCAAAACAGATCGAAGTGAAGGGCTGATAATTATGGTTTTTTGCTGATTTGCGCAACAGTCAATCCGGCCAGAAATGAGGTGCGGCGCCGGTATCCCATAAATCCCATGATCGCCATCACGATCAGCGGGTTGTCGACAAGCACGAAAAGAGACAAGACCGCGGCCGGACCAAACTGCAAAAAAGTCCCCGCCCACTCTATCCTTGCCGCGAGCGCAACGAAAAAAAACAGCAGCAAAAAATCCCGGATAGCCGTCAGCCGCCCGGCTATGGCATCGCGGTATTCGGTCGAGGCAAGCGAAAATCCGGCAAGGAGTGCGCCCATTTCTGCAGTAAAACCAAGTATTTCACTCACCGTACCAAGTGCTACGGCCCAGGCCAGGGCAAAGGGATTGCTTAGCGCGTTTCTGGTTTGCCTGTAAAGGTGCAGACAACCGACCTTGCCTATTTTTTTTCCCCACATCTTAAACAATCCCGGAATCAGGTGGTCCAAGATGCCGTTCCCTCCTATCCGTAAGTCCGCAGGAAGCAATTACCCTTTTTGTTCGGTTATCAATTTCAAATACGATGAATTCTCCCGCCCTCCTTGAACAGGATAAAACAAGCGGTATTATCACCTTACGCATTGTGCATATATATATTAATGCTATTAGAGCACAACTGATGATAACTATTGGGATGAACAAATCATGGTGCTTCAGATATGCGCGAATGCCTTCTCGTGTATTTATAATGTTGAACCGTCTATTTTGAAAGGGGAATGGGTATGGCTGTAATCTGCACGGATGCCGGTCACGGCGGCTCCGCCAGTGGTGCGGCATGGATGGGGATCGTTGAAAAGAATCTTAATTTGCGTTATACAACTGCGCTGAATAAAGAGCTGAAGAAACGAAACCACAGGGTTTTCACTACACGAACT
>CAYQOU010000094.1:0-10833 GCA_964419255.1 uncultured Fibrobacterota bacterium | reverse complement strand
GGCGGCTGCGCAGCAAATACGGCTTTGGCCGTGGCTTTGCCCCCCACAACCTGCGCCATGCCTTTGCCACCGACCTTATCCGGCACGGTGCACCGGTGCAGGATGTCTCCCGGATGCTGGGGCACAAGAAGCTTGAAACCACGCAGGTCTATACCCGGCTAGTTCCGATGGACTTGAAGCGGTGCCATGCCATACCCGATATCACCCGAGAGGTGAATAATGAATAGCTTTAAACGCAATCCAGTTGCACATAAATACCAAAAATGGTATATTAATAGCATGGAATATGACGTAAGGCTTCTCGACCCGGCAAATGAGTTTATCGACAGTCTGCCCGGAAAAATGCAGGCGAAAGTGTACCACACAATCGATATGCTCAAGGAGTTCGGCTACCAGCTCAAGGAACCGTGGTCGAAGACGCTTCGGAATGCCGAGGGAATGAAAGAGCTGCGTGTAAAACTGGCATCGAATATCTGCCGCTTGTTCTACTTCCATCACAAGGACAAGCTGTATGTGGTAACATCGGGATACACGAAGAAACGGGACAAGACAGACAAGCGGGAAATCGAGCGGGCGCTGCGTCTGATGCACGAAGTATTACGGGAGGAACCGCAATGATTAAAAGCCACGATTTTAACGACCTTCTGAAGAAGAAAATGGAAGACCCCGAGTTCCGCAAAGCCTGGGAGGAGCAGGAAGAGGAGTTCGAGATTGCAAAAGAAGTTATCAAGCTGCGACTCAAGGCCGGGCTGACGCAAAAAGAGCTTGCAAAGAAGGCGCATACCTCACAACCGGCAATCGCCCGGCTCGAATCGGGTAGCTACCGGAATGTGAGCATGAATTTTCTGCGAAAGGTCGGCCACGCTCTCGGTGTGGAGCCGCATATCAGCTTCCGCCGGGTAAGAGGAGCGCACTAACCGTGCTCACAGCAGCGAAAGAGACTTCGCCCGTGTCAATCGGAAATGATGTCCGGTACACGGGCTTTTTTCTTTTTAGCTGCCTCCCATTTTTCGCCGCGAAAAGAAAAACTCCCGCAATCCAGGCCCCGCACCTCTGGCTGAAAAGGCCTCCCGTTCAAAAACCTCTTCTAGACGATTTTGGGGGAAGCGTTTACCACATCAAAAAGGAGTTTGATGAGGAAGGGGAAGATATTGCCAATGGGGTGGCAGGGATTCAGGCATATTACTTTGGTGCGAGATACTACGATCCTGAGCTAGGTTATTGGTTATCTGTTGATCCACTTGAGCAATTTTGGACTGGATATGGCTATGCAGGAAATGGAGTAAATCCAATAGCTTTTGTTGATCCTGATGGTCTATTTAATTGGTGGGCTGTATTGGCAAGCTCAATAACCGGTGGCGTTACTGGAGCAATTCAAGGGTATCGTGTTGGAAAAGCTGCAGGCGCTGAAGGTGGAGAAATGTTCAAATACATCGCTGGTGGGAATGTAATAGGCTCGACTGTTGGTTTTGTAACAGGAGTGGCTTTTCAAGGTGTAGATATGGGTGTGTCATCTTGGCTAGCAAATGGGGCGATATCAGAAGGTTTTGCAGCAGGACTATCTGGAGCAGTCGCTGGTGCAACTTCAGGCGCTATTGGTGGGGCTGCAAATGCATGGGCGTTCGGTGGCGCAGACCAAGGTCAGTTTTTTGCAGGTACACCAGATCAAATCGGGAGTGCAGCGGCAGGAGGTGCATTGGTTGGAGGAGTAATTGGAGGTGCTTCTAGCTACCTATGTGCAAATCCCTCACAAGCAGAACTTGATATTCCTGGTACAATGGGTGATTTAGCAAGCTCTGGTGCAAAATCCGCAGCAAAAAATGTATCTGCAAGCGATGTTTCTCGAAAAGCGCTTGTGGATGCGAGTGGAAAGCTTGCGAAAAAAGGTGTTTCTTCGGCGACAGAAAAATTATTAAATAATTTGGGTTGGGAAACTAAAATCAGACCATTTGAATGGGGTTGGGTTTCACAAACGGCTAGCATTCTCGCACAGCAAAATTCACCTTTGATATCTACTACTCCAATGGTTTACTATCAAGCATCAGGGAAAACATTATCACATAAGCAATGGATAAATATTGGCACTGTCAAAGTGAGATTTCCTTGGGCATTGGCAGATTATTATGGTTATGCTCAGGATGGCGGTTGGGGAGCAGGATATACATACAAGAGGAAGTTTTGATGACAAAGTTAAGCTTGGTCTCCATTAATTTGCTTTTAATAATTATGGCTGTTTCGGCGCAGAATACAGCAATTCTCAATTATAATGTTACAATAGATAGCGCCTTAGAATCTTGCACCCAAGCTTTCGAAAAAGTGTCATTCAAATACAGAATTTTAGCCGATTCAAGTGAAATACACGTTTTTTATCCACCTGCAAATAGGGTGTATGCCTCTTTACACTTTGAGGATAGTGGGAAAGGGAACACGTCTTTGAAAATTTCATCTTTCTACAGTAATAATTCAGATGAATCTGAGGCAAAAAAGAACAATTTTTTCTATAAAGTCGCTACTCAGGTTGCAGATCAAGGTATTCTTGGGGGCGATTCTAAGTATGCTGTTCCTGAATTCAAGAGCAAAAATCAAAATCTATACAAAGGTTTATGTTTGGTGTCGCCCTCAATCGGGATGTTTTATTATTTGAACTCTCCAATTAATGCAAAATCAACAAAGTATGTAATCCCTTCATTGTTATTAGGGTTGGATGCTCTCGGATTCTATGGTGTTATTAGTGACGACATAGGAATGCCTGATGGTAGTGGAAGGAAATCAAAAGTCGTTGGAAAAGTGTTTGGTGCTATCCTACTTGGAGGGATGCGAGTGATGTGTGCATTTGCTAATAGTCAAGGCTTTGAAGTTATGAATAATTTTTCCGATTCAGGTTATGGGCTTAGATATGACTTGGAATTTTAATACTCTATCCCCCCCTCACAAAATCTCATTCCCCCAACACAGTGCAAGAGAGAAGTGGAGAGAGTAGAGAGATGAGATGACGAACAGAGGCAAGAGAGATTAAGAGATAGATTATGGCTGAAAGTATCGCACGAGAAAAGAGTTATACGTTTGCGTTGAGGATAGTGAAGCTGTACCAATACCTGTTAGCGAAGAAAAAGGAATATGTCCTATCAAAACAGATTTTACGTTCTGGAACCTCAATCGGTGCGAATGTTGAAGAAGCGATTGGGAGTCATTCGAAGAAGGAATTTGCAGCTAAAATTTCAATCGCATACAAAGAAGCTCGTGAGACGCACTATTGGTTGAGGCTTTTGACTGATTCTGAATATTTGCTTAAAAAAGAATCTGAAACGCTAATCGCAGATTGTGAAGAATCATTGAAAATTCTTGGCACGAATTTGAGAGAGAAGTGAAGAGAGTCGAGAGAGAAGAGCAGAAGAGAGAGATTGAGATAGATTATACCAGATAGGGTGCAGAAGAAAAACATATGCATTTTTGATAATATGAGTTGGAAGTGATCATGAACTCAAATCCAACCGATAAGACCGCCCAACTGGAGTACGGATTCACCAGTGTTGCCTACAATTCACACTTCTATGCCGTATATGGAAAGGAGTCATTCACCTGTGAGGGGCCGATTACCATTACCCGCATGGAACTGAATGTAAGCATCCCGGGGGAAGATGATTTTATCTGGGAAGATAGTGATATTGATTACAGAGTCGAAAATGGTACTCTTTTAAATATTGTAACCTACAAAGAGCCGGAAAGAATTCTCCTGGAGGACCCTTTCTATGATGCCGTCGCAGTCTGGACAAGCGCCGCTCCCCTGAAGATGGAATTTTTCAACATGGGTGGCGGTGTCAAAATGAAAGGCGAAAATATCGGCTCGGATGAAACCCCTTTGCAAGTGAGGTACGGCAAACGATATGGCGATGGCTGGATGTGGGTTGGTCTTTCCGGCAATGGCCGTACCGCCGTATTCCTGTTTGATAAACATAGAAGCGGTAAAGCCGCAATGAGACTGCTGGAAGGTAGCTGCCCCGGTGACTATTTGATGGTTGATGATTGTCCATCTTATCACAAAACAATCAAGCAACTCAGGCTCGTTGATATGCGCTGTATGGTGCATATCAGGCGAAAGTTTGTTGATGCTCGAAAAGCAGGTTCTAAAGAAAAATACGTCAACAGAATGCTGATAAAAATCGGGCAACTCTATAGGATTGAACGATTCGCCACCAAGATCGGTGCTGATTCAAAAAAACGTGGCGAATTGTGTAAAAAGTATAGCAGTCAAATAATGACTAAAATAAAAGCATTGTTGGATAATCCAGGGTTCTCGTATCTACCTCAATCGACTATAGGAAAAGCGATAGATCATTTCAAGAAAAATTGGGAACAAGCAGACCCGTTTTACATCAGAAAAGATGAGATGGCGGGGCATTTTACCTTGATTCATTAGAAAGGATTCCGGGGAGCGGGAAACTTAATTTCCCGCGTAAAAAGAGAAATAACTCGCAAGGTTTTTATACCAGTATTCATTGGTATGGGCACCCGGGGATAAGAAATACTTTACATTGACTTTGTTGTCCCTCAGAATGGAGTGCAACTTTTCGCAACCTGGCAGCATGGGGCTGTCTTTATCTCCACAATCAATGTATACTTTCAAATCACTCAAATCTTTGCTCTTTGCCAGAATAAAGGGATCACCTTCCTGTCTTAGTTTCTCATCCGGATAAAGCCAGCCTTCCATATCCTCATTAGGCCATTTAGTATAAAGTGCAGGACTGTGTCCTCCCGCCTTGCCGTAAATGTCAGGATGTTTAAAGGCGGTTCGTAAGGCAATATAGCCGCCCATAGAAATACCCCCTATAACCTGATAAACCATAAACCAAATGGCGATTGTCTGGTAGTGATTAGCCCAAGATCTCGGGAAAAGAGATTGGCAGCTCATTTCGCGATCGATAAGGGCGCGAACATCACCTCTGTTCGGATTGTAAGCAGCCTCAGTTTCAGTGCCGTCAATCGGTGAGGAAAGATGTTTCTTTAAAGGCGGGAAATCTTATCCTGATCGACTGATTCGCTATTTCGCTATGTTAAATTTTTGTGAGAAGACACTTTTTTTGTCACCTTTTGGTAAGATTAATTATTTTGTCCTTTTCGCGATAAGTGATAATTGCTGATACCTAAGACAGAACAAACTGAGCTCCCATGATATCAAAATTCCTGACAGCAATTCTAGTCACGACTTTATGCACCTTTGTTTCATCGGCTGAGATGGCGGTTTCCGTTTTACCGATTGTTTCAACCTTTTTAGATGATGATTCCCGATTATACCTGGCCGATACATTCAGACAATACCTTCGTGATAGTGATTCATTTACTGTTATGACCAGACGCTTCATGAAGGAGATACTCACCGAGCAGGAATTTCAGATGAGCGAATCATGCGATCAGACCTCCTGCATGGTTCGGCTGGGAAAACTGGTCGGTGCTCAATCGATTGTGTCGCTCATTATAATAAAGAATGGAAGGAGATGCTATAGTGCATCCTGCAAGCTGATCAGCGTGGAAACCGGGGAAATAGTGGCGCAGGCAATGGAGACACGAACCGGTGAGAAATATGCCACAATAGAGCGGATGCTGCGAAACATCGCCTTCGCAATTGCGGGCAAGCCCACCAAAGATCATACGATGTTCTTATCAGAACAGGAAAAGATCTCAGAAAAACGTGCGCAAAAATTCAAGACCATGCTCCACATCCAGGGAAGCTTACCCATACTAATACTTACGGAGGATCCCAATATTCCGCGGCAAAAGTTTTATGATACGGACACAACGATTCGCGCATGGGGACTTCCCGAAAAGGAATTCAATTACGGTTTGGGATGCGGTTTTTCGATGAAATTACACGAAAAAGTCTGGTTAAGATCCTTGCTTTCCTTCAACCAGAGCAGCGAATGCCGGGAATTTATATCATGGGATGAAACCCTTGAAGATAAGCATCTCAACACTATTTCACACATGGGCATATATCACATGATGGCAGATGTATCTCTCGGACTGGAAATGGTTCTATTCAAGAGTTCACGTTTCCAATTTTCTTTCACCACAATGCCACTGGCAGGTTATGGCAAAAAATGCTTCTCTTCAAACGACACGACGATTGTTACCGCAAAAGAAATAAACGAAAACCAGTATACCGGCCAGACTACCCTTTACCGTTATACAAACAGTGAAACACTTGTTGATGGCTTTATTACGGGTGGTGATATAGGAGTGAGCAGTTCTCTTCATCTCAAAACGAACTGGAGTTTTGATATTTCACTCAACACCCGATGTATACTGGCTCCCGAGCTTCAGGGAGAGACAGCGGTGAGGCAAAAGTCTATAATGTTTTCTCCTCTACATCCCAATGGGGAGGTATCGGACTCAACCTGGTCTTACCGGTCGGCGGCGGTTCAGGGAGATTTTCTTGGTACGGGCGAGTTTATAAAAATAGGAAATCCTGACGAGAAAATAAGCACGGACAATGAACACTCAAATATTCCTTACAGAAAAAGTATATTTGAGTTTTCCGCAGTGGAACTACGGATAGGAATTTCATACTATTTTTAACAGAAAGCACGGAATGATACAAACGATAAAAAAAGCGGCTATTGTTTTGTGTGTTTTCATACTGTTTTGTACACGTGAAGATCCACTCACACCGACGCTCTCATCGGATAATCCCTGTGTTTATCCCGTGAGCGTTATCGATGGGATCGGAACGGCTGATATAACAATTGGAATGTCGAAAGATGAAATCGAAAGCAGGATGCCTGTACAGTCGATTGATACGCTGCACGACAAATTATACTATACCTACGAAGACAGCTGTGGCGACAATTATACGATTGAGTACTCCGATGTTAAAGCAGCCAAATCTATTCAAATCGAATCGCAACGTATACGATGTGCCCAAAATATCACACCGGGGAAAAACAGGGTTGATATTGAAGCGGTCTACGGCCCTGCTTTCATTACACCTGTTTACCAATCTTTGAATGCCTTACACTATGATATTGAAGGGCTGATATTCTATGTGGATGATTCCACCGGATTGGAAAGTATTACTATCCTTCCTCCAATAGAGCTGTTACCGGTTACATCAGGATATGGTTCCGACGAAATAAACATTGACAAAACAAAAGAAGACATTCTATCACTGGATTATGACTCTGTTTCCGTTAAACAGGGCGACGGGTACGTATTCATTACTTTAATATATGATGATCATCTTTATGGTATCTGGTATTCAAATGACACGACCGTCAGTAGAATCTCTTTCGGTTCTAGAACTGTCTGCGACTCGGTTATCACCAAACGAGATACAAAAGATGCGCTCGAGGAGGTGTATGGGGCGCCGGAAACACAATTCCAATTGGAAAGCCTCGATCAGGTCGCATATTGTTATGTCAGCCGGGGAGTGGATTTTTTCATCGATTCGGCCGGATATGTATGTCAGACCGTTATTTACCCGGTGCCTGTACAATGAGCATATCGACATCATTCGGATTAGCCGCCATGCGACTGTGAAATGGAAATAGCCTGCCATTCAACGTATTATGTAAAGGAAAACACCATGACACGATTCAGCATCAAACGTTGCATTTTACTTTTGTTGGTTTTCACTATCAATATTCGTGCAGAAAGGATTTACCCTCCTGTCGAAAGGAAAATTGTGCCGGATCACCGAATCAGTGTTAACCAAAATTCATATACCCTTCTTTCCGGCGAATCCCAGATATATCTCGATGAATGGCAAAGCTCCCAAAAAGTATTGTATGAGTATGATAATGAAGGGAAACTGCAACATTATGCGGTTATAACCTGGGACGCCACATTGAATGCCTGGACAGACAGCATGTATTGCATGTTTTTCTATGATTCCGGTAAGCCCATATCGTATCAAGTCAGTCCAATATATGCAGATACTGTCAGTTCCGTAATATATAAGGAATATTATTCATACGATAATACCATAAACAAGCTTGTCGACATGGTTTCATTCACAACCAACAGCAAAGATTCACTGGTTCTTTATTCCAAAGAGGATTATGTCTATTCCCAATTATTAGAGCTGGATTCAATCACCACGGTCGGCTATGATATTGAACAAAACTACACATGGAGAATAACCACTGAAGAAGTGCGATATGCCAACGATACGATGTATTCGATATTCGAAAACAACATATACACGCCTCACCCTGACTCAGCATCAATCAGCTTTGAGAATGAACATCAATATTTCTTTTCCCGGGATGGAAAAAAGAAGATGCAGGGTAAATGCCTCATACCGGGATTAATAACTGAAAGGATCCTCTACTCCTATCGTGAAGAGGATGGTTTACCGGCAATGGAACTTAGCCAAAATATCGATTCGTTCGTTGATATGACATACAAAGATACAACCAGGATAATATACTCATATTCATTTGACGATCAGTTGATGATTCAAACAGCCACTACCGAAATACGTTCAGCGGAGTCATGGATTCCGGTATCACGGGAAATAGACACGTATACCTCACATGCAGTCACTGCCCGAAAATATGAGATGATAGCCGGCAGCAGACCGCAATGCGTTGATGCATACCTGACGCGTTCAGCTCATCCGGCGCTGATTATTTCTTCACCCGAAAGAATAAAATCGGTGGACCTTTTTGCACTCGATGGGGCATTGTTGCTCAGCAACAAGATCTCCGGAAATAAGGATCGAATAGTATTAAAATTGTCAAATTGCGCATCGGCAAACTATAACGGCCCTGTTATAGTACATGTGCGGATGGAAAACGGTTATGCCTCCACTAAAAAGATTTTTCGGATCCGGTAACCAGTTGGCTTACAGATATTATTTCAAAACTTCTGAAAACGTTCTCAACGTTATGTACATGTCATCATTGTGACGATGCCCCGCGAATAGTATTCTTATGGAAATGGAAAAGAAAAACTTACCGAGTATATTCGGATATAATGATTTCAGGCAATTCCTGCACGATTTCCAGAAGGCGCGGTACGCGATCGACAAGGGGTACAATAAGAGTTCTATCTGCATGAGGATGGGACTGCTCAACAGCAGAAGCTATTTCAATGACGTGCTTAAAGGCAAGAAAGTCACGCCGCAGTTCGTTGAGCGGTTTATTCCCATTCTCGAGCTCGATTCTGAGGAGGCCGAATTTTTCAGAGTTCTGGTCAAATTCAATCAGGCTGATACCCTGCATGATCGTGAGTTGTATTTTCGTCAACTTATCTCATTAAATAAGACGCCGAAAGCAATTGTAGACCTGAGCGCATATGAGTTTTATCGCAGGTGGTACCACATCGCAATCAGGACGCTTTTGGACACCTACGATTTCAGTGATAACTATCCGGACCTTGCAAAGAAACTGATTCCACCCATAACGGTCAAGCAGGCCAAAGAGTCGATAGCACTTCTTGAAAAGCTCAGTTTAATAAAAAAGAATGAGGATGGTTTCTTTAAACCAACACAAAAGGCGCTGGCCACCGCTGATTACGTCAAGGATGAGCTGATCAGGCAGTACCAGCTGCAATGTATCGAGCTGGCTGAAAAAGCGGTATTTCGCGAAGATGCCGATCCGCAGGACATCTATACCAATACCATAAGTATCTCGCAACAGGGTTTAAAACGTCTTCAATTACTGCTCAAGAGATTCAAATCGGAAGTCTGTTCTCTTGTGAACAAGGATGAACATCCGGCAGACCAGGTCTACCAGTTGAATGTACAACTTTTCGCGAAATCACATAAAAGTGATTGCTGATAAATCATGAGAACAGTATTCTCCCCATACCTGTTTCGAACGTTATTTTTCTTGCATTTTGTTTTCACCTTCACATGTCTATCCGATGTGATGCATTCATCCGGTACCGGTTTTACCAAAGACGCCGCGTTAACCAATGCCCTGAAACTGGGAATGAAAAGAAAAATAAAAACGATCGTACCCCCCCTCTCTTATAAAAACAATGTACAACTGATACACCGCGAGATCATTTCTCGGGTATTCCGTTATATTTCAGACACAAACATTGTCTCGATGAACAAAGAGTTCGGCTGTTTTCAGGTTGAAGTGACAGCCCATATCGACAATCTAAAAGTAAAGAAGACGCTACAAGAGCACGGCATAGAGGTTCACCCGGTAAGTAAACCGGGAATCGTCATTCTGATTGATGAATATCATCAAAACGAAAGGTTGTCGGAGGCCACGGCCGCTCTTAAGGTAAAAAAGATTTTGCGAAAACAGGGATATACAATAATAGATACAAACCCGACCTTTCCCTATCTCTCCAGTAGTGGTTCTTCGAATGAAATCCGCACTGATGATGTGGCCCACTTCGGCATTAAAAGCGGAGCCGATCTGATTATCAGAGGCATCGTCAAAGCGGGTCAGGCCGCACCGGTCAATGTCTATGGAAAAAAGCAGATGACCGTTCCGGTACAGATGAATGTTGAGATTATTCGCACGGACAACGCCGCAATTATCGGCACCAATACACTGACCTTGCGAAGAAACGCCATAACTGAGTACTCGGCTTTGCATAATGCCATAAAATCTGCCGCAGCGGCAATGGGAAAAGAAATCGGGGCGGAATTGGATTCGTTTTGCGAAAGTGATGATTACACCGCCAGGCATATCGATCTGGTAATGCATGGCATTGACTACGCCCGGGCAGACGAGATTGAGTCGGACATAAAAAAAATTCCCTCGGTACAATCGGTGAAACTTCGTTATCTGGAAAACCAAAAAGCTGTCTATGATATATCATTCGATGGTCCGCTTAAGAAACTGAGAAAAGAGATATCCTCCGGAACCATTG
>CAYQOU010000093.1:0-10854 GCA_964419255.1 uncultured Fibrobacterota bacterium | reverse complement strand
ATATGCTTTTCCGGCCATTATTCCATAAATCAGGCACGCCCATAACAGAGAGATGTACCAGTACGTGACGAATTCGTTTTTGAGAAACATGTAACAGAAGAAAAGAGGAAGGGAGATAAAGAGAGCTGTTTCCCAGTAACATTTGTGAGCGGCTTTCAGATTTTTGCTCCGGGGGAAGAGCAGAAACGGCACCCAAAGAGCCGCCATAATCAGCCTGAGCATAAACGAACTCCCAGTACCCCTGGGCAACACACAAAAAATAGAATACTATATGAGCGGAAGCCCCCACGTACCCGGAAATGGGTATGATCTTGGCCGTGATGTAGTACTGTTTTGAGAAGAGTACCTTTTTAGCGGCCAGATAATAGTTCATCAACTCCTCCTGCTGAAGAAATCTTATTATACCTTTTAGCTCCATCAGTTCCAACCAGGAACATAAAACCGGTACCGAGCGACTTTCTCGCGGCTATCCGTACCGCTATCCCTTTGAACATAAGAATTCAAGCAATCGTGTGAAATACCGGGGGCGGGTATATGGCAAACATGCTCCACGATGATCCGACTGTCATTGACAGGCAGCGGCACAGGTCTACTAAGTTTTCTGGATGAGCGGCTCTCCTGCGCCAACTTCTGGAAGATAAATGGCATTTTTCAGTGGAAGAGGTGCCGTTGATATCGATATAAAACGGCTCGGTTTGGTTTATGCTTCGCTGCGCTCATCTGCATGTCGGGAGCCGATTGCGTCTCAGCCGAGCGGGGATGCTTTCAGAAGGGGCGGCCGGGGCGGTTTCCAATGTATGAGCTTGCGTCCAGGTACAATACTTGCTAATGAACTTTAACCACCTGTGCATCGCTGTTTTGGTGCAAATCGTGAAAGAACACTTTGTTTTCGCACAATGAGTGCACGATTAATGTAATACTGCCAATCTCCAATCCCAATGAGGAGTCTGTATTGATGTTCTACCGCAAGAGTGTCGAAGAGGTCTGGAAAGAGCTGCACACCAGCGAGCATGGGCTGTCGACCGATGAAGCCGACCGTCGGTATCAGGAATACGGGCCCAACCAGATACAAGGCAAGGGAGCCAAGCCCCCCTGGATAATCCTTGCCGGTCAGTTCAAAGACCCTCTGGTTATTATTCTGATTGTCGCTGCGATCGTCACCATGTTTATTGCAGAGTATATCGACATGGCGGTCATACTCGCAGTCGTGATATTAAACGCGATAATCGGCTTCGTGCAGGAATTCAAAGCCGATAAGGCCATGCAGGCGCTGAAAAGAATGGGTGTGTCGAAATCATTGGTCGTTCGAAACGGCGAAGAGATCCGTATCGAATCAGGCAAGCTGGTACCGGGTGATATCGTCGTATTAACAGCGGGAAACAAGGTTCCCGCCGATGGGCGCCTGTTTGAAACGCGGGATCTGGAAATTGATGAATCGATGATGACGGGCGAGTCGACACCGGCGCAGAAAAGCTCTGGGGTGATTTCCGAAGAGCACGTGCCGATAGCCGATCAGGCCAATATGTCTTTTATGGGCACGGTGGTCACCGGCGGTGCCGGTAAGGCGATAATAACCGCTACCGGTGGCAGGTCACAGCTGGGCAATATTTCGCGGGAAGTGGAACAAACCGAAAAGGAAACAACGCCGCTTCAACGTCGCCTTACCGTTTTAACGCAGATAATAGGCGTTGTCGCATTGACGCTGGCGACAATTGTGGTGCTGATTGGCATTGCAACCGGACGGGATCTGGTGGAGATGGTGCTTTTCGGTATATCAATCACCGTGGCTGTTATCCCCGAGGGGTTGCCGATAGTGGTCACCGTTACCATGGCTGTGGGGCTGCAGCGCATGGCACGGCGAAATGCTATTGTCCGAAAGCTCATCGCGGTCGAGACGCTGGGTAGCTGCAATATCATCTGCTCCGACAAGACCGGTACGATCACCGAAAACCGGATGTCCGTTGTGAAGGTTTATACGGGCGGCAAGCTGTTTCGTATCGACGGCAACGGCTATGAGCCGCGGGGTAAGATATATCAGGACGATGAGGAAATCGAGCACAATGACGAGCTGGAGCGGGTACTGCTAACGGGGGCGCTGTGCAACAGCGCATCACTGTATCGTGAGGGTGGCGAGTGGAAAATCCAGGGTGATCCGACTGAGGGAGCCTTGCTGGTTGCTGCGAGGCGCTATGGCATTGACCTTGAGGAAAGCGCCTATGCCTGGGAGTTTGTCGACGAGATACCATTCAGTTCCGATCGCAAGTATATGGCATCTCTTTATAGAAAAAACGGCGAATGCAGCTTATTTGTCAAGGGTGCGCCCGAACGGATGCTTACATTCGCCAATGCCGGCGACAGCCGGGAGCTTCATGAGCAGGCCAACCACCTGCTTGAAGATGGATTGCGGGTTCTGGGGTTCGGGGTGAAAAAGCTCCAAGGCGACGGTTCCGACATCGATATCGAGAAAGAGGTGGAATCGGGCCTCGAATTTGTCGGCTTTCAGGGAATCATCGATCCACCGCGGCAAAGTGCGATCGAGGCCATAAAGGGAGCGCAGCAGGCGGGTATGAAAGTAGTTATGATAACCGGGGATCATAAGGTAACCGCCTCTTCGATCGCCCGGAAGATAGATATCATGCAGCCTGGTGATACTGCAATAACCGGGAAGGAAATCGACAGTAAGGGGGAACATTTTTTACGGGAAAATGCTCATAAGACTGCCGTGTACGCCCGCGTTGCGCCGCATCACAAGCTGGCTATAGTCGATGCGCTGCAGAAACGGGGCAACACGGTTGCGGTTACCGGCGACGGGGTCAACGATGCGCCCGCACTGAAAAAGGCAAACATCGGCATTGCCATGGGTAAGGTGGGCACCGATGTGGCTCGTGAGGCGGCCGATATGGTGCTGCGGGACGATAATTTTGCATCGATATTCGAGGCGGTCAAGGTGGGGCGGGTGATTTTTGACAATATCCGAAAGGTCTCCTTGTTTCTTCTAACCTCGAGCACGGGTATTTCGCTTGCGGTGATCAGTTCGCTTTTTATGGGCTTTCAGTTGCCGTTTCTTGCTACGCAGGTGCTGTGGATCAACCTGGTCACCAACGGCCTTCAGGATCTGGCCCTGGCGTTTGAACCGGCAGAGGGGCAAGTCCATAAGCGCCCCCCGCGACAACCAAAAGAAAACGTTTTTACCCTCCATGTCGCAGCCAGAATGGCGGCTTTGGGCATTGTCATGGCGGTTGTGGCATTATTTGTGTTCCGGTATATGCTGAGCTCAACGCGAGAGCTGTCGTATGCGCGAACGGCTGCAGTCAATACGGTGGTCATGTTCCAGTTCATCAACGCCTGGAACTCGCGCTCGCTGCAGCGTTCGGTTTTTCGAACCCCATTCTTCTCAAACCGGGTTCTTCTGGCAAGCCTTGCTTTGTCGATTCTGGCCCAGTTGGCGGCGCTGCACTGGGGACCGCTTCAATTTCTGCTTAAAACCGAGCCGCTTGATGGATTCACCTGGCTGCTGACAATTGTGGCCGGCGCCACGGCTCTGGTTGTGGCGGAGCTGGATAAACTGATTCGCGGAAATGCGCTCGTTGCCGGCGCCAAGCAGCCGCAGGGGCATAGATGATTGAAGCTTATCCCGGAAGCTGTCATGGATTCGCACGGCGTAGACTCACTGTTGACGTATCGCTCATACTATCCATTTTTTACGAATATTACGCAAACTGAGCAAAAAAAGTGCGGTACAAAACGTCGTCAGCACCAGTATACTGACGGAGAAACGGATGTGTGACGATTGGTTGATCGCCCCCCGCAACACATCGGCACCATAGGTCAGCGGCAGCGCATAGGAGAGCGGGCGAAGAAAGACGGGAAGCTGCTCGATAGGGAAAAAAAGCCCGCAGAGAAAAATCATCGGAAAGCGGAAAAAATTGGAAAACGTTTGTGCCTCAAACACCTCCTTTACCGCAACGGCGATAAACAGCCCCAGAAACGTCGATACGATCGAGGTGAGCAGCACGCCTGTAATAAGTGCGGGCCAGGACACCGAACCCAGATCGAGAATGAATGCAGCGATCAGAAGAGGAACAAACGCATTTAGCGCGCCGAAAAGTATTGCCCCACCGGTTTTGGCCAGCATGAGCGCTTCCAGAGAAATCGGCGCCAGCAACAGTCGCTCGAAAGAGCGTCCCTTCTTCTCAAACGTTATTGTCACCGCCAGAAGAGAGGTCGTTCCGAAAAGAATCGACATGGCTATGACTCCCGGCAAAATGGTGCGAAGGTCCATTTCGCCTCCGGAGCGGATGAAAAACATCAGCGTCCAGGCAAGCGGGAAAATGATTCCCCAGCTCATGTTGGGCGGTTTGAGATAGTAGGTGCGTATATCTTTATGAAGAATGCTCCAAAAAGCGATCCACTGTTTCATTGTTTGCCTTTCCCCTGTTTTGCGGATGTCAAGTTTTGTGCTTTTATACCAGTGATGCGTACAAAAACATCTTCCAGCGACGGCCTGAGCGCACGCGCTTCCGTAACGGCGATTCCGCCTTCCTCCAGTGCGCTGATAAGCGGCGCCAGCGGTTGTGCCGATTTTGTTATCGCTTGCAGGCGCGTTGGTGATGCAAGGCTAAATGTCACGGAGGGAAGCAACTGCTCAATACCCCGGGGAAGCTGCTCAAGCGGCCGGGTCAATGCCAGTTCCAGTATATGCTTATCCTGCGTCTGTCTGAGAAGATTTTCCGTCGTATCCGTGTGTACGATTTTCCCCTCTACGATAAACGCGATACGGTCGCACAGCCTCTCGGCTTCTTCAATATAGTGGGTAGTCAGAAACACGGTTGTGCCCGATTCCTTAAGGGAGGCGATATGCGAACGTATCTGTCGTGCATTGGCAACATCGATACCGCTGGTCGGCTCATCCAGAAACAGTATCTTTGGTTGATGAATTAGTCCCGCTGCGATTGTCAGGCGGCGTTTCATGCCCCGGGAGTAGGCGCCGAATGTGCGACGGGCCGCCTGGGAAAGACCGAACTGCTCCAACAGCCTCTTGGCCCGTCTCTCCCGCTCCCGGCGGTCTATACCATAAAGAGAGGCACAGAAACACAGATTCTCAAAGCCGGACATCTCCGGATAGAGATTGCTCTCATCCGCCACGACCCCCATGAGATGCTGTGCCTTTTTGATACGGGCGGTATAATCCTGTCCGAAGAAGGCGATGCGCCCACCCATGGGGCGGGCCAGGCCGGTGAGCATTTTGATGGTTGTGGTTTTTCCGGCACCGTTTGGCCCCAGGAAACCGAAAATTTCCCCGCTGTTCACCGAAAAGCCGGCGCCGCAAACCGCCTGCACATCGCCGAATCGTTTGGCCAGTGCAGTAACCTCGATTGCCGGTTTATTCGAATCTCTCATCTCTTATATCCCCCTTTTGGGCAGTATGCTTTGGGCATTGGCAATCAGTGGCACAGGTTTTTGTTTCAGAGATGTGCGATTGACCGCAAAACAGCGCGTCGACTGCCTGCCCCACAAGCTGTCTGGCATCCGGCGCCACTCGGTAGTGGGTGAAATAGCCCCGTTTCCGGCCAATCACCAGACCACATTTTTTCAGTATGGCAAGATGCTGTGATACGGCTCCCGCACTGAGGTGCAGCTTTCGCGCGAGCGCGCCTGCACACAAAGATCTGTCGCAAAGAAGTGACATTATCTTTGCTCGCTGCTCCACAGCAAGAGCCTTGAAAATGGTTGTATCCAGCGGCTCCATGCGCCCTCCTTTGATTTAGTCTATGCTAAAATAGATGATCGTCAAATGTTGCGCAACTATGGATTATGAATGTTGGATTATAAATTGTGAATTATGAATGGGGAACTATGAATGGTGAACTATGGACCATCGCCTCAGCAATTCCCGAACAATCATTCTATTGTATCACTGCTATGAACTACATGAAACCAACATCGTGCGGGACGGCATGATTCGCCAAAACTCAATAACGTCTGGCCGGGACTGCTTTCAATTCAATGTGGCGCTCCGGCGCTGGTTTCTGAGATTGGTGAACCTCGGTCTCCGAGGTGCATCGGGGCTCTATGTCTCGTGTCAGGTCGAAGTCCGCATCTCCCCGGCGGTCGAGGCGTAAGGTGTTGACGCGAAAAACCAGATTACTTATCATCACCACCGATGCTGTGCCCCGGTGCAGTAAGCTGCCCAATACCCGGCGCACAATATTGGTCCAGCAATAAAATTCCCGGTAGCAGCTCAGCTTTTCGGCTGCGATTTCCTTCCAGGAGAGGTTTTTATATCGGGCAACCGGAAAGGTGAGTGTAAAGTATTTCCAGTCGCGGGGAAAAACCCAGTTTGCCATACGTTTCTCTGCGTCCATGGTTTTCCACAGCCGTGTACCCGGCAGCGGTGTCAAAACCATCACATTGAGAATGTCCACACCATAGGCGCGGGCGGTTGAGGCGATCTGTTTACCGATGCCTCTGCCGTCGACATCGAGCCCGATGATAAATGATCCGAGCACGCAGATGCCGTGTCGGCGAATACGTTGAACGGAATCTCGCATGTCTCGATCGTGACGAATGGTGAATTTCTTACTGACCTCCGAAAGTCCTTCCGCCGATCCTGATTCGAACCCGATGAAAACCCCGGCACATCCTGCTTTCCGAGCCAGGAGGAGCAACTCCTGGTCATCGGCCATATTGATCGTTACCTGAGCTATCCACCGTTTGCGTATCTTTGCCGCAATTATCTCGCGCATGAGTTTTTTGGTGTATTCGATGTGCTCCTTGCGCGTTCCGATAAAGTTGTCATCCACGATAAGGACGATTTTTTCGGGGATCATTTTGAATTCGCGGATGACCTGGTCGATCGGCCGGCGCCTGAACTTGCCGCCGTTAAACGCCGTAACACTGCAAAAACTGCAGTTCTGAGGACAACCGCGTGATGTCTGGATTGACCCGAGGGTGTATCCTTTGGAGAGCAAATCATGCCGTGCGGGGGGCACCTGAGACAGGTCGAGCCTGGCTCCTTCGTAAATCTTTTTCAATATTCCATCGCGACAATCTCCAAGAACTGTCGCCCACACACTCTCGGCCTCACCCTTGACCACCGCATCGACTCGCGTCACCGCCTCATCGGCGCACATGCTTGCGTGAATACCACCCATGACCACCGGGATTTTACGGGCGCGAAACCCCGCGGCGATCTCATATGCCCGGGGCGCCTGGGAGGTAAAGGCGGTAATGCCCACCAGGTCGGGGCGGGGCAGCGTCTCATAGTCCGGGATTTTCACATTTTCATCGATTATCGAGATCTCCCATTCATCAGGCGTGAGACCGGCCAGCACCAGAAGTCCCAATGGCTTCCAGACGACGTATCTGTTCCAGCGATTTTCGCGGGATTTAACGGTGCTCACCAGTGGATTGCAGGGATTAATCAGAAGTAAACGCATAAAAGAATTCTCCAGACATGCAGAAAATAAGAGTATTGTGTCCGTTATGATGTCGCGCTGTTACTGTCTGTTTTTTCGTGCTCTACTTTCTATGAGCAGTGCAACCAGAATTCCGGAGACAAAACCACCGGCTGCGGCAAATACCAGAAGAATAATAGCCGGGACATCTGCTGTGAACCAGAAAAACCGGGCGCGAACCGTGGCGGTGTTCTGCACGATAAACACAAGAAGCAAAAGGGCAATAACCCAGAGGGTGACTAGTTTCGTTTTTTTCATAGAAATGAGAAAACTTTCCATAAGGTTTGGCTTATATTAGAATTTCCGCACATCATTGTGGAGCCGTGGAGACAAAGATGGACGATTTTCACACTTTCTCCCAAAATACGCCCTTAAAACCTAGCAAATATCACACCATGCTCTGTTCACTCAAAACCAAACATACCCTAATGTTTGAGCGGGGGCTGAGGGAAAAAGGCTCTGCCACATGTTTAATCGTATTCTGGTGGGTTATGAGTTGATATATGCCGTGGCTTACGACGGCCGGAGTTGCTTCAGAACGCTGTATGTTATCGGGTAAAATCGCATCGTGACGTTTAACTACGTCTTGACTGTCGGGATGATTATTGTTGTGTCGCCTGATCTTTTTTCCTCACACGCTCATACTCATAAAGAGCCGCATCGATGATCCACTGCGGGTCTTTATAGCTTCTGTACCGTTTGCCGTTTATAAAGAATACGGGAGCATACATCACATCGTTTTGCGCGCTTTCGGCTTGGCTTTGCTTGAGCATCCGCCTGTTTTCAGGCATACTCATCAGTGATTCAAACTGTTTGGCGGGAATACCGATCTTCTCCGCCATCGCAAGAATTATCTTTTTATCATATCGCCGCTTGTCTTTACGCATCTGCGAGAACAGATCCCAGAACCTGCCCCGGGAGGCGGCCGCATACAAGGCAATATCCCCGATGCCCGCGCCATAGGGTTTTGCCACAAGGGATAGTTTGTTCTTCATTGACCCGGTGGTGAGACTGTCATACAGTGAGCCCACAATATGTTTACAGAGGTTGCAGGAGGATGAAACATACGCGACAATCCGTACGGTTTTCTCGGGTGAGCCGACCCACTGAAGACCAGTGGTGTCGATCGCATGAGTATCGGTGGATACAAACCCCTCATACCGTTTGTCAATGTCTTCGAGAATCTCATCGGTGGGCTTGTCCAGCCGGACCAGCCAGCGGGTAAAGGCCATAAGATGCGGACCCATGCTGCAGCCGATACTGTCGGTTGCCGCCTGCCTGATTGTCATATCGCACATTTCGATCCTGTACGTCCGGGTTATTGAATCGAGCCGTGCGAGCTGTGTGGACGAAAGTTCGTCGGCTCCGAAAACGTGGACGCACACACTAAGTATCAAAGCATATATCCAAACCGGCCGGACCGTGCGCCATGCAAGTAAAAGTGAAGTTAAATCCATATTAAAGCACTCTCCTGTAGACCTGTGAAGGAGGCATAACGATAAATCCTGCACCTCTTGTTTGGTTCAGTCGGGGCAGGGTGATCGGTGAAAAAACACTGCCAATAATAAAGATATGGTCTGTGCATACTATCCGCAAGCGGAAAAAACCATACCCATCAGGCGGCTTCTCGGATACCGGTCGGCATCAGATCGCCACGGCCAGAAATTCGGTGTCGTAATCCTGGGATGAACAGGATGCTTGCGAAATTTCGAGGGGGGTATATCTCTTTTCCTTACGCAAAAGCTTCAAAGCCGTGTTTACGGTAATGCTGTACAGCCAGGTCGACAGTGAACTTCTGCGCTCAAATGTTTTAAACCGGAGAATCGCACATTTAGCCGACTCCTGAAAGATATCGTTTCTCGTCTGCCTGTCAGAGGCCATCCGCGCGGCAATTATCTGCATCATATCGCCATATCTGCTGAAGAGGAGTTGAAATGCGTCTGTCTCAGCTGCCCGGCATCTACGAATCAGCTCTTCCTCGGATATCTGCTCGGATTTCTCCAGCACTCTTCTATCAAGCCCCGCTGGTATGCTCTTTTTATCGATACTGTTAAAATTATTAGACCGATGTATGGGCATAAAGTTATCTTTTTTATATCATTGACTACTCCGGCAGAGCCGGAATCGGTTTTCGGCGATTCGGTCTTTCGGTAATTCGTAACCAAAAATGCAAACCCATTAAGACAAATTGAATACCGATAAAAAACGTGCTTTTGTCAGATAAAAAGATCTAATCAACGCTTGCGGACCGCAATCACTGTCGGACATATAATTATTTAAGAAAAGTAACTTTTTCGCCGGTGGTGGATCTAACAATTCAGGTGGCGGGAAGCATTTACGCCGATCTGCTACATGGTCACGTAATTTATCAGGAGCTTAATATGAGTACTTTGTGTATCAGGACGCTATGCGCATATTTCATTCTCTGCACCACCGTCGTCGCACAGCAGAGCTTTGATGGGTGGCGTATTTTACGGCAGGAAGAGGACGGGACGGTGATTATGGAGTATATCGACAGAGAGGCCGTTGTCGAGCACGAGGTGAATCTGGAAGTAAACAGCAGGGGGAGAGTCAAATCAGTATCTTTTAATCTGCCCCGGGGACGTAGCAAGGATGGTTCTCATGGAGAGATCAACCACTATTGGAATCACCGGAGAGGAATAAATGCATGGTGGCAGTATATGCACAAAAATGATAACGTGCATATTCATCGACCGTCTCAGAAGCAGAAGGTGCCGGTTCAATGGTATGGCAGGCTGGTTGCCTTTGTTACCAAAACCGGTCAGCATTATGTCGGACGCCTCAGGGCGATAGAGGACAGTAAAAGCTGGTTTGCACTGGAGATTGAAGGAGGCATTGAGCCGATGAAATTTCACTATGAAGCAGTAAAAGAGATACATGCACTCAGGTAACGGTAACTTTTATGCGTATTTGCGTATCATGTCTTTCAACAGGGGTTCACATATGTCGATTTCAACATTTAAAACATTTGTCACACTTCTTCTGCTGGTAACAGCCGTCTGGTCGCAGCGGCGTATGCATCCTCCGTGGCCACCGCAGGAGCAGGCGCAGGAATGGGAGATCGTTATGGATGATGACAACACTATCATCATGAAACGAGAATTCCCATATGGTACGGTGGACAGATTGCTCACGATCTATCCGGGTAATGCACATGGCACCTCTGTACCCGAAGACGGCAAGGTGCGTTATCCTAACGGATTTAGCCGTGAGATGAAAAAAGGGGAACTTACCTATTTCTGGGAAGTTGCCGGTGCAAAACAGGCTTTAGAAATGTACATGAAAAAACAAAAGAGGTGAGTCACAGTGAGTCGAGAGTTTCCAGCATTGTGGCATCTCCCGCTGAACTGACCTTTGATTCAATGGCAATGGTCGA
>CAYQOU010000092.1:0-11052 GCA_964419255.1 uncultured Fibrobacterota bacterium | reverse complement strand
TCGCAGAGCTGAAAGCACCGACCCGTGATCTTTCAGAGTTCTCGCAGCCTTAAGACGTGCCAAACGGGATCACCCTTTTAGCTCTCGCAATCGTCTGTCTTCTGTTTTGTGCTTTATGTCTTCAGTCTTTCACTATCAAATTTTCAACGATTAACTATTTTTTTAGTCTAGATCGGTTCCCTTTTCAGAAAGAGTACTTCGTGACTGGACATATCCTTCCCGACAGCACCCGTTTTTCCGTGCAGACTAAAGGGCGCAGATACAGTTTCTTGCGCCCATCCGATCCGGACGGTATTCTCGACCAGATGACCGATGAAGAGTACGAAAAGGATCGGCTCCTGCCCTACTGGACGGAATACTGGCCCTCCTCCGAAGCACTTCTCGATTTCCTTCAGACTGTTCGTCTGCCTCAAGATGCCTGCATAGCTGAAGCAGGCTGCGGCCTGGGGGTACTTTCCGCATGGCTGATCTCCCGGGGGTATCGGGCTGTGCCATTCGATATTTCTGAGGCGGCATGCCGGTATGCCAGGGAAAACATGCGACAATTTTGCCCCCGCGCAACCGCCCTATGCACCGACTGGCGCGCTCTGCCATTCAGAGCACACACATTCGACCACCTGATTGCCGCCGATGTCCTCTATGAAGCCCGATGGGTTCATCCGGTGCTTAGTATGTGTGATCGATACCTGAAAAGAGGCGGCTATGCGCTTTTAGCCGACCCCTGCCGCAAACACTGGAAAGATGTAAAAAATCTTGCAGCAGAATACGGCTTCGCAATCGAGGTGGCTGCGGAAAAAAAACTAAACTCTCAAAAAACCACTGTTGAAATATTGAAGATGACTAAACCATAACACAGCCATATCATTGGATATATATGGCGCATTTACTGTACAGAAGCCGGCTCAAAATGTATACTATGATTAAAGTTAAGCGTTTGTCTTGCGACGATTCGAACAATCCTTTGGGACATAAGGGGCTTTGGCAATCTTTGTAATACCTCAGAAGGTATTCCACGCGATACTCCACCCCTTCTGCCCTCCGGGTTAAATATTTTCCGGGTATATATCGAACAGAACACAGAATAGCGATAGTGTCACACTTCATAATCCCTCCGGGCGAATCGTCGAGCTGGCGAATCATACCGTTCTTATCTCACGTGATAAAAGAGAATTTGTCATTGCAGACAGCGGCGCGCCAATAATCGATATACATGGAAACACCTCCGGTGTAGTGCTTGTTTTTCGTGATACAACCGAGAAACACAAATTACTCGAAGCCACTCAGAGGGCAAGCAAACTCGAATCATTAGGTATTCTGGCCGGTGGCATCGCACACGATTTCAACAACCTGCTTGGAGGCATTTTCGGATACATCGACATGGCTTTGGAGCAGTCCGGTCCATATTATGCTTGAAGTTCTGGGCTATCAGGCCATACTCACACGAAATGGGGCAGAAACCGTCGAAAAGTTTTTAGAATGCCGCAAAGACAACAGAAAGATCGAAGGGATGATTTTCGATTTAACCATTCCGGGCGAAATGGGCGGAAAAGATACCTTGGAACAGATCCGGAAAATCGATACTGACATCCCCGTCTTTGTGGCAAGTGGTTACTCAAACGATCCCATCATCGCGACGCCACAACGCTATGGATTTGCCGCAAGCATCTGTAAACCTTTCAGAAAAGATGAACTCGCCGAGATGCTCCAGATACATTTGGGCAACCCTCGGGATATAATCGTATAAGCGGATTGATTTTCTATCCCTTTTGACTCGTATCACCTCCTTTTATTCCCAATTCCGTTTTCTCGTCCCTCATTTTGCCAGGATTGCTCGATGCTCTATGCCCAGAGGATTTTGCGAATCTCAGCGGAAGAATCGCGCAACGTTGATTTAGCGGTTCATCAGTTCGGCTTTGGCACGATCTGTGATTCTTTTAAGAAACATGAAACCACTACTCGTATCCATCCTGCTCCTTATACTTATTGTAGATCCGAGTCTGTCTGCTCAGGATAATCGGGAGTGGACAGTTGACGATATACGTTTCGAGGGCAATTCTTTTTACGACCGTGGGCGTCTGATCAAACATATGCGGCTTAAGCCGTCGGGACCCTTTCGCTCGACTACCTATTTTTTTCCAACCCTGGTTAATGACATCGATTCTCTGCGGTCATTTTATCAGCAGAGCGGTTTTGTATTCGCAGACGTTCTGCTGGATACGGTGATAAGAGACCAAGCCGAACGGACCGTCGAAATCCATCTCTCTATCACCGAGGGGGATCGGGTGTTTATAGATACGATTGCGGTCCAAGGCAATGCTGTGTTCTCAAAAGAGCGGATATTGGCGGCAGTAGAGTTGAAACCGGGATCACCTCTGAGCACCAATAGGCTCGAGGAGCAAACCGGTGCGATTGTCAATCTACTGGCCACACGCGGGCACCTGTTTGCGGATATCTCGTTTCAGACGGAGATAGATACCGCCGCAGACAGCGCCCGGGTAACATACATCATCGAAGAGGGGCCAAGTGTACGGGCGGGAGAGATCGTGGTTGCGGGTAATAAAAAGTATCGGGATGAGTTAATTTTAAGGGAGTTGGCTTTTTCCGAAGGAGATACGCTCATATCGCGTAAAATCGCCAAGTCCATACAGAATCTGAATATGACTACCCTGTTTGAAAACGCACAGATCGAGCCGCTGGATAAGGTTTCGGGCGGTGATCCCTCACGGTCAGTCGAGATACCCATACTGGTTCAGGTCAACGAAAGGGATCGTCTGGCCTATAGTATCGATGCCGGCTACGACACCTACGAAGCCTGGTATGCAAGCCTTACCCTGCTTTACAGAAATCTTTTCGGATGGGGACATAGAATTTCTCTGACTGGAAGATACTCGACAGTGGTAAAAGGCGGGCGGCTGAGCTACATATATCCCCGTTTTGCCACCCTGCCGCTGAGGTTCAATACCGATGCATTCATCGAGCTACGCGAGTACGAATCATACGAGGGGCTTTTCGATGGAATTACCATGACATTCAATGGTACTCAGGGGTTGTTCAATTTCTTCCAACTAAAGGCCGCCTTTGAGAGGGTGGAGTGGATAGATGAGCCACCTCCCACGGAAGATTTTCCCAATGTTCCCCGGAAAAACACCGCAATAATTGGCCTGGGAATCGGACGTGATACCCGTTTCACGCCGTTTCGCCCCGGAAGCGGCGTGTACGTCACCTTCGAAGGCGATCTGGGAGGTTTGCTGATACCCGATACCTATCAGTTCTACAGGCTCACCGGTGATATCCGTGGTTATTACGAAGTCCCCCGCACTCCCCTGAGTGCGGCATCGGCACTCTTTGCCGGCTATGCGAATGGGTATGGAAAAGATGCGGGGTTTGTTCCTCCGCAATCACAGTTTCGCATCGGCCAACAGGATGTTCGCTCCGTTCGCGGCTACCAGATAGAAGAGATCATGCCGCTGGACGAAAACAACAACGTACGGGGCGGCAATGTTGCCCTTATCCTTAACATAATAGAAATCGGCTTTCCTATCTGGCGTTGGTTTAGTGGCGCCGTATTTGTCGATGCGGGTTACGCCTGGGTGGATCTCGATTCTGTCGATCTGTCCGATCTCAAATACTCCACCGGCCCGGGCCTTCGTGCCGATTTTCCCATAGGATTTCTACGCCTGGATTATGGCATAAAGCTGGATGGTGATCGCGACCTGGATGGCAGGTTTCATTTCAGCATAGGATTGCCGTTTTGATCGGCCCGGCATGCGAGCAGCAACTCTCCCCGATGATTCACAGAACCTGCAGCGACCCCAATGCTGAAACTGGAACGCTTCACCAGGCTGCCTGATTGAAAATGGGTTCGTTTAGCTCTTTGCCCGCTGATGTTTGTTAATGTATACTTTTTTGTAATTAGTATCTGTTCAGAAAAGTATTTTTTCGTATGTCCTGCTCCCGCTTGCGGGATTATAGGGCATCCATGCTTCGTCCCGCGGCCGGGATCAGCACAGGTGTGTCCCGCACCGCGGCTAACAATAGTCCCCCGCGTTTGCGAATCCTTTACAGGTACCAGTAAATATCAGGTATACGAAAGCAGACCTCCATGGTTCCCACAACAGTTGAAGTAAAGAGCCGGGCAGACACCGGCGACACTCTCTCCCGCCCGGGCATCTGGTGCTTCACCACCTACTTTGCCGAGGGGCTTCCCTACACAATCATCCGCACGGTTTCGTCCGTATATTTCCGTGACATGCGGGTGAGCCTGGAGTCGATCGGCTTGACCTCCTTTTACAGCCTTCCCTGGATACTGAAATTCCTCTGGGCGCCGCTGGTGGATCAGTTCGGCAGCAGGCGGGGATGGCTTTCGGTGATGCAGGCTGTGTTGTGCACGCTGTTTCTTGTGGCCGGCTTTGCCGCCGCACAGGGTACTTCGGGTGTATCCATCATAGCGTTTCTTTTTCTTGTCGGAGCGGTTGCGGCCGCGACGCAGGACACGGCCGTTGACGGCTATTACATGGAGGCGCTTGACTCCAGAGGCCAGTCGCGGTTTGTCGGCTATCGGGTGATGGCCTACCGGATCGCCATGATGACCGGCACGGGGGTGATAGTGTCGCTGGCGGTGAGATTCGGCTGGGCGTGGGGGTTTTGGCTTTCGGCAGCTCTTATGGGCGGTATGGCCCTGTATCATCAGTTTTTTCTGCCCCGCTGCGAAGAGCACAGAAACAGTGCACTGCAGCTTTTCACAACCATGATCAAGCCGATGCGCCTGGGCGGGCTTGTGGCAATGGCGGGGGTGGTCCTCTCCATACGGTCATTTCTGGTTTCACCGGCATATGGCAGATGGCAGGAGACGGTTCCCGTGCTTTCCCATTTCTCTTTCGCCTCATGGACCGCTATCGGGCTGCTTTGTGCGGTAACCACTCTTGCACTGATGCGAAACAGGTTGAAAGAGTATGTTCTGTCGCGACCGGACTCTTTTTACACGCAGGCGTTTCTCACGTTTATCGACAGAAAGCATATCGGTCTTTTTCTGTCCACGATCATTTTTCTGCGCACCGGAGAGTTTCTGCTTTCGGCGATGGTCTCACCGTTTATGGTTGATATGGGAATGAAGCACCATTACGGCTGGCTCAGCGGCGGGCTGGGGCTTCCATGCTCCATTGCCGGGGCCCTGGTTGGCGGATGGCTTATTTCCAGGCTGTCGTTGAAGAAGGTGATGTGGCCGTTTCTTCTTGCACAAAATCTCACCAACATCATCTATATGGCTCTTGCCCTGTCGTTTACGTCTCTCATCACCGCAAACATAGCAAACCAATCCGGCGTGTCACCCGGTATGTGGGGTATTGTGTCGGTGGCGGCCGTGCATGGCTTCGATCAGTTTGCCGGCGGTCTGGGCACAGCCGTGCTTATGACGCTTCTGATGAAGATATCGGCGGGACCAAACAAGACATCCCATTTTGCTATTGGAACCGGCCTGATGAATGTAAGCGGTCTTTTTGCCGGGGTGGCCAGCGGTTTTCTTGCCTCCTGGCTTGGGTACGGGTACTTTTTCGGGGTAAGCTTTCTGGTATCGCTGCCCGGGATGGTGTTTGTCGTTTTATTGGTAGGTAAACCTGATTTCAGGGAGTCGATTGGGTGATGAAAACAGAGAAACAAAAGATGCTGGCCGGCGAGCTGTATGATGCATCCGACAGACAGCTCTGCGAAGAGAGACGAAAGGCACGACTGCTTCTGAAGGCTTTGAATGATTCAGACGAAGATCAGCCGGAGGAGAGAAAACGAATTGTGCAGCAGCTGATACCCAACACCGGGGGCGATTTGTGGCTGCAGCCGCCTTTTTATTGCGATTATGGAACCAATATTTTTACCGGTCAGGAAGTTTTTTTCAACTTCAACTGCGTCGTGCTGGATGTCGCCCGGGTCACAATCGGCAGCAGGACGATGTTTGGCCCCAACGTGCAGATCTATGCCGCGACTCATCCGATGGATCATACGATCAGGGCATCCGGACTCGAGCTGGGCAAACCCATTTCAATCGGCGATGATGTGTGGGTGGGTGGAAGTGCGGTGATATGCCCCGGGGTGACAATCGGCAGTCGCACGGTGATCGGTGCGGGCAGTGTGGTGACCAGAGACATACCATCGGATGTTTTTGCCGCCGGCAATCCGTGCGGAGTCATAAGAGATCTGAGAGAGAAAGGGATGGTCACGTAATTTCAGTTCTAGCCTCGATTACTTATCGAAAAACTGCAATACCGGTATAGCAGAGACACACAAACCGTGTGCCTCCTGCTATACGGGAAACAATTCATATAGATTGGCCGCTGCCGCAATCAACTCTCAAAGCTGACATCCTTCTCGCGCTCCCGAAATCCGATATACAGCTGCGCCTTCTCGAAGGCGTTTGCCTTTGTTTTCTCGAACCCTTCGCTGTTTTCGTCGAGAAACGCTTTGATCGCATCCAGAGCCTCGGTGTCTGCGGCGGTAGTAATGAGGGTGTTAAGCAGGCCCATGTAGACAAAGTGGGATTTGCGCAGCTCACCCAGCGTGGACCAGTGATCCTTTACCCAGCCGAAAAACAGATCGGGGCAGCTGGGGTTGTTGGCGACACGGGCAAAGACCGTTCGCAGATCCTGACGTCTGACTGCATCTGTCAAGGAGTAGTTCAGGTAGTCCAGAAGAAGATCAGGATCGGCAAAATCAGCCATTGTCCCAAGAAGTGACATCTTCTCTTCGATGTTTTCCTTTTCCTCGCAGGCCTTTTTTACTAAGTTAAAAAGCTCCGGGGTGTTTTTGCGGCTTGCCGCACCGAGGCAGGCGCTTCGCAGATCGGGGTCGATATCACCCGACTTCAGATATCTCTGGGCCCGTGACAGCGCCTCACGGTTCACCGCATCATCGCCGGTGTGAACCAGAAAGCTTATGGCAATGGGCCGAAGCTGTCGGGCGTGGGGCTCCTCCCCTTCCTTCGGCTGCCAGCCCAGCGTCTCCAGAGCCTTTGCAAATGGCGTGAAGAATCGTTCATACAATGCTTTGCCCCCCTCGGGGATCCGCAGAAGCAGGCTTATTTCGCTGCACTGTGATGCAAGCTCCCGAAGCACAAACACCTGCTCCTCCGCCTCGAATGATGCCATGACCTTCAGGAGGTCATCCAGCGAAGCATGGCCGGCGAGCACACACGCCCACAGATCGTTGAGGATACCCCATCGGTCGTATTCGTGCATCTGTCCGGCAAGCACCACCCGACTCAACTCACCATACATGGTTCTGTCGTAAAGAGTCCGGTAGAAACCTGACTGTCCCTTGTTGATTTTGGTAAATGCAGGTGCAGCGGGAATTTCACACTCCGGTGTGTCAAACAGCTTCTCATCGAAAGAACCTTCGCCCGTCCAGGTCAGCGGCACCGGCCAGATCTCATCTGCCGTCGGCCCCGCGCTGAACCGTTTCTGGGACAGATGGATCGTCGAGTTCTCTTTTGTCGCCCGCAGAAGCGGGAAACCGGGTTTAGTCACCCAGGAAATGAGCACATCTTTTACCGGCTGACCACTGTTTTGCTCAAGCGTCTCCCACAGATCCTCGGCGGTTGCGTTTCCATACACAAACGCTTTCAGATAAGCTGAAACACCTTTACGGAACGCCTCTTCTCCGATGTACTCCTCGATCATCCGCAGCACACTGCCGCCCTTGCCGTAGCTGATGTAGTCGAAGATCTCCTCGATTTCGTTTGGTGTGTGCACCGGTACGGCGATCGGATGCGTGGAGGAGAGCATATCCATACCGAATGCCGCCTTGGTATCACCATCGATGAAATCATCCCATATATGCCACTGGGGATAGAAATGATCCACCGCCCGAAACGCCTGATAGGTGGCAAACGCCTCGTTGAGCCACAGATCATCCCACCATTTCATGGTCACCAGATTACCCGACCACTGATGCCACAGCTCGTGCGCGATCACCTCCGCCACTCTCTTTTTGACCGGAAGCGAGGTGGTTTTTTCATCCACATACAAAAGCACCTCTCTAAAGGTACAAGCCCCCCAGTTTTCCATCGCCCCGGCCGCGAAATCGGGAATAGCCAGCATGTCAAGCTTGGGCAGCGGGTACTCAAGCCCGCTGTACTGCTCGAAAAATTCAAGCGCATCTGCAGTGAACTGAAGAGCAAACCTTCCCTGGCTGGATTTTCCGTTTACCCCGTAGATCCGAATCGTGCGCCCGTCTCTTTTCTCTTCGATGAAATCGAAATCCCCGGCTCCCATATATAAAAGATAGGTGGACATCGGCGGGGTGGGAGCAAACCGAACGGTTTTACGCCCCTCGGAGACCTCTTCCGACACGATGGGCATATTGGATACACCGATCATGTGCTTTGGAATGGTCATGGTGACGGTAAAGGGAGCCTTAAACAGCGGCTCATCGAAACAGGGAAAAGCCTTGCGCGCATACGGCGCTTCAAACTGGGTGGTGGCCAGATACGCCTCGTTGCCCCTGAGATCGATATACCGGCTGCGGTAAAAGCCGGCCAGATCATCGTTGAGCGTGCCGACAAATTTCAAATCGAGACGATACTGTCCAGCTTTTAACGGCTGATCGGGCCTGACATGCAGCTCCCCCTCAGACAGCTCGTGTGTTGCCTGGATCTGCTCCTCCCCGGACCACAACGACAAGCTGTGAACCTCCAGATCCTCGCAATGAAGGCGCAGCAACGATTGCGTTTCTGTCACTTCGATCAGCAGCTGCTGTGCACCGGTAAATTCAAAATTTGTGAAATCCAGGTCGAAATGAAGGTCATAGTTTTTCGGTAAAACGGTATTCGGCAGTCGTTGCGGCATCACCATCTCCTTAAATCATTGATTGCAGAACCAGGTAGCATTCTAAAATACATCCGGATAAGAAAAGATCGTGCCAAATGTGGTTTCTTTACCGCCTGTCAGATAGTGATGAACCAGGCGAAAAAGCGGGGAGGCGGTGTCGATAACATTCTGGTAGAAGAGTGGGACGGACACATCCGGCGTCGGGTATGCGGGAATGTGCCTCAGTCTCCTGTTGTGGCATTCCCCCAAAGAGATATCAGTCACACCCCCAAACCGCTTTCGTTCGAGAAAATTACCATTACCGCAAAACGTAATATATCTTGAAACGCAAGCTCAGTAAGAACAAATATCAAGATCTGTGTCAAAGAGGCCGGCAAAGAGGTTCGCTGATATCTTCTGTATATCACCCGGAAATGTTTCTGTAAGAGATCTCATAACCGGCTTTTCGGATCATCTGCGTCATTGCACATAAACCATAATGTATAGTATATTGTCTCTATGAATGTATACTCTTCCGATCACTTTTCTCTTCTCAGTCCGCCCTGATTGGCTCCTCTGCTTCCAATCAAAATCTTTATACTTTTCAGTCATATTAAACCGCGTTTGTTCCAGGAATTTGGACGATTCGCACTACATTTCAGCCATGGAGACTCAAGTACGTGAGTGTTAAACAGGAAGTAAACCGAAGACGGACCTTTGCCATCGTTTCCCACCCCGATGCGGGTAAAACAACGTTGACCGAAAAATTTCTTCTGTATGGAGGCGCGCTGCAGCTTGCCGGATCGGTCACAGCCCGAAAGCAGGAGCGCACCACCGTCTCAGACTGGCTGGAGATCGAGCGCAAGCGCGGCATCTCTGTCAGCTCGACGGTGCTTAATTTCGACTACAACGGCTACCGGATCAATCTTCTGGATACCCCCGGCCACAACGATTTCAGTGAGGATACCTATCGGGTGCTCATGGCGGTGGATTCGGTGATTATGCTTATCGATGCCGGTAAGGGTGTGGAGCAGCAGACACGCAAACTCTTCGAGGTGTGCCGGAAAAGAAACATCCCGGTGTTTACATTTGTCAACAAGATGGATCGTCCCTCCCGCGATACGCTTTCCATCCTAGATGAGATAGAGCAGGTGCTTGATATCAACGCCTGTCCCATGAACTGGCCGCTGGGAAGCGGGGTGGATTTCAAGGGCGTGTGGGATAGAAGAACCAAACAGGTGCATCTGTTCGAGCGTACCCCCAGGGGAGCCTTTCGTGCCCCGGTATCGACCTGCGGACTGGATGATCCGCTGATTAGTAAATCGCTGCCCGACGATATCTATGAGACGGTGTGCGAGGAGTCGGAGATTGTCGATGAGGCCGGCGCCGATTTCAGTATGGAGGATATAACAGGCGGCAAAACCACCCCGGTGTTTTTCGGCAGTGCGGTGAATAATTTCGGCATCCAGCTTCTTTTGGACGGCTTTATCGAGCTGTCTCCTCCCCCGCAGCCGCGGGTGGCAGGGGATATTCGGGTTAAGCCGGATGACAGCTTCTTCTCCGGTTTCATTTTCAAGATCCAGGCCAACATGGATCCCAGACACCGCGATCGCATGGCATTTATTCGAATCGTTTCAGGTAAGTTTACAAAGGATATGTCGGTGGTTCACGGCCCCAGCGGCAAGAAGGTTCGTCTTTCCAACACCAGTCAGGTGTTCGGCAGGGACCGGGTGACGGTCGATGAGGCGTATGCCGGGGATGTTATCGGTGTGGTCGGAAGCAACTTTTTTGGTATCGGTGATACGCTCAGCGAGCGCCCCGAAATCTGCTATGATGAAATTCCCCGATTCCCGCCGGAATGCTTTGCCTATATCCACAACCCCTCCCCCTCCGCCTACAAGCGTTTTTCCAACGGGATCGGGCAGCTGGTGCAGGAGGGGCTGGTGCATCTGTTTGAGCTGAATCAGGCCGCGCAAAAGACTTTGGTGATGGGTGCGGTGGGACCGCTTCAGTTCGAGCTTGTCAAATATCGACTAGAATCGGAGTACGGTGCGCAGTCCAGAGTGGAAACCTCCCCCTGGGAGACCGCACGCTGGATTGCCTCAGAAAGCCCCGCGGTATCCGATATGCGCATTCCCCACAACACCTCCCTGGCCACAGACAACACCGGACGACATGTGCTTCTGTTCAAAGGCGACTGGCACGTGCGATATTTTCAGGAAAATAACAAGGGTGTGGAGCTGGTCGAGGCACCGGTGGG
>CAYQOU010000091.1:0-11455 GCA_964419255.1 uncultured Fibrobacterota bacterium | reverse complement strand
AACGGCTCCCGAAAGTAGCAAGTAGAGTTCGGGGATGGCTGTGAAATTCGCGACGGCAAGCATAATCTTTACCATCTGGTAAACGGGTGGAGAACCGGGGACTAAACTTGTGCAGGACAGCTTCCAGCGCAAGCCCATCTGGTCAATCCTGAAAGCAACAAGTGTAAAATTTCAGGATCAGAGTCTCGCAGTAGATGCGGGGATTTATTCCGGATGAGATCGGGATTGTGCCGGGACTTTTTGCCCCGGGACAGCGGGTATGGTATTGGTGCCGGTGAGTATACCCCTGCGCCAACTCTGGTGACAACCGGGAAAAGACATGTATTGCATCTGTATCCCGCGGTTTTGTTATTTTCCGATCCGCCCCTGCTCGATGAGGCTCATCATCTGTTGAGCAGGAAAATTCCCGCGTTAAGATAGGTCGCAAAAAGCACCCATCCCAGGTATGGCCACAGAAGGATGGAGGCAGCCCGGGACACTTTCCAAAATCCCAGGACCATAAGAATAAGCGTCACGTCTATCACCGCAATATCCAAAAGCGCCCAGCCGGGCTTCTGAAGCCCGAAGAATATACCGCTCCAGGCGAGATTCGCGGCCAGATGAAGCCCAATAAGCGCATACATCCGTAGGGGCCGCTGCTTAAGGGTTGATCGAACGTAGACGATTATCGAAAGAGCGATCATCACATAGAGAACGGTCCAGACCGGGCTGAACACCCAGGAGGGTGGGGTGAGCGGGGGACGATTGAGATTTTCGTACCAGTTCATGATCTGTTCCATCCGGCCTGGGAGATCGTTTTAATTTACAACTCATACATCCTTAGTGCAATTTATGGACCACTTTTTCCGGGTGCATACCCGAACTTTACCATTTGAACTATGGGCTTCGCGAAGAACGGGAGTCATGGTATATAGATTGCAGGGTATATTGTGCCCATTAACCGCGAAGGAGGAATTATCATGATTAGAGTACATCCGTATCTGAATTTCGACGGTACCTGTGAAGAGGCGTTTAATTTTTACAGATCGGTGTTTGGCGGCGAATTTTCTTCGCTTATGCGCTACAATGAGATGCCGCCATCGGAGAGTCCTATGCCGGAGGACACAGGGGAGCTTATTATGCATATGTCGCTTCCCATAGGCGACGGCACGGTGCTTATGGGCTCTGATGTTACCGAAGAGATGGGTCAGAAGTTGACTGCCGGCAACAATATGTATATCATGCTGAGCCCCGAAACCAGAAAGGAAGCAGAGCAGATCTACAAGAAGCTTTCCGCCGGGGGAAAGATTGAGATGCCGCTTGAAAAGATGTTCTGGGGTGATTTGTTTGCATCGTTTATCGACAGGTATGGCATTGCATGGATGATTGATACCGAAGACAGCTAGGAGCTGGTATCATTTTCCCGCTTTTCTCATAATGTCTCTTTACAGTCGCAATGACAGCCTCGGGGATAGCCGGTTTTACAACATAGTCGTCCCTCGGCGGGGTATCGTCGCTGAGAATGTCTGATCCACTCACCTCAATCATTATCGCTGACACACAGGCATATAGTTATGTCGAGATCGATATTACACCACCAAAACCTTTGATCAAAGACCTGAATATCATACAATAACAAGGAGTAAGTGAGCGGTTGTGTAGTAGAAGTACGAGGAAAAGCCGGGAAGAAATGTCCAGCGCATGCATTAAATAAAACTTTTCTGGCAAAAGATGTGTAGTGGAATTATTTTAAAGCATAGGGCTAAGCTGCAAAGTTCATGCTGTATGGAGGCGAAGGTCATGGTTAAACACGTACGATTTCTATGCCTGATACTGTCTCTGGGTTTCGGTCTGAGTGCCGGGGAATACACCTGGGGAACCGTCACCATGGGAGGTGGCGGCTTTGTCTCTGCCATTATCACCTCAAAAGCAGAAGAAAACCTCCTTTATGCCCGCACGGATGTTGGGGGAGCGTATCGCTGGGAAGAATCTACCCGGTCCTGGATACCGATCACCGACTGGGTCGGCCCAAATGACATGGGGCTTTTTGGTATCGATGCCCTTGCGCTGGATCCATCCAACCCGCAACGGATATACATGCTTGCCGGCACCGATTACTGGAACGAAGGCAAGACCATGATCCTCCGTTCCGATGATTACGGTAGCAGCTTCGATACGATAAATGTCACCTCTCAATTCAAAACACACGGTAACGGATACGGACGTCAGAATGGGGAGCGACTTGCGGTCGATCCCAACAACCCCGATATCCTTTTCTGCGGAACTCGTGATGATGGGCTATGGAAAAGCAGCGACAGGGGAGATACCTGGACTCAGGTCAGCGGTCTGACCGCACCGTCAAACGGACTGGGAATCTGCTTTGTGCTGTTCGATAAAAACCGGGTGGAATCCGGGGTTACCCGGAGAATCTATGCGGGCATGTCTACCACCGATGAAAACCTGTATGTGAGTGATGATGCTGGAGAGAGCTGGACGCTGATACCGATGCCGGAGCTTTCCAAACAGGTGATGCCTCAGCGGGCGGTGCTTACTCCCGGTGGTCGTTATCTATACACGACGGTGGCTAATGGCGCCGGGCCCGGTTTTGGCAACGGAGTAACCATAAGTCGCGGTGCAGTGCTCAAATACGATACCCGGGAGCAGAGCTGGACCGATATTTCCCCGGAGAACTGGATCGATGATCCGCCACATCCGGAATATGCTGACCAGACGCAATGGGACGCCCATTTGGGGGGATTCGGGGGAATTTCCATGGATCATGCCGATTCCAACCATATTGTGGTATCATCGATCAATGTCTGGAAACCACAGCGCTGGGATAATTCGGCGCGTGCCGGATGGGGGGATAAGATATTCGCCACAACCGATGGCGGGGAGAGTTGGACGAGTGTGTTTGGCGATATCGGAGATGATGAAATCGGCAGCGTGCCCGATGATGCTCCGATCGCTGTGCTGAACAAAAACGGCTACAACTGGATAGAGGGTGAGAGTATACACTGGGCGGGAAGTATAGAATTCGATCCGTTTGATCCGAAACGGGTTTTTGTGACTTCTGGTAATGGTATCTATATGGCGGATGATTTTTCACCGGGGGAGCGTTTCAGGTGGAATTTCACCGTCAGAGGACTGGAGGAAACTGTCCCGATGGATCTGGTCAGCATCCCGGGAGGACCTCTGATCACCGTTATCCTCGACTATGATGGATTTGTGCATGATGACATTACCCAGCCGGTCAGCGGAAGCCGGCATACACCCATGATGGGTTCAACAACCGGTATCGATTATGCCAAACAAAATCCTGCCATAGTGGTGAGGGTCGGTGGAAACGATAAGGATGCTGAGGATGATGAGTATGTGTTTCCTCTCTACTACTCAACCGATACTGCGAAAAGCTGGACCAGGTTTGTGACGCATCCCGAGCCCGGTATAAATTACAAGGGAGATATTGCGATATCATCGGACGGTGAAGTAGTGCTGTGGGCTCCGGAGGGAAGAAACGTCATGTATCGCACGGCTGACTGGGGGGAAACGTGGACAGAATGTAGCGGAATTTCTCATCAGGGGCCATATCCGACGGCTGACCCGGTAAACTCAGACGTGTTTTACGCTTTCGGTGGAACCATCTACAAAAGCACCGATAAGGGGCTGACGTTTGAACAGGTGAGTGAGCGCAATTTCTCCTGGACTAACGACATGCAGGTGACTCCCGGTCGGGAGGGGCATGTATGGGTAGTCGGATACGCCTGGGACGGCGTTAATGGAGGTTTCCTGGCGCGCTCCACTGATGGTGGCGAAACGTTTGTAGACATCAACCCGGAAGATGATCCACGGTACACTCAAAAGGTTCAGCATGCTGAGGCGGTGGGATTTGGCAAAGCCGCTCCTGATGCAGAATATCCGGCGATATATATATACGGGACAATCGACGGTGTGAAGGGTATCTACCAATCCATCGATGAGGCGGTGTCCTGGGTCAGACTCGATGACGAAATGCATCAGTATGGTGCCCTGGCAAACGGCAATTTCGTGCGAGGGGATGCCAACACCTTCGGTGTAGTATACCGCAGTACGGCCGGGCGTGGTGTCGCAGTACGCATGCCGGAAAGCTGGGCGCAAAATGAGACTGATGCGGTTTTTACCCGACAAAGAATTGTGGACGGAGCGATTAAATGCATCGGGAATACACTGTCGATAGATGGCTCAAAAGAGATGCTGACCGCTCGGGTCTACGATCTGAAGGGAAGACTGCTCTTCGAAAAGGCAGTAAATGAAAAAACTGTACTGCCACTGTCTACAATAATCGAAGCAAAAGGGATATATGTCACCACTGTTCAGGCCGGGGCGAGCAAAATGCTTTTCAGAAAAGTTATGTGCATACTCAAGTAGTTTCTGTTCAGAGTCCGGACCTTCGATTTATTTGTCATCCTTTCAGATTCGGCACCACACGGTGTAGCACTTAAAGGTATCTTTTTTTTGTGTCCCCCACTTAATTTTTCCTGACATTTGCTTGCTTCAAAAACCGTATGACATCCTTACGGATACTCCGCACATTTTCTAATAATTTTCAATTATTTAGCCACAAAATGAAAATGTTTATTATATTCTTTAATCACATTGTTATGTATTAGCCTCAGAATGTTACCGACAATTCGCTCCAGAAATAATAAGTACTATGCACAAAAAGTTGTACATCTCCAAATGGATTTTTCTGATTTTGCCGGTGGTCGTTTTAGCCATCCTCATGCCTTTTCATTTAAAAAAAGATCTTGTATTCTTCCCGGGCAAAATCGATATGACCCTTACCAGTTATGTAGATCAGGCAGAAGCCACCGACAGTGGTGCCACAGAAATCACAGCCTTCAAGGTCGACAGTCACTATATCGATATTAAATACAAGATCGGAAACAAAAACCTGTACCCCTTCGCCGGGTTTCAGTGGATATCCAAGACAGGACAGGCGTTCAAGGACATTTCCGTATACGATCATTTGACGATCTCCTTCTCACCGGCGACTTCAGAGGAGATTGTCATATTGATATTACAGGTATTTACAGAAGGATTCTCATCGCTGGAGGATCGTATGACCTGGCGCTATCTCAGCAAAGAGTTGGCTCTGGAGGAGGGCAAGTATACTTATACCATTCCTCTGAGGGAATTTCAAACCCCGGTCTGGTGGTACAATCAATACAAAATCACCGAAAAGGATCTCGGCAAACCGGATCTGACCAGGCTTGGGATGCTTTCGGTTGAGGAAGGCTCCGATGAGGTGGGGGTGGAAAAAAGGATGAGCGTGAGTGAGTTGCGCTTTCAGAAAAAAAACGGGATATTTAAAGCCGGTTATCTTACATTAATGCTCCTCATATACTATCTTCTTTTCGGTTTGGTGCTACTGATTAGCAGGCTGGTTGTAAACTTTAATACACCGGTGGCGATACCGTACGAAAAATTGCCGGTTGCTGAGAATCTGAATGATGATGAAAGGGTTGTGTTTGAATATCTGGGCAACCATTTTTCGAATCAGAGCCTGTCGCTTTCAATGATGAGTGATGCAACAGGAATCCCCGGCAACAGAATTTCGCAGGTGATCAAAAGCAAATACGACCTTTCGTTTCGCCAGTACCTCAACACGATTCGTATCGCGGAAGCCAAGAGACTGCTTCAGGAAACAAAAATGCAAGTCTCTCAAATCGCCTACAGAGTCGGCTATACAAATCTCACTCATTTCTGCCGCACCTTTAAAAGCGTCGTTTCCGTCTCTCCTAATACATTTCGTCAAGAGCTGATGGAATGTTGTGGAAAATTACTCCCTGAACATGTCTGAGCAGATTAACGTACCTGCCTGAAAGGGTTAATGGCACGCTCTGGTATCAGGTTGTAAACGATTCCGCAGACAACAATGTACCGGTTGTACGGCCAAACCGCTCCCGGTTGACATTTTCAATTCCATACATAAGAAACATTGGCAGGGACGGATACCTGGTGAAATTCCTAATCCCTGAACGAAACTCGGTCTCCCTGGACGTGTATAATGCAACCGGACGGTTGGTGGAATCTGTTATCAAAGACAGAATCATTGAGCCGGGAGAGCACTCCAGTAGCATCCTTTCCAATGCATCCAATGGGATGTATGTCCTTACGCTCCGGTACGGCAATCGTGCCATTCGCAAAAAGGTCGTGCTCATGAAATAACATGTTGGCCGGCGGTTAGCACAAATCGCCGGCCATCCATGGTTATCCCTGCACGGAAGGTCTCGAAAAGGATAAAATGTACAAAAAAACAAAGGCTCGTATTCTTATCTGCAGGCAACCGATACGCGAAAATGTCTTATATACAGGCACCAGAAAGGAGTAGCGGTATGAACGCATTAGCTTATTTGTACAAAAAAACAATTTCCGTGGATGTGCGTGTTTTCCTCTGGCACTGAGCGATAAAAACTCCGGCCTCACTTCTGTTTCCCTGGTTTAGTTCTGCGTATAAGTCAGATATCTCGTTTTTTTATATCCTAAAGGCGCATTCGTCTTGTTTTGTGGCGTTATTCATCTTTAATAAGTTTCCGATGGTTTATATTCTGTAGACATTTTAATATATCATGAAATATAGCGACTCTCCCGCGGCGATTCGCACAAGCTCTTGGAGCACAAAGACTTGAGCACTCTTGGAAATCCCTCACCAGGTATTCCGCATGATTGCTTCAGCCCTTCTGCTCTCAAATTATTGCGCGAATCACCCACAGGGCCGCTCAATTTAGATATAAGTCTTGTTTCTGAAAGTATCTTTTTCATATGGCGATCATCACATGCATTGTACTCGCCAAAACAAGTGGCGGGCAAACACGAAAACTATATGACACACCCAAAATAAAGGTATTGCATGCAGAACGAAGATTCTCAGCAGCTGCTTTATGATACATTGCACAAGCTTTTCGGGTTTAGCTCCTTTCGAACCGGCCAGGAGCAGATCGTAAAGGCAATTCTGGAGGGGACAGATGTTTTTGCGGTCATGCCTACCGGCGGTGGAAAATCGCTCTGCTATCAGCTTCCCGCATGCATGCTGCCCGGAACCTGTATCGTAATCAGTCCGCTGATTGCTCTTATGAAGGATCAGGTTGATAATGCTGTAAATAACGGTATCGCCGCGGCATTTCTCAACAGCAGTCAGTCAGTGACGGAACAACGGGATATTCTTTCGTCGATCCAGCGCGGAGAGCTTAAGCTGCTATATATGGCGCCGGAACGTCTGCTGATGGACAGATATGCTTCTGTCATAGATAAGCTGCCTAAAAGCTTTTTTGCCATCGATGAGGCACATTGTATATCGGAGTGGGGGCATGATTTCAGGCCCGATTATCTGCAGCTATCCGTGCTGAGCAGAAGGTATCCTGATATACCGATTGCCGCGTTCACCGCAACCGCGACCCAGAGGGTGCAGGACGATATCATCGCAAAGATGAATCTTCGCACCCCTTATCGTTACCGGGCATCATTCGATCGTCCTAATCTGTTTTATGAAGTCGTGCCCAAAACCAATCCGCTCAGACAGATCGGAAGGTTTATCGCTCAGCGACCTCACCAGGCGGGCATCGTATACCGAACAAGCCGAAAAAGTGTCGAAAGTACTGTCGACTATCTGCAGTCGATTGGTATCAATGCCCTGGCATATCATGCGGGGCTCGGAGATGAGATACGGAAAAAGCATCAGGAGAGATTCAACAAAGATGATGTTTCGGTGATTGTGGCAACTATCGCGTTTGGAATGGGTATAGATAAGTCAAACGTGCGTTTTGTGGTGCACGGCGACCTTCCCAAGAACATGGAAAACTACTACCAGGAGACGGGGCGATCGGGCCGGGATGGTGATCCGGCACACTGTCTGCTGCTTTTTGGACGGGGAGATATTCCGAAGATCCGGTTTTTCATCGATCAGGTGGAGAATGACAGAGAGCGGAGCCGACTGATTGATGCTCTAAACAAGATTGTTAGTTTCGCCGGAATACATGCATGTCGAAGAAAACAGATTCTGGGCTATTTTGGAGAGGTATACAAAAAGGAAAATTGCAAGACATGCGATGTCTGTACACAGTCGGCCGAAATAATTGATGTGACCATCGAGGCGCAGATGTTACTCTCGACGATATATCGGACCAGGAATCGTTTTGGACGCACGCATATAATCGATGTTGTCTGTGGGGCGGATAATAAGAAAATAAGAGATTTCGGGCATGACCGTCTGAGCTGTTATGCGGTTGGCAAACACAAACCGAAAGTTTTCTGGCGTCAGCTTATCGACACGCTTTTAGCCTCCGGGCATATCGTGCAGAGTGACAGTAAATTTCCGGTGATTCAACTCAGCGATAAGGCTGCGCCCGTTCTTTTCAAAAAAGAAAAGGTGATTATGCTCAAGCAGCAGATGACAAAGCCCAAAAAGAAAGCGGCATCTGAATCTAAAGACTACAGCCAGTCTCTTTTCGATAAACTCCGGGAGCTGCGCATGGACTTGGCCCGCGCTCAAAACATACCGCCATATATCGTTTTTTCAGATAAGACACTTCGCGAAATGGCAAGTAAATATCCTATCACGCCCACTGACATGTATGGGATCAGCGGCGTCGGAGCACGTAAGATGGAACAATATGGGGAAGCATTTATCAATGCGATTCTATCCCACTTGTCTGAAGGAAACACCAAATCCTAGCCGTTGCAGACCAATCTTTCCTTTTTATCCGGCGAAATCGATCGTGATTTGCTGTCTTTCACGCCAGACTGCCGTCACTCTCAGATGCACTCAGGATGCTTTCCTGTCGATATTCTCATCGATAAACCGATACACTCCATCGCTTAACGTTTCGGTGGTGTGGTGCTCGGGATAAACTGGTGGAAGGAAGCTTACGGTGACTTTTGCTCCGAAGCGAGGAAATTTCGATCCGGTGGGCAAGGCACGATATGCACCATTAATTGCGACCGGTACCACGGGAACATTCAACTCCAGGCTCAATATAGCGAATGTTTTCTTGAATTCACCCAGCTCGCCGTCCGTCGAGCGGGTCCCTTCCGGAAAAATGATCACCTTCTTACCTTTCTGAATCGCTGCGGCCATCATACGGATCGAATCCCTGAGGTTCTTTTCCATATCCATGACAATGACATTATTGGTTCGTGCGAGGAAACGAAGAAAAACATTGCTGACATGTTTTTTCTTGGCATAAAAGTATGTGCTTTTTAAGATACGCCTTCCCAGAAAAGATGCGACAAACAAGCCATCCAAAAAGCTCTGATGGTTTGGGGCAATGATACAGGGGCCATCGGGTATGTTTTCCACACCTTCTGCACGGAAGCGGAACAGAATCCGCAGCAGGTACTTTGAAACGCTTTTAATGACATTCTGCGTTGGCCAGGTCGCCGGAAGCTTCACCTCTATTTTTTCCCTGAGAGTTTCACTCCACTGCATCGTCTCCTGCCTGAACCACTGCTGTTTTTCCCGGATATACTCCGACAGGTGACGCACGGAAGGAAATGCGCTGAGTTTCTTCTCGTCAAGCTTTATACCGAAACTTCTGTCGATAAAGCTGATAAGCCCGAGTTTGCCCAACGAATCCAGTCCAAGATCAAATTCTATATGATCATCCGGATGTATATCCATATCGATCTGAGTCTGAAGAAACTCTTCGACGGCACGATAAGACTCCGTGGGAGTGAAATCCGTGTTTCCCTTTTTCTGCTCTTTTCTGGCTGCGTGTTCGGCGAGACGGAACCGCTGAATCTTACCGAGTTTGGTACGAGGAAGTTCGTCTTTGATCAGGGCATATTTGGTGATTCGTTTGTATGGCGCCAATGTGTTGTTGAATACTGTCAATACCTCATCCCTGAAATATGCCTCAATGTCCTTTATGTTTCGCGACGCCAGCTGCTCGTATCTGGGTACGATTGCAACATGAAGCTGATTATCATGAAGAAACACTCCGGCTTCCTTTATAACAGAAAAACGTTCGAGAAATGATTCTTCAAGTTCAACCGGGTTGATGTTTTTGCCGTTTGACAAGACAAGAATGTCTTTTTTTCTTCCGGTTATATAGAGTAACCCATGCTTATCGAAGTAGCCCAAGTCCCCGGTGTACAACCACCCGTCTTTGATAACTTCCGCGGTTTCTTCAGGACGGTTATAATAGCCCTGCATGACATTTTCCCCTCTGGCCACAATTTCCCCGTCCCTGATCTCAACCGTCATTGCCGGAAGAGCCTGGCCGGGGGAACCGATTTTGATGTGGCCGGGACGCGTGAACGTAATCATGGGAGCGGCCTCAGTCATGCCGAATCCCTCAAGGACACTGAAGCCCAGGGTCTGGAAAAAACCGCCAACATGTTTGGGGAGTGCGGCTCCGCCACTGACCATATACAGAAGATTCCCTCCGAAATTTTTATGGACCTTCTTGAATACCTCTGTTGAAAATTTCCTGCTTTTGAGGGTTTGTGCGATAAGGAAAAATAGCCTGCCGATCCTGGTTGCATCAATCTTTGACTTTATTGCTCTGTAAAGAAGTTCATAGAGACGGGGTACACCGATCATTATGGCGACACGGTTCTGACGAAGCGTCTCGATCAGGTCGGATGACTGCATGGATGGTGACATCACGATTGTGGCCCCTACATGTAAAGGTGCCAACATCGAGCCGGCAAGAGGGAAGATGTGATGCAAAGGCAGAAGCATGAGCACCTGGCGCTCTGGAGTGAATATCGGGACGTCCCGTGTGACCGCCTTCACATTCGCCAAAAGGTTGCGGTACGACAGCATCACCCCCTTTGGACTCCCGGTTGTACCGGAGGTGTAGATTATAAGTGCTGTCCGGTCGATATCTTCAATCTGATCCCATTGCGCCTGAATCGCAGAATGCTCTATATCTTCCTCCCCCCAGAAAAATGCTTCCGGTGAATAATCGAGCCTTTCCTTAACCTCGTCGACCTCATTTTTAAGCGCGGGACTGGCAAAAACCATCTCCGGGCGGCAGTCACTCAATATATAACAAACATCATCGGTGGATGCCGTATGATCAATCGGGACCACTATGCAGTTATTCGCCCACCCGGCATAGAATGCGGCTATCCATTCGATACAGTTTTCTGAATAGATAGCGATTTTGGAGTAATTTTTATCTCTGAACAACAGGGCATATCGCCGAATATGTATCAGAAGTTCATTATAGCTATATTTCTTATACCTGTCTATAACAGCCGTCCGGCTGAGATTGTCTGTATATAACATTAGATTACTTTACCGGGAAAAGGATGATAAACAAGAAAATTCTCTCTGATGTCCAACTGATGGAGATATCGTATGAGTGTCAAGGGAATTGCGGAAAAGAGGCATTTTTTCACTAAAACACGCGATGCCTGAAAAATAATACATTGCCTCATAGACAACATAGCTTCGCACTCTGCGCACCCCATCCGTCCAGCCGCAAAC
>CAYQOU010000090.1:0-11519 GCA_964419255.1 uncultured Fibrobacterota bacterium | reverse complement strand
TCGCGAGATTCGAATCGAATGGAGGAAACACTTCCTCGGGTTCTGTTTCGACGACTTCTTCACGGCAAGAAAAATCGTTACAGTCGGACTGCTGAGCCAGTAGCAACCGCTCCATGTTTCGATTCTCATTAAAAAACCCCGGCGTTCCTCTTTTTTTCAGGTATTGTATTGCGGATCTTGCCCCACGCACTCAAAACGAACTATTTTGGCCTATTATGAAACAACTCGAACTACTTATGGACGAAACGGCGCTCGAGCGCTCGCTGACCCGCATGGCGCATCAGATCCTGGAGCGAAATCCGGATCTTTCGGCGCTGGGCATCGTTGGCATGCAGACCCGCGGAGTATACCTGGCTCAGAGGATCATCAAAAAGATCCAAGATATCGAAGATATCAGACTGGAATACGGCGTTTTGGATGTAACCCTGTATCGGGATGATTACCGCACGGCTTTTAAACAGCCCAAAGTACAGATCACCGACATTCCTTTCGATATCAACGGCAAAAACGTCCTGCTTGTGGATGATGTACTTTATACCGGACGCACGGTAAGAGCAGCCTTAGATGCGCTGACCGATTTCGGCAGACCTCGATCCATTCAGCTTGCGGTTTTGGTGGACCGGGGGCATCGGGAGCTTCCCATACGAGCGGATTTTGTGGGAAAGAAGATGACCACCCGAAAGGATCAGGAGGTATCCCTGCACGTATCGGAAATCGATGGGAATAATGCGCTGTGGCTCATGCAACTGGAAGAAGGTGATCGCTGATGAGACTTGAAATCCAGCACCTGCTTGGACTGGAAGGCGTTTCGGAAAAGGACATCACTCTTATTCTCGACACGGCGGACAGTTTCTGGGAGGTGCTTCAACGGGAGATAAAGCAGGTTCCCACCCTGCGAGGAAAAACCGTCGTCAACCTTTTTTATGAAAACAGTACCCGCACCCGCCTCTCTTTTGAACTCGCCGAAAAACGTCTGTCAGCCAATCCACTAAACTTTTCTACTTCCACCAGCTCAGTCAACAAGGGTGAAACGCTCAAGGACACCATCCGCAATATCGCGGCGATGAAAATAGATATGGTCGTAGTCCGCCACCGCGCGGCCGGAGTACCCACCTTTTTGACCCAGTGTACCGATGCGGTGATCATAAATGCGGGTGACGGCCTCCACGAGCATCCCACACAGGCGCTGCTGGATATGATGACTATCCGCAGGGCGCTTGGCCGGCTGAAGGGTTTGAAAGTCTCGATTATTGGGGATGTTCTTCACAGCAGGGTTGCCCGATCAAACGCCTGGGGAATGACTACTATGGGAATGGATGTAACTCTGTGCGCACCCCCCACTCTCATGCCGCAGCATCCCGAAAGCCTGGGGGTATCGATCACCGATGATCTCGATCAGGCATTGCACGGAGCCGATGTAGTCATGTTTCTGCGCCTTCAGACCGAAAGGCAGGCCAGCGGACTTTTCCCCTCCATTCGTGAATATCGAGAGCGGTATGGGCTTGACCTTGATAAGCTCCGGGAACTTCCCAGAGAAGTCATAGTTATGCATCCGGGGCCAATCAATCGTGGAATAGAACTTGCATCCAATGTTGCCGACAGCAGCCGTTCGGTCATTCTCGACCAGGTCACAAACGGAGTTGCTACGCGTATGGCAGTGCTGTATCTGTTGGGAGGAAATGAGAATGTACAGTAAGCGGTATGGGACCATAGAATATCCGTTCGATTCATCGGCACCAAAAAGATCCATGCTGATTACGGGCGGCAGAGTTATAGATCCGCTCAACAATATCGATACACCGGCCGATGTAGCTATCCAGGACGGCAGAGTTGCGGGCGTGGGACACAGTGTGCCCAGTAATTTTGCAGCCGATATCACAATCGACGCCGCGGGCAAATGGGTGGTGCCCGGCCTGATGGACATGCATGTGCACCTTCGGGAGCCGGGTCGGGAAGACAAAGAAACAATCGCTACAGGAACCCAGGCCGCGGCGGCCGGTGGTTTTACCGCCGTTGCCTGTATGCCCAATACCAATCCGGTTCTGGATGAGGAGTCAAAGATTCGGTATGTGAAACAGCGGGGGGAGGATTGCCCCTGCCGAATCTTTCCGATCGGTGCGATAACCAAGAACCTGTCAGGAAAAGAGTTGTCGCCTTTTGGTGAGATGATCCGGGCGGGCGCCCGGGGAGTGAGCGACGATGGGAAATCGGTGCGCGACACCTCTCTTATGCGCCATGCCTTCAATTATTCCAAATCGTTTTCTATTCCGGTGATCTGCCACTGCGAAGATCGCGACCTTGTCGGCGACGGTCATATGAATGAGAGTGCGGTTTCCACGCGACTTGGGATTCGGGGCATTCCCAACATTGCCGAAGAGATAGTCGTGGCTCGTGACATAATGATCGCCGAGTACACCGGGGCAAAGATTCATGTGGCACATGTATCTACCGCCGGTTCGGTCAGAATCGTGAGGGAAGCAAAAAAACGTGGCGTGGAGGTAACATGCGAAACCTGTCCCCACTACTTTGTTTTTACCGATGAAGACATCGCCGGATATGACACATGCAAAAAGATGAACCCGCCGCTTCGCTCCGCAGCCGACCGTCAGGCTATTATCGAGGGCCTGGCCGATGGGACAATCGATGTTATTGCAAGCGATCATGCACCCCATTGCGCCGAAGAAAAGGATGTGGAATTTGAGGCAGCCGCTTTCGGTGTGGTTGGACTGGAGACATCCCTGGGAGCTGTAATCAGCTATCTTGTAAAAAAGGATATTCTGAGCCCCAGACAGATGGTCGAGAAAATGAGTCTGATACCGAATAAAATCCTGGGCGTATCCGGTGGCAGTCTCAGTTTGGATACCAACGCGGATATTACCATCATAGATCCGGAGCAAAGCTGGAAAGTGCAACCGAATCAATTCTATTCGAAAAGCCGCAATTCCGCTTTTAACGGCATGACACTTACCGGATATGCTCATATGACTATTTTGAACGGAAGGGTGGTCTTCAACAGATAAGACTTGTTTTTAGTAAATAACTCGTTTTTTGTCGTATTCTTTGTTTCCTTGTTTTGTAGCAGTTTTGTTTTATCGTTTCGGGTAACAGAGAAGTCGAAAAACAGATTCAGGCTCCGCCGGCACAATAGTGTTTATTTTCCTGATTCCTTGATCTTTGATCCTTGATTACCCGGCTCTGCCGGGTTTGGGGGGAAGATGAATATTCACTCATATTTCCATGATGTGTTTCGACGTGAACCGACAGTGATTGCTCATGTCCCCGGCCGCGTAAAACTATTAGGGAATTACGCGGCATTCAACGACGGCATTGCACTCAGTAGCGCCCTCGACCAAAACATACGGGTTGCTCTTGCACCTTCCAAAGATTCGAAGTACACGTTCATTTCTACCCATTTTCCAAAGCAGGTGGAAGTGGAGGAGTTGGAGCCTCAAACTGAACATGCCTGGGTCAATTATCCGCTTGGCGTATGTGCGATGCTTGAGCAGGCCGGCTTAAACCTGGAACCATTCGTAGCACTCATTGATGGAAACATTCCGATCGGTGTCGGCCTTTCGTCATCGAGCGCCCTGGAGGTCTCCACAGCCATTGCATTGCGCGAACAATTCAACATTCCTATTGATGATGCGGAGTTGGCCATGCTTTGTTCGAAGGCTGAAACGGACTTTGTTGGTGCCCGGTGTAATACTCAGGATCAGCTCTCCTGTTTTTTCACCTTAAAAAACCATCTCCTTTTTTCCGACTATCGCACACAGGAACATCGAGCCATACCACTTCCCCAAAGAGAGTATCTTCTTGCGATAACACTTTCGGGTCCGGTTCAATCATACACCGATACGGAATGCATCAAAAGAAACCAGCAATGTACTATTGCCGCCGATTACTTCCAATCGCTTGATTCATCCAGGGAAACGCTGCGGGATATCTCGATGCGAGAGTTGCAGGAGCACGAAGGAAAGTTCGATAGAATTGCCTTTCAGCGGGCAAGGCATATTATAGGGGAGAATGAACGGGTACGCAAGGGTCTAGGTCTTCTCGAAAAGCAAGATCTCAGAGGGCTGGGTATATTGATGTATGCATCTCACAGCAGTTCTCAAGACGATTTCGAAAACAGCAGTCCCGAGCTTGACATGCTGGTTGACATCGCAAGAGGAATAGACGATGTATACGGCTCCAGTCTGACCGGCAAAGGATTCGGAGGAGCAACCGTTACCCTTCTTAAACCGGAGGGGCGAAACCATTACGATCAGGCACTCGCCCACACCTATCCCGCAAGAGCGGGAAAGGAAGCGAAGGTGATTTATACGAAGCTTTCAGGCAAAAGTGATTCGGTCTTGAATTGAGCGTTTTTCTCGCGGTGATCTACACGAATCTTAAGCCACAAGTGCCCTCGGCATATACCGCCTGAGGAGTGTAGCGTCCGGATGTACTGCATATTTTCATGTGTGGCCATACAAAATAGAGCGGAGATAGTTAGATTCCTACTCCGCTCCATCTGGCGATTCTGCATATTATGGTATGATTCAGGCGTACTCTTTTGACTCTTCGAGGATTTTGTCGATATCGCTGTTTTGGAGTGTTTCTTTTTCCATCAGATTTTCTACAATGGCGTCAAGAACCTCCCGATGTTCTTTCAGGATTTGCGAAGCCGTATTTTCGCCCTCATTGACAAACCGCTGGATCTCCTCATCGATGATTCTGCCGGTTGCTTCGCTGTAGTTTTTCTGTTGCGCCATTTCCCTGCCCAGAAACACCTGATCTTCTCCCTGGGTAAAAGAGGCAGGCCCCACTCTGTCGCTCATGCCCCACTGACAGACCATCTTTCTGGCAATCTCAGTCGCGTTTTTGATGTCATTGGCCGCGCCATTGGTATAATCCTCGAAAACGATCCTCTCTGAAGCTCGCCCTCCCATCGCGATTGCAATGCGATTCACCAGATACTCTCTGCTGTAATTATGCCTGTCAAGATCGGGTATCTGTTGAGTTACCCCCAGACTGCGCCCCCTCGGAATGATTGTAACCTTCTGCAATGGATCAGTCTTCGGCAGAAACTTGGCAACTATCGCGTGCCCCGCCTCGTGGTATGCGATGCTACGCTTTTCCTCATCCCCGATTTTCATCTCCTGCCTCCGTCCAAGCATCACCTTGTCGGCAGCCTCATCAAACTCTTCCATACCGACTTTATGCTTTTCCTTTCTTCCGGCAAGAAGCGAGGCCTCATTTACCAGATTTCTCAGATCGGCTCCGGCGAAGCCCACGGTTCGGGCAGCCACATTAGCCAGATCCACATCGTTATCAAGCGGCACCTTGCGGGAATGTATCTCCAGAATCTTAATGCGAGCATCCTTTTCCGGTCGGTGGAGAACGATCTGGCGATCGAAACGTCCGGGTCTGGTAAGTGCCGGATCCAGAATGTCGGGACGATTGGTTGCAGCCATTACTACTACCGATTCATGCTGCTCGAATCCATCCATCTCAGATAAGATCTGGTTAAGCGTCTGCTCCCGCTCATCGTGACCACCACCGACACCAGCACCTCGCGAACGACCGATCGAATCCAGCTCATCTATAAAGATTATCGCCGGCTGCTCCTTTTTGGCATTGGTGAACATATCCCGTACCCGTGATGCTCCTACGCCGACAAACATCTCAATAAACTCGGATCCGCTGATACTAAAAAAAGGCACATCCGCCTCCCCCGCCACAGCCCGGGCAAGAAGAGTTTTACCCGTTCCCGGCGTACCCATCAGAAGCACACCCTTGGGCATTTCGGCACCAAGCTCGATGAAGCGTTTCGGATCTTTCAGATATTGTACAATCTCCTGAAGATCCTTTTTGGCGTTCTGAAGCCCCGCAACATCGTCAAATGATACGCCAGTCTTGGATTTTTTCTGATACTTTCGTGCGCGCGATTTTCCGACATTGAACAGACCACCACTACCGCCCTGTCCGCCGCCCATGCCTTTCATCATCTTGTTGCGCATATACATCGCCCAACCCATGATCAAAAACCACGGCAAGACAAGCACCATTATCCAGATCCACCAGTTGTTGTCGGCGCTCTCTGCATTTACGGTTACGTTATTTTCTTCAAGCATATCCATCAATTCGCCATTTTCATAGCCTGGATTCACGGTCTGAAAGGCCTGATATGTCGATGTATCTGCTCCCTCGTTTGAAACCCGGGTATACTCGTTTTCGAACGAACCCCGCACTCTCTGTTCCTGAATGGTCACTGAACTGACATTTCCCCGGCTCACCTGTTGCTTAAATTCGGTATAGGAGAGAACAGCTCTCTCAGGGCCGAAATCACCGAAGAAATAGTATCCAACCACAATAGCAATCAGCAGCCATATCCAGAATCTCCAGAATCCCCCCTGTTGTGACTGTTGCATCTGCATACGTGGATCTTTTCCCGGTTGCTTGCCTGGCTCATTCATAACGACTCCTTTTTATACTCTGAACCCCCCAAAAACCAAATCAGCCGCGGAAATTCAGCAACTATAGAAGAAAAAAACTACAAGTGAGTTTATCGGGTCTTTTGTCGAGAAGGTATAAATACAATAACCGTGCCAAACGAATTCACCTGCCCTGCTCGAATAAGGAGATTTTTCTCTCAACTTCTAGCCGGCTGTGACATTTGAATCAAAACGGGAGAAGAACGAAGAGTGATGCTGAGGATGTTTAGATCTGAATTATGCACCCCTCTCGTGGTGATTCGCACAATATTTTGGGACATCTGAATTACCACGATTTCTGGAAAGCTTTGGGAAAGTATTCCAGCCGATTGCTTTAATCGCTCAACCTCAAGGGTTTGCGCGGCTCATCCGTTCGGAGCCGCTCGATTCAGGTTGGGGTAAAACGCTTTCATGACGAATTCTCAATCTGAGAACAAGGACTACGGAGTGATCCTATGGCAACAAAAACGAAGTCGCCCCTCTGAAACATTGCATGCTCTACCCCTCAGCACCATATTCCGTTTCGTCCCGTCCCGTTTAAGCGTGACAGGACGAGGTAAGTGTAAAAGCATGCTTCTTTGCCGGACTCAGGGGCTCGAGATGCCGAACTCTTTGGAAATCCTGGTTATCTGACTCAGAACCTTCTCCGGCTCTGATGAGCTACAGAGTGGGCGAACCAGAGAGAAATTTTTCGCTCCATTCTCCAGAACCAAAGGCAGGTGTTCGAGTGAAATGCCGCCAAGGCAAACTGCAGGCACAGTTGCAATATCCAACATCGCTCTCATTCCTTTCAGCCCTATTTGGGGATCGGGAATATCCTTCGTGGGGGTTTTGTAAACGGGGCCTATGCCGATGTAGTTCACGGGAAGATCGCACGCCTCGGAAGTTTGTCGCGGGGAATGGGTAGACAGGCCTACAAGCGTGTCTCCTCCGGTAATATCCCGCACCTTATCCACCGAAATATCATCCTGGCCCACATGGACGCCGTCTGCACCAACCGCCACAGCAATATCAGGATAGTCATTAACAATAAACCGTGTCTTTGTACCCTCTGTTATTCTGCGCATCGTTTCGGCGGTCGAGCGCACATCTTTTTCCAAAGCTCTCTTCATTCGAAGCTGCACGAAAGCAACCTGATGATCCACAATCGCCCGGGTCACGTATTCATACCCTCGAACAGGATCAGTCAAAATAGCATAAAATCCAAATTCCGCAGGCATATCCATGTTTATTTCACTCTCTTTGCACGTAGTTTCCTTTGTTCAACAAAAAATACATCCTGGCTCTACTTTCACGGTTTCCTCACCCATGCCCCACACATTATTTTTTTGTTAGAATTTCGTTAATCTTTATTAGGAAATGATGAGATTTTTGTTAGCTGCAGTTAGTTTTTTTGTACTTTCCGCCTTCTCTTTCATAAGGATTCCCATTTATGAACTGGCTTGATACAGCGTTTACCGCCATTGGCGGTCTTGCCCTTTTTCTATTCGGAATACATACGATGTCGGATGGTTTGAGAGCCGCCTCCGGAGACGGAATCAGGAAAATTCTGTCCAATTTGACCAAAAACAGGGTGATTGCCCTTCTTGTGGGCACCCTGGTGACTCTTCTGGTCCAAAGTAGCTCTGCTACCACCGTCATGACAGTCGGATTTGCCAATGCCGGCCTGTTAACGTTCAAACAGGCAATATCTCTGGTACTTGGAGCAAATATCGGAACCACCTTCACCGCCTGGATCGTCTCTATCATCGGAAAGTTCAGCATCTCGGCAGTCGCGTTGCCGGCGATCGGTATAGGCTTTGGGTTGATAAAATTTGTTAAGCGCGGTCGTAAACAGGACATCGGTAATATCATCCTTGGATTCGGGCTCCTATTCTTCGGCCTGGATATTATGAAAGATGCCTTCAAGCCGCTTTCTCAGAGTCAGGCTGTAATCGATATGTTTGCAAATTTCAGCCACAACCCTCTTCTGGGTGTACTGGTGGGAACGATTTTCACCATGATAGTGCAAAGCAGCTCCGCGACTATTGCGATAGTCCAGACTCTTGCCTTTAATGGCATCATTGGTTTTGATGCTGCTATCCCACTGATTCTGGGCGACAATATTGGTACAACCATAACCGCTGAGCTCGCCGCTATCGGCACGAATGTCAATGCAGAACGAACGGCACGCGCCCACACTCTTTTTAATGTCATCGGAACGGTTATTGTGCTACCGTTTGTATGGGTCGGAGCGTATGGCAGGCTGGTTGAGTATCTGCACCCGGGAGTGCTCAGTCAGACCAACGTAATGATGCATATCGCCTTTGCTCATAGTTTATTCAATATTCTCAATGCGATTGTATTTACCATATTCCTCAATTTTTTAACCAAAATGACTATGCGTCTGTCCTTCGGGAAAGATAGTAACGGGCAGTGGGTCCCAAAGTACCTGAAAGAAAGCCTCTTATCCGATCCTTTCGTTGCAACCGAACAGGTTATCAAAGAACTGGTTAGAATGACTGAAATATCGAAAGAAATTGTTATCATCAGTAGGGATGCTTTCTTTAAGGAAGATCAGAAATGCATAGATAAGGTTCATGAAGGTGAAACCGCACTCGATAACTTTCAGCATGCAATCACAAGCTATATGATTCGGATAAGCGAGGAGAGCCTGGACACCAGGGAGTCGATGGAGTATCCGGTTCTACTGCATACGGTCAACGATCTGGAAAAAATCGGTGATTATGCAGACAATATCGCGGGTTATGCGGAGATTAGGATGCGCAAGAAACTTTCCTTTGCTCCTGAAGGAGTAGAGGAGATATCTTCGATGTTCGAGAAACTCTGTGAATTATTCGACAAGGTTACCACTTCTCTACAAGAACGAAACAGCCTGTACGCTCAACAGGCCATAAAAATTGAAGACCAGATCGACACTATGAAAAGCCAGGTGAGGGAAAACCACATTAAACGCCTGCAAGCACACGATACACAGCCAGAAGCGGAAATGATGATAATGGATCTGGCCACAAACATAGAGAAAATGGGTGACCATCTAACCAGCATCGCTAAAGCAGTCCGAAAGGATCTAAAATGGGGTCGAAGCGCCGCGCTGACCGATGATGCGTCTTTGACCGATGAAGCTTATACAACCATATAACTCTGATTAACTTTACGGATAAATCCTTCTCTGGCCAGCTTACTGAACGAATCTTTCCACTCGTTCAGTAAGCTGATTAGTATGCTTTTTAAGATAGATCCGGATGTATATTGCTTTTATACATGTCAGAGAATACAGGAGCAATTCGTGATTTTTCGAAAGAAAAGAACCTGGTATTGGCCGGCCTTCAAAGCACTCGCTTTTTGCTGGCTTCTGTATAGAATGGCAAAGGGGTTCCTCAAAGCCGTATCAAAACAAAACCCGCCCCCAGGAAAAAAAAGCAAGGAAAACTTATCGCTTATTGAGTCTGTGAGAAAGCTGCTTAATCAGAAATGATTCTCGTCTCTCCCCTCACCGAGCCGAATTTTCATTTCATAAACGATTGATCTCTCGGCGATTAGCACCACTCAATTTGAATACAGTGGTTAATCAGAGGATTCCGATCTGAAGAAATTTTAATTTGAATAGTCCCCGAAATCAACTTCTATAAAATCGCGGTGATCTTCCAGCTCAGATGATGCAATATATGTTGATGTATTGAAGCCAAATTCGGAGGCGTTCTCATCAATTATCATCAAAGCGATAATGCGCGGTATGTACTCGTTTGTTTCTTCCGCCAGGTAACCCATGCGATAGATATACCAGAAGTCGCGATCACGCATAGGATCATCGATTTTTTTGAGAGCACCCATAACTCTGCCTTCGCCCGCATTATATGCTGCCATTGCAAGCATAACGGATCGGCGTCCTCCGAAAATCGCTATAAGATCCCGAAAATACTCTGCCGCCGCATAAGTAGCTTTCTCCGGGTTGAGCCGATCATCGAATTCATCGGTTACCCGCAACCCATATGCTCTTCCGGTATGGGGCATAAACTGCCATAAACCGCGCGCCCCCGCATGACTCAATGCCTTAGGATTGAAACCGCTCTCCAGCATTGAGACATACGCCAACTCAATGGGAAGATTCTTCCGCTTGAATACGCTTTCTATCATCGGGAAATATTTCTCTTTCCGCTTCAAATACCGACCGATAGTTCTCTTCATTCTTCCAGAATATATTTCGATATGATATCTTACCCGCTCTACCATCTGAGGTGGAATGTGATAATTGCTTTCGCCAAATCGTTGCATAATTTGATCGATCTTCTCCTCCAATGGATCATCATAAAACTTTTCATAATCATCCTCATTCAATTCAGTTTTGACCTCTTTGAGTTCGTTTTGAGTTTTTTCAAATTCCTCAAGAAGTTTGGACAATTTGTCCTGATTGGCATCGGGATAATTATTAGCTTTGGCTATCTGCTTTTCATAGGAATCGAGTTTCTGTTCCAGACTCAAGCCTTTATCAACCATACGCTTATATTGAAAGGCACGAACAGCAAAAAAGGCAATGACAACCATTGCGATTCCTATGACACTCGAGAGGATAATCTGCCACTGGCTACGCATCTTCTTGTTAGCATTCTGGACAGACACAAGCATATTTGCCTGAGTTCGTCCAAGGTTTCCGCGCTCTACCAACCTGTTCAGCCGGCCGTCGTTTTTCATCAGCTCGTGTATATCTTCCGCATCGATATTTTTCTCGATAAATTTCTGTTCGACCGCCATGGTGGAAGACGGCGGAGCCATATCGCCACTTAATCCGGATTCATCGTCGATGATTTTTATGTCACCAACTCCAGCCGATCGATAGTGTGAAAATGAGTCATCATCCTTGGACGAGTGGGGATCGGATGAAAACTCCTTGGCCATTTTATAATCGTGTGCACCATCGAAGAATGCCCCCTTGCCGAAAGACTCCCCGGATGTCTCGTTGCCTTTTAGGCACGCAGAATTATTCTGAAAAGAAGCGTTACTCAGGGGAGCATCATAGTCGGAAGAAGATTTGTTCTGAAAAGA
>CAYQOU010000089.1:0-11597 GCA_964419255.1 uncultured Fibrobacterota bacterium | reverse complement strand
ACGCCCCCGCCGGGGCGCGCAAAGAAAAGATCCGCGAGAATAATCGCACGACCGCTGAAAAAAGCCGCTGAAAAAACGACCTGTGTGAACGATTCACACAGGTCGAAATAAGAAAAAAGCCACGATTATTTATTTCTTTCTAAGCCACATTTTCAACCCCTGCTCTAAATCTTCCATAACCATGCGATCAGAAGATTCGAAAGTAACCTCCGCTTGCATTTCAGCAGCAGTAAATACCCCATTTTCATAGGTATAGGGAGACGTCTCAGCCCCTTCTCCTGCAAGAGTCATGGTCACGTTATTCGAGGTGAAAGTAATCTCCACATCACCAAAGACAACCCACATTTCATCATTTGGGGTAAGAATCACGGTCTCACCTGTTTGGTCTACCATTTCCACCTTGTAACATTCCCACGTACCTAACAGGGAACCTGTGCCATCTCCACCATCTCCACCATCTCCACCGTCTCCCCCGGTGCCCCCAGCGTCTCCCGTTTTGGTGAAAAAACTCTTGGTACCACTCTGATCAGTCACCAGCATAGAACCTTCAAAGCTGTAGGGTATACCAACGGATTGACCAAAGCCATCCATATATACGGAGTCGCCAGAGACGTGCCAGTTTCCCGAATGATTTCCGGCATCCCCGGTAAGAGTGTATTCATATGTCCCGTCAGCTTTAAACACATACTCTTCGGAATAGCCGGGAGTTAACGACACGTCGATACCGTTGGTTTCTTTCTTTTCAATCTGCCACTCGCCGACAAGATCATTATCCAAAGGTTTGTTCCCGCCGCCCGGATTAGCCGGATTATCGTCACAGCCGATCATCAGAAGAAATGCGGGCAGGACAAGAAATGCGGACAATTTTGGTTTAAACATAAGTACTCCCCCTTTAAGGTAATAAGTAAAAGGATTTTAAACGCTTATATCGTTGCCTTGATGAAATGATTGTTTCAATCCGGTAAACCATTCCGAATATTGACTCTTTTCTATTAAAAGTTCCGTTCACTAAGATAAGACATTCCAACCTATACTACTGTGATCTTCGTCACATTCAGTCTTTTTTTTCAAAGTATCGTCCTGTTCGCCTCCAACGACCTCCACCTTTTCGTTGAATTCACGCATGATCTCCTCCTCGCTTTTACGTTCCGCATCACGCTGGGGCAGACAGATTCTCAATATTGTAAGCCAGACGTCTGGTTTAGACGTTATAATTTTTTGTTATGAGTCGGATGCGTGTAAGATATTGCCTCTCATCACAATTTTAGTCGCTCCACAGAAGCGCTTTTGTAGTGCTGTCGTCCCAAGACATAAACGCCCCCACAAATGTAGGGGCGTTTATGTCTAACCACAAGCAGCACGCAAACGATTCATCGAATATTCGGCAGAAAACGGATTTTCTGCTGTACGCCCTCCACCTCCAGAAAACATGGGGTCATGCCCAGGTCGGTAATCATGTCCTTACTCATTTTGTACTCCCTCGCACCGGCCGGGATGGTAAACCGGGCGACAGCCTTTCCGTTGATCGATACCACTTTCACCGACAGCGGCCGCTGAGATGGATTGGCAAGGTGCAGAACCGGGCTGGATGCGCTGTGCCAAACCGAAACCTGCTCATGCCTACCGGCCAAACGGATAACAGGTGCGACCGTACTGGGGCTGGAAAGCAAAGCCTCCAGATTTTGGAATTCGGGACTAATAACTCCACAGCCGCCGTTAACACCTCTGACCGCATCCACATCCTCCCCCTTGGTGGACCAGACGCCAGACTGCTCATTGTATCTATACCATGAATTGTAACCGAGAACATCTGTTTGTAATGTCCAATACTGTATACCACCGTTTGATGCCTGGGTTAATGCGGAATCGATCGTATCTATCAACCCATCCGTCAAGTCTATCACCCCTTGCTCCACAAGCCACTGCAACTCGGTGACAACTGCCGCGGTAAAATCAAAAACCTCTACCGAAGGAGGTTGATACAAGCCTTCCAGAATCGATGGATCCAAAATGACTCCCATACATTGTAATGCAAGCCCCTCCTGATAGCTCAATCCATATGTGCCGACATACACCATCGCACGCTCATCATAATGCGACCGGTAACGAACCGCCTCCTGCGGCGCCTCGCCATCGACAACATAGTGCTCCCCTTCCGTCCCAAGACTCCGCAACAATTCCAGATCGAGCGACTCTTCATTTGTAAACGCAACCCCCTGCATGTTTGCCGGAGCAAGACATCCCCATCCGCGGAACACAATCGCCCCTAAAACTATCAAACAGCCGAAACATATCCTTTTCATCGGTCACCTCCTCGGGTAAGTGTATGCGGTACTGCCTGTAAAGAAACGGATCCGCGTATCTTCTGTTTACATATGTGATGTAACTATATCGTCAGTTGTACATTTCCATTTTTTCTTTTTTCTGCCGCATAGATCTCCGCCGCACTGTTTTGACAAAGGAAAAAATTGAAAATTCACCTGATACACCGTGTCAGGATCCGTATCGGTTTTCTCTATCCGCGTCAGCTCTTCCCGCGTACGCTTCAGAAGCTCACGGACTTTGGCAAACCCCTTACTGCTGTAACACATGGTCATGGTTGAAAAATCCCGTTCCTTTTTGGTGAGATTCTCCAGCGCCTCTACCGCCTTCTGAGAAACTTCGCGCTGATAGGTATGAATAGCCGCATCCCCCCAGATCTCTCCGGTTGAGATACTTTCGTTTGTCACACAGTAGTGTGACCCTTCGCATGCTATCAACCCCAGCTCCCGAAGGATTTCGATGGATCGACGAGCCTGCGACTCGGTGATCGGCGGTATCAGCAAACCGGCAAGTTTGTCATACTCTCCGGTAAAACGACAGAACCGGAGAAGCTCCCGTATGGCGGCGTAATACCACTTCTCATAAAATGCATACTGTTGCTCCGATATGGTTTTTGTGCGGCAGCCGCGCAATAAAATCATTTCCCGGTATGCCGCCATACGTGTCTGCTCGGAACGAGCCGTCTTGAAAGTTACCATGCAGCTGAAATAGGCTGCCTCGTCCTTGTCAAGCTTCAGATACTGTATGAAACGCGGAACCATGCTGCTGCTTATTCCCCGTTTTCCATTCATGATCCGCACCACCGTGCTGGAACTCAAATTTAGTTTCTCGGCCATAGCTCGAAAGGAATAGCGCCTGTTGCGGTTTTTCCTCTGCTCGAAATCCGCCAGAAGATACTCAACAAAATCCAGATAACCATATACTGCGATCATGTACCGATGTCCTTTCTCTCCTTATATAATCTACCCGATACCGGTGTAAAAGTCAAAGCAATAGATGACAAACTGCTGCCTGCAAATGGCAGCAGTTGCAGGTGAGCTATGCGGCAGAATTAATTCTATAACACCTTTATTTGTGTATAGTTATTGTTTTGATAAAAAGTCTTCCTGTTTGCATCTTGTGTAGATTTTCATAGGTGAGTATGGCAGCACCGTCCAGCCTTGTGGATGATGGGGTGATTGTCCACTATCACAACCCTCAACCGGCAGAGCCGGCATCGGTTCTTCGGTGAGTCGGCTGAAATTATCACCACAACTCTCAGACATACGACTCTCATGCATTCTCCTTGAAAGGGGATTTTGGCGATTTGCATAATTCAGGTAGGAGATAATTATCCGTTCGATTAGCCAAAAAAAGACATTTGAGTGGATTTTCTTCGGACGCAATGCATCCGACAAGATACAAAACAGGCATACTTTTGAGCAGATTCGATGCAGATAAGCAAACCAAAAAGGATAGGGTCACAAAACCGCTTTCAAGTGCATCTGTATTTCCGCTATATTTCGTTCAGATAATACGGGGGAAATACTTCCTCGGAAATAAACTTCTCATCACCACCGGTTATACCTTGCAGATCATCATGCACAAGATTCTTATCAGTCATACAAACCGGCCACTCCCATTCTCCGCTGTCTGAATCGACTACCTGGGGAAAGCGGGATTCAACATATACATATTCCACAGGCTGGTAATAGATTGTTATGCCGTCTATGCAAGCAGCCGTCATGCATGTGGGTGTGCGGTCGTCAGGCCCGGCCAGGAGATAATCTTTGTTCAGCTCTTCACTCCCGTCGCGGACATATGCATCGTCTGCCAGTGTTTGGATACAGGTGGAGCAATAAGATGCTGACGAAGCCTGCCGTCCATCACCGAAATGTTGCTCACGATTTCGAAACATATGCGCGATAAATGCCAAACCCTCTTCAAACATCCGTTTGATTAAAAGAAATGCATGTGACATATTCATATCTCCTTTTATGAGCGTTAAATTTATGCGGATGAGAAATATGGAGACTCAAAAATGCGTACATGCCGGGGAATAATGACTCCCAGCACCGCTCGGATCAACATTTTTGCTCGGAACAACATTTTTGCCAGCAAAAACTATGACTGTTTTTCCCTTACAAGAAAACAGAAGTAAAAACCTAAGCAGTTTCCCACCTGCGAGGAAACAACCGTCTCAACCTGTTTATGAAAACAGTACCCGCCTCTCTTTTAAACTCGCCGAAAAACCTCTGGCTGCCAATCCACTAAACTTTTCTACTTCCACCAGCTCGGTCAACAAGGGTGAAACGCTCAAGGACACCATCCGCAATATCGCGGCGATGAAAATAGATATGGTCGTAGTCCGTCACCGCGCGGCCGGAGTACCCACATCTTTTTGACCCAGTGTACCGATGCGGTGGTCATAAATGCGGGTGACAGTCTCCACGAGCATCCCACACAGGCGCTACTGGATATGATGACTATCCTGCAAATACACTTCTGAGCATTACAAATGCACTTCCTTAGAATTTTGTAAGAAGCGCGTTAAGTAAGTGTTGCCCTTGTATATGGCCTCTCTTCCAACCTGTTACTTATCAAGCGATTACAAAATCCGGACAAAACATGTACAAAGACTGCCATTCTGCCTCCGGTCACTTTTCCTGTCCCTTTTACACAATCATGTACGTAAGTAATCTACTCAATCATGTATGTAAACATGGTTCAAAGAATCAGAAACCCAAAAAGAGGGGCATATCCAGTTGGTAAGAGTGGAACTTAGCAACCTTTGCTGCGGTTACGGAAAAAAGACTGTAGTCAAAGGCGTTTCTCTGAAAGTCGGCGCTGGTGAATCGTTGTGTATTCTCGGCCCCAATGGAGTTGGAAAAACCACCTTGTTTCGCACAATACTGGGATTCTTGAAGGCACAAGAGGGTACGATTCATCTTGAAGGAAAAGATATACGCTATAGTTCGCGGAAGATGATTGCCCAAACCATTGCTTACGTGCCTCAGGCCCATACGCCTCCTTTCCCATTCTCGGTTATGGATATCGTGCTCATGGGCCGTACCGCTCATCTCGGTGCGTTTTCATCACCCGCACACCACGATCGTGAGGTTGCGGAATATGCTCTGGAGATGCTTGGTATCCTGAAGCTGCGCGACCGCAGCTACACCGAGATCAGCGGCGGAGAACGTCAGATGGTGCTCATCGCGCGGGCGGTAGCTCAGCAGGCAAAAATCATGATCCTCGATGAGCCTACGTCTAACCTGGATTTCGGAAATCAGGTCAAGGTGCTCTGTCGGATTTCATCACTGGTAAAACATGGATTGTCTGTCATAATGACAAGTCACTTCCCCAACCATGCATTCCTGTGCTCGGATCGTGTGTTCCTGATGAAAAGAGGCAATGCCTTTGAGGCAGGTGATGTCGACGAGATTGTAACCGAAGAAAATCTTCGTGATGTTTACGGGGTCGATGTTCGCATTGTGGAAGCCCCCGACGGACGAGGTAAGATGTGCAAGGCGTGTGTGCCGGTTGTTTAAACATGCGATCTCCTGAAAAATTTCGGTGTGTAAACATAAACTTTTGGCGAGAAATCGCAAAAAGCAGGCTTGGTAAATCGGCGTCTACAGGCGATAATTAAAGACGACCGACCGCACAAACATAAGCCCAGCAACGAGCCCGGTCGACAGAATTTTCCGGCTCGTAAAAGTTTGACTTAAAAGAGAGCGTATCAAGTGAAAAACATGTATGAAAATCGACCACCTGTATTAAAAACAACCATTCCGGCTTAGCCGGCAAAATAGGAGGAAAATTTGAAAGCGTCTGTTTTACTGCTTGCCGCCGGCCTGATGATCCCGGCAATGGCCGACTCAGGTAAGGAAGAAAAGAAAAAAGAAACACCCGTTCACGAACTCAACCGGATGAATGTCAGAGAGATGGATATAGTCGATTTGCCGGCTTATGAGCGTTTCCATATCCCCGAAAGCAGTCCGGGTATAGAGGTGTTGACGGAAGATGAAATCAAAGCCATGGAACCGTCCGATGTTTACAGCGTGTTTGAACGGGCACTGGGAATGGGAATCACCCGCCAGGGATCGCGAATTCACAACTGGGTGCAGGGACGAGGCGGGGAGAAAAGCGCGCTGGGGATAATCCTTGACGGAGTGTACATGCCTGCAACCGCCGCGCAAAGGATACTGGGGAATTTGCCCACCGACATGATTCAATCCATACGAATCGTACGCGATGCAAGTATCGTTACCATGGGACCGCTTATGAACCCCGGATCAAACAGCGCCGGTGCGGCAAACCAGGGCTTTATCATCATCGAAACCAAACGGGCACGGGAGGATACACCACGCCTGACGGAGACGACACTCGGGTACGGTTCATACAATTCGCTCAAGATCCAGGCCTTTCACAGCCAAATTTTCGAAGATGTCGGCCATTTTAGTGTTGGGTATTCACGATCGCAAAACGACTCCAAAAAAGACCGGTTTGGTAACTGGAACAACGGTTTTGAGGGCAACTCGTTTCTGCTAAACGGTGGGATTATGTTCGGCCCCCTGTCTGCCGATATGTCAATATTTTACAACCAGGCCTCCCGCGATATCCAGCGATATCAGGAAAAAGGCGAGGCATTGCGCTCAGCGGTGTGGAGATACGATCCGATGAACACCCGCATCGCTTCGCTGGCACTTACCGGCCAATGGAACGATGCTCACACCACCCAGGCCTGGGTTGGATATAATGATGCGGCGGGTACCGGTTACTGGGATGTGATCAATCCCGAGACTCATGTCAAGGAACTGGCCCAGGAGCCGTATGAATCCGAAGACCGGGCTGCGGAATTCAACCTGCTTCATACGTGGACACAGTCGGGGAACTCATTTTCTAATGCACTGAAAATTGGTGCCCAGTCCATTCTCTGGTATCAACAGACCGAGAGAAGTGAAGATTTCCCCTCGGAGGAAAACATCTATGGTTTTTACCTGAGTGATGAATTAGGCATACGGGAAAAAATCACGGTCGACGCGGGTTTAAGAATTGATAAACGTTATATCGTTGCGGGCGGCGGGAAATATACCACCGATGGAGTAAGTGTAAAGAATGCAGATGAGGAATGGGGAAGCGATGCATACAACTTCTCTCTAGGCGGCACCTATGATTTTTCCAGCCGTTACAGCGTAAACGCCCGTGCGGCATATAACCATACACCGACACCAAAAGTGCTCAGTACAGTTGACAACAAAGAGCTTGACCCCGAGGGACGGATCAAGTATGAAGCGGGTGTGGTCGCCGACATTGCAAACGCGCTTAGTGCAAAGGCAACCGGCTACTATTATGATATCCGGAATGCGAAAATCCAGGGACGAAGCGCATCCGGCAGACCGCTTGCGATTGAACTGATAGACAATGGTGATACAATCGGAATCAGCCTCTTTGAATCAGCCGATCGTCTTGCCCGTTATGGACTTGAGATGGAGGTCAGCGGACGTCAGATCGGCCCCTTCGGCTACGATTTTGGATTGACACTGCTTGGAAGCAGTGACAAGGAACAGGCTGAGCTGGTCCCGGTTTATAAACTCACCGCGGGGATAAACTTCGACTACGAAGGCTTTTCCACTAATGTAAACCTTTTGAATGTCCCCGAATACACCGGTGGACTCGATATGCCGGTGGGAGATTATACAATTATAAATGCTTCCATGGGCAAATCAATCGGTGATCATTTCAGTCTCCGTTTGTATGGAAGAAACATAACCAATGAAAAGTACACAAACTACTATAAAGCCTTTCCACCACATGCTGAAACGGGCTACTTCTATGATATCGGTGCCGTGTACGGCGTTGAGGTAACGGTCAGATTATGAGACTTTCCATTAAAAGAGTGCCGCGGAGATTACGCGGCACATACTGTTCATTGCTGAGCGCTGTTCTCATCGCGGCCATGGGAGCAGCCGTATCCGTTTGTGCCGAATCGTTGCGCCGGGTAACCGACCTGAACGGGCATAGCGTTACCATCCCCTCCGTGGTAAACCGAGTTGCGGTCAATGGAGCGCTTGCTCAGATGACGATCATGCTTGGCTGTGCCGACAAAATTTGCGCCACCGGCACCCATGTTGCAGGCAATCCAATGCTGGTAAAAATGTTTCCCTCAATCATGGACGCGCTCGTCCCGTTTGGCGCTCCCCATGGTAAAAGCGAAGTCAATATAGAGGAGCTGATAAAGGCACGCCCGGATGTGGTTTTCGGTGAAAACCCGAAGATAACCTCGCTTGGAATTCCCGCGCTTTCTATAAGTCTGCTGAATTTCGATGATATTAAAAAGACACTAATGCTTATGGGAGAGACACTCGGGCCAAAGGCGCTGGACAAGGCCAAACAGTTTGTCGCCTATTACGATTCGACAATCTCCGCGGTTTCAAGCCGCACCGCTAATCTGCCTGAAAGCCGGCGGGCGAAGGTCTACTATGGCAGCCGGGACGACGGACTGACGACGGAAGGGAAAAACACGATCGCCTGTTCATGGATAGATGCTGCGGGCGGAATCAACATGGCCGCACACGGCAATGTTGAGGGACAAAAGAAAGTCTCCATCGAGGAGGTGATCAGCTGGGAGCCGGACATCGTGATTGTCAACTCCTTGAATTCCTATGACGAGGTAACGACATCGGCGGTCTGGAAAACAATCCCGGCGGTTCGCAACAACCGGGTGTATCGGGTACCCATGGGAGTGTACCTGTGGTCGGTCAGAAGCGCCGAGGGAGCACTGCAAATTCCCTGGGCCGCTAAAGTCATACAAGCCGATCTTTTTGATGATATCGATATAAAGCATACCGTCAGAGATTTTTATATACGCTTTTATGAGTACGCAATAAGTGATGGGGAGATAGAAGAGATTTTGCATCCGAAAAGATAGGGGAAAGGTTTATCGATGAACAGTATTGATATAGAAGAGCGGTCCGAAGAAAAGGTCTCCACCCCGCAGCCCAGGCACCCGGCGCATTTCCATCACGATCACCCCGAGATGTGCGATCATCCCAGGGTGCACGGCGGAATTCACGGCCAGGGGAGACCGGACGGCCGCGTGGTGCACTCTAAAAGCGAAGATGTTCGAGACAACCTGTTTTTGCTCGGCATCGCGGCCGGCCTGATAGCAGCAGTTCTGGGCTCCTTAATGATCGGAAGGTATTTGGTATCTGTTCCCGATTTTTTCGCGGCTCTTCAGGCACGTTTCACGGGGCTGCCCGGCCCCGATACGGTTGTTGACAACATCCTCTGGAACGTCCGCCTGCCGCGAATCGCCGCTGCGGTGATAATCGGCGCGGCACTGGGCGCCTCGGGCGCCACATATCAGGGTCTGTTTCGCAACCCGCTGGTCTCTCCCGATATTCTGGGGGCCTCTGCCGGTGCAGGTTTCGGAGCATCCCTGGCGATTCTTTTTTCCATGAGCCTCATGGGCATACAGCTTATGGCTTTCGGATTCGGCCTTGGCGCGGTACTTATGGTCATCGCGATAAACGCGGTCATTTCAAGGGGACACAGTGCCACCCTTGGGCTTATCCTTACCGGCATAGTCGTCGGAACCATGTTCACGTCCTTTACATCATTAATAAAATATGTCGCCGATCCCGAACAGAAGCTGCCCTCCATTACGTTCTGGTTGATGGGAGGCCTGTCCACGGTCAAACCGGCGGATCTGTGGATCGCACTTATTCCCATAGCAGCTGGAATCGTTCCAATCGCACTGTTTCGCTGGAAACTTAATGTACTGGCCTTTGGTGACGACGAGGCACGGGCGCTTGGTATCGATGCCGGCAAAATGCGCATCGTTTTCGTCATCTGCTCCACCCTTCTGACCGCGGCCGCCGTGTCGATGTGTGGGATGGTGGGATGGATCGGGTTGATAATTCCGCATATAGCCCGGATGATCACCGGTCCAAACTATCTTAAACTGCTTCCCTCGGCGATGATACTGGGAGGGGGGTTTTTGCTTCTGGTGGATAATGTCGCACGCAGTGCTTTTCAGGTAGAAATACCGCTGGGCATTCTGACATCACTGATTGGCGCGCCGTTTTTCGTTTATCTGTTGATGAAAGGAAGACGCGGTTGGTTGTAGTACATCCTCAACCCAGCGATTCTCTCGCATCGATTTGCGCATTTTCCCGTGCCGGCCTGGTTTTTGAGGCCTCGAAAATATTCTGAAGGACATGGCGCGTATCGGCCTCAGCACCTCCGACCATAAGGGAATACGCTGCTCATTTATACGGAACCGCTAAATGCAAGTACTTGTAAACTTACACTGAAGGAGATATTGACATGACTGAAAAGACGGTAAATCACTCCACTCACCGGCATTTGTATGAACCTCCTGATTTCCACGAAATAAACCGATACGCGTATTCACTGATCCCGCCGCGCCCCGATGAAGTGCTGCGCATGGAAGAGATTGCACGCGAACAACGGTTTCCAATTATCGGCGCAGTCTGCGGGTATCTCTGCTATCAGTATGCACGTCTGATCAATGCGAAGCGTATCTTCGAGCTGGGCAGCGGGTACGGATATTCCACTTACTGGTTCGCTCGAGCGGTCAGAGAAAATGGCGGCGGGATCGTGCACCATACGGTTTTTGATGAAGAGCTTTCGGAGGCGGCGCAAAAACATATCGAAAAACTGGGAATGAAGGATCTGGTGAAATTCCACCTCTCCGAAGCGGTCCAAGCGCTTAACGAAACCGGCGGCGAATACGACCTGCTTTTCTGCGACATCGACAAACACGGCTATCCGGATGCACTTGAGGCGATGGAGCGTCATCTGCGGCCCGGCGGGCTGGTCATTTTCGACAATATGCTTCTCGGCGGTTCGGTTCTCCCCTCCCATGAAGAAAAGAAGCCGGAGCCGACCGATACTCCCGAGCTGCACAAATGGCGTGAACAGCTTTCCCAAAACCTTCACGGCGTTCGACAGACCACGGAAAAGCTTTTTAAATCGAGTGCCTGGATCTCAACCCTGATTCCGCTTCGTGACGGTATGGCGGTTGGGATGAAAGTTACATCGTAACAGGGAAAGGTTTCCTGAACATGGCTGATTCTGTCGATTATATCGCAGGCAAAACGTTAGCATAAGCTATACATTTTTTGCCGCTAACGCCCGGCTCTCGTACGACCGGCCTTTTTCCGGGAACCTATTTCCACGCTCCATGCCCGTCTCTCCCCGTCTGAGGCATTTTTCGCGAGATTCGAATCGAATGGAGGAAACACTTCCTCGGGTTCTGTTTCGACGAC
>CAYQOU010000088.1:0-11779 GCA_964419255.1 uncultured Fibrobacterota bacterium | reverse complement strand
GCATTCTTTCCCTCACCTGCGAAAGCGGCGTCAGCCCCACAAACACAGTTGTCGATCCTGTCTCTCTTCCCGACGATAACGGTCCCGCGGCGGGTAATCCGGATGGAAACTGGCCGATTCCGCCAGAGGCGGCTGAGGAGGATGTTTCCGAGCCGGATCATGTGATTGGGACCGGGACACCTCAAAGCTGCACGCCCGAGGCATTTATCGAGGCGGTCGCACAGGGAGGGACGATAGTGTTTAACTCAGGCGGCGAGCCTGTGACAATCACTCTCGACCGGCCGGCCAGGGTGTTTAACGATGCAGACCCGGATATCGTGATCGATGGGGGAGGGCTGGTGACCCTGGATGGAGGCGGGAGGACGCGTATCCTGTACATGAACACCTGCGATGAAAACCTGCACTGGACCACGCCCCACTGTCAGGATCAGGACCATCCGCGGCTGACCGTGCAGAACCTGACCTTTATCAACGGAAATTCCAAAAACGAGACCGAGTATACCGGTGGTGGGGCAATCTGGGTGCGTGGCGGCCGGTTCAAGGTGGTGAATTGTCGGTTCTTTCATAACGTGTGTGCCGATGTGGGACCCGATGTGGGCGGGGGAGCGATACGGGTGTTCAGCCAGCACCAGGGGCTGCCGGTATACGTGGTCAATAGCACCTTCGGTGGCAGGGAGGGGTTGGGCAATGCCGGCTCCAACGGTGGGGCTATCAGCTCGATTGGTGTGTCCTGGACACTGATAAACTGCCTCTTCTCACACAACCGGGCAATCGGAAACGGAGGCAATCCGGCGCAGGAGGGGACGCCGGGCGGGGGCAGCGGCGGAGCGGTTTACAATGACGGAAACACCATGACCCTGTCTCTTTACGCAACGCGTATCGAACACAATGCGGTCAACGCCTATGGCGCTGGGATATTTTTCGTGACAAACGACCACTCAGGAAACATCCATATCGAAAATTCCACCATACGAGAGAACCGGGGCGGCTCCTGGCATATACTTCCGGGAATCTCCATGCACGACGATACCAGGCGGGAGGTTGTTAACTCCATCATCGAAGATTGATAAAATTTTCCTGTGTTGGTGGAAATCCTTTCTGCTAATTTTTGGGGTTATGGTTTTGCTTTCAGTGTAAAATAAAACGCAGCTCCCCTTCCCGGTTCCGATTCCACCCATATCCTTCCACCATGCATTTCTACGATATCCTTTACCATCGCAAGCCCAAGTCCGCTTCCCTTGCCCGATTGTTTATCGGTTTGAACGCGGTAGAATTTCTCGAAAATTTTCTCCTGGTGCTCGGGTGCGATTCCCGGCCCGTTGTCACACACGGAAACCGTCCGTGTGTCGCCATCGCCTTCTATACGTATGTCAATCTTATCGGCAAATCGCAAGGCATTTTCGATGAGGTTGAGAAACACCCGCCGGATCGCATCGCTATTGCAGGGGAACGGCTTTTTACCCTCGGCACCACCGCAGACCATTACCCGGATGTTTTGGGGGATGCGCATCGACTCGATAACCTCGGAGGCGAGAGTGTCAAGAGAAACCTGCTCGATGGTTCCCTTTGTCCGACCGACCTCTATTCTGGACAGGTCGAGTAAATCACTGATCAGATTCCCCAGCCGTTTAGCCTCCTTCTGTATAATTGTCAGATAGGTTGCCTGTTCATCCTCCCCTACGTCAACTTCGGATGACAAAAGGGTTTGCGCAAAACCCAGGATCGATGTGATCGGCGTACGCAGCTCATGAGAGGCCATTGAAACGAATTCACTTTTAATCTTGTCGAGTTCCATAAGTCGCTTGTTGGCGCTGGAAAGCTCGAAATTCGCCCTGGCAAGGTCCGCTTTCTGATGCCGCAGCTCCTCTTCCGCTTTGGTCAGCTCGGTGACATCCTGCTGGGTGCCCCATACACGCACAAGGGCTCCATCGCGCACGATTCCGAAGAGGTTGTTGAGAAAGACCCGTCTGTTGCCCTGCCGGTCGACTTCATGGGAGATCGCGTTTGCCAGACGGTAATTTTTTTCGACAAAACTGGTGAGAAACTCGATATTGGCCGGATCGCTCTCACTGCCATGAAAAACATCCAGGGCGATTCGTTCCATCTCTTTGAGGCTGGTATATCCATACATCTGCGCAAAAGCATCATTTGCCTCGGCTATTCGTGTCCTTTGGTAAAACAGACTGACCTGCTGCTCGATCGGCAAGGAGGCAGGGATTGGATCGGTGAACACGACCAGATATATTCCTTCCACTGTCTCCTGCATAAACGTACGATAACGCTCCTCGCTGATTCTGAGCGCCTCCTCTGTCTGCTTACGGTCGGTGATATCCCAAGTCAGTCCGACAATTCTCTCCGGCCTGCTATCGGCTCCGGCAACCATGCGCCCACAGGATTGCAGCCATCGGGTCTGTCCGGAGCGATGGATGATTGGATATTCTGTCTGGTACTCGGCGCCAACGCCTGCGGATCGGAAATACCCATTGACCTCTTCCAATAATCTTTCACGCCACTGCGGATGAATTCTTTTTTTAAAGCCTTCGATGGTTCCTTCGAATTCTTCAGCATCAATACCATACATGCGCATAAGCCTTTCCCCCCATCGGAGCTTCCCTGTGCGGATGTTCATGTCCCATTCACCCATGCCCGATGCCTCGAGGGCGAGCTCCAGGTAATTGCGCTGCTGCTGTGCTTCCACCCGTGTCAGGTATTCGGTCTCTTCAAGCACAATTCGGTACAGACCAAAGCCGATGTCGCTTGCGGCTTCTGTAATAAGGGCTTTTTCCTGGCTATAGAGTATATATTCGTTAGTGGCACTCACTCCCATGATGCCCTGAACCTGTGTTCCGGCACAAAGCCGCCCGATGATCTTAATCTCCTCGGATGATATACATGCGGTATGGCAGTTTCTGCAGTAGGAATCTTGACTCCGCGAATCGATCAGTACCACCCCGGGTTGATTCAGTGCCTCAACGATACAGGCAGGGGGAGGTGATTTCTTAAGATCTTTCAGGAAACTCTGAACATCATGTAATCGCCCCGATGAGGCAAAGTCGGTCGTATCGCCATTCTCGTCAAATAGAACGATCCAGGCACTGAGATACTCGGGAACACTCGTTATAATATTACAGGCATTGATGATCAGCATGTGTCTACTGCGTTCCCGCACGATCAATTGATTGATGGTATGGACTGCCTCGGAGACATTTTGCAGATGTTTTTCGCGCAGCTCGGCTCTTTTTCTCTCGGTGATATCCAGTGCGATGCCTATGATACCATATGAACAGCCATCTTCCATGAGCAGTGCACTTTCAATCTCGATCCAGATCGCCTCGCCACTTTTTCTCTTCAGCACCAACTCCATCGGTTCGCCCTGCGCATGTTCCTTAATCAGTCGGCTGATACGACTTCTGGCACGGTCGAGGCTCTGATCATCCGCAAGATAGCTGTCGAAAGGTTTTCCAATAAGCTCCTCGACCGAATAGCCGAGCTGGTCGGCGGCCGTCTGATTTACCTGGATAAATGTACCTTCATTATCGAGGATATATATGCCAAGCAGGGTTCGCTCAAACAGCGCCGAAAAGCGTCTCGCATTCTCGATGTATTCTTCATGAATCTGCGTCTCAGGCTGAATCTGCATAAAACTGATCCTGTTTGGATGAAGATGTGTATCGATGACAATTTTCATAGGCGTATCTGACAAACCATTGTCGGAAAAAACGCCCAGTCCTGAGATAGACGGCTGATTTATCAGGTGAACAGTTATACAATTGCAAAAATGAGACCGCGATTTTTCGGTAGAGCGCGGCTGTTGAGTGAAAGGAAATTTCTTTCACACTTCACACATTTTACTTTCCTAAATATACCCCCGCGGCTTTTTTCCTGTTGGGTGGCAGGCTGGATGCACTGGAGTTTTCCCAGGCACAAGCTTTCCCTGCAGATTGTAGATGCGCCCATTTTGCAGGGGGCGGTCGTGTGGATAGATGGCTCACTCTCCAAAAGGCGGTCCAGGGCATCCGACGGAAAGGGCATCTCGTTGTCGGAGAAGTGTCCCAGACACCAGGGGTCATCGGCATAGTCTTCTACGAAGCGAGGATGGAAGATGAACTACCGGTACCTGTTGCCTCAGATTTTATTTGATGACAATCTTCCGTTTTTCTATGGTATTATGTTTCCGATTTACTAAAAGGTAGATACCCGCGGGCAGCTGTCTTCTCCCCTTCATGAAGCCCGATGTAATCCGTTTTCCATGTACGGAAAAGATTCCAGTGTTTTCCTCCGAAAAATTAATACTGCTGCCGGTGGACTTGGGGCTGATATGTTTTTTGTTTCTTTCGGAATCGATCACCTCATTAGGCGTACTGAACAGCAGAGAGCCATCTGTCTGCAGCTTCCATCTGTAGCTCATCCCTATGAGGCAGGACATCTGAACAAAGGGTTGCGGCTCGGGCTCGGAGTATGTGAGCTCACGTGGCTGGATCAGAACAAAATTGTTTTGTGCTGTTTTTAGGACATAAAAGTGTTCTGTGAATGATGCAGAATCTTTTCCTGATGAAACCAGCAGCCAATCCGGGCTGTATGTGGCAAAGTTGTGGTCAGGATTGGACACCGACTGCGCCTGTTCGGATGTGCTGTTAATGCGAGTCATATACTCTGCATTAGTGTCCAGGGGTTGAGAGAAATCGACCGAATCGATCGGTTCGGTTGAAAAGAAAAAGGTTCGGGGTGATGAAACGAGCCCATTACAGCAGCATCCCCGTGCCAAACAGCAGGTGTTTGATCGAACGATCCCGAAATCAAAGGAGGTTGTGTCCGGTTCGTACCGATGGAGATGAGCAGTAACAACGGAATCTTCTTGGAATAAGAAGCCGGATTCGACCTCGAGTGTGTCAATGCCCTGAATGATTTCGGAAAATGCAAGAATTGGGAGAAATGCAACGACTAATAAAAACCGCATTGTTTGTACCTCCGGGTGTAAAGGGATTGTGTCAGGGTTTTATTAAGAGGCAAGGTGATACATACGGAGGTCGAACACAGAGACTCTGTAGCACACGCTTGATTTTGATTCCTTCACTCAAAATATGATTATGGCCGCATGAGTACAATACCGGTTAGTGAATTTTATCACATAACGTTATAGTAAAAATATATAATCATGGGTTTTATTCGTGTGCAAGTATCGTAAGTTTTTTGAGAGTATTGGTTTAGGGGCAAGTGAAAGAGCTGTAACAATGACTTTTTTGGGCTATATGATTGCTGTTCCGTTTCATCCATGGGGTACTTTCCTGAACAGAAACTAATTACGCCGTTTTCCGAATCACTACAGAGGCCGGGCGGCTAACAGGGGGCTCTTGCACAATGCCCCCTTTGAATCCTCTCGGGTTAAAAATCGAAATCTTTCCAGGGGCCATCGATCAATCGACTGGTTTGGTCTATCGAATCGATTCGCTCGAGGTCTTCTGCGGATAGCTTAAGGCTAAGCGCTTCGAGATTGTCCTTCAGATGATCTTTGCCTGTTGCCTTGGGTATTGCGATAATTCCTTTGGATAGAATCCAGGCAATGCTTACCTGTGCAATCGTCGCGTGGTATTTGGAAGCGATATCCTGCAGTATCCTATTTTCAAAAACCTTCCCCTTCGCAAGCGGACAATAGGCCGTCAACGTTACCCCCAGACTCTTACATTTTTTCAGAAGCTCCTTCTGATAGAGGAATGGGTGGAATTCCACCTGATTTGTGACTATAGGAGCCTCGCTTACCTCCACGGATTCCATCATGATTTCTGCATTGAAGTTGCTTACGCCTATATCCTTGACAAATCCTTTCTTCACCAGCTCATTGAATGCACCGAAAGTTTCGGAGAATGGAACCTTCTTACTCGGCCAGTGCACCAGCAGCAGGTCGACATAGTCAACCGCAAGCTCATCAAGCATCTTCTGTCCAAGTTCCAGAATCTGTGACCGTCGGAGTTTCTCTTTGGGTATTTTTGTGGTAAGGTAAATAGATTCCCGATCGACACCGGATTTCTTTATTCCGGTTCCAACCTCCTTGTGATTACCGTATTGAACCGCCGTGTCAACATGATTGTATCCCATCGATAGCGCCTGGGCTACCGTCTCGATTCCCGTTTCTCCGGTCAATTCCCATGTTCCCAGGCCGAATTGTGGTATTTTGCGTCCCGATTTGAGTGTTATCTCTTGCATAATGACTCCTTCGTTAATGGCTGATTTCGTATTGATTGTAGTGTCAAGCAGATGTGCCCGCAGACGGTGCTGAACATGATGGACGATGGATTGTTAAACGAGAGTATGCCCGTTGTTTTGTGAGCTACCAATATACATCATTATGTGTAATTTCCCAAACAAAAACGGGCGCTGTCCCGAAGGACAACACCCGTTTGTTCATGAGTACATGGTTTTTTTTACTTTACTTTTACTTCTATCGCTTTTGGTTTTGATCCCTCTGTCTTTTTCAGAGTAAGATCAAGAACCCCATTGCGATATGCCGCATCGATATGCGCCGCGTCTACGTGGTCCGGCAGGTTAAAAGAGCGGCTAAAGCTGCCGTACCGCCGTTCGTAGTGATAAAACTGTCCTTTTTTCTTTTCCTTCTTTTCTTCCTTCTTCTCTCCACTGATCGTCAGCCTACCCTTTTCGACCGTCACCGATATGTCATCTTTATCCATTCCCGGCAGATCGGCTTTAATGTGGTAAGCTTTTTCATCTTCGGTGATATCCACCCTCGGCCAATTACTCTCAGGCACGGCCCGGTCCAGGGCGTTAAAAAAGGTCGATTCGTCAAACAGCTCGTCAATCATCCGCGACAGTGAAGAAACCGGTTGATAACGCATTAGTGCACCCATAACACCCTCCTTGAATTGTAAATCTCTGTTTTTTCTATTCCTTCTAGTTAACCTTTTTCGATGCTCAAATGATGCAATGGATATGCCAATCAGTAAGTCCCGCAATCGACTCGGTTTTAGCCGTGGAAACCTCGTGTATGTCCTACATTGAAACGGATGGGGTGTTTCATGCTGTTTAAGATTGAAACAAAGGTGTTGAAGGTAAACCAGTCCGGTGTGTAGTATAGGTTTTTGGGATGGATTACCGTCGGCAGTGGGGCATCGCTTATTTTCTAGGCGTAGCATTGAATTTGGGGCAGTCCAGGGGGCAGAAATCGTGCGGGTAGGTTATGGTCGCGGAAGAGTTGAATGAACTGATTGAAACACGTGCATGGGGAGTGTTGCGCAAGCGGTTAAAGGAGTGTAGTGTTCCGGAGCTTGTCGATATAGCGCTGGATGCACCCAAAGAACATCGTATGTTTATTTTCCGCTCTCTTCCACGAACTTTGTCTGCCGAGGTTTTTGCCAATCTTGAGCCCGATCAGCAGGATGATCTGGTACGGGAGTTGACCAGTTATGAAATGCGGCAGCTTCTTGCCAACCTTGATCCCGATGATCGTACAGCCCTTCTCGAGGAGCTTCCTGCTGAGATGACCCGTAAACTCCTGTCGCTTCTCGATGATGGTGACCTGGTTGAAGCCAGACAGCTTCTGGGATATCCCGATGAAAGCGCCGGCCGGCTGATGACGCCTGATTATGTTTCGGTTCGACCAGAATGGACTATTCGGGAAGGGCTGGATCACATTCGCAGACAGGGAGTCGACAGTGAGACCATTAACATGGTCTACGTGACAGACCGGTCGGGAAAGCTGCTGGATGATTTTAAGCTCAGGAAGCTGATTCTTGCGGATCCGAATACAAAGATCGCAGACATCATGGATCATAACTTCGCCAGCCTCAGTGCCTTCGATGATCGCGAAGTTGCTGTCTCACTCATGCAACGCTACGATTTAGCGGCTCTGCCGGTGGTTGATTCCAATGGAGATCTGTTGGGTATCGTGACCTTTGATGATGTCATGGATGTTGCCGAAGAAGAGGCCACCGAAGATATTCAGAAAGGAGCTTCCGTTACTCCGCTGAAAATGAGCTATCGGGGCGCAAGTATACTTGATCTCTATCTGAAAAGGATCGGCTGGCTGGTGACGCTGGTTCTGCTCAATCTGGCATCCGCAGGGGTGATTGCTGCCTACGAAGAAAGTCTTTCTCAGGCTGTTGTACTGCTCTTTTTTATCCCTCTGTTGATCGCAAGCGGGGGAAACACCGGTGCGCAATCCTCAACTCTTATCATCCGCGCTCTTACCACCGGTGATATTCGCATGAATCAGTGGGCCAGGACATTCGGAAAAGAGATCTTTGTCGGTCTGCTTCTGGGCCTGAGCCTGGGAATACTCGGTGGTGCGCTTGGCTATATTCGCGGTGATTTCAGAGTCGATATCATGCTGGCCATTGCATTTTCCATGTCATCGATTGTAGTGGTAGGCAATACAATCGGCATGATACTACCCTTCCTGCTGGCGAAACTTAACCTCGATCCCGCAACTGCAAGCGGGCCACTGATCACTACCCTTGCCGATACAGGAGGGTTGCTGATCTATTTTTCTATCGCTACAGCATTGATCAATTAACGTTTGCGTGTTAAGGCGGTGATTATTACGATCAGGGAAATCAGAATCCCCGAAACAAACAACATCACCGATTTCGATCGAGAAGGTGGGGCGGTGTCCAGGGAGTTGATAAGCTCACGTTCACCAACCGGTGTTTCTGCACTGGGGTGTTGTTCGATTTTTTCAACCGGGGGAACGGTTTTGCCGGTATCGGTTTTTTCCTGAACAGGGATTTGCCCGGCCGGTGAAGATTCGCCGGATACATCTGTATCTTTTCCGGGAGACTGGTGCTGATGTATCCGGCAGTAGCCATTGACAAGATTTGTTTTAATCTTACACCGCGCACCGGCTTTGGTCGTTCCAAGACACTGATCTTCCATATCTTTCTCCTTTCAAAAACACGAGGATTAGATTCCTTGCAACTATATTTAGAATATACGTTGTGTGAAATTATACACTAAATACTATTCACCTGACGCGCATTCGGGATTTTCAGTCACAACAGGGCAATATTTTGCAGCCTCTGTACAAAAATTCGATACAAAAGCTGCTTTTGTCCTGAATCGCGTAAATTCATAGTGCAAGTCTGAAACAAGAAAAGGTGTTTAAAGGATCGATGCGCATATTGTTTATTTCAAATGAATATCCGCCCGAGACCGGATATGGAGGTGTTGGAACCTACACCAGGTATATGGCCGAAGTTTTTGCAAAAAATGGCCATGACGTTCATGTCATATGTCGGGTGGAAAATAACACTGGGCAAACTGCCGAAGATGTGAAAAACCGCATCAAAAGCACTTTGCTGCGTAAGCATAGAACTGATTCCGAAGAGGGACAACACAGGCCGGTTAATCTCAATGACGTGATAGTACATCGAATCTCCGTGGGACCTTATCCGCTGCCGACCCAAAAAATATACTATCCTCTGAGAATGCTTTGTTATAAAACCATACCGCAGGCGCTGCATCGTCTGGCATGGGCCAAGAGCGCCTGGGAAGAGTATAAAAAATTATCAGAATCAGGACATTTTGATATTATCGAATATCCGGATTGTGGTGCTGAGGGATATTACTTCAGATACTATCTCCCGTGTGTGGTGCGTCTTCATACCCCCTGGACGGTTGTACGGAAGTTAAACAAAATTCACGAACACCCCCTGGATAGGATCTTTCAGTCCTATCTTGAACGGTTCTCGATAAAAAAAGCACGCAAAATCACCTCTCCCTCTCATTCTCTCGCCGCGTATTTGAAGCATCGCTGGGGCCTCGGTCCGGTAAACGTCTATCCCAACCCGATTCGTGCCAAGGAGTTTTCGGCTTTACCCAGGGGGGACACCTGGCTGTACACAGGAAGAATAGAACACAATAAAGGGGTACATATACTGATACAGGCTTATGCCCAAGTCAGCGCACAGAGACAAACACCTCGGCTGATACTGGTAGGGCGACCATACGGGCGGCTACCAAACGGAAAGCTGTATGGAGAATGTATCCGGAAATTGATCGAGGAGAAAAGGCTGCAGAAGAAAGTAACCTGGGTGAGTGGAGTGCCACACGATGAAATCGCCGGATATCTGCGCGGGGCATCTGTCGCTTTCTTCCCGTCTTATTGGGAGAACTTTCCGTATACCTGCCTGGAAGCAATGGCTGCAGGAGTGCCTCCGGTCGCATCTGACTGTGGAGGGTACAGGGAAATGATTGAAAATGAAATCAGCGGAAGATTATTTGAAGCAGGTGACATAAAGGCCCTCGTACGAGTTATGAACCAGTTACTAAACTCACCGGAAAGCCTCAAGGAAATGGGGGCACGCGCACGTATACGGGTAAAAACCACTTTTGAAAGCAGCATCGTCTATAAGCAGGCACTTGAATTATACGAGAGCGCAAGAAAAGAACAATAATACAGTGCTGTGGCTTGAAATATTGCAATTTGCTATTGTAATGAAATAACAACCCGGTATTCGTAAGAACCGGATGGTGCGGTACCATTCTCCCGGTAAATGTTTTCGTTTCCATGTTCACAGCAGATGCAGTCAAAATCGAGTTGTCCTCCCGATGCTGAGGGTTTATTTCCGTATAGATTTCTTCACCATTGGGATCGATTACATGTAAGTCCAGATCTACATCTCAGTCAAATTGAAGGTTAAATCGATGATTGAATGGGCAGACGAACCTGACTTCGGGCAGCTAAACGTGTTTCGGGAAGCGAAAAGACGGGCCGATTACAAACCTGAAATAAGTCGCGTACTTATTATATCTTTGCCTGTATTTAGACAATAAAAAAGGGCTTACTGATTGCAGTTATTCGGTGTTGGCAATAAAACAGGTTATAGAAAAATTTGTACCTTTTTTGCATAAAAAAAGGCCGCAGAGATAATTCTCTGCGGCCTTTACATGATTCTGAAGAGCCTTAAGCAGTTTCGGCCTATCTACGGCCAAAAGAAACCTGTTGCTGAGAGATTTCCTTCGAAGAGCTGTTTTCGGATTGTTCAGCCTTTTCGACGGATTCTGATGAGTTCGCTTCCTCATCACCCTTCAGCGCGCGTCTTTTAACGCTCACCTTACGCCCATGTTCGACTATATTTTCGTTTGTGGACTCGGTTTTGGATTCGGGAGCAGATTGTGCCGCTTCTTGCATCGAAGTGTCGGCAGGGGCTTCTGTTTTAGCCTCTATCGAAAGCTGTGCAACGTCCTGATGTTGCTCAGTGGATTCGAAACGAAATTCGGCTTTAGGGGAAACCTGCTCTTTATGCTCTTTTTCGTCCTGTTTGTCCTGATTGCCACTCTTGTTTTGGTTCTGGCGATTTCTATCGCGGTCATTACGACGTCGGTCGTTGTTGCGACGATTACCCCGACGATCGTTTCTTCTGTTATTTGATACCCGGTTTGAGCCGCTGTTACCGCTTTTATCATCGTTATCATTCCGTGCACGTTCCTGTGCCCGTTCAGCATTTTTCAGCCGAAGATTGATATCCCGCAGGGAATTGTCAATCGAGGCAACCGGCGGGGCCGCTTTTTTGCTTTGGGCAGGCTTTGGCTGCTTTGATTCCGATGATTGTCGGCGGTTTTTTCGATTATCTCTCGGCTGACGATCACGACGTTCCCGTCTTTGCTGGGATACCTGTCTGATCTGTTGTTTGATCTGTTCAACCTGCTTGCCCTGACGGACAACCAGCATGAGAGTGATAATCTGCAAAATCGCTACTACGATGAGTGACGCAGATAGGACAACTGTTGCAAAATCCATAGTTTACGTTCTCCGTAAAAGTTTTACACT
>CAYQOU010000087.1:0-12269 GCA_964419255.1 uncultured Fibrobacterota bacterium | reverse complement strand
ATCTGGTGGCATCAATGGACGATCATGGTTATGCCTCCCGGTGCGTTTTTCATGCTGGCCATAATAACCTGGTTTGCACGCGGATGGCTCACTCCGAGTGTAAACAAGTAAATGATTATACGACAAAAAAGCCCGTATTTGTCGGTCCCGGAAACAAATAACCTGCGCGATACTGCAGAGGTGGCTATATGGAACAAATTGAAGTAGGTGCATTCTTATCGATCATTCTGATTTTCGTGTCGGCGGCGTTTACCGACAACATTCTTCTGGCCCGTTTTCTGGGTATGTGTTCATGCCTGGGGGTATCAAAGAAGGTGGATACCAGCCTGGGGCTGGGGCTGGCCGTTGTGTTTGTGACCGCCAGCACCGCGGCGATCAACTACCTGATCTACAAATTCATCCTCCTGCCGCTTGATATCGGATATCTTCGGCTGATAACATTCATTGTGGTGATCGCGGCATTTGTGCAGCTGGTGGAGATGGTTATCGAGCGCTCATCGTTGAAGCTGTATAACGCCTTGGGGATTTTCCTGCCGCTTATCACCGTCAACTGTGCGATTCTGGGGATTTCCCTGTTCATGCTCAACAAACCCTATGGTTTCTGGCAGACATTTGCATTTGGCGCAGGAGGAGGCTTTGGCTGGCTTCTTGCTATCACCCTGATCGGTGGGATTCGTGAGAAGATAAACGAAGCCTCATTGCCCAGAGGGCTGGAAGGCCCGGGGATAACGCTTATCATTATCGGTATCATGTCACTGGCGTTTGTGGGTTTCAGCGGAATGATAAAGATATAAGTTTCAATTTTGGAGTCTCGAGTGACCGAGTGTCGTTTCCCGCCGGAGCGTTGACCGGCTGGACGAATGGAGTTAAGTTAACATATCGAACGGAAGGTTTGGCGTTGTATGACAGCTGAGATGATAGTGCCTGTTCTGATTTCGGTCGGCTTTCTCACCGGCTCGGGCCTGACCCTTGCCGGTCTTCTCATATTGGCAGAAAAGAAGATTCTTAACTACGGTACCTGTAAAATCGATATAAACAATGGTGACAAAGTTTTGGAGGTCAAGGGCGGCTCGACTCTGCTCTCCTCGCTTGCCGAAAACAATATCTTCATACCTTCCGCATGCGGCGGCCGGGGCTCGTGCGCCTACTGTAAAGTACGGGTACATGATGGCGGAGGGATGATCGGACCGGTGGAAGAGCCGTATCTGAGTCCGGAAGAACGCACGCAAGACGTTCGACTCTCCTGCCAGGTGAAGGTTCGAAACGATCTTAAGATCTCGGTGCCCAAGGAGCTTTTTTCCGTGCGCAAATTCTCTGGTGTTTTGGAGCGCAAAACCCAACTCACCCACGATATCGTCGAATTGAGGATCGCCTTAAAAGAGCCCGCATCAATAGATTTTATCGCCGGACAATACATTCAGCTCGAGAGCAAAGAGTACAAAGGCCGCGACTCCGTGATGCGTGCCTACTCTCTTGCCTCCAACCCCTCGGACAAGAATCATATCGAATTGATTGTCAGGCTGGTACCACAGGGGATCTGTACGACCTGGGTTTTCGAACATCTCAAAGAGGGCGATGATGTGACGTTCAGCGGCCCCTATGGCGAATTCCATCTCACCGACACCGACGCGCCGATAATCTTTATCGCCGGCGGAAGCGGCATGGCCCCGATCCGCAGCATTCTGGCATACATGAAAGAAAACAATATTACCCGTAAAGCCGATTATTTCTTCGGTGCTCTCACCCAAAAGGACCTGTTCTTTGTCGATGAATACAACAAACTTCAGGAGGAGATGCCCACCTTTTCGTTCATACCCGCCCTGTCAAAGGAGCCGCAAGACTCCGACTGGAAAGGCGAGAGGGGGCTTATCACCGATGTCGTGGGAAAACATCACCCCGACACCTCCAGACACGAGGCGTATCTGTGCGGGTCACCGGGAATGATCGATGCCTGCGTCAAGGTGCTCACCACCAACGGCATGCCGCAAGAGAATATTTTCTACGATAAATTTGCCTGAGAAATCATGCATGGGAGAGCTGCTATGAAAGAATCACCACGTGATAACGAACTGCACAAACGGCTGCAAGCATCCAAATTCTCCGGTGAAGGGTTTCTGGGCACAGACGACCGTCCGCTCGATGAGATTATCACCGAGGATAGGCGCGCACAGGAGGAAACAGGAGTGCCCAAGCAAGAGCTTGTCGCGGCGCTTAAAAAGGTTTTCGCACAGGCCCGGGATTCTCAGGAAGATGAGATCGTTGTCTCCGACGGCATCACGGCCCGCTATTTCGAATCGAGAGGAAAAATCCCCTCTCCGTTTCGCGGAGACGGTGTGTATGAGAAGGGCGAAGTGGAAGTCACCGAGAAAGCATCCGGCCGAACGCTTCATATCACCAGCCTGGGAATAGCCCTGATCGAGAAACACGACTTCTACCAGGGAATCGGCAGCTACTATCGGATGAGCCCTGCTGCCATTGTTGAGATGCTGATACAGAAATAGTGTCTGTCTGTTCATATCGTAAGAAAATGACACTGGTGAACTCTTATAGTGCCGTTTTCGTGGGGAACGTCTTTCGAAACTCTTTTTGAAACGTGCGTCCGCCTGTCAGTCGCATTCGAAAGCGAACCTCATAAAGCGATATATGAGGCATTCGAGGATAAATAGACTCTTTTGTCTATAATTGTCATTGTTTTTTTGGACACTCTCTGCCTGCTGCCAGCCTGTGGCAATACCTGCTGTATACCAAATATCAAATATTTTTTTACGAAGACATTTAATATTATCCAGCAGGTATGTAAGTTTCATCTCAGCTGGTTCTACTCGAGTCGATCATCACCCTGAAGTGGTTTTTAGAACGGCAGCCAAGACTTATCGACCTCTTGAAGCTTGCCGCAGGCAACCGGTAGTGTCACATGGGCTGGAACCCCCTCGAGTGACTCTACCGATTCGGGCAACTGAGTATCTTCCGAAACTCCATGCAGGTAGATCACTCTGTTCTCAAGCTGGAGCGAATCGATATTGTGCCGTTGGGTCAGAGATGACAAAAGTTCACTTATCAGTACCGTGTCATTATAGGTAAACGTCCCCTGCTCACCAGCCTGAGGATAACTCTCGGCGGTCAACTCCAGCTCGGCCGGATTGTCGTTGAAAGGCACCAGTGTCACTCCGGAGACCGAACGTGTTTCGATCAGATCGACAATACCATCCCTGTTAACATCCTGTTGCTCGGTTGCGCAGGAGGCGTCTTCTCCGTCGGGAAAGCCATGATAGTGCTGCAGGTGCATCATTTGCGGCTGGAGCCCGGAAGCAACGACCTCAATAAACATGGAATCTCCTCTGAGCGCAATTGTGGCTGTTCCCGTGGCGGACATGCCGGCGATAGAATCGTTTAAAGAATTGAGCTCCGCCCGATACACTTTAGTGGTGGTATCAGCCGGTGCGGCCTGCAGGTTGCTGCTCTTGGCCCCATTAAGCACGATTTCTCCGCCCACCAGTACTAAAATTACGGCTATAGCCGGGATAAACATTCCGGGCAACCGGTGTTTTGTAGCTTCTGTGGTCCCGTTTTTTTCTGATTTCATAGTATCCTCCCGTAATGGATCATATTCGGAAAGGCGAAAAGAAAAAGGCTCTAAGAGAAGAAGTTTGCAATGCGTATGCCCGGGAATCGGGCATGTTCACTAAACTCTTTTCCAAGGCCTAAACAGCCGATGATCCAACCGGGAGTTCGCTTTCGTTGCATAATGGATGTATTTTTATTTATCATTCAACAAAGGATGGCTTTATATGAAAGACAAGAAAAAAAACCCTGTCGACTCGGTTGCTCAACAGCAGATTCAGGATTATAAGAGGCAGAGAAAGCAGATCCTGATATTGGCGATCATGCTTATCAGCGGCGGGCTTTTAGCTACCCTGGCGGCGGTCATTGTTGCAGGCTCTCCCGTAAGAGGCGCCCAAACCGGAAGAATGGTCTCCCTGACTCTGGTGACAGGTCTGATAGGACTATTCTCAGGTTTTTACCTGATTTACAGGTTCAGGAAATTGAAAAAAATGGAAGAAGAAGAGAAAAAAAGCCACTCAAGCCACCAATAGTAATCTCAGCTTTTCAACGCTTCCATGAGTTCCTGTTCTTCTTTTTCTTTGCGGACTCTGTAGGCACGAAATGCCTTTCGCACTTTGGCCCGGTTGTAGGAAGATATCTTTCCGCAAACATGTTCTCTGTACATTTGCAGTTTCTCTGCACGAAATGCGCTATCTTTGTACAGACGCAACCGCTCCCGTAACTCGGATGAGAAAGGATTCTCTATTCCGTGTTCAGTGGTGAGCATACCATCCAGCTCGGCAATTTTATGTGGGAGTTGCTCCAGTGACTGAAACGCATCCCGGGAATGGGTATTTTCTTCTGCCAAAGGCAAAAATCCCAGCTCTCGCTCTCCCAGAAGAAACTGCAACGCAGCCTGATCGTTATTGTCTGCTTTCTCGAAATAAGAAAGCCCTCTACCGCTTTCCAGTGCTTTGACATGGATATAGGTCATCAATTTGGCATCACTGTCGGGCAGTTGAGCATCGGCACATAACGCATGAATCTTCATGGCATCGTCGAAATAATCTTCAAACAGGTCTTCGGATGACATACCCTTTCCCCCTTTTTGCATAAAAGCGCACAGAAGGTCACCATTTTCAAAATAATATGTTTGCATGCTGATCTGGTCTAATCACAGCTAAAAAACAGAGTGAAGCAAAAGTTGTGCACATATCGGTGCCCGCCAGGCGTTATATATGCCGCATCACTGGCCTATTCAGAGGATTTGTGTCTTATATATCGGAAGGAAATGCATGCGGGTGCAGGTAAAGCCCCAAATGAGGAGTATCCACAGCATTATAAAAAAGAGGGGAATAAAAGAGTTTAATGGCTGTTGAGTTCTTCAACCAATGCATCACGCGCCATTTTCTCCGTCTCATACATTGGTACGGCTTTCTGAAAATTAGTCAGCTCAAAAATGGTTTGAATATCATCATTCAAACAACAAACCACAAACCTGCCTCTCTTTTTTGAGACCATATTCTTGACCTTGGACAACCAGCCGAAGCTGTATGAATCCAGATAATTTACATGGCTGAGATTCAGAATTATAAAGGGAGGCGCCAAAGTATCAATACACTCCGCTATCACATCACCAGCATCCGTAGCGCCGATATTGGTGATAATCGTACCATTCACATACACGATAGCGATCCCCTCTTCATCGATGCGCCTGGATGTTGTTACGATTTCCTCTGACATCTTTTTGGCCCTCCACCTTTCAGAAATGATACCGTGACCAAAGCGACCGGTTGTTGCCGCTCTGCCGCCATATAAATGAACAATGCCCACACTTGTATCTCCTCTTGCCTTTCAAGGTCCGAATCGGATTGAAAAGAAAGGGATCGTAATACTCCACACTCCTATCACCGCATTTTGGACAGCCTATGCCCGGAGGACTCCAAAACGATTCCCACATACGCAGGGCAAAACCGGGAGATTTCGTTGCATACAAACTCTCCTCCCGCCGGCGAAATCGCTTGAAAGCAGTCATACCAGCTAAACCACCGGTGACGGGAGAAACAGTTGTGAATAACTGCGCATCGCAAAAACATCGGTCATCCCCGCAACATAGTCGGTCACGATTCGCCAGGGCGGAGTCTGTTCGTTATAGTTTGTGTTCTTTATGAAATCGAAAAGGATGGATAAGGTCGGAGCATCCAGTACAATGGTATCGACATATTTTTTATTCCTGCCCCAATCCGATTTCTGCAGTATTTCCATCGAGCTGGAGAAAAGCTCCCTGAGAATACGAGATGTTTTTTCCGCCATACGTGATACCAGCGGATGTCGATAAATCCTCTCATAGTTAAACTCTTTAAGCATCATCATCAATTCAAACATCTCCTCACTCAACTGAATGGCATCAACATCCAGACTGTTTGCAATGGCATCATTGACCAGCCTGCCGATTATCTTACCATTGTCGGTTCCCAGAGAATGAGCGATAGGAGCCGGAACATCAGATCGTTTGACCAACCCCGCCTGAATCCCGTCCTCCAGATCGCGTCCCAGATAGGCGATTCTATCAACCATCCGCACGACACACCCTTCGAGTGTAGCAGAATGAAACGTGCGGTCTTCTATGGCTTCGATCTCGCGTACATCGCGCGTGCGGTCGGGAATAACACTTCTTTCAAATTTCTCTCCGCAATGAGTAATGATACCATCCCGGACCTCGAAGGTCAAATTAAGCCCTGAACCATAGTTGGTCAGCTTATCCACGACTCTCAAGCCGTGCATCTCGTGCTTAAAGCCACTGACAACACCCATCTCCTGCAATATCTCATCGAGAACCTGTTCGCCGGCGTGTCCAAAAGGCGGATGCCCAAGGTCGTGAGCCTTTGCAATGGCGTTAATCAGGTCGGTATTCAGGTTGAGACATCTCCCGATCACCGAAGCGATACTGGACACATGAAGCACATGCTCCATGCGGGTGCAGATGTGATCATTGTCGGGCGATAAGAATACCTGTGTCTTATGTTTCAGACGCCTGAAAGGAGGAGAATGGATTATCCGTGTCTCATCCCGTGCAAATTCCAGGCGAAAGGGATCGGGTGTGATGGGAAACTGCCGCCCGGCGGACTGACTGCTTTTCTGAGCATAAGCAGACAGGTTTTCTTCATCATGAAGCAAATGTTTACGAATGTCGGACATGCTCTTCATAGAAACTCACTGTTGAATGTTTAGCTTCGCTCATCATATCAGCAGCGTATCCCTGCCAATGATTCTGATTACGAATCACACACTCTCTCTGATTTGAAAAATGTACACAAATAATCTTTCAGGGCATGAATGATGGAGTAGCAGTCTTTGGCATCATAGTCCTACTCCGATACCCAATTCGATAAGCTTTGAGCGGGTAAAGCGCGGCTGATCATGATGCAGAGGCATATCATCCAGGCTCCCTCGAACAAAAAGATACATGATTTTACCGATTGGGGACCGATGTATTGCCTGAATGCAAAGCGTCTGACGCCAGTACAGCTTGCTTTCCTCTTTATCGGGTTGCCGGTAGCTTCCCCACTTCGTGTGAGCCTCAGAGGTAAACGCCCACCGTTTGACCCGTAAAGCCAACACCCGAGCCATCACTTCAAACTCTGCTCTGCGATCATTCTCATAATCGACCGAACTCTCCCGAACCAGCCCGAAGAACTTTTTCATGAAATAACCCCCTTTTACCCCCATGGCGATTCGCTCCTTCCACCCCATCGAGGAATCGATCAACACCCTTTGTGCAAAATCGGTAAGGCGCGCATTTTCGGTATGTGCAGACAGAAACATCATGTTCCAGTACACGGTTGGCAGCTCTTTCTGGTCTATTTCATGGAAACATCGGTGGTCGAGCCCAAACCGTGCGTAAAAAGGTTCGAATCGCGCCTCGACAAAGGGGGTGAAGCCAAAAAAAGCGTCCATCGGATCAAACACGACATCTTTTGGCGTATGTCCCATCCCCAGATTGACATCGAATGCGGTGGCCAGAAAAAGGAGTGAATCATATGAAAGCCATAACGGCTCCACTTTGAGAGTAGCCTCGATATAGAAATGGGTCCTCTGATACTCACTTTGCTGGTTCATAAACTTACGAATATCCGCCTCAGTATGCACTTCCGGAAATCCTTTAAACTTCTCGAAAGCATTTTGAGCCGAAAGTGATGAACTGATTAGAAGCCACATAAAGGCAGATAAAACTAAGAGGCGTTTGTAGCAATTCACAGTCAAAATCTCCGGAATCAATTAAAAGCTGTACTTTACGATTCTGTCGCGGCGATCCGCACGATCCATCGGGGCATAAGATTCAGCAATCCAGCAAAACCTTGGGAGAGAATTCCGCATGATGTCTCGATTGCTTCACCCCTTCTGCCCTCACGGGATTGCGCGACCCACCCGCTCAGAACCGCTCAATGAAGGTAAAAAGTACTCTACCTATAAAATAAACCATGCCGAATTTGGCAAAGAAGGGCCGTCAAAGGTTATTTTTGTGCAGCCTGTGCAGGTCAATATTTTTTTCTGTTAACCGAAATTTTTGCGATAGCGACTATTGTAATTTTTTATTATGACCAGAATTTTGATTTTTATAACGATTCCGATTGTCTCGGCCTTTATTGGATGGCTCACAAACGCGATAGCAGTCAGGATGATATTCAGACCGCGCAAAGAGGTCCGTGTCCTTGGTTTTCGTATCGTAGGCCTTATACCCAAGAGAAAAGCGGACCTTGCCCGAAAGATTGGGGAAACTGTCGAAAAGGAACTCATCTCCCATCAGGATATCCATAAAGTGGTTAACACGCCTGAATTTCACAAGGAAATCCTGAATACAATAATGGGGAAAATTGATGAGTTTATCGAGGACAATCTGGGAATCATTCCCATGGTAAGCATGCTACTGGACGGTGATGCGCTGGCGGGGATAAAGAAACGAATCCGCAACGAACTTCAGGGGATGCTGCCCGATACGATGGAGAACCTGTTTTCCAAGGTAGAATCCCGTATCGACTTCAAGGAGATTGTCCGGAAAAAGATAGAAGCTTTCGAGCTTTCCAAACTTGAAGGTATCATTTATTCGATTGCATCACGGGAATTGAAAGCAATCGAAATTTTTGGTGGGGTTTTAGGTTTCATGGTCGGGATTGCTCAGGTGGGAATAATACTTCTTGGGAATATCTGACCGGAATAATTAAGAACATGGTCTGAAAAGGCCCCCGGGACAAACGTGTGTGGACGGATTGAGTATGCTAAAACGTGTCTTTTTATGTTTCTGTGCGACTTTCTTGCTGCCGATTCCCATTCTTGGATCGGTGATATATACCGACTATTCTCATACTGCAGACAGTCTGACAATTGGTGATCGCATAGATTTTCGAGTGAGTATCATCTACCCTTCCGGCATGCAGGTTTCCGGACCGGAAGTCGATACCGGTTTCGGCGATTTTGTGGTAAAGCAGTGGCATGATGAGAGTGTCAGTCGTGAGCATTCAGACAGCGCGACATTTTTCTATACTATCACCACATATAAGACGGGGCTTTGCACGATACCCGCCCTTCCATTCTATGTTTCAGGCGATTCCACACAGGACACGCTCCTGTCAAGACCCATTCCTTTACCTGTTGCATCTGTGGTTACCGCCGATACGGCCACCCCGCGCGATATAAAACCTCCGCTGGCTGCGGGGCGCCGCTCGCTGTGGTGGGTGTGGACGTTGACGGCACTGGGGCTTATGGCGGGTGCCGGCATCATAGGAAAAAGTCTTCTTGCCCGCAGTCGCAGACAGCCGCCCCCACCGCCGCCGAAACCACCTTATGAGGAGGCAATGGAGGCGTTAGCGGCGCTGAAGAGTAAAGATCTTTTGAAGAAGGGATTGATACGAGAGCACATTTTCGAGCTGTCGGAAATACTCAAGAGATACGCGGGAAGACGATACAACAGTCCGGTCGCCGAATTTACAACAGAAGAGATAATCGAGTGGCTGGAGGATGCACCTTTCGAAGAGAAACTCAGAGACTCGATGATCTGGTTTTTCGAAACCAGCCATCCCGTCAAATTTGCCCGGATTATTCCGACTCAGGAAAATCTGCAGGCGCTCTGTGAAAAGGCGGAAGATTTCATTATACAGACAAAACCGGTGCCGGAAACAGGAAAAAAGCCACAGACTCGGGAGGTCACAACATGAGATTTCGCGATCCCGAGTTTCTTTTTATCCTGCTTCTTTGGATTCCCATGGTCTGGGTATATTTTCGCAGAGAAAAGCGTACCCGTCCGGCGGTGCGGTTTTCTGATCTGTCCGTAGCAAAGAAGGTTTCTTCCCGTTTCTCCACCGGTCTTCGCCATTCTCTTATAGTCTTTCGGCTGCTTGGCGTGGGGTTGTTGACCGTTGCACTTGCCCGTCCGCAGATGGGACATACCGAGCAGGAGGTCACAACGCACGGGGTTGACATTATGCTTGTTCTGGATGTATCCACCAGTATGCGGGCCCTGGACTTTAAACCAAAGAACCGCCTATTCGTAGCAAAAGAGCGCATTAAGGATTTCATTTCAAAGAGGGTGCACGACAGGATCGGATTGGTCGTGTTTGCCGGACGAAGCTATACCAAGGCACCGCTTACCCTCGACTATGATATACTCGGTCAGTTTCTGGACGAGGTCGAATTCGGAGAAATCGAGGATGGCACCGCAATCGGAACCGCCCTTGCTACTGCCGCCAGCCGTATAAAAGACAGCAAGGCGAAAAGCAAAATTATGATTTTGTTAACCGATGGTGCGAATAATCGCGGGGACATTTCCCCCCAGGTTGCCGCCGAGGCTGCCGGGGAGCTGGGTATAAAGATCTATACCATAGGTGTCGGGAAAAAAGGCAAAGTGCCCATGCCGGTGGATTATATCGACAGACGCACGGGTAAAGTTGTGGATACGCGGGTTCTAACAGTCGATTCCGACCTGGACGAAGAGAGTCTGAAAGAGATCGCAGGATCGACCGGTGGAGAATTCTTCCGCGCCGGGAGTCCTCAGCAGCTTGCAGATATTTATGACAAGATTGACGAACTTGAAAAGACGGAAATCAAGACAAAAAGCTATACCACCTGGTCAGAGCGTTTTTTTCCGTGGCTGCTCGCCGGTGTGGCAGTGTTGTTTTTAGAACTTGTTTTGGCATACACCAGATTCCGCAGGATACCGTAGAGCACTTATGCGATTTGCAACTCCTCAATTTTTTGCCCTTTTTCTGGCGGTTCCCGTACTGATAGGTTTCTTCATATGGGCCTTTCAGCACAAACGAGCCGCCTTGCAGCGTTTTGCATCTTTGTCCATGGTACGCCGCCTCACTCCGGAGGTCAGTGGCACAAAACAGGTATGGAAATTCATCCTTTTCCTTCTTTTTCTCGTGTTTGTGATTTTTGCACTGGTCAGGCCGCAGTTTGGCGTCAAAATGGAGATGATCGAGCGACAGGGAGTCGATATCATCGTCGCGCTGGATATTTCCCGAAGCATGCTTGCAGAGGATATCGCCCCAAACAGGCTGGATAGGGCCAAACACGAGATCGCCAAGTTTATCGATCTGCTAAAGGGTGACCGTATCGGATTAATTGTTTTTGCGGGAGAAAGTTTTCTCCAATGCCCTCTTACTCTGGACTACGGAGCGGCGAAAATGTTTTTGGATGTTGTCGATACAGACTGGATACAGGTTCAGGGAACCGCCTTGGACCAGGCCATCAAACAGGCTGCAAAAGCATTCGATTCCAAACAAAAAAAGCATAAGGTGCTGATCGTTCTCTCCGACGGAGAGGATCACGAAGGGGATGCGGTTAAGGCTGCCAAAGAAGCTGGTCGTGAGGGGGTCAAAATTTACACAGTAGGTATCGGTTCCGAAAAGGGTGTTCCCATACCGGTGCGTAAAAGCGGCTCCACGCTGGTGTACAAGAAAAACAAAGATGGCAATCTGGTCATGTCCAGGCTCAATCCGATTACTTTGGAAAAGGTCTCTCTGGAAGGCAACGGTGCCTATTTTCATGCAGGGACTAATCTGAACCTTGAGCATATTTATAGTGAAATCTATGCCATGGAGAAGAAAGATCTTGGAATGAACAAGGTAGCCATCTACGAAGAGCGATATCAGATTTTCTTACTCATCGCCCTGGTATTTTTGACAATCGAATTCTTTGTTTCGGAAAGATCGCGGAGACAAAAGACGTGGAGGGGCAGATTTGAATAAAATCGGTATAGTACTGTTCATGCTTGCTGTCGGTGTCTTTGCAGACGCAACATATACGAAAAACAAAAAAGCCAACAAACTCTATGAACAGGGAGAGTATCAGAAAGCGCTTGAGCTCTACGAAGAGGCGCATATAGAGTCTCCCGAGGAAAAAAACCTTTCCTATAACAAAGGCTCCGCTCATTACAAGATGGGGCAGCTGGACAAGGCCTTGCAGGAGTATCAGAACGCGTCGGGTATAAAAGATGGCAACAGCCGTGCGGATCTTTTGTACAATATGGGAAACACTCTGTTTTTACAAGGCGAGAAAATGGCCTCCTCCGGCGGTCAACAGGCCTTGGAAAAACTTGAGGCTGCAAAGCAAAGCTATATACAATCTCTAGATATCGATCCTCATGACACCGACACGAAACATAATCTTGAAATGGTTCAGCTCAGGATCGAACAATTGAAACAACAACAGCAGAATCAACAAGACCA
>CAYQOU010000086.1:0-13451 GCA_964419255.1 uncultured Fibrobacterota bacterium | reverse complement strand
TGATTTCTTGATCTTTTATTCTTGATTCTCCGGCATCGCCGGATTTGGTTTTTGTTTGATCCTGTTTTCTATACCACCCGATGAGGTTGCTTATGCGATTTGTAAAAATGGAGGGACTGGCCAATGATTTTATCATGGTGAGGCCGGAAGATGACGAGATCAGAAAAAGAATACTCGAACAGGCTGCCAGCATCTGCGACAGAAGGCGGGGAATAGGAGCGGATGGCATAATCTTCATTGAACACTCGGACAGGGTGGATTTTCGCATGCGCATAATCAACAGCGACGGTAGTGAGGCGGAAATGTGCGGAAATGGTATCCGATGTTTCTCTCTTTATATACACGTTTACGGGCTCAGCAGTAAGCATACCCTGGCTATTGAAACCGGTGCTGGAATCATTCATACCCAGAAGCTGGAGGATGGGTATAAAGTCAGCATGGGGCCTCCCGTCCTTAAGGCTGCCGATATTCCTACCGCTCATTCAGACGAACGGGTAATACAGTTTCCCCTGGAGGTTGAAGGCCAGCGGTATCCGATTACCTCGGTGGGTATGGGTAATCCCCATGCTGTCATGTTCTCGGATGAGCTTTCCGATGAGTTAGTGCTGGGCATCGGGCCGAAAATCGAGGCTCATCCCTTCTTTCCCAACAAAACGAATGTCGAATTTGTCCGAGTAGACAACTCTTCAGAGATTACAATGCGTGTTTTTGAAAGAGGGTGTGGCGAAACGATGGCCTGTGGTACAGGGGCATGTGCGGCGGTGGTCGCAGGCATCCTCAACAAGAAGCATAACAATCGGGTTTTAGCTCATCTCACCGGGGGAGATCTTGAGATCGAATGGGATGGTGATCCCCAACACCCGGTGTTTATGACCGGTCCGGCTCGGGAGGTGTTCGAAGGCACCTATCTGCTTCAGTAATCCTTGAACCGCCATCGGAGGGGGACGTACTGTTTTTAATCTCTTAAGTATGGGTAAGAGATTAAAAAACGGTACGTTCGGGTGGGAATTCATATCACCTCGGTGCCTTTTTTAATTTTCCATAAATCACTGACTTTCCGGTAAAAAAGCTCCTTATCCAGATGCGTTCTGGTGACCGCATTAAAGAAATTGTATTTGGAAAGGTCAGTATCGATAATCTGATCGGCCATCTCATCATACAACATGGTTCCAGGCATCGGGGTCAGGATCGTATATCCTGCGTGAGTGACTTTGTGGGATGATGCATATTGTTTCAGGGCATCAAAATCGTTCTCGGTGTAATCGGTGGGTATGACATAATTCCCCCGCACACTTATACCATTATCATGGAATACCTCTACAGCCCTGCTGATTAGTGCGGCCGAGCTGCTTTTTCCATATTTTTCCAGTTCATCTTCTCGAAACGATTCAAACCCGCATATCACAACGCGCAAGCCATTTCTGGCCAGCCTTCGAATCAGTTCAGGGTTGTGTGCCGCAGTATCTGCTCTGATATCCATAACATATTCTTTTCGGATACCTTCCCGCTCGATACTGTCAAACAGCTGATTAATCCACTGAATGTTAACGATTGTATTGGCATCAGCAAACCGCACGATAGGATAGTCATCTAGCCTTTTGAGCTCGTCTATAACACTGTCGACCTCCCTCTGGTGGTAAAAGCCCTGATGCTGAGGCCATATGGAGCAGAAGGTGCATTTGTGGGGGCAGCCCAGAGAAGTAAACAGATAGGTTACCGGCCCCTTTCCATTCCCCACGGTGTATGTGGATATCCATCTCTTCAGATGCGACCTGTTGGGGAGAATGAAATCTTTTCCGGCTGCGTCTTTGGGTCCGACAGCAGCAGTTGGTCTGTATTTGTCTCCGTTTCGCACCATTATCCCCGGTACAGAGAGAAGTGGAGTTCGCGACTCTATCGCATTGCACAGGTTTCTAAACACATGTGCGGACATTCCCGGGCACAGGACATCAACACCTGAGCCATTGAAACTATCAGGGCATAGAGTTGCCTGAAGCCCTCCTGCAACGGTAACGGTTTCTGGAGAAAATTGCTTAACCACACTGATCAGTTCGAGTGAAACCGGCAGCTCGGATGCAATCACGGTTATTCCGACGATGTCAGGTCTGAACTCCTCTATCGTATTGCCGATCATATGAGCTGGAGAAGGAGCATCGTTAAGTAAATCGTATTCCCCTTTCATGTCAAAAACGGCAACGCTATGATCCTTTACTGCCTCGGCGAGTGTCAGGAGGCCAAGCGGTGGTCCTACCAGCTTTCGATGAATGAAAGGCAGGACATCCTTAGAGGCATGCTCAAGAATACCGTTAAACGGAGATCGAGGGGGATTTATTAGAAGTATTTTCATATATATGCCTAACAGATAAAAATGTAAAAAAACAGTTTCCTTAATCGAGCGATTCTCCCGCAGCGACCGCGCAATATCTTGTCAAGAAAGGGCCAGCAATCTAGAAATGCCTTAAAAGGCATTGCGCAAGATTGCGTCAAGCCTTTCGCCCTTAAGCAATTGCGCGACTTGTCCTCAATGAAAAAAACACCTTAGCCATCGCCTGGGAGAGTGACTATTTTTCGTTTATTGTATATTTACCTATGGGATCTCCTTCAAAATGACTAAGATTAAGAGAGTGCGTATATTTTTGGCTTTAACCGAGTCGTCATATTCCCATGAAATATATAATACCAGTATTTATTACCATTGTGCTGCTTAATTTCTTCTCGTTTTCCCAGGAGAAAAACTCTCAGAAATTCTTCAGAGTATGTGGCACTATGACCGGCTATCTGCCCAGGCAAACGATCTATCTTGGAGTGTACGCCAGTCAGCAGCAATTCAAAACTCGACAGGTTTTTAGACGTTTGCGTTTTTTGCCTGATTTGGTTACTGCGGATTCCTTGCCGTTTTGTTTTGACAGCCTTCCACCAGGGGAGTACATAATAGCAGGATATCAGGATACCAACCGTGACCGACATATCAACATGGGATGGCGCGGACCTCGGGAGCCATACTGCTTTCACAAAGAACAGCGGGGAATTCTTCCGCCCGGGTTTAATCGCAATAAATTCATGATAAACTCCTCCATCGACACCCTTCATTTACGTTTCACTCTTCCGGCGAAAAATATCGGGGCGAAAAATTGAAGAGTGCCTATTTCATGATGTCGATGCCGTTTCCTCAACTGATTTCTGTGCTTCACAGAAATGGGGTCTCTCTTCGCCCAAGATATTTAAGACGCCTTTTGCTTCTTTTACAGGCCGGGGTGAGCTCATCTGTTCTGGCGGCTCGGGAACGAATGATACTGGGAAATGAACTTCAGAACATAAGTCCACCAACAGATCCTGTTTTTATCATCGGGCATTGGCGAAGTGGGACGACTCTGCTTCATCAGCTTCTTGCCTGCGATTCCGCCCTGTGGGCACCGACTCTCTTCCAATGCTGTTATCCTCATAGTTTTATGACTGCCCGGCAGTTTGTGGAGCCAGTTCTGCGGGCATTCCTTTCCGCCACCAGGCCGATGGATAATGTCTCACTGGGAATGGATGAGCCGCAGGAGGAAGAAAACGCGCTCTTTAGGATGACAGGATACTCTCCACTGGAGCGGCTGATATTTGCCCGCTCGGAGGAATATTTTCTGGCAGGGGAGAACACCTTTCTTCCCAAAGAGGCGATCAGGAAGAAGAAATGGCGGGATTCATTCTTGTTTTTTGCGGCAAAACTCTCATACGCAACACAAAGGAGGCTTGTTTTCAAGAATCCTTTCAATATCCTGCGCGTCGCCGAACTCGTAGATATTTTTCCCGAGGCCCGGTTCATCTACATCTATCGTGACCCATACACGGTTATTCAATCGACACAAAGAATGTGGTCGATTACGGGGCGTGATAATGCGATGAATCCCGGATGGCGAGCGCCATCATTGGAGGAGGTCGCTCAACAGTATGTACGGTTGGAGACCAGGCTTCAAGAGTCGCTTCAGGATGTGGAATCCTCACGAACATTCAAGTTATCCTTCGAGGATTTGGAAAACTATCCTATAGAACAGCTGAGGCGGCTATATTCCCACTGGAGCTGGTCCTTTCCCGATTCCCTGCGTCAACGCATCGGAAAAAGAGTACAAGCCTTTGGAGGCTATAAGAAAAACTGTTACAGCTTGAGTGATTGTCAACGGAACGCCATCACCTCCATTCTCACCGATCACCCGGTTTTGCGCGGATAATGTAGGTTTTCACTCTTGGGCGCATAAAGCTTTGACGGGCCCTTGAGAACCGGCCACTCCGCTTCCTCGAAAATATGTCTGCATTCTGTAACCGATGATAGTGGGCGCAAGGTGCGCGGATATTCTACCTTATCCAGTTTGCTGTCGGAATCTGCCCAGAACAGGTTCGCTCCGGCAGCGGCACCGATGACATTCGGCTCATATGTGCACAGACCGGGGACCGAGTAATCGAGAGCAAGGCGCACCACCGCCAGTATATGAGCCATCTCCGCCTCACTAACCATCTCTTCATGGGTAAGGCCTTGGGAGGGAAGAGGAATCCTGCGAACGGCTCCGCCGAATACCGGCTCGGCCAAGATGGTCAGCATCGTTTTTTCGACAAGTTCCCGAATGGTATGTTCGCTTCCTATCGGCTCCAGGCAGGTCCCCAGCAGTAAGCCTGCCTCTTTGATATTGCGGAATGTCTGCTGGCGCCTGTCCAGCGTGATGGACGTATCGATACTTTCTCCCAGGCGCACGGCATGATACACTCCGACATAGCCGCAGTCCACCAGCCGAAATGCCTGTTCCAGGGAGATGTCACCAATGTTTGCCACCTTTATGGTTTCCGGTTGGAGTACGCTGTTAAGCTCCTGGGACATCTCGATGAAACGCTCGAAGGGGTATGCTGCCGTCGCGCTTATGAGAACAGCATTAGCATGATCGGCTTCGTAGTTAAGTGCCCGCTTGATTATCTCCTCGGGTGACAACCAGTGTCGCGGGACATTAAAATTACGTTTGGCAAACGAGCAGAAAGAGCAGTTGTTGGGGCAGGGCGCATGGTCGAGCTGAATCCTGGCATGTACCTCCGCGTAACCGTTGTTGAGGGCTTCGCTTTTTTTCCTGGCTGCAGAGAGTACAAGCGCCGATTCCTCCGTAAAAAGCGGCAGCCGCAGAAGAAAGCCTATCTCATCGGTCGAAAGAATGTCTCCTGCAATAGACTTGTCGATAATATCCCACAACATGATGGTAACTCCTTTTCCAAGAGAGATGTTTCCATTCTATTTTTGTGTCTCACATATCCGGATAACCCCACAGGCTATGATATCGCCGGAGCCCCCGGTGGGTTGGGTGGTAAAATCGGCTGGCCCCGCATGAAGGACCAGGCTCTTTCCGATCACCGAAAAAGAGGAATGCCCGATCCCGAGGGCATCGGTGGTGTAGTCGATTTCGGCGATTCCGTCCTCATCGGCGGTTATATTGGGCAGATCTCCGGCATTGTGCTGGCCCGGTGAGAGTCCAGGCAGCCCATGTAAACCGCTTCTGCCGGGATCGAAGATCGCCCCCATGGATTTCTCATCGTGGCATTCGCCTCTTTCATAGATGAATACTGCATAACTGTGTCGGGGAATCAACCCTTCGATTTGTCCTTTTATCCTGAGGCCCTCGTTAGGGATCGGGGTGAAGAAGATCTCACCTCTGGCCGCATTGGGTGACAATCCTGTTACTCTGGCCAATGCGGCACTATCAAACGTATATACATTGAGCATCGGACTGCTGCACCCCATGAGTCGCAATACGATAATCACCGATATCATGAAAAGAAGTTTCTTCATACTTTACCCTGCCGCTCATCTTTAATTTCATCAATCATTCAGATCAAAAAGCATGCCTTGCCAAAATAAACACACCTTTCGGGGGGAAGCGGAAAAAGTGGTTTAAAATTTGCTGCATTGCTTTCTGCTGAGGTGAATGTAATATTTTAAAACGTTTAAACCGGGGGATACATGCCCGAAAAGGTATCCATATTGTTGATCGAAAGCAAACCGGATGATGCTATGCGCATAACCGCAGAGCTGGACAAATCCTCCGATAAGCTGGTTGTACGACAGGTAGAGAACTTGCAGCAGGCCGAATCTCAGCTCGACGATACTTTCCCCGACCTGATCGTTTCAGAATTTTCACTACCGGAGGGCACTGCACTTGATATGCTTGAGCTTCTTGCGGACAAACAACTGTCCATTCCCCTTATCGTGGTCAGTGATATGCTGGATCCCATAACCGCAACGGATGTGATGAAAGCCGGTGCCGCCGATTATGTAATAAAAGACAAACTTTTCCGTCTCCCTTATGCTATCAACAAAATTCTCGCAAATCGCAAGAATGAGAAAGAGACTACACAACCGTCCGCCATAAAGACCATCCAACACCTCGAATCACGTATCTCCTCGCGTACCGCTGAGCTTGAAGAGTGCACCAGAAGACTCAATGATGAGACAGAGAAGCGAAAAGAGGCCCAGCAGACCATAAACCTTCTGAAACAGCAGCTAAAAAAAGTAGAGAAACAGAAGAGTGACTTTATGTCGGTGGTGTCTCACGATTTGCGCGCACCGCTGACCAGTATCGTAGGCTTTGCCGAAACCATGCTCATGCCGGATATGAATCTTACCACTGAGGAAAAATCTCGATTCCTGGAAATAATCAAGGATGAAGGAAAGCGCTTGGGAGAATTTATCGGATCATTTATGGAGGTGTCCAAAATCGAGAGTGGGGAGCTGAGTCTCCAGCTCAGTCAAACACCACTGCTGAAGACGATTCATGAAGTAATCGAATCCCTTAGTGTTCCAGATAACACCGATATTCTGATATCCGAAGAGTACCGACAGGAGATAATCCTGCATGCCGATGAGCAGCGATTAAGGAAAGTTTTCGAAAACGTTCTGAATAATGTTTTGGATTCTATAACCAGTCAAGGAGTAATTGTTGTATATCTGGAAGAAAATTATTCCACGATTGATGTAGCCATTCAGGCTGCCCGGTCAAGACCCGACTCCTCGGAAAAGGCGCGTCTGTTTCATAAACTGCACCATGGCCGGGTCGAGCCCTGGAAACAGGAAAGGCGCGGGACAGAGCTGAAAATGACTATAGCCAACGGATTGATAAAAGCCCATGGTGGCGAGATGTGGTATGATCCTCACGGTGAAAATGGAAAGACTTTCTACCTGCAGCTTCCAATGAATGTGGCAAATAATGTAAGATCAGTCCGTTAGTAAGTAAATCATGAGAAGCCCATTTATCAAAAATGGTCGACTGGCTTTTTAGATGAGATTAGTTTTCCACGATACGCAGGATCAAGAGACGAAGCGGGCTCATCGAGCACATGAAATGACGCTTTAAGCGAAAGAATGCAGCCGGAAAAACGGTGCCATTTTCGTTTGCAGACAGTTGATGAGGGTGCCATAAAAGTCTACCCACCAGCATCGTGACCAGTAGAAGAACATACCGGTAAGTTCCTGTTGTCAAATCTTTTAAACCAGTTTTTTGCTGCCTAAGAGGATATTTAGAATCGCATGTATTATCACTGCCGTGACGATTCCTTCCATGATTCCGATTGCACTATGAATCGGAAACCATAATAACCAGGAAAGTTCGGAAAGGAAGGGCACTTATGCCACTTGCGGTAGCTTGGAGGGCGACAAAAAAGGCTCAATTGTTATCCCACCTCGATAAATTTTCCAATCGAAATAGAAAAATACTTCATGGAACGGGGACGTATCTTTAAACATATATCGAATCTTTTCTCTCTTGACCTGCTTCGAGTGATTAAACTGTGGCGGTTCGCGCAATCTCTTGAGGCACAAAGGATTGTGCAATCCTGAAAATGCCACGGAGTACAATTTCGCACAATTGCTCCAACCCTTGTATCTTCAAGGTATTGCGCGACTTTTTCGCACAGAACCACTCACCGTAGGTAGAAATTGGTTGCCTAATTAATTATCTTTGATGTCTGCTTTTAATGAAGAGAAGATAGAGGACCATTGAATCGAAAAACTGGAGTTTGCTGGTGAACATTACTGAACAACTGATAAGTGAATTGAATCTGAAACCGTTTCAAGTCACTAACACACTTGAGCTTATAGATGAAGGCGCGACGATACCGTTTATTGCACGATATAGAAAAGAACGGACTGGTGAGCTGGATGAAATCCAGCTTCGCGACCTTCAACATAAGTACGAGTACTATAAGGAGTTGGACGAACGGCGGGCCACTATTCTGGAGTCGATTAAGTCCCAGGATAAGCTTACTCCAGAACTGGAGAAAAAGATCAACTCCACGCTAAGCAAAACAGAATTGGAAGATTTGTACCTGCCGTATAAGCCAAAACGGGTCACTCGGGGAAAGAAAGCGTTGGATGCGGGGCTGGAGCCACTCGCCCGTTGGCTGGTCGATCTTTGGGAGTCAGAGGCAGATCTTGAAGGAGAGGCAGAGAAATTTATAAACACTGAAGCCGGTTTCGATACACCTCAAAAGGTCCTGGCCGGTGCATGTGATATTTTGGCGGAAGAAATCGCGGATAATGCCGAGGTGCGTAAATGGCTCCGCGAGCTTGCCTGGGAAGAGGGTGAGATGGTTTCTGCGGTGAGGAAAGATCATGCCGAGAAGAAGACCAAATTCGAAATGTACTATGACCATCACGAACGGGTAAAGGAGATGCCCTCCCATCGGGTTTTGGCTATGTTACGAGGAGAGCGGGAGAAGATTCTACGTCTGGAGCTTGGCTATCCCGAGCAACGTGCCCAGGCGTATCTCGAGGAGCAGTTTATCAAGAATCCGGGCTCTGCGTCTGAAGAAATCCTCAAAAAGACAATATCCGACAGCTTAAATCGATTGCTTTCGACCGCAACCGAGACCGAGATCAGAAAAGAGATCCGACAAAGGGCAGAGGATGAGGCATTTACGGTTTTTGGAGAGAACCTCCGTCAGCTTTTACTGTCGCCTCCTGCGGGGCGAAAGGGTGTGCTGGGGGTTGACCCCGGTTTTCGCACCGGCTGTAAGGTGGTTGCCCTCGACAACACCGGAAAGTTTTTGGAATATCAGACCATCTATCCTAATGAGCCACAGAAAAAGATCCGGGAGGCAGCGGATACCGTCCGCAGGCTTATAGATACACACGGAGTGGAGTTGATTGCAATCGGAAACGGTACCGCAAGTCGTGAGACCGAAAGATTCATTAAAGAGACTATCGCAGATTATCCGGAAGATAAAAGGCCGATTGCACTCATCGTAAATGAATCGGGTGCAAGTGTTTACAGTGCCTCGGAAGTTGCTGGTCGCGAGTTTCCGGAACACGATTTGACAGTGCGGGGTGCTATATCGATTGCTCGCAGGCTGCAGGATCCGCTTTCGGAGCTGGTGAAGATCGATCCGAAATCTATCGGTGTTGGGCAGTATCAGCATGATGTTAATCAGGCGAAGCTCAAATCATCGTTGGAAGAAATCGTAGAAAGTTGCGTGAATATGGTCGGAGTGGATCTGAATCTGGCATCAGAGGAGCTTTTGAAGTATGTATCGGGACTCAATCGCAACATTGCGGCAAAAATTGTTGCGCACCGCAACAAACACGGTGCGTTCAGCAGTCGCGAGGAACTGAAGAGGGTATCCGGATTGGGAGAAAAAACATTCGAACAGGCTGCCGGCTTTCTACGGATTCCCGGCGCAGAGAATCCTCTGGATAATTCCGGCGTTCACCCGGAACGCTACAACGTAGTAAGTTCGATGACGGAGGTGCTTAATACGACGGTAGACAGACTTATCGGCAACAGCTCAGCAATCCGCAGCATCGATAAGAAACAATTCGTGACGGAGGAGGTCGGTCTACCCACGATAGAGGATATTGTTGAGGAGCTGGAAAAACCCGGTCGGGATCCGCGAGCGGAGTTTACCTATGCCACATTCGATGATGAAATAAGCGAGATTGAACATCTTTCTCCGGGCATGAAGCTGGAGGGGACGGTGACAAACGTCACCAATTTTGGAGCATTCGTGGATATTGGCGTGCACCAGGATGGCCTGGTACATATCTCAGAGCTTGCAGACCGGTTTGTGGATGATCCCAAGAAGGTGGTACAGGTGGGTCAGGTAGTGAAGGTGACGGTTATGTCGGTCGATGCCGATCTCAAACGAATCTCCTTATCCATGAAAGCCGAGCCCGGCGCCCATCGCCAGGGAAAAGCTTCCGGTGAGAAGCCCAAAAAAGGTGAAGCTAGGGGCAGCAGAAAGCCAGAAAGTGCTGCCGATAAGCTGCAGAAATGGTCGGGCAAAAAGGGAGAGAAGAGGCTTAAGACGGCCAAGCCGAAGTTTAGTGTTAAGTCGTTTATGAAGTAGACAGTTTTTATCAGAACATGCACAAACACTGGTTGGGAGTTTGGGGTGATGCTGTACTTTAGAAAACCAAATTAAAGTAGTTATAAGGGGTAATAACGTCTCGCATCTAAAAAAGCCTTTTGGGGGTTTATTCTTAACACAGGTAACAATTGCGATTTATGTGGATAAAAAAGGGAAATACCTCATAGTCTAAATTGTTTCATCTGTCGAGCGTGCAGAACTAATTGCAAATCATTGAAACACAAGGGTGCTATAAGAGAAATATGATTGGCCCCGGTTGTGCAAAACGTCGGGGCCGTTTTCCAGCGGGTAGTTACAAAAGGGTCAATTGTTTGCAGTAGAATAGATGGCCAGGATCACACTAATCGTGGTTGCTGCAGCTTGAAGAAGCGGCAGGAAGACGCTGGATAAGAACCTGTTTTGTCGCGAAACGGGGACAATAATGATGTCGCCTTGTTCGATATTGTCGAGGCTTTTTGTTACCATAGCACCCGCGTAATTCGAAACCACTACAACATTGTGCCGGTCGGCATTTCTTTGGAATCCGCCGGCTTGTCGCAGATAGTACGAGAGATTTTTTCCTTCTTTGTAGGATATGCCGCCGGGATCTTTAACACTGCCGCTGACGTAGACAAAATCGTCTTTGGAAGGAATAAATATCTGATCACCATGTTCAAGATAGATATCTTTTTTCTTTATTCTGATGACGGTAAAGTCTTTTTTCAGGTTTGACATGGAAAAGGCGGAGTTTATCTCTGGCCGGACTTCCGTGGTCGTTAGGTTTTTAGGAAAGGATTTTCCGTGTCTGAGAATAACTGCTCGCGATAAATCACCATGCTGTGTGGCGCCTCCGGCCTGTTTGATTAGTTCCAGGGCTGTCATTGCCTTCTTTCGGATCGGGTATTGTCCGGGCCTGACAGCTTCGCCAGTCACACTTATTTGGAGCACTGCAGGATAGTTTTCTTTTCTGCTTACTACAATCATATCCTCATCCTGAAGCTCCACTGGGGTGTATTGCTCTAAATTTACGGTGATAATTTCTGTCTCACTTGTTTTTTGCCCTGACCTTTTTACAATAATTTTGTCGGTATCGGCCGATGCACTCAAGTTAAACAGAGAAAGGAAATCTTTGAGATCTTCTCCAGGGTGAATGGGAATCCATTGATTTTTCGAGATCACCTCTCCAGTCAAATAAACGTTTTCACTGGCTGGTTCAATGATAATTTCATCTCCCGGATAAATGTAGGGGTTCTGAGATAAATCACCTCTAAGAAGATATTTGTAGAGGTCGTAATGTGCTGTGTTACCACTGTTTACACATTTAATCGAACGATAATTCATCTCTTCGATTGGCGGTAAGCTATCCTGATTGGCTATCGAAATAGCATCCAAAAGCCGAAATGTGCCGGAATGAACATATGTTCCCGGTGTTTTAACAGACCCTGTGATCGTAATGGTTGCATTTTTTACCTCTGAAAGGGAGACATATACCTCTTTATTTAGTCGTTTTTGAAGCCGCTCGGCGATGAGTTGTTTTGCTTCCCGGAGAGTTATTTTGCCCAATTCAATTACTCCAAGATTGGGAATAAAAAGGTCTCCATTGCTGTTAACAGCACCATAATAGGTGATTAGAGGCATATCCTTGTGGGATATGGTGAATTTGTCACCCCCGCCAATGTAGTAGGTGCTTTCATCGATGGAATTGTCGATGGCCCCCTCCCCGGCCGAACCAGTTTTTCTTCTGCTGATGTTTTCTTTTAAAGCGGCGGCATCAATACTACTGGTATCGAATCCGAATGATGAGGTCAAAACTATTGCAAAAATGCAGTACAACATTTTCAAATACAAAGTAAACTCCTTTAATCGTCATCTTTTGGACAGGATATAAACAAACGCATAAAAATACAAAAAATAACAGGATAAAACCGAAGGAAAATACAATACGGTAGTAATTGACTTCGTATTGGTTTAGGTCGTATTTTTGTATATATTGATTCTTTTTCCATTTTAAAGACGAATTCGACTAAAGCGACTCAACTTCAATCTTTTCTAACCTACCAAAGATTTTTCATGGCGAATTACAAAATCGAATTTCTGGATTACGTATCACTTTTGTTGAAACACAAAAAAACGCTGTTTCTAACATTTTTCATATCTCTTTTTACCGCCTATGGTTTTGTATTCTTTTTTATTGAAAAAGAGTATGAAGCCACAGCTGTAATCATTCCAAAGGGAAGCAATTCTCTTGCAGGTATCTCTTCCGTGGTAAAAAACATATCTTCCGTCCTGCCTGTGGGGCTTGGAAGCATAGATCAAGAAACAGAAATGGATCTTTATAACACCATCATTTATAGTAGAACATCAATCGAGGAAATCATTGATCGTTTTGGTTTACAAGAAGTGTACAAAATTAAAGAACGGCATGAGGCCATCAAGTTAACTCGCGAAATCATAAAGACGAAAATTACAATTGATAACGCCTATGAGATAAGTGTTCGAGCGAAAACTCCCCAACTTGCCAGTGACATGACCAACTTCATCGTAAAGCATCTGAATGATAAAATAGTAGATTTGAACGTATCAAAGGCGAAAGCGGATAGGGAATTTCTCGAAAAAAGATATGTTGATATAAATGAAAATCTGGAAAAATCGGAAAATGTGTTAAAAAGGTATCAGGAAAAAACCGGTGTCTTTGAGGCGAGTAATCAGGTGCGCTCTACGATTGATGCCTTTTCCAAACTCGAAAGTGAGCTTGCGGCAAAACAGGTAGAATATAGAGTTCTCAAACGCATACATGGTGCAAACACTCCGATCGTTGACAGGGCTCGAGTGTCGGTAAACGAATTTAAGAATAGAGTGGATGCGTTGAAAAACGGAAAGGAGAACTCATCGTCGTTGTTGAGCATTGACTCAATTCCCCAGAAAGCCTTAAGTTACTACAGGTTGTTCCGCAATGTCAAAATAAACGAAACCATGCTTGAATTCGTGCTTCCGATGTATGAACAGGCGAAATTCGAAGAACAGAAAATGACACCCATCTTACAGGTAATCGATTATGCTGTTCCACCCGAAAGAAAAGCCTATCCTCCGAGAAC
>CAYQOU010000085.1:0-14698 GCA_964419255.1 uncultured Fibrobacterota bacterium | reverse complement strand
GTTTGCGGCTGGACGGATGGGGTGCGTTTACATCTCGTATAGCGTCGTGTCTTTTTTGGGAGGCAGTTTCCTGCCGATTTTTTTGCCGGCCTTGAGAAATGCCGTTTCGTCACCCTCCAGAGCATCTCCCATCTGCGCCTCGATCTCCTCGGGATCCTCCCCCGCCTCCATGCGGCTGAGGGCCTCCTCAAAGGCATCCCCGTACTGAAACCCAGCCTTCTCGGACAGTTTTCGCATCAGTTGCGCCGCTGCGCGAGGATCATCATCGCTGATATTCTCGGCTTCCGAGGCAAGAGAGGCCATCGCGTCCGCCATCTTGCTTTCGTCGATGGGAAGATCATCCATCTGATCATCCTCTCCCCTGTCGGATTTGCCGGTTATGGCAAACATGGAGGGCTTTCTCTGAAGGCTATTGGTTCTGCAGCCGGGGCAGTGTGGTGTGTCGGTTGTGTTTATCGTGCGGGAGAGGAAATTGTAAATCGTATGACACTTTGGACAGTAGAATTCATAAATGGGCATTGGACTCACTCCGATTAGCTGTTACAGGCCACTCTTCTCTTTCCATAACCGAGAGAAGCAAACTATTATAGGAACAACCTCGTCGCCAACCACCACTCCGGTTGACGACAAGGATAATCTCCCCTGTTTGTAAACTACTTAATATAGTAAAAATTCTGATGATTGATTATCTGAAAACCACATGAACATTGTGATGAGAGCGGGAGTTTTTATCGGTGCCGCGGTGGGATTTATTCTGAGAGCCGGTTTCGGGAAACATATTGCCGATAAAAGAAAACCCAAACCGTTTCCTTTTGCCCTCTTCCCAGTATTGGCCATCCTCCACCTCTTCATCATCGGCAACCTGATACCGTAAAACCTTGAACGCATTATGCACGGTGGGTCTGCCCTGCCTCGGAGAACTGAAGGGATCTGCGCTATTTCCGAACCTCTCCTGCATGGCCACCATTCTCTCTTCGCTTCCCGCGGCGAACCAGACAAACAGCGCTATGATAACCAGCATAGGCTGGTTTAGGATGAAAAAACCCGCTACACCAAACAACACCGACATCATGCGCCCTGCCGAAGCTGCTATCCTGGTTGCCGGCAGGTATGACATGCGCATCGCCAGGAATGCACGAAGCACCCGCCCCCCATCCATGGGAAAGGCCGGCAGAAGATTAAACAGGGCCAAAAATCCATTCACCCAGATCAATTGTGACAAAAACCCAACCGCAAGCGTACTTGCAGAGTAGTGGGAAAAAAACAGAGAGATGAAATTATTCAGTATTGCAAACGCTACGATCAGTGCTATATTCACCGCAGGCCCGGCGAGCGCAACCACCAGCTCCTCTTTGGGCTCCCGGGGCATTCTCTCCAGGCGCGCTACGCCCCCAATTGGCCACAGAGTAATATCGCGAGTGGGTATACCGTAGCGGGCAGCGGCTAATGCATGCCCCAGCTCGTGAAGCACAATGGTTGCGAACACTGAAATGGTGAACAGTATGCCCAGCAGAGCGTTCTGAAACCCTCCCTGAAGCTGCCCCATGGCTATCCAGCCCAGCAATATCAGGAAAGTCGCGTGCACGTTGACCGAAATTCCTCTAACTTCACCAATTTTCCAAGACATTTTCATTGTCAACACCTTCTATCTTTTTTGAGTTACCGACGTTTTAATTACGAACCAATCTGTGTTTTCTTTTGATTTATGCAACGTCTGTGCCATAACTAAAATTGGCTTCAGAACGCTCGTTAAGGCAATAATTTGCGTGTCCAGGGAAATGCTTGTTCCAGGCTAAATCGACGGATGTTTCAAATTAGATCGGAGCGAGAGTATAGACAGGCTGGTCTGAAAAAGCCCGAAACCGCGGGGAGCTTCGGGCTTTGGAAGTGTCGGAGAATCAGTACTTATCCAGATGATACCACTCAGCGTCCTCGAGCCATTCCTTGGGTCGCCGCACAAATTCCATAATCGCCTCGACGATACGGGCGTGTTTCTTCTCCTGTTGAATTATGAACTCGATAGCCGCCTTCTGTTCGTCTGTTTCGGCTTTCGGCAGGGCGTCCTGATACAGGTCGATACTTTTGTGTTCAAGATCAAGCGCCTTGGAGTATACCGTCTCGGGATCCTCGATCACCTCAGGCATGTCAAATTGCCTGGAAAGTTTCTCGAATGCTGACTTGGCATCCCCGATCGCATCACTTTGCTTCAACTCAGGAGTCTTGAGTCCATTTTGCATCGAGTCGAAGATTTCCCAATGATGCTGTTCCTCGGAGGCGAGGAAAGAAAAAACACCGGAAAGCTCCCCTATCGCCGAATCCTGCGCAAGCTTCTCGTAGTATTTCTTCCCCTCAACCTCGATCTGTTTTGCAAATTCCCACACATCAATCATAAACCATTCCTTTCGTAAAAGGTTTCAGGAACAATCATTTCTTTGCCGATAGATTACTGCCCTGCATTCATCGCGCTTTCTATGCCCTTGCTGAAATCGGTCGGAACGTTTGTCACCCGACTCCCCAGCTCCTTATCGATCATAAAGATACCGTCTCCCTTACCTTCCCCCACCAGCCTGATTTGAGCCAGAATATCGTTCACATTTTCTTCCTCTTCGACCTGCTCGGTAACATACCACTGGAGGAATATATGCGTGGCATGATCCTTCTGTTCGATCGCCAGGTTTACCAAATCGTGTATCGATTTTGTGATAAACTGTTCATGCTCCAAAGCCTTTTCGAACATCACCAGCACAGATTCGAAATCGGCAGGCGGCTCCTCTATCGCCGCAAGATAGGGCCGTCCTCCCTGGCGGGTAATATACTCGTAGATTTTCATGCCATGAATCATCTCTTCATGGTACTGCACCATAAACCAGTTGGCCACCCCTTTCAACCCGATACTGTCCGCATACGATGACATTGACATATACAGGTAGGCGGAATACATCTCCTTATGCATCTGTGAATTAAGCGCCTTTTCCATGGTTTTATCGATCATGTTGACTACCCTCCTTGGTTTGTTGGAATATATTCGTGCTGAAAAACAAATGTTTCATCGGATCTATAGTATAGTTTACAACCGTGGGTTACAGCAAAACAGTGCTGTCTGCTTTAAGAACGCCCGGCTTCATCAAGGGGATTTTCCCCTCTGTTTAACCGTTTTAGCCTTCGCCACACTTTTTTTCTCCCCGGTATGCATCTCATCTGCATCCCATGTTCCGTTTCGAAAGTGCTGGCTTCTTTCCAGCTCCGCCTGTTCTCGGATTTTGTATCCGCTGTCACGAATGATGCCATACAACACACCACAGCCTCCATCGGTGCGTTGCATGTCACCCTTGTCGGCCAGAAAAAGCAGCTGCCTGGCGCATTGCAGAGCCCTCAGGATGTTTTCGTTCTCGGGCCTCATACTTCCCTCCTGCCTGATGAGTCCCCTAAAGTCTTATCTCTGCCTCCACTAGCATATGTCGTGCCAATCCCTCCGACTCCTTTTCTGCAACCGATTTTCCGAACCGATTCCATTTTCCTTTTCCCCGCTGTTTGGATATGTCTGTTTAAATATGGCAAGACATTATTTTTAGACATTATGACATAAATCTACCGAAACCTTTGGCTCACGATTTGCATGAGGTTCTGATATGCAGACTACCATCCAGTTTAAACACAACGCAAATGCCACGGTTTATCCGTTTGACTCCCTGGATGAGCTCGCCGCCCGGACTGCCCACCATCTGCACAACAAAACCGTCGGCCTGTCCGGTGGCTCCACGTTCCGACACCTCTTTCCTCTCTGGATTTATAACCATCCCGACTGCAGACAGACCGCATTTTTTCCGGTCGACGAAAGAATGGTGCCGTTTGAGGATCACCGCAGCAACTGGGGCACCGCCTACCGTCTCTTCTTCAAACCCCTGGGCAAGCAGGCCGAAAAGAGCCATTTCGCCTCATCGGTAAAAATCTATAAGCAAATCCTTGACAGCTTCTTTGAGACCCGGCCCCCCGTTTTCGATGTGATTTTTTTGGGGGTGGGAGGTGACGGGCACACCGCAAGCCTCTTTCCCAACCAACCCTATCTGTCCGACCGCAGCTCAACGGTGCTGCAGACTAGAAGCCCGGTGGCCCCCTTCGACCGCATCACGCTGGCTCCCCGTGTGCTGATTGCAGCCCGTAAACTGATAACCATCGTAGGCGGTGCAGAGAAAAAAGACATCGTCAAGGGCATATTCCAGAAAAACGGCTCGCTTCCTATCGTGCGCATACTCTCGGAGCACCCCGCTTCCCTTCTGTATGTCGATAAGCAAATCATGCCCTGAAAAGGTAGGCTGATCGATAGGCGATATCTCTACCTTATTCGCACGACCAACACATTCCCCTCCCGGCTGACCCGGAATGAATGCCTGGCACTGTGTCTGATTTTCTCCTCCAATCGGGGTGATCTGGTGTGGATGGAGTTGTCCAGAACCTCCAGCCTCTGGGGAATCTGCTGCCGATGACGCCTCTGCTTCTGCCGCTCACGTCGGGCCACCAGACGAACCATGCCAGCTGTGGATATCGGACCACCTTCCCACCCGACAGCCACCTTTCCCGGCCCCTCGATCGGCTCCGAAAGCTGGCAGCCACTTCCACACAAGGTGAAGGTGACAGGCTCAAAGCCCCGATCCATGAAAGGATCTGGTTGCCAGAGATAAAGAAGTGCCCCAAAAACCACCAATCCCACCATTGTCGACCAGGATTTAAGACTGGCGGGCCGTATTCTGCTGAGTGTCTGTCGTCCCATGTTGCCCTGCCTTTCGGTGGTATGTTCCGTCGGCGCATACCTGCAGACTCTCTTTACCTGAGCTGAGCGGCTCCCAGCGGATAAATCGCCCGGTTGCCCAAAGCACCCGATTCCTCCAAGGCAGAAGTATCGAAGCGACCTACTTGCTCCGAGACACCTCCAGGATCGCCGAGAGAAACGCCCTGCTTCTATTGTTATAAAAAGCAAAGCGTATTCCAGTAAGAAGACGTTACATCCAGGCCCGAGAAGTGGGTAGGCGCCCCGAGGCCAAGAGAAGTGTTTTGTTTTGAAAGCGACACGCACACACTTTTGTATCGGCCAATCGGTTCTATTCCTCACGGGCACGGTAATTGCAATCTAGCAAACTGTTTTAACGTATCCGCCTACAATGTCGTCTTAATCATTCAGTTTCTATCAGGAGCAGTTATGGCACAGAAGACACATGCACCCAAGGGGAAACCATTTGATCTGGTGGAGTCGGTTGCCTATGCCGATGGGGCGGTCGTAAGCAAGACGCTCATCGATAAGGGTATCGGCAACATAACCCTGTTTTCTTTCGATGCCGGGCAGGGATTGAGCGAGCACACCAGCCCTTTCGATGCGGTGGTGCATATCCTGGATGGCCAGTCCCAGATTACCATCGGGGGCCACACTCAGACGGTATCGGCTGGACAGATGATTATCATGCCGGCCGGTATCCCCCATGCGCTGGATGCCAAAAAGCCATTCAAGATGTTACTGACCATGATACGAGCAAAGCAGGAGTTGCAACCCGAACAGTAAGAGGAATTTTCATTCATGAGAACATATGCTTACGGATATCCCCGAATCGGTGCAAACCGGGAGTATAAGAAATCGGTTGAATCTTTTTTCACAGGAACAATCAGCGAGGCACAGCTGCGCGCCGCGCTCGACGAGCTTCAGAGGGCAATCTTGACCACATACGATGGTCGAATCGACTCCTTTCCGGTCGGTGAGATGACCCGCTATGATGCGATGCTTGACACAGCAATCGTCTTTGGTATCTATCGGCCCGAAAACACCACACAATACTATGAGCTGTGTCGTGGTGCCGATGCTCTCCCCATGACCAAGTGGTTTAACACCAATTATCATTACCTGATGCCCGACCTTTCGGGAATCGAGCCCGATGAGCTGAGTGTGCACTGGAACAAGCCCAAGGAAACGGCTATGGAGTTTGGACTGGGGATACCGTCGATTATCGGACCGGTCACGTTTCTGCGTCTGAGTCGCGGTGTGAGCCCGGAGCGGTTCGAACCGATGCTTATGGCCCTGGCCCGAAACTATCGAAAGATGCTTTCCTCTCTCAGCGAGATTCATATAGATGAGCCGGCGTTTGTGCTGGATACCGATAAGAAAACAGTGTCACTTATCAAGAAAGCCTACGATATCATCGGCGATACATCCTGCCGCATAAACATGATGACCTACTATGAGGGCGTCGATTTTCTGCCCGACCTCTACGATCTGCCCATATCGGCGCTGGGACTCGATTTTGTCCACGGAAAATCGAATCTAAGACAGATTCGCAAACATGGGTTTCCTTCCGACAAGATGCTTATCGCCGGGGTGGTGGATGGACGTAATGTGTGGCGTAGCGATATCGGGGCGAAAATGAACCTTCTGGATGAGCTTTACGAGCATGTTCAGCATCTGTCGGTATCAAATGCCGCCCCTCTGTATCATCTGCCGGTAACCACCGCGGGTGAAAATCTTCCGCCCCAGCTTCTGGACAAGCTGGCTTTTGCCGATCAGCGCCTCGAGGAGCTGGAAACAATCGCTACGCTTCATGATGAGAGCAACGAGCCGGAATCCTCGACAAGCTCCGCCTACGGCCTGAACAAAGATGTCCAGAAGCGTATCCAGTCTCTGACCGATGCCGATTTTAACCGCTCGGTGCCCTACCCAAAACGGGTGGAAAGGCAGAAACGAGTCTTAAATCTTCCGCCGTTTCCCACCACAACCATCGGCAGTTTCCCACAGACGGCGGATATCCGTAGAAAGCGGGCGGCTTTTCGCAGAGGTGATGTGTCTGGCAAAGAGTATAAGTCATTTATAAACAATAAAATAGATCAACTCATCTCGTTTCAGAAGGAAGTCGGGCTGGATGTGTTTGTGCATGGCGAATACGAGAGAACAGATATGGTGGAATATTTCGCCGAAAAACTTCAGGGGGTTGCAACCACATCGAAGGGCTGGATTCTCTCCTACGGTACCCGCGGTTACCGGCCGCCCATCGTTTACGGAGATGTGTATCGTGCCGAGCCCATGACATTGCGGGAGATCGACTATGCGCAGAAGCATTCACCAAAACCCGTAAAGGGGATGTTGACCGGGCCGGCCACGATCATCTCGTGGAGTTTTGTCAGGGAGGATGTATCCCAGGAGCAGGTCGCCTACCAGATCGCCCTGGGTCTCAAGGATGAAATCCGTGATTATGAACAGGCAGGCATCCGGATAGTTCAGGTGGATGAGCCGGCATTCCGCGAACATGCGCCGATCAAGAAGCGTGACTGGGGCAAATATTTTACCTGGGCCGTCAGGGCCTTTAATCTGGCCACCTCGGTCAGTCCGGAAACGCAGATACACACACACATGTGCTATTCATCGTTTGGAGAGATAATCGAGCAGATAGCACGTATGGATTTCGATGTTATCTCTATCGAGGCATCCAGAAGTGATGTGGCAATCCTGAAAGATTTCGCCGACATCTCATTCGACAGGCAGATCGGCCTGGGTGTCTGGGACATACATTCGCCATCGGTACCATCCTCTGCCCACATGGAAAAGGTGGTACGCAACGCCTTGGAGGTTTTCGATAAGAGCCAGATATGGGTCAACCCCGACTGCGGCCTGAAAACAAGAGACTGGGAAGAAACACGAGAATCGCTGCGCGCCATGGTTCTTGCGGCCCGTTCGCTCAGAGACGATCTTGCATAATCCGGGGATGGGTTGGGGGGCAGGAGCCGAATTCGACTGGGCCAGACTCAGCTAAAACTGTTTTAAAAACCTTCTCAGTCCCATTTCATGCCCCAAAATCGGCTGCTATAGGCCGATTTTGGGCATTTTTTGTTGTAAGTGTTCGTTTTTTTAACGAAAGCCTTATGTCCGCAATCAAACCGGTCGGCATGCCTGTTCTTTGTAACCACCTGATATGATACCACCAGCCATGACAGTATCTATTTATATTTGCATCATTGAATGCCGTCCATACTCGACTCTGTATGTGCTTTTCCTCTTCCCTATCCCGTCCCGTCTTCGCGTCCCGCACACGGGAGGGAAGGAGGACTGGTGTCAGACAAAGAACTCAAATGTTTATTATCAATACTCTCGCGCCTCTGGTCTTGCTGGTTATTCTGGGTGCTGTGCTGCGCTCATCCCGCTTTGCTCCTGGATGCTTTTTCGATAATCTCAATCGGATGGTCTACTGGATAACACTACCGGCGCTTCTTTTTCTCAAGCTCTCCCAAGCATCCATTACCTGGTCGGCTGCGGCATGGCTGATCGGGCTTCTATTTGGCGGGGCAATGTTATCGCTGCTGCTCGCCCGCATCACGGGTGCGCTTTTTCGACTTCCCCCGCCCTCTCTTTCGGCGTTTATGCAGGGAGCGTTTCGGGGAAACCTGGCATTCATCGGTTTACCGGTGGTGCTGTTTGCTCTGACAGACGCTCCCCCCTCGGCATCCCAAAACATCGAGACGATCGCGGTGCTCGGACTGGCTCCAACCATCCCCCTGTACAATATCGTCTCGGTGATAATACTTATGGCCGGACGGAAATCAGCCGGTCAATCGGTTATCGGCCGTGTACAGTTCATGGCAGGAGGTGTCCTGTCGAATCCTCTGGTGGTCGCCTGCATCGCAGGGATAACGTTTTCCTTTACCGGCCTGTCACTGCCGGTCATGCTCGGCCGTCCCCTGGACCTGCTCGGACGGACCTCTCTGCCGCTGGCGCTTGTGGCAATCGGGGCCTCTCTGAACCTGGGAGCCATCAAGGGCCACTCTCTCAGCGCAACTGCCGCGGGACTGATAAAGGTGGCAGTGGGCCCTCTTTTTTTGTTCCTGGTAAACCTGATCATCGATATCCCGCACACCGAATACCAGATTGCCCTGCTCTACCTGGCCTGTCCGACCGCGGTGTCATCTTTTGTCATGGCGCAGCAACTTGGTGCAGATGATTCTCTGGCCGGGAGTATTATCGTCATATCGACACTCTTGTCATTGCCTGCCTTCATCCTGGTGCTGTCTTTCATGTGAGGATATCTTTCTGGAAAAAGGAAAAACCTGAGTTTTGCATGTGTAAAAAAAAGGGAATCGAATGATGCGAACTTTTCCTGTATTTATTATTTTAACGGGCCGTCATTAAAGGTAACGATTAACAGTTCGGAGACAGCAGGCGGGTAAAAAGAGGCCTTCCAGACATCTCATCCGGCACCTCACCGACAATCGGACTCAACTTTAGCGATCAGGTTTTTATGGAAATAAATCCGGGCTATATTGCCGTGATCTTCACCGTTTTCTCCTGGGGCTCCTATCTGGTGCCCCTGCGCCGTTTTAACCGGTGTGATCCGCTGTACTATCAATGGCTCAGCAGTATCGGTGTGGCGATATCAACCATCGGTGCAGCCTTCCGGCTTGGAGGGTTTCATTTCTCATGGCTGAGTCTGTTTTCGGGGCTGTGCTGGACAGCGGGCAGCGTTTGCAGCTTCTATGCGGTGCGCCGTGAGGGGCTGGCTGCAGGCAGCGCCAGGTGGGTTGTGATTGCCGTGATAACGGCCGCATTATGGGGAAAGCTATTTCTGGGAGACATCTACTCCACTCCGTTGGCCGCAATCGGAGGCCTTGTGCTACTGCTGATAGCAATCGTCGGCCTCTCGACGGTTGGTGGTAAAAGCAATGGGGATGAAAATGGCAGATGGAGCCCGTTTAGCATCCTGGCGGGGCTTTTTTTTGGTGCCTATCTGATCCCGTTAAATCTGTCGGCACAGTCGCCTTTCGAATTTCTGCCCGGAATGGCTTTAGGAATTCTTCTGGGGGGAATAGTCATCCGATACGCGATTCGTCCCCCCGTCTATAAGCCTGTTTTTCTCTGGGGAATTTTGTCTGGAATCCTGTGGAATGTGGGTAATGTAGGAAGTTTTTTTGCGCTTCTGCATCTGGGATACGGTACAGGATTTGCCATGACGCAGCTGGCCCTCTTTGTAGGGGTAAGTTGGGGGGTGTTTTATTTCAGGGAAGTAACGGGACGGGCTGCTCTGATGCGGCTTTTTATATCGGCCGCGGTCTTGTTTGCCGGAGCAGCCACCCTGGCTTTGAGCAGATAAGGTGAGCGGATAAACCGCCCTCCCCTTTCGGCCTCCCCCGACTCACCACTTTCAGCCTTCCCTGGTAAGGGGAAGAGCAAACGCGGGCCCGGCCGCTGAAAGGGAGTAATAGCATTAAGCCTGTGCCCCTTAGCAGGGGCAAATGTCATCGGTACGATCCCATACCCAACGACGGTGGTATTCAGAGAAACAGCCGAGCAGAGATGGTTTGATTTGGCCGGCGCCTTTGAAGAGAGTCTACCCAGGGGATCCCTCAGTACACGCCATCCTTTCTTGTCAAACAGCGATTCTCCTGTGTATTTGCCATATTTCCCCGCCCGGCGAGTGATGCCTTGGGTTTGTCTTGATCCGTCCCATTTCGATCATTACTTTCCTTTCAGGATCCACCGCTGCAACACCAGTCCGTCGTTTGCTACAAAGCTCTGAGGGCGTGTGGTCCAGGCGGTTGACCGCAGGGTGGCGTTTTCGCGCACCATCTTGCCAAGACGCACCGGTTTTCCGATAAAAAGTGGATTGGCAGGGTCTATGGGATGGGCAATAAACGTCGGGTTGTAATCATCTTCGGTTTCGTCACGGTATACCATCCATTTGCCATCAGGCGAAAATTGAAAGTCGGAGCAGTAAATTTCATTCACTATTCCCAAAACAGGCGTCATCTTCGGCTCGTCACCATCCCATCGTGCGATCCATACCTTGTAGTTCTGACGAGCTTCTTTATCTATTTCAACCATAACAGCCATCGACAGCTCGGGGTGAACAACCAGCTGATCCAGTTCCCTGAATATCGGCACACTGTCGTTGAACATCTGGACAAACGGGTGATCGACCGGATTCAAGTCCTGATCATATGATTTCAGATGACCGGTAGGTAAATCATGGACAAACAATACCCCCTGCGCGTAACACCAGGTAGTAGGAGAAATTATGTGCGTATTTTCCCGTTGAATTTCTATCGTTTTGAGGACACTCAGTTCCTTCTCATAGCCGGTATCGATCACGGCCACCTTACGCAGTTCCAATGCGTGCTCCTCGGCAACGTCGCTGCGTGGATCAATTTTGTCCGGTTTATTTATTTCCAGCAGGAAGGTTTCCGGTGAAGTAGTTAAGTTTCGAACCGACTTAATCGTTTCGTGCATAGGTATCGCGCCGAGATATTTCTCGAATGTCTTTTTTTCCAGATCAAAGAGGACAAATCGGCGTGTTTGTGTATATGCAATGCGATTCTCAGCGAATACGGGTGCATATTCCAAATCACCTCCGCTGACTTGTGGTATATACCGAGACTTCACGATCGTGTATTTGGCCTCTTCATTCTCTAATCCTATCAAGGTTAACGACTGGTTTCTGTCCAGTGTCGCCACCGCGTTTGCAACCGGAACCGAGAAGATATCAAAAATCTCCCGATTCATGGCTATGAGTTGGGGGCGCATGTCGGCCGAGTCGGCCAGAGGGTTGAGAGTTGATATATCCACGATCGGATCTCCTTCCGAAAAAATAATCGCACACTCCCGACATACGAATAGTGTTGTGAATACCAGTATGCCGGTTAGTACAAATTTCTTGCCTTTTGCTTGTCTCATACTCTTCCTCGCTGCAGCAGAGTATCTATTCTTTTCTGCATCTTTTCGATGGCGATTTTTGCAGGTACTAATTTATTTTTTTTCACTTTTGCCATATTCAAAGCGGTACTGTACGGTTCTCGGATAGCGCTGAAATCGTAGAATCGAAATGGATTGATGAGGCTAAATCGGGTCCACAGATCAATACTGTTCAATGGAAAAACACACTCCTTCTCGAGCTGCCTGGTGATGTCGTCGATCACCTCTTTTGCTCGTGAACAACTTGTTTTGTAATCGGTGTTGTCCATCAGAATCATGTACCAATCCGTCCCAAACAATATTCTGTTCGCCAGCCGGGTATTTGATGCGATCGCATTCTTTAACGCCTCCTTGAACGTGGCGATACAGTCGACTCGTATATTCTTTTCGGTAAAGAGCGCGAAGAAATAGGACAAATCCGTATAAACATTTTCATGCGAAACGATCAGGTCGATAATTTCCCTGTTCCACAGCGGCCAGGAATCGGGAGATTGCGTATCGAATGAGAAAGGCCAGCCCGACTGGGCAAGGTTCTTCTTGAAATCGGATCCGCCGAAGTGGGCAAGGCATAGCTTGAGATCCGGGTGGTGGGTCAACACTTTTTTCCACGCAGCCGGAGAGGTATACTCTTCCTGAAAATAGCGCGTGCGCCGCGCTTTCTCATCGGAAATGTCTTCATACTCGGCACCAGGGTTCCCGGCGTTTTTCCTATCAATATTATGTCTGTCGAAATCAAAATAGAACTCCCGCTCGTGCGTGCACATGCCTCCCGGACTGCAGTGTGATATGATTGGAATCTGTTTACTTTCGCAATCGGCAAAAAAAGTTTTTAGGCCCGGCAGTCTCTTGATATCCCAGGGACGGTATCCAAGCGGCGGATACATCTTAAATCCGATGAACAGTTTGTCTGCCGTGATGCTGCCCGGTTTGTCGTTGGGGCTTACAACATATTTGAACGGATAGCTGGGATTTGCATCCCAACGCCGCGGCTCAAAATGAAATAGGTTCAACACCTTCCAGGGATACGCCTTCGCCGCGCTCTTACATTCGTTTACTTGGTCGTCCCAGTTTTTAAACAGCTCCGGTTCTTTTTCATGCATCCAGTGGGCTACTCCCCGATCGGATGCGCTTGTCCGTCTGTAATAGTAGAAGAAGCGCCCCTCCTTTATGCGGTAGTGCTCCCCATCGCGTGGTGTATGATCGGGTGAGCATTCAAAATACATCGGGAACTGTTGGCCATCGGGACCGGTTACAAACTCACGCTTCAAATACTTTCTATTGGTCTCGTGGTATATTTTTTCTCCGCCATATCCACACAGGGCACTGTATTCCATATCCATACCAAGCGCGATAAGGGGAAAAAATGTCGATTCGGTCTGTGCTCCCCATTTCGCAGCACTCCCCTTCACCGCACTATCGGCAATGCTTGCGGCGCTTCCCCCCTGTATATCCAGCATGTGCAGAATGGGAGACACTGAATTTATGATACGCGTAACGTTCATGGCGGCAAGGTCGATGATTTTGTCAAGCTTTCTTATCCGCCCCTTGATCTCCTCTATATGCATGTCACTACGGTGCTCGATCTGCTTTTTCAGATTCATGGCACTCAGATAGATAACAACCGCGCTTTCTATCTTCATCCGCTCCAGCATACCGTGGATGCTCTGTCCCAGCTTCTCCACCTGCGAGGCGAGGTCATTAGTAAGATCCGCCACATAATCGAGCCCATCTGCAACCCCATCAAAAGCGCCTGCGGCCCCTTCCAGAATTTTCTGATTGATCGTACTCGATAAAGATAGAAATTTGCCGATGATACCGTCCGTCGATGAAGCATTGCGGCTTTCCTCCAACCTGTGAGCGACTCCCGATATCATGCGGGATTTTCCACGACTGAAAGAGGCTCCTGTTTCCAGTGACGCATAAATAAACTCGAGGCTCGATGATGCAAAATCGATGACACCGTCGGAAAGAGAGTGCGCGAAGTCAAAACCAACCTCGCTGACTCGTCGCAGCAGCATTGCGGTATACACGATACTATTAACCGCGATATCCTCGGCCATTTCGATAGTACCGATCCGAATGATTCCGTATCGACGTACCAGCGCTTGAGCAAGATCCTGGATCAATTCGATGCGTTTTTCCGCACACTTTACGGCGTCTCCCGCTCTCCCGGCAAGCCCGCCCCCCGACATCAGAAGCCACCTGTCGACGATATTCGGGATTCCCTGGTTCCACAAAAGCGGCATCGGGGTACAGTTTCCGCTCATGATGTGCATGTGACAATCTACCACGCATTCCCGAACATCGGCCCAGATTATCGGTACGGCCGGTTTAACCGTTCTACATTCATAATTCATAGCTGCTCCGACGACTAGACGAATTCGTTTTCGTTGATGAACAATCTTTTATCCGGCGCCCCAGGCACAAGTACTTTGATATCGGCTGCGCTTTGTATCGTTCCACGCACCAGTACACACTCCCGATCCTTGCGCGTAACAATATACTCCTTTTCGGTCTCAAATGTCTCCGATTGCTGTGCCGAGTCATCGTTTTCCCGATACAGTTCACCTTTCATATCGGTCATGGTAACACTGTAGGGCATCCATACGTACCAGTACCGAAGCCCACCGGTGTAAGTAAACGCCTTTGCGCCTTTCGCCTCGATTTTTTCATCCCCACCGGTGCTGTCCCATTGTGGAATGCAGATTTTTATGTCACCAGGCAGCATGTCCGGATTATCACCTATTTTTCCGCGGTTAAGCTCGTACAGATATTTCCATGAGGGAAGTCCGAATCTGTGCGCTATCATGCCGAGGTTGTCATCCTTTTTTACGACATATTTCATCTTCCCATCTTCATCCTCAAGCTCATTCAGCGCCTTCGGGTCTGCCGGGGGGACGGTTGCCATGTACTGCAGATGCGCCCGGTAGACATCATCATCATAGGGCCCCTCTTCCGCCACCTCATAGCCCAGAAGCTTGAGTCCCT
>CAYQOU010000084.1:0-14778 GCA_964419255.1 uncultured Fibrobacterota bacterium | reverse complement strand
ATTCGTGAAGGTGGACGTACGGTTGGAGCCGGTGTTGTCACCGATATCGTAGAGTGATGAAAAAGTATCTTGAGGAGTAAAGATGCCCAGAGATAAGATTACCCTGGAATGTACGTCATGTAAGCAACGTAATTACATGTCAACCAAGAATAAACGGAAGCACTCCGGGCGTGTGGAATACAAGAAGTACTGCCCGTTTGAGCGTAAGCGGACAATGCATAAAGAATCCCGCTAAGGACAATGGCAGGCCGCAAGTAGTGGGATGTAAGGGGTTTTGCCTTTAAGCATTCCTTGTGTGGGGAGCAGTTATCGACTTTTCGGAGAACAGGCCTGTAGCTCAACTGGCAGAGTAGTGGTCTCCAAAACCATTGGTTGGGGGTTCGAGTCCCTCCAGGCCTGCGTTCTTAATGTGAGATTGGCCAATGCAGAAAATAATGCAGTATTTAAAGGGTGTTCGATACGAGATGGCCAAGGTGAGTTGGCCAACTCGTGGTGAAGTCGTCGGGGCAACTACCCTGGTGGTGGTGTTAAGTATCGCGGTGTCGATTGTCGTAAAGGTTTTTGATATAGGTTTAAGTCAGTTGTTGGGGCTTTTTCTCAATCTGTAGATCGTCGCGCGCATTTATCTGACAGGATTATACGATGGCAATGCAATGGTTTGTTGTTCAAACATATTCGGGCCAGGAGGCAAAGGTCGCCCAATATATCCAGGAGTTTATTGACTCAGGGGATATGGAGGGGTTAATCGATCAGGTGCTTATGCCCACACAGGATGTGGTGCAGGTAAAGAATGGAAAAAAGATCAAAACGACCAGGAAATTCTTTCCAAGCTATGTTCTTGTCAATATGGAGTTGAACAAGGAGACCATGCATTTCATCCGCAACATAAATGGCGTAAGTGGGTTTGTCGGTGGCAACAAGCCGCAGCCTCTGCGTCCAGAAGAAATCCGAAGAATCCTGGGGCAGACGGAAAAAACCGCTCAGCAGGAAATCTCGGAGGTCCCGTTTGAAATCGGTGATGCGGTCAAGATAAAGGAAGGTCCGTTTAAAGATTTTGACGGAACGGTTGATGAGATTCACCCCGAGAAGGGGAAGGTGAAAGTGATGGTGAGCGTGTTTGGTCGCTCCACACCGGTGGAGGTCGATTTCATGCACGTGAATCCGATAAGCTAAGTATCATGATGTCCTAACGAAAGGGTTGGGAAGTTGGCTAAAAAAGTTATTGCCCAGATCAAGCTCCAGATCCCTGGGGGGCAGGCTAATCCGGCACCACCGGTTGGTCCTGCACTGGGGCAGCATGGTGTAAACATTATGGAATTTTGCAAGGCGTTTAATGCAAAGACCAAAGATGCCCAGGGAATGGTCACGCCGGTAGTCATTACGGTATATGCCGACAGGTCATTTACCTTTATCACGAAGACTCCGCCGGCATCGGTGCTTATTCTTAAGGAAATAAACGTGAAGAAGGGCTCGGGTGCACCGAACAAGGAAAAGGTCGGTAGTATCACTCAGGATCAGATACGAAAGATTGCTGAGATTAAGATGCCGGATTTGAATGCTGCCAGTGTTGAAGCCGCGATGAATACGGTTGCGGGTACTGCGCGCAGTATGGGTGTAAAAGTCGTTTAATGCAATCAGTGAAGTGGAGCCGGTTGGATCATGAAGCATGGTAAGAATTGGAGAAATGTCCGGGAAAAGGTTGATAAAACCAAAGAGTATGGAGTCTCGGAGGCGATCGATTTTCTGCGATCGAATTCGGCGGTGAAATTCAATGAGACTCTGGAGATTGCGGTAAATCTCGGTGTCGATCCTCGAAAGAGTGACCAGGCCGTCAGAAGTGCCGCGGTCTTACCACACGGCTTGGGTAAAACTATTCGTGTGTTGGCCTTTGCTCAGGGAGAAAAGGCTAAGGAAGCAGAGCAAGCGGGGGCCGATTATGTCGGTGGAGAAGACCTGGCGGAAAAGATCAGTGGGGGATGGCTGGAGTTTGATGCTGTTGTGGCCACTCCTGATATGATGAGGGTTGTAGGCAAGCTCGGTAGGATTCTCGGGCCGCACGGATTGATGCCTAATCCCAAGGTCGGGACGGTAACCATGGATATTGGCCAGGCTATCGGGGAGCTAAAGAAGGGGCGTGTGGAATTTAGGGTCGAGAAGGCCGGTATCCTTCATGCTCCTCTGGGTAAGCTCTCATTCGAAACTGATAAACTGATTGATAATGCCAAAGCATTTATGGAGGCGGTAAACAAGGCGAAGCCTGCTGCGGCCAAGGGTGCCTATATCAAAAGAGTAACGTTGACCAGTACGATGGGGCAGGGGTTGCGTGTAAACGCGGCCGAGCTGAAGTAAAGAGCATATTAGCTGAGCTGTCGCCGGGGAAAACCCCCACATGCTGAAAAGAGGTAACTGAACGATGTCTACGCGAACCGAAAGAACACAAGTAATCGAGGCACTGGAAAAGGAGTTTGTAAATGCTACCGGCATTTACCTGACCGACTTTAACGGTGTCGATGTAGAAAAAGTCACCAAGCTGCGCAGCAATCTTCGCGTACAGGGTGCACGGTACCTGGTGGTAAAAAACACTCTCGCACGCATTGCTCTTGAGCGATGTGGGGATCAAAAGGGTGAGCTGATTCCGTTTCTTAAGGGACCTACGGGAGTGGCTGTTACGCAGGAGGAATCCACCGGGCCGGCTAAAATCATTAAGGATTTCCGTAAGGAATTTAAGAATCTTCTCGACTTGAAAGTCGCCTATGTCGATGGTAGTCTGTTCGATGCCGAGCAGGCCGACCAGCTGGCGAATCTGCCAAGCCGTGAAGTCCTTCTTGCACAGCTTCTTTCCGTATTAAAGGCGCCGATGACAAATCTGGCCGGCTCGCTCAACGGTATTATGAGCAAGTTTGTCAGAACACTGGATGCCGTGCGACAGAAAAAAGAAGCCGAATAATAGAGAAAAAATACACGTATCACTTTTTTTATGGAGGTTAGACTGTGGCTACGTTGACCAATGAGGAGATCATCGAGGCTATTTCGAATAAGACTGTCCTCGAACTGTCCGAACTTATCAAGGCTATCGAGGAGAAGTTCGATGTTCAGGCAGCCGCTCCTGTTGCAGTTGCCGCGGCTCCGGGCGCCGGTGCAGGCGGAGGAGAAGCTGCTGCAGAGGAGAAGACTGAGTTTGATGTGGTTCTCAAAGAAGCCGGCGCAAAGAAAATTCAGGTTATTAAGGTTGTACGCGCGATCACCGGTCTGGGACTTAAAGAGGCAAAAGATCTGGTTGAGGGCGCTCCAAAGCCTGTTAAGGAAGGGGCTAACAAAGAAGACGCAGAGGCTATCAAAAAGCAGCTGGAAGAAGTTGGTGCTTCTGTTGAAATTAAGTAAGATCCTTTTTTCAACATCTACTCAAATGGTAAAGGTGACATATAGTTATACACTGTGTATGCCCGATTACTGTTGAATACCGTGACACGGAACGTAACACGCGGGAAAAGAATTTTCCCCGCTGTGTCACGTTTCGTGTCTTTTCTTGTATCCAAGATCATTTATTCCTATTGATCAATCCCACTGAAGCCTAGGGGATAGCCGAATGTCAGACCGTAGAAATTATTCGCGAAGCGCGCATGTAATGGATCTGCCCAATCTGCTGGAGATCCAGACCCAGTCGTACGAAGCTTTTCTTCAACAGGATATTCCTCCGCGACTGAGAAAGAAAGAGGGACTCCACGGCGCTTTTTTAAGTCTGTTTCCCGTGAATGATGTCAAGGGATATTATTCGCTGGAATATGACGGATATAAGCTCGGCGTACCCAAATACAGCCTCAGAGAGTGCAAAGAGCGAGGCATGACGTATGCTGCTCCTCTGAAGGTTGATATGTCGCTGCTGGTTTATGAGCAGGATGGGGAGACGAAAAAATTCGTCGAGAAAATCACCAATGAGGTGTATATCGGTGAAATACCGTTGATGACCGAACGGGGTACATTTGTCATAAATGGTGCCGAAAGGGTCATCGTCAGTCAGCTTCATCGCTCACCGGGTATCACCTTTGATGAAGTTGCTCACCCGAGCGGAAAAAAGCTTCTCACTGCTCGTATCATCCCGCAGCGTGGCTCCTGGGTCGAGATACTCATGGACATGGATGATGTGATGACGGTGAATATTGACCGGCGCAAGAAAATGCCGGCAACCATTCTACTGCGGGCATTAGGTTTTTCCACCGATGAAGATATCCTTCATGTCTTCTACAATTCAAAAGAATACGAGATCAGTGAAGATAATAAGGAAGAATTGCTTGGTTCAATAATCGCCGAAAGCGTATTCAGTACCCAAACCGGTGAAATAATCATCGATGCCAACGAGACTGTTACCGAGGAAAAATGGCAGGCGCTGATCGATGCTGAAATCAAAACGGTGGCGGTTCTAAGCGATGTGCCGAATCCGGAAAACATGATTATTCGAAACACCATCGCCGCCGATTCCACCAAATCGGAAGAAGAAGCGCTTCTGTTTATATACTCCACGATGCGTCCCGGCGATCCACCAAATGTGGAAACTGCCCGAAACCTGGTTCAGAGGCTTTTCTTCGATGAAAAGAGATATGATCTGGGTGATGTCGGACGATACAGGGTTGATACTCGTCTAAACATCAAGCACCCGGAAGGTGTTAACACTCTGACCAAAGAAGATTTTGTTGCGGCTTTCAAATACATGATCGGTTTGAGTATCGGTGAAGGCTTCATCGATGATATCGATCATCTGGGTAACCGCCGTGTGCGTTCTGTCGGGGAGCTGCTGAGTGCACAATTTACCGTAGGTCTCACCCGGATGGTACGTACCATCCGCGAGCGTTTGAGTCTGCGCGATACCGAAAACCTGACGCCTCAGGATCTGATTAACGCCAGGACCGTTTCCACCGTCGTGCAGGCATTTTTCGGCTCATCGCAGCTGTCGCAGTTTCTCGACCAGACCAACCCACTGTCGGAGCTTACGCATAAGAGGCGTGTCAGTGCGCTGGGACCTGGTGGTCTTACAAGAGAGAGGGCGGGTTTCGAGGTCCGTGACGTGCATCATACGCATTACGGACGACTCTGTCCTATTGAGACGCCGGAAGGTCCCAATATCGGTCTGATCGCATCATTGAGTACATTTGCGCGGGTAAACGAATTCGGGTTTATCGAAACACCCTACCAGAAGACCGAAAACGGTGGGCTGGTTGGAAAGGTTGAGTACTTAACCGCCGATCAGGAAGATAACTACAAGATCGCTCAGGCCAACACACCGGTCGATGAGAATGGAATGATGACCGAGAATGTGGTATTCGCCCGATACAGAGGTGATTTCCCTCTGGTGCCTCCTACAGATATTTCCTATTTCGACGTCTCACCCATGCAGCTGGTGAGTGTGGCCGCGGGGCTGATCCCGTTTCTGGAACATGACGATGCCAACCGTGCGCTGATGGGTTCTAACATGCAGCGTCAGGCCGTGCCACTGCTGGTGACCGAATCTCCCTATATCGGAACAGGTCTCGAAAATCGTGCCGCGGTTGACAGCGGATGTATGATCGTTGCCAAAAACCCGGGTGTTATCGAGAAAGTGGATGCTAAAAAGATCGTCGTACGCAAAGAAAAAAGCGGTGATACGGAAGACATACTGGGCCTGATGGAGACAGATACCTATGAGCTTGTCAAATTCGAGAGATCGAATCAGGACACTACCATCAATCAGAGAATCTGTGTCTCCGCCGGTCAGAAGGTTAAAGCCGGGGACGTTTTGGCCGATGGACATGCCACCGACACCGGTGAGCTTGCTCTCGGAAGGAATGTCATGGTTGCCTTCATGCCGTGGCGCGGGTACAACTTTGAGGATGCGATTATCGTCTCCGAGAAGCTGGTTGCCGATGATGTGTATACCTCTATTCACATAGAGGTGTTTGAGACGGAAGTACGAGACACCAAACGCGGGCCTGAGGAACTGACGCGCGAAATTCCCAATGTCAGTGAAGAGGCTCTCAAGGATCTGGATGAAAACGGTATCGTGCGGGTCGGCACCGAGGTGGAAGCCGGGGACATTCTTGTGGGTAAGGTTACTCCCAAGGGTGAGACCGAACTGTCTCCCGAAGAGCGACTTCTCAGGGCCATTTTTGGTGAGAAAGCCGGCGATGTACGTGATTCATCCCTCAAAGCACCTCCCGGGCTGAAAGGTATTGTGGTAGATGCTCACATCTATTCACGTAAAGACCGGGACAAGCGGTCAAAGAAAAAAGACAAGCAACGAATCGATGGCATAAAGGCTGATATCGAGAAGCAGGTTTCCGAGATCGAACGTCTTCGTATAGAAAGAATGTCGGAGATCCTGGAGGAGAGTCAGACACAGGAAATCACCAATTTCCATACCGGCGAAGTGATCATTCCCGAGGGCAAGGCATGGAAAAAATCAATGCTTCAGAAGCTTGATTTCGGAGCCATCTCTTTTAAGGATGGGTTGTGTGATGATGCTGAAAAGAGTAAGAAGGCGGAACAGGTTCTTTATCGGGCAAACGATCTTATCGGAAAACTGGAAGATAAGCTGGATAAAGAAATCGATAAGGTAGTTCGAGGAGATGAGCTCAAGCCCGGTGTTCTCCAATTGGTGAAAGTCTACGTTGCCAAGAAGAGGAAATTGTCTGTTGGAGACAAGATGGCGGGACGTCACGGTAATAAGGGAGTCATTTCCAAGATCGTGCCGGCTGAGGATATGCCGTTCTTACCGGATGGTACGCCGGTAGAAATCATTCTCAATCCGCTCGGTGTTCCCTCACGAATGAATGTGGGCCAGATTCTGGAGACCCACATGGGGTGGGCAGCGCAGAAACTGGGGATAAAGGTCGCCACACCAGTATTTGATGGAGCCAGCTATGAGGATGTGCTCAGTCTTCTGGATGAAGCGGGGTTGCCTCGGTCGGGAAAAATTCAGCTTCGAGACGGGCGCTCCGGCGAGCCGTTCGATCATGAGGTTACGGTGGGGCCGATTTACATGCTAAAGCTCTGTCACCTCGTGGATGATAAAATACATGCGCGTTCAATTGGCCCATATTCATTGGTAACCCAGCAGCCACTTGGTGGTAAGAGCCAGTTTGGTGGTCAGCGTTTCGGGGAAATGGAAGTCTGGGCGTTGGAGGCATACGGCGCGGCATACACTCTTCAGCAAGTCCTGACGGTAAAGAGTGACGATCTGACGGGACGTTCGAAGGTGTATGAGTCGATTGTAAAGGGAGAAAATACGCCACCGCCGGGAATACCCGAGTCATTTAATGTGCTCATCAGAGAGATCAAGGCTCTGGCACTTGATGTGGAGATTCACTCCGGTGAAGAAGAGCTGGCGTAAGAAGAGTTGTTTGAGATTTGACACTGTCATTTAACATATACCTGTCCGTTGGTCAACGTAGCGGACAGGAACCCAAAATAGAGGGGGTACTACGTGGCAGAGCTTTATACCCGGTATGACAAGAAAGTCATGGATATCAGCAGCGTAGGTATTCGTCTTGCATCTCCGGACAATATTCGAAACTGGTCATATGGAGAAGTTCTCAAGCCGGAAACCATAAACTATCGGTCGTTCAAGCCTGAACGTGACGGTTTGTTTTGTGAGAAGATCTTCGGCCCGGTACGCAACTGGGAATGTAACTGTGGAAAATACAAACGAATACGATACCGCGGAGTGGTATGTGATCGGTGTGGTGTGGAGGTTACCCATTCCAAAGTGCGTCGCGAGCGCATGGGGCATATCGAACTGGCGGTACCGATTGTTCATATTTGGTTTCTGAAGAGTATCCCTTCGCATATAAGCTATCTGCTTGGTATTGCTAATTCCGTCTTGGAAAGAATCGTCTACTACGAATCATATGTCGTGATAGATCCGGGTGAAACCGGCTTGCGCAAAGGGCAGCTGATAAGTGAAGATGAATTCATTGAGTTGGAGGAGGAGGGACGGCAATTTGTCGCCAAGATGGGTGGCGAAGCCGTGTTGGAAATACTGGCGACGCTCGATCTGGATGAGCTGTCGATAGATCTTCGCTCGAAAATCAAACTCGAATCTTCCGAACAACGCAGACAGGAGCACCTCAAGCGTCTGAGGGTGGTTGAAGCATTCCTGAAATCGGGAAATAATCCGGAGAATATGGTTCTGACCGTTCTTCCGGTTCTTCCCCCGGATCTTCGCCCTCTGGTACCTCTTGAGGGGGGACGTTTTGCGACATCCGATCTTAACGATCTTTACAGACGTGTTATCAACAGGAATAATCGTCTCAAGAAGCTTATGGAGATAAAGGCTCCCGATGTAATCCTGCGCAACGAGATGCGCATGTTGCAGGAGTCGGTGGATACGCTGTTTGATAATGGGAGACGTACCTTTTCGGTGAAAGGGGAGGGTAAGCGTCCCCTTAAGTCCCTGAGTGACCTTCTGAAGGGTAAGCAGGGACGTTTTCGCCAGAATCTTTTGGGTAAGCGAGTCGACTACTCGGGGCGAAGTGTCATCGTTGTAGGCCCGGAGCTTAAGATTCACCAATGTGGGCTGCCCAAAACAATGGCGTTGGAGTTATTCAAACCGTTTGTTATTCAAAAGCTTGAAGAGCATAATCTGGTACAGACGGTAAAGAGTGCAAAGAAGTTTGTTGAACGAGAGCGTCCGGAGGTTTGGGATGTTCTCGAAGAGGTGATACGGGACCACCCGGTCCTTTTAAACCGTGCGCCAACGCTTCATCGGCTGGGTATTCAGGCATTTTTTCCGGTACTCGTGGAGGGTAAAGCCATTCGTTTGCATCCACTGGTGTGTGCCGCATTCAATGCCGACTTTGACGGTGACCAGATGGCGGTTCACGTACCGCTGAGTTTTGAGTCTCAGGTAGAGTGCCGACTACTGATGCTTAGTGCGAATAATCTGCTGCGCCCGTCCAACGGTGAGCCGATTATGGTTCCTTCCCAGGACATGGTTTTGGGTATTTACTACCTGACCAAGATGTCGCCCGGACGCCCGGGAGAAGGTCGTATGTTTGTTGATCCTGAGGAGGTGATGCACGCGCTTGCGGACAGGCAGGTGGATTTGCATGCGAAAGTGAAGGTGCGTATAAAAGGAAACACGATTGAGACAACGCCGGGTAGAGTTGTTTTCAACCAGATTATCCCTCCGAAACTTGAGTATGTAAATGAGCATTACAAGAAGGGAAATCTGACCAAGCTTGTAGCAAATATCATACGGCTGGAAGGTACGAGGAGTGCGTGTGACTTTCTGGACAACATGAAAAATCTGGGCTATGAATACGCCACGCGGGCCGGGGTTACCTTCGGGATGGAAGATCTTGTCGTTCCGGAATCCAAAGACAAGATTATCAACGAGACGATCGAAGAGGTTAAGAGAATACGCAAGCAGTATGCAAGGGGTATTATCACTGAAGGTGAAAGATACAATAAAATTATCGATATATGGACACATACTACAAACGATGTATCCGCAGCCCTGACCGATAAGCTCGCACGGGATAAAGAAGGGTTTAATCCTGTGTATATGATGCTTGATTCACGTGCCCGTGGAAGCGAGGATCAGATCAAGCAGCTTGCCGGTATGCGTGGTTTGATGCAGAAACCTCAGAAAAAGATCACCGGTGCTGTCGGTGAAATCATAGAAAATCCGATTATATCAAACTTCAAGGATGGACTTTCTGTTCTTGAGTACTTTATCTCCACCCACGGAGCGCGTAAGGGGTTGGCCGACACCGCTCTTAAGACCGCAGATGCCGGATATCTGACCCGTCGACTTGTTGATGTGGTGCAGGATATCGTAATCACGGAAATCGATTGTGGTACAATTAAGGGCATAGAAATCGAGGAGCTTCGTGAAGGTGACGAGGTGATGGAGGCTTTAGCCGGGCGTCTGATTGGGCGCACTTCACTGGAAGACATATATGATCCGGTATCTGAGGAGCTTATCTGTCCTGCAAATACCATCATAGATGAACCCTTGGCTACCCGGATAGAAGAAGCCGGTATTGAATCGGTGCGTATCCGTTCGGTTCTTACATGTGACTGTATGGAAGGCATATGTAAGATGTGCTATGGTCGTAATCTGGCGACCGGTAAGGATGTGGATATCGGTGAGGCGGTGGGTATCATGGCAGCCCAGAGTATCGGGGAGCCTGGAACGCAGCTGACTCTTCGCACTTTCCATATCGGTGGAACAGCGTCTCGACTGATTGCACAGAGTAAGGAAATTACCAAACTTGATGGTACGGTAAAGCTTTACAATGTCGAATATTTTCCGCATCAAACCGGAAAGGTGGTCAGTAACCGTACGGGTGAAGTGGCGGTTCTCGATGAGGCGGAACGGGAGAGATATCGGTACAATGTTCCGTACGGTTCGTTGCTGCATATCGAAGATGGGCAGTCAGTATCCAAGGGTGATCTGCTGTTTGAGTGGGATCCATATAATAATGTTATTATCGCAAGTAAGACGGGGACGGTGGAATTGTCCGATTTGATCGAAGGTGAAACACTTCGTGAGATCTACAACGAGCAGACAGGTGTAAGTAACCGGGTCATTATCGAACACCGCGAAAGAAAACTCCACCCTCACGTACGTATAATTGGTGAGAATGGGAAGCGTCTGGCAAATATCGCTGTGCCGACCGGCTCTTTTCTGCAGGTTCGCGAAGGGGACAGGATCACCGAAGGTGACATAATAGTCAAGATCCCTCGGGACAGTGCCAAGAGTCGTGATATCACTGGTGGATTGCCGCGTGTTGCTGAGCTGTTTGAGGCCAGGCGACCAAAGGATGCTGCTGTTGTTTCTGAAATCGATGGTTTCGTGGAATTCGGAGATATCGAACGGGGTAACAGGAAAATCTATGTCCGTGATGATCAGGGGGATGCCCGTGAGTATTCGATACCGGTTGGAAAGCATCTGCGTGTTCACGAGAACGATCGTGTACGTGCGGGGGACAGGTTGAGTGAAGGATCGGTTGATCCGCACGATATTCTCAGGATAATGGGGGAGAATGCGGTTCAGAAGTATCTGCTTGATGAGATACAGGCGGTTTACCGTCTGCAGGGTGTTGCGATCAATGATAAGCATATAGAGGTGATTGTCTCGCAGATGTTGCGTAAGGTACGGATAGAGAAGGCTGGAGATACGCAGTTTCTGGAAGGGGATGATGTCGATAAGAGAAGGCTTCGGGAAGAAAATGAAATGGTTATAGCCGAGGGAGGCGAACCGGCGACATTCAAGCCGATGTTGCTTGGAATCACAAAGGCATCTCTTACAACCGAATCGTTTCTCAGTGCAGCTTCTTTTCAGGAGACCACCAAGGTTCTTTCCAGAGCGGCTGTTGAAGGTAAGATTGACCCGCTGCGCGGCTTAAAAGAGAACATAATAATGGGAAATCTGATCCCTGCAGGTACAGGCTCTCGCGTATTCAGAAACCTGAGAGTTAAAGATCTGGAAACAGAAATGACTCCTGCGATTGAACATGTTGGTGATGAGGATTTCCTCGATATAGGTGGTGAAATACTTTAGTAAAATTATGTTGCATTGCGTGCTGACATATAATTATATTAGGAGACTGTTTTTTAATTGAGGAGGATGAGCGAGTGCCGACCATAAACCAGTTAGTGCGAAAAGGTCGTAAAACAATCACCAAAAGAAGTTTGTCGCGTGCCTTACAGAAGTGTCCGCAGCGGCGTGGTGTATGTACGCGTGTGTTTACGACTACGCCAAAAAAGCCAAACTCAGCGCTTCGTAAAGTTGCTCGTGTTCGCCTCACCAACCATATCGAGGTAAACGCGTACATACCCGGTGAGGGGCACAATTTACAGGAGCACTCGATAGTATTGGTTCGCGGTGGTCGTGTAAAGGATGTGCCTGGTGTTCGGTATCATGTCATTCGTGGAGCGCTGGATACGCAGGGGGTGGACGGGCGTAAGCGTAGTCGTTCAAAGTATGGTGTAAAGAGGCCTAAGTAAGCTTAACGGGAATCAATTATGTCGAGAAGAAGAAAAGCGCAAAAAAGGGAATTGGCTCCGGATCCGAAGTATAAAAGTGTTCTGGTTTCGCAGTTTGTGAATAATTTTCAGAAAGCCGGTAAGAAGCGTCTGGCCGAGAGGTTGTTTTACCAGGCTTTGGATATCGCCGGGCAGCGTGCGTCCCAGGATGGGATGACTGTGTTTCGCAAAGCTGTGGAAAATGTGAAGCCAACGCTGGAGGTTAAATCGCGGCGTGTAGGTGGGGCTAATTACCAGGTGCCGGTTGAGGTGTCGCCTGAGAGGCGTACTGCTCTGGCAATTCGGTGGTTGATTTCGTATTCTCGGGCACGTTCCGAGAAAAGTATGGCGGAAAAGCTGGCAAACGAATTGATGCAGGCTTCCAAAAATGAGGGCGGTGCTATTCGCAAGAAGGTAGACACTCATAAAATGGCAGAGGCAAATAGGGCGTTTGCTCATTTCCGTTGGTAGTCAGAGGGGTAGTTCTTTTACATGTGAGGCGCGTTTAATTTCGCGCCTTTCTGGTGTGCAGTGTTGTGCGGCATTTGTGGTTGAGTGCGCATGATCCGCAGGGCGGGTTTTATAGAGGCAGAGTATGAATAAGGTAAACAGTCAGGCGGATGTAAGAAATATCGGCATAATGGCTCATATTGATGCCGGAAAGACGACAACCACGGAGCGCATGCTTTTCTACACAGGGGTTGTTCATCGTATGGGCGAGGTTCATGATGGCAATGCCATGATGGATTGGATGGCCCAGGAGCGGGAGCGAGGAATTACAATCACCTCCGCGGCGATCACCTGCGAGTGGAAAAACAAACACATCAATATCATTGACACACCGGGACATGTTGATTTTACTGTCGAAGTAGAACGTTCTTTGAGAGTTTTGGATGGCGCGGTTGCCATATTTGATTCTGTAGGAGGCGTAGAACCTCAGTCTGAAACCGTCTGGCATCAGGCTGATAAATATCACGTTCCCAGAATCGCCTTTGTGAATAAGATGGATCGGCTGGGCGCCGATTTCCATCGCGTTGTTGAGTCCATGGAGGAAAAACTAAGTATCGAGCCACTGGTGATCCAGTTGCCTATCGGGGCTGAAGATCGTTTCAGCGGTGTTATCGATCTGGTTGCCATGAAGGCATATCGATATAGCGAAGAGTTGCTTGGTGCGGAGGTTTTTGTCGAAGAGATCCCCGGTGAGCTTGTTGAAGAGGCTCGGTTGCATCGCGAGGTTATGCTTGAGAAAGTTGTGGATTTCGATGATGAGCTGATGCATTGTATGCTTGAGGGGCAGGATATTGACCAAGAGAGTGTTAAAAGGGCTATAAGAAAATCTGTCCTTGAGACCAGGCGCTGCCCGGTTATGTGTGGCTCGGCCTTTAAGAATAAGGGTATTCAGCAGCTCATGGATGCCATCATTGAGTATCTCCCTTCCCCGCTTGACAGGGGGGCCGTTACTGGTCGAAAGCCTGAAACAGGTGAAACGATACAGAGGGCTCCAGATAGTGAGGAACCATTCAGTTGTCTGGTGTTCAAGATTGCTTCCGATCAACATGTTGGCCGATTGGCCTATGCGAGGGTGTATTCAGGAAGTGCGAATTTCAAGACTCCTCTGTACAATCCGCGTACCGGGAAAAAAGAGCGAGTTACACGGATCTTTAAGATGCATTCAAACAAACGAAAGCCTATACAGGAGATGTCTTCGGGTGAAATAATTGCACTGGTAGGTCTCAAGGAGACCGCGACCGGAGATACATTATGCGATGTAAACGATCCGGTTGTCTACGAAAAAATGACTTTTCCGGAACCGGTTATATCCCGATCTATAGAGCCCAAGAGTGCAAACGATGAAGAAAAATTAAATACGGCTCTGGCTCGGCTGGTCGATGAAGATCCGACCTGCAGTGTAGGGCTCGATCCTGAAACCGGGCAAAGATTAATAGGTGGTATGGGGGAGCTTCACCTGGAAGTACTTATAGACCGGCTCATCAGGGAGTTTAACGTTGAGGCACACGTCGGTAAACCGCAGGTAAGTTATCGGGAGGGGATCACTCAGAAAGTCGCGGAGGAACACGAGTTTTCACAAATCATCGGGGGAAAAAACCAGTATGCTCGTGTCGGATTGATTGTGGAGCCGGTGTCTCCATCGGAAGGAATAATTTTTTCTATCGATGAAAGCATCGGAGAGATACCACGACAGTTTATTGCGGCAATCGAAAAAGGGGTACAGGAGGCTGCAACCGGTGGTGAGCTTGCCGGCTATCCGCAGTTGGGTGTGTCGGTGACATTGAAAAAGCTTGGGATAAGCGAGGAAGACACCACCGAAATGGCCTGTAAAATCGCCGGATCTCTTACATTCAGACAGGCCTGTGTCAAAGCAAAACCGGTGCTTCTGGAGCCGGTAATGACGCTCGAAATAGCTGTGCCGGAAGAATATGTCGGTACGGTAATCAACGATTTAAATGGAAGGCGCGGAAGAATAATCGGTATTTCCGCACGAGGGGAACAACAACTGGTCGATGCGGAAGCGCCTCTGGTGGAGATGTTTGGATACGCAACGGATTTACGTTCACTTACACAGGGGCGAGCCGTTTACTCGATGCAATTTAATCGATATGAGGCAACCGTAAAGGCTGTTCAGGACGAAGTGTTGAGAAGAATCGGAAGATATATTGGTTAAGATAAAAAAACGGTGCGCGTTTACGAGGAGGTAATTAATGTCGAAGGCAAAATTTGAAAGGTCGAAGGTTCACGTCAATGTGGGTACTATCG
>CAYQOU010000083.1:0-14790 GCA_964419255.1 uncultured Fibrobacterota bacterium | reverse complement strand
TTATCGGCGGCCTGACAATGACCACGCTTCTGACGCTTATTGTCATCCCGGTGGTATACATACTTTTCGAGGAGTGGGGCGGAAAGCTCAAGAGGCTGGTTGTGCGCGATTAGTTGCATGCACAACCAAAAACCGAAAGAGGGCGGGCATAAATGTCCGCCTTTTTTTGGGGGGGAATCGGTGTGGAATGGAAAATGGGGACAGAACCGGCTCTAATCCCTTGGGAGGCTTAAAGGGTTAAAGCCCCAGTCCGTCCTCGTTTTACTCCCCATCTTTTCATGCATCCCGCAGAATCCCTTTGACAAGCACATCCAGCTGTCGTTTGCTTGTCTTAAGCAGGCGCAAAGCGCGCGGGTCGACTCGCTCAAATGCACCATGGGTGATTTCTTTGGAGGAATACATATCGGCAACATGAATGAGTGATATAATCTCACGATGTCGCATAGTGTCACTGATCAGACCGTGGTGGTGCAGGCAGGCATCCACTATATCACTGGGAAGATTCCACCAGTCGAGAAGATATCCCCCCAGCTGTGTGTGTGCCGCGCCAATGATCTGACGCTCGATATCCGTCATCTGGTGTTTTTTCTCGTCTTTACAATAAGCATGTATGGCCGCAAATTCCCGGGGGAAGTATTTGAGGATAATCAGATGACCGATATCATGCAAAAGACCGGCAGCGGCAAATTGTTCGGGTATTTTCTTCTTGTAGAAGGCCTGATACAGTCCATGAAGGAGCCGGTTACAAAGGCTCGAATGCTGCCAGAGGAGTTCGACCTCCTCTTTGGGAACCGGCCCTTCGCTCAACAGCACAAATGCCTCCGAACTCAGAACGATATTCTTTACCGTGTTCAGTCCGAGATAAACGATTGCCTTTTTCACCGAACCGGTACGGATGCCGTAGAAAGCGGAGTTTACCGTGCGCAGCACATTCGCCGCGTATTCAGGCTCGCTTTCGATAAACTGAGCGATTTGATTCATCGAGGTATCTTTTTCGATCAGAGAAATTATGTGACGATAGGCCGCTGGAAGAACGGGGAGTCGATCGATTGCATTGATGAGCTTCAAGACGCCGCTTTCACGCGTGCTTTGATAAGATGCCAGAATCGAGGAAACTTCTTGTCTGAGTTTCTCGTTATCCCACGGCTTGGTCATGTATGCCTTGGCGGTACCATCCATAACCGCCTTGACAAGCGTTTCTTTTTCGGCATACCCGCTTAAGATGATACGGATTACTTCCGGATAACGCTCGCGAACCATACGTAAAAGCTCATATCCATTCATGCCGGGCATGCGCATATCAGAAACAATCATATCCACGGAGTTGTCTTCAAGAATCTGAAGTGCATCGCCGGCATTTTCCACACACTCCAGCTCATAATCGGAATCCATGAATGCTCTGACCATTGACCTGAGCACATTGCGCTCATCGTCAACAAATAAGATTTTCTTGCTCATATATCAACTTATTGTTTTTTATGGGAAGCACGATGCGAAAAGTCGCCCCTGCGGTTTTCCTATTCTCGACATGTAATTTGCCACCATGCCTGTTTACGATGATATCATAAGAGATGCTCAAGCCAAGCCCCGTTCCTTTACCGACTGCTTTGGTCGTAAAGAACGGATCGAAAATTTTCCTGATGTTCTGCTCGACTATTCCCGGACCATCATCGGATATGACGCAGATCACATGAGTATCGTCGCATCGTGTGCTGACCTCTATCAGCCCTTTTTCGTTGCGGGCCTGACTCTGAATGGCCTGAGCGGCATTGACAAGAATATTCAAAAAAACCTGGTTCACTTCCCCTATATCACATACGACGGGAGGCAGACCGCCAAAATCAGTTTTAACATCGGCAAAGTATTTTATCTCGTTTCGAGCGATAAGAAGTGCACTATGAAGCCCGGCATTAATATCCGCAGCGGCATACTTTTCTTTCTTATCGATACGGGCGAATTCTCTAAGATTTTTCACGATATCGGCAATTCGACTCAGCCCCTCCAGATTGTCATCAAGAAGCATATCGATGTCCTGGAGGATAAATCCCAGCTTCAATTCCTTTTCCAACGCGCATATTTCTTCCCGTCCCGCGTCCTTTCTGTATAGATTCATCACTTTTTTTATGGCCCGCACATACGAGCGCAGAGTATCGGTATTGCTGGAAACATAGCCGACGGGATTGTTAATCTCGTGAGCTATCCCCGCAGCCAGTTGACCGATTCCGGCAAGTTTCTCTGAGTGTATCAGCTGCATCTCTTTGGCTTTGAGATTTTCGTACGCCTGCTCCAGTTCACCTTTCTGAGCGTGAATCTGCTCTTCGGCCTCATGCTTTCTGACCGCCATACCTATCATATCCGAAGCGACTTTCAGATAGTTCTTCGTCTGCGCATCCCAGAACCGCGAGGTCTTTACATCGTCGAGTCCAACAAATCCTATCAGTACACCATCGATCTCGACAGGCAGCACCAGTACCGATTTGATATCCTGCTGTTTCAGGATTTGCTTTTCCGCATGCCCTTCCTCTTCAATCGAGTCAACATCCTCTATGTCGATCACCTCTCCATTGGACAATCTTTTCAACCACCAGGGAAACATATCCAACGGAAGATCTCTGAGATTATCGATTTCAGGTATAACACCTTCCCGGCACCATTCATGAGTGTTATTCATCACCTTTTTGTCTCTGTCAAAAAGAAACAAATACGATCGTGCTGCATTAGTCGCCTGGCCAAGTTGTTCGAGGGCCTGATCAATTACCTTCTCATACCCATCCAGGCTGACAAATGATTTCGCTATTTTAAACACTGTCTGAGAAACTGTGAGGTGTTGCTGAAGAATAATAAAGTCATTATTTGACATATGTGACCTCAATAACTATAGCTAAAGGAGCTGTTTTCTTGCGGCGATCCACACAAACCCTTGGGGCATATAGACTTCAGTAATGCCGGAAAGCCTGGGGGAGGTTTCCCGGCGTTTTTTTCCTCCCCTCTGAGCTTGAGCAATTGTGCTACTCATCCGCTCCGGGATGCTCAATTTAAATGTTAAAAAAGCGCTCCGACTTTCTCAACAAGCATCTCGTTTAAAAAGGGCTTTTCCAGAATGTCATCTGCCCCCGCTTTTCGAGCCTGCTCCAGCTCATCCTGCAGCCGTGCAGATATAGTCAGAATCTTCAGACTATTATACTCCATTCTGTTTCGAATAAACCGAATGAAATCAGCTCCCCCCATTCCCGGAAGTACCAGATCCAAAGTTATTACCGCAGGCTGAAATTCTTCTACCAGTGTAAGCGCACTATAACAGTCAAAAGCAATATCTGTCGTATATCCATGCCTCACTAACGTCCTCTGAATGGATCTAGCCATCCGCGCATCATCATCTACGATAAGAACCCGTCTGGAATTGAGAAAAAAGCCGCTACTTTTTTTCTTATCCGACTCCATAATACGCACCTTTTTTCGAAATCCGGCAAGGCCGGAGAAAAAAGTGATTACAAAACAAAAGAAATTTCTACAATACAAGGAATAAATAGATTGTTTTTGAATTAACCGACTCAGAACCTGTTTGGCATGTCCTAAGAATTGCCTCAGACCTTCATTGCAGAAATGCACCCTTTGCCCTTTTCTGTAATTGTAACTTTCTTATCTGAATCTGTCACGGCTTTCTTTATATCTTTGAGCCGCCTGAAATGATAAGAAATTTAACCGGTCAGATATGAAAGCTTTGGATTGATTATTCATGCTTGCGATGATATAATATCCAGGTACGTTTTCGGTGCCACCTCGTGCCGTGTCACAAATGGGTAAAAGGCAGAACTTTATTTTGCTCGGATCGCTTCCTGAATGTCACTGCCAAGAAAGCCGATTACGTACCTGTAAAACCGCACAGCTAAAAGGATTTTCTTTTTATGCCGTTCCCCTCTGAGTTCTTTTTCAGATCAGCTGATGAGCTTCTCTACATTGTTTCCCGGGAAGGTACGATTCTGTATGTCAATGATGCTGCAATCCGAAAACTGGGATATACTCGAGAAAAGCTACTGGGTTTTCACGTAAGTACCATCTACCCGCAGGAGATATGGGAAGAGGCGAAGAAATATTACCATTCCGTCCCCGGTTTGAAAACCGCACCATTTCGGCTCCCGCTTCAAACCGTCTGCGGCATGATGCGCCAGGTAGAGACCTCACTCTGGCTTGATACCTGGAATGAACAGCAGTGCATATTTTGCGTCTCCAAAATCCTGAACTCGGGTAATGTTGATCCTTGCATTAGCACCGGTCTGCCCCGCAGAGGGGCCTGTAGTTTTGAGAGTCTGGTAAACGACATCTCATCAATGTTTGTCGGCATTTCTCCCGACCATATAGATAATGCGATTAAAAACGTTTTAAGCCGCATAGGCATTTTTACTGGTGTGGACCGCACCCGTTTTTTTCAATACAGAGATGGTGGTGAATATTTGGAGCTAACGCATGAGTGGTGCGCAAAGGATACGGTTTCCAGGAAGGTTTTAAATAAAAAGGTTTTCTTACAGCAGAATATGCCTCATCTTGCTCAGTGCCTGCGGATGAGCTATCCCGTCTGTATTTCAGATGTTTTGCAGCTTGCTCCAAAAGAAAAGAGCTATTTTGAGAAAACAGATATTCGTGCAACCCTTATCGTTACCGTTGGCTCGAGGACAAGACATTTTGGTCTGCTTAGTTTGGAATCCTTAAACAGTACAAGGGAGTGGACGGATGAATGCGAAAGCATTTTGCGGCTTACCGGCGAAATAATAGCACATAAATTGGAGTACAAGTGGGCCGAGGATGCTCTTCGGCGCATCAAGGAACGTCTCGAACTGGCCATGGAAGCTGGTGGATATGGGTTCTGGGACTGGGATCTGTGCTCCGATGATGTCTATTTTAACCCCTACTATTTCACGATGCTTGGGTATAAACCGGGAGAATTGCCAATGAAGGTAGATACCTGGTTGGATTTGATGCATCCGGATGACCGCAAGCAAATCGCCTCACGTATACTGGAGACTATTCGCAGCGGCCACTCATTCAAAGAAGAATTCAGATTGAGATGCAAAGATGGGACATGGAAGTGGATTGCGGGGATAGGCAAATGTTTTGATCTACAAAATGGCCGCCCCAGGAGGGCTGTTGGCCTCCATGAGGATATAGATCACCGTAAACGAGCGGCTGATGAATTAAAAACCACCAACCTCCTTCTCGAACAACAAACCGCCAGAGCTAATGCAATGGCGGCACAGGCAAAATGCGCCAATGCAGCAAAGAGCATTTTCTTGGCAAATATGAGTCATGAAATACGGACTCCCATGAATGGCGTCATCGGTATGGCCAGCCTTCTTTTTGATACCAATTTAACCGAAGAACAGCATCGTTTTACGGAAACGATCATGAGCAGCAGCAAAGCACTTCTTTCGATTATCAATGATATTCTCGATTTTTCAAAAATTGAGGCGGGCAAATTGGAGCTGGAAGAGCAACGGTTTAGCGTACGTTCGCTTCTGGATGATGTCCTGGAAATGATGTTTTTTGAAGCCGACAGGAAAAATCTTTCGTTATACAGCATCATCGATCCCCACATCTCAGATGAGTATCAGGGTGATCCGGGACGGCTGCGACAGGTGCTGATTAATCTGGTAGGCAATGCGGTAAAATTTACCTATTCCGGAGAAATCTCCGTTAGAGCAACCCTGGAAACGCAATCACAATACAGGACAGTTATACGTTTTTCCGTCTCAGATACCGGCATCGGTATTCCCGAAGACAAACAGGGGTTGCTGTTTACACTCTTTACTCAGCTGGATAATTCCATCACAAAAAGATACAGTGGCACCGGTCTTGGCCTGGCAATTTCAAAACAGCTTACGGAAATGATGGGTGGTGAGATAGGGGTGTTATCTAAAGAGAAACAGGGGTCAGAATTTTGGTTTACCGTCTCTTTGAACAACATCGCCGGGAGATCTTCATCGACATCTTCCGTTCTGCACAATACTCCTGTGCTTATCATGGCTAATAATCCTGCCGCTCGAGAGATGTTACATTCCATACTCAGTTTTTGGAAAATGCACGTATCGGAGGCCGAGAATACCTCGAGCGCAATGGAAATCTTACAGGGCTCCTCGCAAAGCAGATATCCGATAGATCTGATTATCATAGACGGGTGTCGGTCTCATGAAAAAATAACCGATTTTTTGGAAACAATCGAAAAAGACAAGCAACTGTCGCGTACAAAAAGAGTCTTGCTGACTTCCAGCAAATCTATCGATAAGTCACCTGTTTCTAATGAATGTAGCAGCCTTATTGCTCTATCGATGCCTATAACGCACGAAAAACTGTTTATCACTCTCACAAATCTTCTCACCGACTCACCACATCTTCAAAGCTGTGAAAACCTACATCCGGAGATAGATCCCGAAAAGTATAAAAACAAGCGTGTTCTATTGGTTGAAGATAATATCACCAATCAGCAGGTTGCACATGCTATGCTCAGCAGATTTGGGCTGGTTGTAGATACCGTTGCTAATGGCCGGGATGCTCTGGACACATTTAAGTCCGTCGGTTATGATCTTATATTAATGGACATACAGATGCCTGAAATGGATGGATTTGAGACGACAAATAAGATCCGCAATTCCGGAAAAAACTCTGATACTCCGATAATCGCAATGACGGCACATGCGTCGAAACGCTATCAGAACAAGTGTTTTAAAGCGGGAATGAACGACTACATTTCAAAACCAATCGATTTTTCGGACCTTAGGCCGCTGCTTGAAAAATGGCTGGGCTCTTCCGTGCGGTATGTTGGAGGAGAAAACACTGGTTTATCCGAACAGAAAAACAAATTTCATAGTCGCCCTGTTTTCAATAAAGAGGCTCTCACAAATCGTCTCATGGGTGATCACGAAATGTTATCCACTATCATCAGCGTATTTAATGAAAAAACCCCTCAGATAATCGATGAACTCGAGACAGCCATACGTGCCGGGCATTCGAAAGAATGCATCCAGCTTTCACATTCACTTAAAGGGGTGGCGGCGAATGTGGGTGCCGAAAGGCTGAGTGCAGTTGCATCTGCGATCGAAAAAGCCGGCAAAGCAGGTCTTATCAATCGTTTTGATGAATTGTTTGAGGAACTTGTTCTTGAGTTTAAGCTGTTCAAAAAAGCGGCGAAATAACACACATCTTCATTTTACAAATTGACTTAAAGACATTAATTTGGTCTGTTCCCTCTCTCTGCCCTTGGGTCCCTTCCTTTTAGTTTCACCAAATTAGATACTACATTCGACACCACTCCACCGTGTCCGTCCTGACCAGCTAAAGCGGCGGGCCGAGAGGAGGAGAAAAGACATGTTTTCTGTCGCGTAATTTTTATCCTCATGTTGTTTTTTTCCCTCTTTGTTCCTTGATTCACGGTTTTGCCGGTCCCGGCGTATGAAAAATCAGAAAAGGGAAACCGGATATCCTTTTTTTTCATACAAGTTGTGATAAGCTGTAACTGATACACACCTGTGGTTGGAAGGCCTCGAAAAGTGTCTTGAAAACCGACTTTCCCCGAGAGGGGCTGAAAATGCAGTTTAATCAACAGGGTGAGCCATTTATCAGACAGAAAAAACTTTCGGAGGAAATACTATGAACAATACAGCTTCACAACGACTGAAGGCCTGTGTTGTGCAAAAAAGCCTATATTTTTTTGCGACGGTTCTCGTATGGATTACTATCGGTTCACCATCGGCTTCTGCTCAGGCCTATCCCGACACATTGTGGATACCGGTAACCTATTATGATTTTCATTCCGACGGCAGCAATCCCGAATTTGAGCAGGATCACACGGGCGGGGTACGTACGGGTATGGTTGCCGACACTCTGGATGCTGATCGTAAACCGGTTTTAGGCCCCAGGCCGTATCTCAATCATTATATCAAATACTGGTACCGTGACTGGGAACAGCAAATCAGAGGCGATTACACCATGCCCGATTATGATATTTCCGGTGGAACATGGAACGCCTCCATTACATATAATGGACCAAAATCTGTTGATCACGATACCGCTTTTAAAAACATAGTAATAGAAGATTCGCTTCCTTTCAGCCATCTTGGGGGCGGCGTTTACGAATATAAGGATGACAATTCAGCAAACTTTTTCCCCCTGAACGGACGCGGATTCGATGAAGGGAAAAGCGGCAACAATTATTCGTTTACAATGGAGCTTCACACAACATTTATCATGAAACCCGGCATAACCTTTAATTTTGCGGGAGATGATGACGTATGGGCGTTTATAGACAACAGGCTGGCGATGGACCTTGGTGGTATTCACAGTATGGAACGCGGAAGCTTTGAGGTTGACGATCTGGGGCTGGAGCCGGGCAGAGAATACAACTTCGACTTTTTCTTTGCCGAACGGCATACCAGCGAATCACATATTCGTATAACCACAAACATCGTCAGCACAAAAATTGCCAAGCTGACCCTGAATGCTGAGCCCAACGATACGGTTCATGCTGGTGATACCGTGACCGCCTGGGCTCAGACAGTCGACGACACCGGCGGGGTTCATACCGGATACGGGGATCTGATCACCTGGAGTTTCATCGATGACGGCGGTCATCGTGATTCCACCCTCTTTTCCGGAGGCTCAGATGATATCAGCGGGGATACCATTTACTTTACACCGACGGAGGCACACAATCAGGTAACGATAGAGGGTATTCTGCTTGACACCAATACAAATGAATATCTGCGTGACACATTAACGCTGTACATCCTTGCGGGTGCTGCAGACCATCTTACCATAGAAGGCAGCCGGTCTGTAAGCGGCAGGGCTCTGCAGGATGATCAACCCATATCCCGTATAAGCATTGGTCCCGATGATATTCACGGAAATGGGTATGCGATTTTGAGAGACACGTTTGGCAATTACATCCGCCACTCGCATCGTACCGACTGGCGCGTTGTTCAGAATGCCGGTTTGATCGATTCGATCGTATCGGGCGATACCGGTTACGGAGAGGGTATTGCGTATAAACATGGTACGGCTGGAATCGCGCGGATATCGGCCGCCGATCGAGATTTCACGGGGAGTTCCTTTGTTGACAGTGTTGATGTTGTCATCAGTCAAACCAACTACACCAGACTGCGTTTTGTCATAAACGACAACGGTATCTTTAGACCTATCGAAGATCTGACTATCAGTACCGATCAATGCACGCTTATCACTGTCGAGGGATATCGCAGTGACGGCCTGAGATGGGAACCTGTTTCCGGCAGATGGAGTACCGATATACCGTCGGCATACACTCCCGGGCAGGCCAACCAGTCTTTTCAGTTCTGCCCTTCTGATATCGGTGCAGGAAGTATACAGGTCCGCTATCAAGGCGCCTATGAATCTTTGCCTGTGGAAGTTGAATACGGCGGCCCGTCAACGATGGAACTATACGATTTTGCGGGAAACCCCGCAGGCAAATCCGCCCTCAACACTCCGCCACTTTCCTATACAGTTAATGCTGGAGATACGCTGGAGGTGTATGCGAAATTATTCGACAACAACGGCTACTGGCTTTCCGAATATGAAACCTCAACAAGCCCCATCGCCTGGTCCCTCATCGAGCTCAGCGGCGGCGAGCAGACCGGCCATTTAACCAGTACCAGCGGACATACTACCGGGTTCTCCCCGCGTCTGGCCAACCGATCGGTTTACATAGTAGCGACATGGGAGCAAAACGGCAATGTTCTCAATGATACCGTCAAGATCAGAACCGATCACGGGCCTGTCAATCGTCTGTCTATTCAGGCTGATACAACACACGTAAATGGACGCGATCTGGACCAGATAACCATGTCACCCCGCGACACCATCAGACATGCATACGCTGTGCTGCGCGATGAATTTGACAATTTTATTTCCGCAGCGGAGTTTGCTCAGTGGGAAAGTCTCGACAGCTCTATTGCCCAGGCCAATTCCGGTGCTCTTCTGCTTGGTGAAGGTATCATCTTACGACGAAGTGATTCCACTTCACAAGTAAAGGTTGTGGCAACCAGCGATGACGCCAGATTCAGTGATACGCTAACGGTGAATATCAGCCAGATCACCTTCACGGATATCGAGATTGTCACATATACGGGCGATTTTGAATTTATTGATTCTCTCTCGATGCGCACCGACCAGGATACGATGCTGTATGTAATCGGTAAGCGTTCCGATGATGGAACATGGATCGAGCTGTCCGCCGATTGGGATATCACCGGTAGTATCACCACGCAACAGTCAGCACCGCCATCAGACGACGAGTGGCATTTTGTTCCATTAACCGTCGGAGAGGGGCAAATCATAATCACCGGCCCCGACAACATCAGCGACACTATTGCCGTCAGTACACAAAACGGCAGTCCGCACTCACTGGCTCTCCATAGAGACGATCAGACACCCCGCTCTTCATCGGCATTTCCGGGCCCGAACCACACTGATACCATCAATGCCGGCACACCGCTTGATGTCGTAGCAAACGTTTTTGATTCAAGAAACACCTGGCTTCAGCAGTATCGCAGCTATCCCCGCGAGCAGAACATCAGCTGGCGTGTCGTTGCGCACTCCGGACCGCCTGCAGCTTCCACAACGCTGTCGAATCGGTACGGGGCTCAAGTGATGTTTAACCCGACGCGGGCCTACCGCTCGGTGAAGCTGATTGCAACTCTTGACGAAAACGGCAAAACACTTCGGGATACCATTTCAGTGTACGTAGCTCCCGGCACCGCAGACCACCTGGTGATCGAATCCGGCTCAAATACCCGCACGACCAGCCCCAATCGGGACGCGCCTGCAAATCGTATTACCCTGACCCCAACCGATACGGTAAAATCGGCGTACGCGGTGCTGAGGGATATGTACGGTAATTTCGTCAGCCATTCATATGAGACGGACTGGATGAGTGTCGATCAGGCGATAGCAACTGCTGAAGAAGCTATTCAGGAGTATGGTGAAGGACGTATCTATCGTGAAGCCGACAATGGGTATACCCGCGTGATTGCGCAGAACAGAGTTAACCCGTATATGTCTGACACACTTGAAATTGAATTGTCCGATATTTATTATGACAGTCTGCGCATCGTAGAAGCAGGAAGTCAACGCGTTGAATCGGTCGAACTGGTGACCGGAGGAGACATAAACCTTTATGCCGAGGGACTTCGGTCGGATGGACGCGGATGGGAGCAGCTTGCCGTCAACTGGCATGCTTCTTCTTCCCTTAAGCTGGAGCATAATCCGCCGGCACGGAAAAATTCCTGGAGTATCCAGCCCATACGCGATGGTAATGGTGAAGTATGGATCAGCCGCGGCAGAAGTGAACCAGACACAATCGATGTGAGCTTTCTGCCGGGAGTGGCGACACAGCTGGCATTGTACCCGAAAGCCGGGGCCCCCGATATAACAAATCGCCCTCTGCCCGATCCGTCAAGCCAGATAGTGGCCGCTGCCGGAGAGTCATTAAAAATATACGCAAAGTTATTCGATAAAAATGAATACTGGCTCAGTGTCTACGAGCATCCCGATTCCGCACAGCTCATAAACTGGGAGATTGTGGGAAACGGCAGTAAGCGACCAACCGGATCACTCGACACTCTTCAGGGTCAAGCGACCACATTCACTCCACGCACCGCAGGCCAGACGGCACTGATTGTCGCCTCATTCAAACAAAGTTATCGCGACACCGTTGCCGTCAGGGTTGTTGCGGGCGCTCCGCATCATATCGTACTGGAGGGCAGTCAGGATCCTGACGTCAGTCCTCACCAGGACAATCCGATCGACACTATCGAAATAACCGAGATTGACACACTCAAGCGAGTCTATGCGATCGTTCGTGATGTATACGAAAATTTCATCGAGCACTCGAAGATTACCGAATGGTCAAGCAGAAACGCTGATCTTATCAGCGTGGAAAACGGCAACCGCAATCTCGGTCAGGGATTGATCCGCAGAACCGGAATGGAGGGTGTGAGCGTAGTGAGCGCAACTGACAGAGACAATCACCAGCTTTTTTCCCCTACTGATTCCGTGATCGTACGGGTCCTGTCATTTTACTACACTCAATTACGTATAGTTGATCGAAACGGTAATCCGGTCGATCAACTGACACTATCCACAAACGATGATACGCACCTGTTCGTTGAGGGATTGCGATCAACCGGCGGGTGGGAACTTACCGACGCCCGGTGGAACAAACACGACTCTCTGGTAATCAGCCCTGCTCCTCCGGAAAATGCGGATTCCTGGAGTTTTTCTCCCGGCAAACCGGGAAATGGTTGGATCAGTGTCGGTCTGGATAACGATAAAACGATTTCCGACACCATACCGGTTAGCTTCAGCCGCGGTGAGCCGACGTCGGTCGAGTTCGACATTCTGAGCCAGTCAGATGATATTGTGGCCGGTGATACTATCACCACGGTCGTCCGGATCAAAAATGAAGATGGTTTAGTACCCGGCAGGTGGTGTTATCCCGGAGATGGTACCGGACAGGCGCAATACAGCGACACTTTGGGCAACGCCGATCGAGAAAACATGCCGATCGTCATCGACGATGAGGATTCATACGTGTTGACCGATGGATTTACAATGGATCAATGTTTTAATGATGGAGTCGACACGGTCAGGTTTGTACTCTACTACGCACCGGCAACGTCAGACAGCATGCATCTGTTGACCGTCGAGCTTGACGGTCTGGAGGCAAAGACCGCTCCGTTCAGGCTCAAGCCCGGGGAAATCCATACGATGCATCTGGTTGAAAACAGTTTGGATAAAAATCTGATTCCCGACAGTCTTACCCTACGTTCTCCGGATGGATCCATCACAATCATGTCTGTGGGTTTTGACCTGTACGGCAATGAAATCGGGCCGGTGGAAAGTGACTGGAGCACCAGCGGCAGTCTACATGACATCAATTATCCTGAAAACACCCGGCAGATTTTTTATGCCTCCGCCGATGTCACAGATAATGAGCAGGGATATATCTCTGCCGTTTACAACACGATTGCCGATTCAGTGTTTGTCACCGTCAAAGGACCGGACGCCTGCATCGTAGAGGCAGTCACACGGGACAGAGACGGAAACGGGTACCTGGATGCCATCGAGGTGAGGTTCGACAAGAATGTTTTACTTCCTGATGAATTCTTCGGCGACGGGCTCGCAAGTTATCTTAACGTTTCCATAAACGATAATACCGGTGAGATACCGGTAAATGGATTGAGCGGAGTGCAGCAGGGGGATTCTACATCCGGTTTCACCATCTTGCTGGATGAAGTCACACGGGGTGAGCCGCAAACCGGCTGGGAGCCACGCCTTTCCCTCATCGCCGGGGATGATATTGAGCGGGTGATAGATCATCCGGTCACCGACGGTGCTGCGCCGGTGATCTGGCGCGTCATCAGAAAAGTCAACGATGCCGACAATCGATCTACCGATAAGATTGTGGTTGTTTTCAGTGAGCCGGTCTTCTCATCGGAAGGCACCCCGCTTAGTCTGACCAATCCACCGCAAATGCTGTTCGATGTATGGGTAGATTCGACGGAATCGCTGGTACGACAGCCGGATATCCTTACCGGTATAGAGGAGTTTTCGGAAGGAACCCGAGGTGATAGCGCAGTGTTTTACATGACCAATGAAGCCGAAATCGCCGGCTACCATAGCTTCTCACTGGGTATGGATTGCGAGCTGTCCGATCACCTGGGCAACATTCCTTCGGAAAACAATCAGCGGGTGCAGGTTGTCGTACTCGGCAACCTGGGTTCCATTAAGGTTGGTCCAAATCCGATGAGCCCGGTGTACTTTATGCAAACCGATCGTCTTCTTGCCCGTAATCCTCACGAAGCACACGGGTGGGTGCAAAGCAGAGGTGGTGCGATTTTAATTGCCGATTTCATTGTTCCTGGTGATGCATCGTCACCTGAGCGTTCTGTGCACGATTTTGATATCAGTGCTTCGTTGTCGATTTATGATTGTATGGGAAACCAGGTCTACAGGCGTGAAAGCGGATACGATTTTCTCGATGACATCAGCAGCACTCGATGGACTCCGGGAACAAGCCGTCAGCTTACCGTCTACTGGAACGGTATAAGTGACGATAAGCGCCCTGTGGCTCCGGGCTTATACCGTGTGATCATGAATATCGAGGTTGACGGTAAACAGGTTAAGGTCGCGGATAATCTTGGTATCGGCAGATAAACCTTCTCTCCTATGCTCGAACCGTGGCGCGGTTTTTCAAAATATCGCGCCACTATCCGCGCTGGGGTCAAAGCGAAAGTGGTTGTCTTTCATGCATTATAAAAGACACGCCACAATTAGAATTTCAACCCGAAATTTAGCAATTCTCTTGCGGCGAGTCGCACAAAACCACTCAGCTTGGTAAAGGTAACTTTCAGAACAGAAACAATCGTTTTCCATTCCTCATTGCTCAACAAACATGAGCACATGGCAAATATATTCATGATTTCTCCCGTAAACAGAAAGCTTCGATTGACGAGCCATGCCGCAACACACTATTTTAAGAGACTTTTGGTTCCCGGCCCTTTTCCAACGGCTGTGCAGGAACAACGATCTTTGTAAGTCAATCATTTGTCTCGATACAAAAACATGGAGAGGTGCCTGAGCGGTTGAAAGGGGCGGTCTCGAAAACCGTTGTGGTCATTAGGCCACCCAGGGTTCGAATCCCTGCCTCTCCGTTTGTTTAGAAACTCAGGGGAGAGGTGTCCGAGTTGGTCGAAGGAGCACGCCTGGAAAGCGTGTGTGCAGCAA
>CAYQOU010000082.1:0-15128 GCA_964419255.1 uncultured Fibrobacterota bacterium | reverse complement strand
CAGCCTTTTACGGAACATATTCAGACACTTCTTGTAAACACAGAAGTGTCTGAATATTGCATTCTTTTATCTACTGGTACTCTTCCTAACAACCTTGGCATGAACCGTCTTTATTTATGTGTCACCATCAACCCGGTCTTCAGGACTGATTTACCGCTTTGTACCTTTACGACATAGTATCCACGCGGCAGGCTTTCAGCACTGAAACTGAAATTCTGTGAAACCCCGGCCTGTGCTTTGTAGCTGTGCGAACCAACCACACTTCCCCTCAAATCGTATACCTTCAGATGAGCATTCCCGCTCATCGGATTCTGGAGGTTTACGGTAATTATTGAACCTTTCTGTTGTACATTTAGAGTGGCGTTTTTCGCCCCGTATGCTTTACCCGAGGAAATGCCTGTTGACGGTTCAACTTCAAAAAGTGAAACATTGTCTATATATACCGTGGGGGTATTCAGTCCCACACTGAATTCCACTCTGGAATCTTCATAGGTGGGCTCTTCCATGGTGAATTCGAGGCTGTAGCTCTGCTTTGTCGTTGAGAGGTTTACTTCAGTCTCTCCAACCACATCGGACAGAAACGTAGTATACGGGTCCTCCGGCATGCCGACGTTTACGTTTAAGACACGATCGTCTGAGGCATACGCATCGTATACTAATTTGTATGTCTTTTCCTGCTCCAGAGTGATACCCGACTGCACCACCTGAATATCGTAATAGTTGTCTCCAGCGGTGTTAACCGTCAACTGATACTCACCATCGACCACCTCACCGGCACCATCTCCGCTCCAGTTATTGAACGACCAGGAATTCGTACCGGCAGAAAACGTCCCATTAATCACAAGGTCCTGCTTGCCCTCATCGGTCAAGAAGTTGGCCGTAATGTTTTTTGAAGCATCCATAGTTACGGTCAGTGGATTCTGATTGCCACTGGCATCACCGCCCCAGCTGTCAAACACCCATCCTTGCGATGCTGTGGCCGTGATTGTCACCTGCGTATCTTTTTCGTAGCTGCTTTCGTCCGGGCTCCACGTCACATTTCCCTGCCCCTGTGTACTGACCGCCAGACGGTAACTGGATCCGCCCCCCTGGAGGAAATCGGGATAATCATTGGGAGGATTCAGGTTATCACTAATGTACTCCTTGAGCCAGGTCAGCGCCGGGCGCTCCGACCCATCCTGACGCTTGATACCCGTCCCCTCAACCCAGGTCGCCCCCAGGATATAGCCCCATATGGTAATCCCGACAACCCCGGGGTGGTTCCACATCACCGGGATATGTGCCTGGTAGTTTTGAAGCTGCGCCTGATCGTCGTTCTCACCAATATCGTACTCTGATATAATCATAGGGAGCTGGATTGAATTGTAAATTTGGTCCAGACGCGATTGAAGCGTCTGTGCGTCGGTTCCCTTCAAGCCATGCGCCTGAAATCCTACCGCGTCAATCGGGGCACCCGCGGCAACCAGCCGAGGTATAATATCCTGAATCCAGTTGATCTCGTTTGGCCACTCCAGGGTGTTGTAGTCATTATAGATGAGAATCGCATCGGGCCAGCGCTCACGAGCCATTTTGAAGGCTTCAACGATCCAGTCAAATCCGGTCGCGCCGGTTCCGCCGAGTGCCTCGCGAAAAGGTATTGGGGCATGTTTGCCGGCATTCCAATCATCGGGATCAGACATATACGCCTCGTTTACAACATCGATCATCTGAACATCGGGATATCGGGCGGCGCATGCATCATACCACTCGATAATCTCTTCTCTCTGTTCGCTTGTGGAAAGCTCGTCCATCCATTGCGGGTATTGACTTCCCCACACAAGAGTGTGCAACTTCCAGGGGATATTGTTTTCCCGCGCAAAGTCGGCAATTGCATCCGCACCTCCCCAGTTCATCTCATCACGGGTCCCCTCCACGGAGCTCCACTTGTGTTCATTCTCACCGGTGATCTGATTCCAGTACTCCATGAAATCATCCCTGACCCGCCCACTTGTGGTAATGTTACCGAGGTGCTTATTGGCCCCTTGTGCTATCTGCCCACTGGATGTGAATACACATAACAGCACCCCGATTAGGGCCGCACTTGTTATCGGCTGAAGCATTTTTGTTCTGCCCATGGAACCTGTCCTTTCTCTGTGAGGCCAGAAAGCCTCTATGGTTAATCTCGAATAATTTTTTCTTATCGGGTTACGGCGATTTTTCTCGTCGCCACTTTATTTTTACCGTTGCCGATCTCAACAATGTACATACCGTTTGCCACCATAGACAGATCGAAGCTATGGGAGTGCATTTTCCCCTGCGTTGAAGGAACAATCTCCTTCTCGATCACATCTCCTTTAACAGTATACAGCTTTACAGTAGTGATTCCGGTTTGTTGAGCAGAGAAGGCAACAGTCAATGTCGAATTAGCGTAAAGAGTTTTCGGTTCAGGCATCCGTGTCTTACCATTGAGTGCAGCACGAGTGCTCGGATCGTATATTTTTACTTTTACATTATCTATAAAGACGTTTTCCGTTGATGCTCCGAAATTGAAACCAATTCGGCCATTGACATCGGTAGCGTTTTCCATGATGAAGGTAAAGGAGTAGCTCTTTTTGGCTGTGGTCAAATCAAATTGCTGCATCTCGGCAAGGTAGCTGGTCCATGGGTCATCCGCCATTTCCATATTCACCTCAAGGGTTCTGTCCGATGCCGCGTACGCATCGAAGCTCACCTCATAGGTTTGTCCCTGCTCAAGAAAGATACCCGGTTGCACAAGCTGTATCTGGTAAACTTCTTCTCCAATGCTTTCAATATCAATGACGTATTCCCCGTTTTCTACCGATCCGGCAGCACTTCCATCCCATACATTGAGCGTCCATTCCGATGCATCATCGCCAAAACCACCATTGAGGACATAGTTGCCGTCCTCATCGGCACTGCGCGCAAAAAGAGCAGAGATAGCCTTGTCGCTATCCATAGTGACGGTGATTGGATTCTCACGCCCCTCAATGCCCTCGCCACTCCAACTGATAAAATCCCACCCGGGCTCGGGTTGCGCGGTAAGCGTCACTGATGTGCCTTCTTCATAGCCGATCGAATTGGGAGATCGACTGACTGTTCCCTGTCCCGTCGTGGAAAGACTCAGACCATATTCGCCCTCGATAGTAATTACATCGGAGTGTGTCTGCCCTACCCGAAACCAGTCGAAATCGGCATACCCGCCGGGACTCTGTGTGGCATAGTTAAAAAGCGCAAAGCGATACCCCACAAAATGCTCAAGGTCATAACTCATCTGAAGCGTATTGCCGATGGCTGTCCAGTTTTCACCGTCAAGGCTGTAAAAAAACGTCGCCCGGTCGGCTCTGTTTACAAAATCCATATCGATACGCAAATACACGACATCCTGGGATAGAGGAACCGATTCAACTTCCGATCCCGCATTCACCATAACAACCGAATTGCCTGATCCCGTCCGCTTGACACCAACATATCCATACTTGTTTTGTAATGCGCCAAGCCCCGCACAATCGCCCTCGTTGAGACCACTGACATCCAAAGCGGTGCGACCCGAGCAGGTCGGTCCAAATGTACGCTGTGTCAGAGAATTCCGTGCGTTGACAAATTCATCATCTACCCGTCCGCTGGTTATCCGGAAAAAACCGGGACGGTCGGTGAGAGACCAGTTGTCGTTGTCGGGATTGTGATTAAACTGCCATTCCAGATTGAGCATGGAGGAGGAGAAATCATCGGATGTAACGATGCCGGTTCCGGCAGCGGAAGACACCGACGGCATATCGAAGCTGGAGGAGGCAACGCCGCCATTGAAAACAGGCCAGTCATTTTCCCACGTCACCGGTACCAGCCAGGGGCTGCGCCCCACAGCGCCATTGTCCTGGAAAAGATATCCCATCCAGCTTCCGTCCACCATCTCAAGGATATTCCCCTGTGCGACACCATTACTGTTGAGGACAACCTTACCCTCATACGGCCCCGTGATTGAAGAACTTCGGTGGCATATCTGGGTTCTGCCGGAGCCGTTTGGCCAGCAGATGTTAAAAACATAATAGTAGCCGTTATGCTTGTATACCTGGGTTCCCTCACCGCCAAGAATGAAACTGGAACCGGCTACGTTCTCAGGGTTTTGCAAAACCACCGTATTAACCCCACCAGCCTTCACACCGGTCAGATCGGCATTAAGCTCTACACAGCGAATGGTTCCATTTCCATACAAAACATAGTTGCGCCCGTCATCATCGAGAACAAGCGACGGATCGTGCCAGAACGGCAAAAGCGTCTCCTCCCACTCACCGCTGTATGGATCGGTTGTTGTAAAGAGATGCGAATTACCGGATGTGGAAGAAAAGGTCAGGAGATAAAATGTACCATCCTTATACCTAAAGCTGCTGGCCCAGGTTCCCTTTCCGTATGCATTTTCTCCACCGGAAAGATTCATCTTGTTGTTGTCACACAGAGTGGAATAACAATACGAAATGGTTTTCCAGTGCACCATGTCTTCCGATGCCATGATCGGTACACCGGGGGCCATGTGCATGGTGGTACTGCTCATGTAATAAGTATCATCAACCCGTATTATGGAGACATCCGGGATATCGGCCCAGATGAATGGATTGGTTACGGTAGCGGCCTTTGCTGCCGATACCATGCTGAGGCATGATGTTATCGTAACCAGAAATATTTGATGCAGATATGACATGCCTTTTTCCCTTTAATTAAATCACTCATGAGCATACGTATGCAGGCACCATGAGAAAGCCTTCGCAATTACAACCCCGCTCGTATTATAACATCATTTGAGTCAACGAAAAACAGATGCTTTGCAGTTTTCTTTTTTCCCCAAAAAAAAAAAACTACAACTGCCAAACGTGAAACAAATCTTTATATATCTGATATTTTTTTTCATCTCTGTGTGTTTTACCGCTGTACTGAAAATTATCCCATTTCTCTGTCGCGGGTAAAACGTCCATAAACATAATATACTGCCAACAGGCATGTATTTCATCGTTATCCCCGCTTGCGGATGAAATTTCTGTACTAAAATACAGTACAAGATCCACCCTGCTAGACATGATTTGTACCACAGATATGAAGCCCGAACGTACTGAAGAGATTAGTGTTCGGGGATGGAAATCAGAGGCCTGAAACATACCGGATATTGTGAGCGGCCGAATGTCATAGGAGGTTCGGTCCGGATTCTTTCACCTGAATTGAGCGGCTCAGAGTGGACAGGTCGTGCAATCCCTTGAGGGCAGAAAGGGTGATGCAATCGTGCAATCGTGTGGAATACCCAGAACGGTTTTTCCAAGATTGTTGAAGCCATTATGCCCCAAGGGATTAGGCAATCAGCCGTGAGAGAATCGCTCAATTCAGGTTTCATTAAACCTGTAAAAGAGGCATTGTCTCACTGACCGTTTTCCAACCACAACACCGCGGTCACTCCCCGCGGGTAATATCTGCTCCCGCATACTTTCCCTTTGTTCATCTGGTCACTCCAGGCGAAACAGGAATTGTCTGGATCCACAAGCCAGTTTACATGGGCATGGTCGGCTCTCGTATCGGGCTCTATCCCCAGGATCTTTTCCGCGATGTACTGACTCAGATAAATCTTGCTGAGCCAGGAGTTGTCACTGGTCGACGACAATCGCCACCCGCCGTCATCAAACAGGCAGGTTTTGTCGCTCAGAACTGCTTTGCAATGTTCCCGCAATGCATTGACAAACGCACCGTAGGTGCCCGTTTCGTCGCACAGACCGGAATCCAGTTTGTAGGCGAATATCAGCCCTTCGACGATCGACAGAATGACCGAACCGTTGTCTTTTTCAAGCAGCGCAGGTATCGTTCCGTCCGCCTTTTGGTGCGAGAGAATGCTTGCGGCACATCTGTCCGCCTGGCTTTGAGCCGACTCGGAGAGGTCCGCCAGTTCGTATGTATCGAATATTTTTTTCAGATGAAGATATGCAGCCCAGCTCTTTACGGCAAGATAAGTATTTCTTCTCGCCTGGCCCAGAGCGGTATCGACATTGTCGTATGTAGTGATTTCCGCCCCGCCTTCCGTGCGGGAAGAGTCCAGATCCATGATACCGTCACGCATAGCCGGATCGTGATGATCACGGTTGAGCATGCTGGTGAAACAATCGATAAAAACATCTTTGCGATCCTCTACCCACGTCTTGTCGCCGGTTTCAAGCGCATAGAGAGCCCCGCACAGAATCCAGTTGACCAGCTGCTCGTGCGTCATATAAGAGAAGCATCCGTCAAGCCCGGCCAGTTCGTAAACCGAGTAGCCTTTGCGTGAAAAGGTATTCGCCACTCCCATATCATGAGTAAAGCTCAGCCCACCTTCATACTCCCTTTCATCGCCGGGGTATGTCACCTTGTCATAATAGCTGTATCGTTTGACAAACAGATCGAGCGCGTTACGCACGGTCCAGGGATTCATCTTTAGTTCGAAGAAAAGGTGGTCGACAAGAAGGTCAAACGTGTTCATCATACGATACTCCCCTTCATTGACCACCCACACCGGTTGCCCGTCCACCGCCAGAAGCTGCGTGCTGCCGTAATAGCTGCGAACGGCATGAGAGAGCATAAACGACCGATGAGACGAAAGAGCTGTCCCGCTGAATTCATCATCGGCTTTCGATGCCGCCTCGCGGTAATCGTCAAAATGAGAGCATCCGTAGAGGGCCACATCTTCGATCGAGTCAAAGTATCGCGTATACAGGTATTTCGCATCCAGACCGGTAGTGACAATACCTCCGCGATAAAAACAGACCGAAAAACGCCAGGTTCGTTTTTCACCGGCAGCAGCCTTCATGATCAACGCCCCTATGGTGCCCAGGCCGAAGCTCAAGTGGGACTCTCTTTTCGGAAACAACAGCTCATCTATGGAGAACGCAAGCCCGGACACGACTTCATCATCGGTGGTACAGATCGCGCTGTGGCGCCCCTGGCCAATGCCGGTAAGCTTCCCTCCGGATGTATCATCCACACGGCGCATGGATGAACAGGGATCATTTCCCTGGTATCCGAAAACAGCCTTTCGTTCGGTCTGATGCCCCGAATTATCCAGGGTGATTTCCACAAACACCGCCGGAATAAGAGCGTGTCTACATTGGGCAGACGGGGCGGTTTGCGGCTCCGGTGCCGGAAAAACCGGTGAGTAAATTGTGAATGTCAGATCCCCCGCTACCCAGGTATCGGTAGCCACCTTGAAATCCCGGCTCAGCTCTGAGTCTGCAAAGCTCACAACGGGTCTGGTTTCCCGTCCGTTGCTCTCGGCCCCGGAGGCATCAAAGCGCTCCCTTTCATTATCAGAATCACCGTAAAATGGCAGCAACCTGAACTGCTTTCCCGATTGAATTCCGATGTAAACATTCTGATTTGCCGGCCCCGCCAGCTCCAGCCCCAGACCACCGCTTGCGCCCTTGTATCCCAGCGTAAATGAAGCAAATGCACCAAGGGGCGAGTGGTGGGCATTAAAGAACCTGTCTGTCATTCCTTTTCTCCATTAATTAAGACTGTATTCCGCTCTCTTTTTTCAACATATATAACCTAAGTCCGGCAAAGCCGGAGAATCAAGGATCACAGATCAATGCATCTGAAAAAAGTGTCTTCCCGCCTTCCTGTCGTTGCATCCCGCATGCGGGACGAGAGACCTGGAGGCCGGGAAACCGGACATAATTGCATTGCCCGAATCATCGGCTCTGCTCGAGTAAAATAGTTGATACAGCAACTCTTGGGTTTTTTCTGGGAGTTTCAGGTCAAAAAGATACCGCTAAGAATCCAGCCCACGATTCCCGCCAGAAGACAGTAGCCCAGACATACCCAGATGTTTTTCCGAATGATCACCCCTTCCCGACCGATCAGACCGACCGTGGTAAGTGCCGCCACAACATTGTGGATGGCGATCATGTTTCCCGCCGCGCCGCCAACTGCCTGAAGCGCCAGTATGGGAGCCGGAGCGATTTCCGCGGTGCGCGCGGTGGAATACTGGAATGGTCCGAACATGATATCCGATACGGTGTTACTCCCCGATATAAACGTCCCCATTGCACCCACAAACGGCGCCACAACGTACCACACGCTACCTGCTACGGATGCAGCCGCCTTTGCCAAAACGATCAGCATCGAATCCATCCGTGTGGCTTCCCCGGTTTCCATCATTATGTAAACCATCCCCAGGGTGAAAACCAGCGCGACAGAGGCCGGCACGATCATGTGAAAGGTTTCCTTGAATGCCTGCAGGGTCTCACCGAAACGGATCTTGTGAATAAAAGGTATCAGCAGCGCTACCAACAGGAATGGAAAAACCCCGGGGTTGTAGAGTGGCTGAATGGCTCTTCCTATGGAGGTGTCCAGGATTTCTTCCCATCCGATCGACCACTGGCGAAGTAGCGGCGTCAGCCCGAAAGCCTGCACACGGCTCAGCAGCAGAACAGCGCCCACAATCACGTACGGCATCCAGGCCCGCAGCACACTCATCTCCGGGCGAATGTTCAGCGGTTTATCACCCGCCCGAATCTCCCCCTCCCACTCACGTGGCCATTGACTATGCGGTGGAAAATCCCAGCTTTCTTTGGGTGTAAAAACTTTCTTTCGCACCAGAAGAATAAACAGGGGCAGGCCTATAAGCGAGCCTAGAAGCGTGGGAAGCTCCGGTCCGACTAAAACCGCAATCAACATCTGAGGTACGGTAAACACCAGACCGCCCAGAACAGCAAGCGGCCATATCTCCAGCCCCTGGCGGAAACTGCCCCGGGTGATTTTGGTCATAATCGCCACAATCGCCAGTGGAATAAAGGTGCCGACAAACAGATGAACCAGCCCGGCAAACGCGCTGATTCTTCCCAAAAATTCCAGGAAACTAACCGCCTCCCCCTCTATCTGCATCGGCCAGACCCCAAGCGTCTTGATCGCCGCAAACCCGCCCCAGATGGGTACTCCGACCGCACCGAAAGTCACCGGCGTGCTGTCGGCCATAAGGGTTGCACCGGCTGCCACCAGCGGCGGAAACCCCATGCCCACCAGAAGCGGCGCGGCGACCGCCGCGGGAGTCCCGAATCCCGCGGCGCCTTCCAGAAAGCTGCCCATCAACCAGGCTATAATGATAATCTGCACACGCCGATCGTCACTTATATAGGCCATCGAACGTGATATGGCATCGATCCCTCCGCTTTTGCTCATCATCTGAAGAATGATAAGCGCTCCATAGACAATCAACAGAATATCAAAAGCGTTGATTATACCGGCAATACTGGCGGCGCTCAGCCATCGCAGAGGCATATTCCAGCCGATAAGCGCCACCAGCACCGCGGTCACATACCCCAGCGGCATCGCTTTCTGCGACGGCCAGGTCAACCCGATCATCAATACACCAACCACAAGAATCGGCAGAAAAGCAAGAAAAACAAGCATGTGCACTCCTTCTTGTACATGTCTGTATTGTTTTGATCCTCGGAGTGCTTTGCCCCTCGCAATTTCCAGGCCATGTTGGCGCGATGTAGGTTTTTTTGACCCCTGTCCGCCGTATCTGCTCCCGCTTCAGCATGGGGGGAAGGACGCATGTGAAAAGCATGTCTTAAGGTTCGTATTTTTTTTGCCTATTTTTCCATACGGCTTTGCATTTCGAGCAACCTGTGCACCCGGAGAGCCGAAACCTGTTCATCGACTCTGCCGCATAACGATATCCGTAACTATTTTTCAACTCCGCCTCGGGTAATAATGTTTCTGACCACTCGAATACTCATAGAACATCACTTTTCAGGAAAAAGAAATTATGAATGATTATCTCATACGTGTTATTTCCAATCAATCCAACGTGCGTGGACTGGCCTGCATAACCACCGAGCTGGCAAAAAAAGCAAGCGCGATACAGAAAACAACACCGACACCATCGGCGGCTTTAAGCAGAGCACTCACCGGTGTGAGTCTGATGGGTGCGCTTCTGAAGAAAAATCAACGCGTCGTTCTGAGATTTGACGGAAACGGACCGATGCAAAAGATGGCGGTGGAATCAAACGGTAGTGGAGCAGTACGGGGGTATGTTGGAGTGCCAAATGCCGAGCTACCCCTGAAAAACGGCAAAGTGGATGTTGCAGGGGCGATAGGTCGTGCGGGACTTCTTACGGTCACCCGCGATATCGGTCTGAAAGAGCCCTATACCAGTACGGTCCATCTGGTGTCCGGCGAGATCGGCGAGGATCTGGCCTACTATTTTACCGCCTCCGAGCAAGTCCCCTCGGCCGTGGGAGTCGGATCGTTTGTGGAGCCGGACGGGCGGATAACCGCAGCGGGCGGTTTTCTCATACAGGCCTTGCCGGATGCCGATCCGACTGCAATCGATGGTATAGTGGAGAGAATTCGTTACATGCGGTCCATCACCGAACAAATCCGCGACGGCGCCACGCCTGAGCAGTTTATCGATGAGCTGTTCGATTCGGTGCAATACCAGATATTGCAAAAAATCCCCCTCGCATACTCCTGTTCATGCAGTCGCCAAAGGGTTGAAAAGGGCCTGCTGTCCATCGGAAAAGACCAGCTGCGCTCACTGAAGCAGGAAAAAGATCCGGTAAGTGCCGAATGCGAATTCTGCCACCAGCGCTACGAATTCAGTGATGAAGATATTCAGGAGCTTATTGATACGCTGAGCCGAAAATAATCGCAGTACAATTTATTCATATCGAACAGGCAGGCAGACTTTACCTGCCTGTTCGATATGAAACCTCAAAGAATGGCTATCCCACCGTCTCCACCATTTTTTCTCGAATATAATTTTTTCAGCTATTTTCTACACTGTCTATTCTCGCCGCCTCTCTTTTACTATTTTTCTTTTTGAAGATTTTTCTGCTCGATCAGATCCTGCTAATCCCAGTAATCATGAAAAGGAGTCCTTATGAGGTTTCCGCAAGTTTTTTTGACAAGTGTGCTGATCACCATGCCTCTGTTTTCCGATGTTTTGATGGATGATTTCGAGGAGGGACTCCAAACCAACCCCTTTATGGACTGGTATGTCTATACCGACGAAACCGTGGGCGGAGAATCTGAAATCATTAGTCATTACGACCCGGCCACCGATTTGATTAATCAGCTGTTTCATCCGGGATCGCAAAGCGACTCCTGTGCCCTTCTTCACTATCACCTCGGCAGATTGTTGACCGACAATAATGCATATGCGGCCATTGGAGGATCACTGAAAGACACCTGCGACCTGACCGGCGCCACCGCGGTACGCTTCGATATCAGGGCGGATACAGATATGACCGTGTACTTTAAGGTTGCTACCGCCAATATCACTAACCACGACTATTTTGCTTCCCCTGTATCTGTAACCGAAACATTCCGTACGATAGAGATACCGTTGGATACCGATGCGTTCAGCCAGTTGTGGAGTGATGGCGACGAATTTGATCTGACAGTGGTGCGAGCGTTTGAATGGCTGGTGGATGCACAGTACAATCCGGGCTTTGAGCATACCACCGGGAGTCTATATATCGATAACTTTACACTCATCGGTGATCCCGCCGAATTTACCGGCCCTCCTGATAGTCCGGAAATCGTGTATCCTCAAACCGGTGCTCAAGGGTTGGAAACAAATCCGGTGCTTGAATGGAGTGCTCCCATGACTGCGAGCGGATATAATCTGCAGGTATCTGTCAATGAAGATTATTCTGCGCCGTTTATTGATCTGGAAAACATTCAACAGCCATACAGAAGTATTCACTCTCTGGCTACCGGAACCATTTTTTACTGGCGGGTGCAGGCCGTCAACGAGTTTGATGCAGGCGCATGGGTAGAAAGTCATTTTACCACCAATACGCCGCCCGAATCCATCAGTTTATCCGCGCCGCGTGATACGATCGAGACTCTCACTCCGGAATTAAGCTGGGAAGAGATCGTTAACATAGACTATTACGAACTGGTGATGGCAACGGATTCGCAGTTCAGAAACGATGTTATTTCAGAAACCGTCTCTTCGCCTTCGTACACAACCGGTACACTCGAGCATGCCCGCACCTATTACTGGCGAGTATATGCCCGTAACAACGTGGGCATCGGGCCTTATTCGGAGACCTGGAGTTTTACCACACCGGCTTCTCTGAGCACTCCGGCCCCAATCACACCGGAGCACGAAAGCACCGTCCAACAGACCGTTCATCTTTCATGGAATGAGGTGTCCGGGGCGGCGGATTATCAGATTCAGATAACGCAGGAAAACGACTTCTCCGCCTCTGTCCACGACAGTGCCGGCCATCCGGATACCTCCTTTTTTCTGTCGGAGTTACCTGAGGGCGAATACAGCTGGAGAGTCCGTGCGATGGATGAGTCCGGCGGCAGTTTCTGGTCACCCGTACAAAGCTTTACAAAGCTGCAATCGTCCCCTGAGGCTCCGACGCCGGTGTCACCGGAAGACGGATCCTCCATGGTCTCTACCGTCTGCAGCCTTATCTGGAACCCGTCCGCGCATGCTCAGTACTATACTCTTCAGCTCAGCACCGAATCGGATTTCTCGGAGATCTCCCTGGAGAAAGATTCCATAAGTGACACGTCTTTTCAGGTATCGGAGCTGGAAAACGACCTCACCTACTACTGGCGGGTCAATGCGCTTAACACGACCGCAACCAGCGACTGGTCCGACGGGCGCTCTTTTACGACGATTGTGGCCCTGCCGCTTGCTCCCGAACTTGTGGCACTCGATAACGACACCCTGCAAGAGGACACTCTGGTGTGCAGATGGTACACCGACGAGCTGGCTTCCGAGTACGCATTTCTGCTGTGCAGTGATGAGGACATGAGTGATACGGTTCTTTTCCATGATACCCTGACCGATACATCGATTATCCTCGGCGATCTCGATGATAATCAGACGTACTGGTGGAAGGTGAAGGCGTATAACCAAGCGGGTTGGGGAGAATACTCTGCGCAAGAGAAAATTGTGGTGAACAGGCCGGATGTGTCAGTTCTGCCCGCCCAGTTTGCTCTCCGATTCAACGGTGCATCGATCATGAACAACCGGGTCTCTTTCCGGCTGCCGGAAATGTCTCGTGTACAGATGGTCATCTATGATCTGAAGGGCAGAGCAGTTCACACCTGTGCATCCGGAGTATTCAACCCGGGTACGCATCATGTGAATTTGGGTGCACGGGCAGCGGGAAAATACTTTCTTTCATTCAAGGCGGGTAAATACAGACACCTCGTACCGTTTACCAGCTATTGATGCTCTGACTGGCAATGTGAAGATAAGGCGGGTGATTTTTCACCCGCCTTTTTGTATATGCTTAAGTTCTTCATGTAAAACGGCAACATTTTTTTGATGGACATGTCAGGATCGAGGAAATTTTACATGTTCATAATAACCACAAATGGTTGTTTTTTTCCTTACTAACCCAGGAACACGAAGTGGCGGTGAAGCTCCTGCTTCCTGTTGAAAAAAGGCTCCGACATCCGCCGGAGCCTTAACAGTTGCAGCTTTTGAATGTCACATCTTCAGATTAATCCGGGTGCTACATCCGGCTCTACTGAATCGATTGAGTTGATCGGCTGTTCTGGAATTTCCTGCGATTCGCCGGCGTTTTGGCTTCTGGTTTCACGTGCACGGGCGGGTGTCATGATATTGCTTATAACAGCATTTATTTCGCCGGCAACACCTTTATGCCTCTGTGGCTCGTCATGTGCCATCGCATCGACGTTTGAAAGCAGAATGCACAGTCGATAAATGATATCCGCTGCGCTCTCTCTGGCATCGGGATAGTTCTTTACACCCTCATCCGACAGTTTGTTTTGATACAAATCCTCGAATTCATTCTGTGTATTGACGACCATGTTGAAAAACTGCACTGCTCCCGTCTGCTCCAGCAGTGCCATATTCTCCGGCTGTGAAAGTTCGTCGATCATGGTTTGAGTGATTGCACTCTGCTGCGAATAGCCAAGACGGTAGAGGCCCCGGCCATATTTAGTGATAATGTCGAGAAGCCTTTGCGCAGGGGCTTGGAGATCGAATTCGACCTTCACCGAAGCCAGACCGTCGAGAAAAGCCGTAAGGCTCTGAAACGCAGCATCCCGGGACCGATCCATCTTCGCCAGAAGTTCGGTGTAATGGCTTGCGGCAGCCATCTGAAATGCTTTCGTCAATCGCTGTATCGCCTGCTCAAGCTTTGCCAGTTGTTCACCGATGACAGGATTGTCGCCGAAGAAACGTTGAATAACAACATGTATTCGCTGCGCCAGAGTTAACAGTTCGTGCATGGACAGAAGTGAAAAGGCAATTGAGTTAATGACTCTTAAGAAAAACATCCGGGGCCTCCTTATGGGGGCTAAGGTTAATAAAAGGCCGCTTGTCAACGACCAGAGAGACAGGTGTATCCGTATGTATTCAAACCCCTGTTACCGCAACGAATAAGACAAATTTAACGCAGAGGCCGTCATGGACCGCAAAGCTCGCTGAGATTTTCTTTAAAAAACCTGGTCCCTCGGAGGCGCTCTCCGCGCGAGGCGTTTGGTTACTTTAAAATGTGTATTCTGTTGTTAATATATTTTTTCCCACATATATTCACGGCAAGAAGAGTTTTATTTTTTTAAAGATTTTTTTTTATGTCACTTAATTGCGCAAATCCGGGCGGATGAGCCGCTCAATCTACCAAAGGAATAAGAGTTGAAGTAATCGCGCGGATGGAATAAAACACCTGATGTTGCGCGCAGTCCACCGCCGAACCTCAAGTAACCTCAAGTAACCTCAAGTAACCTCAAGTAACCTCAAGTAACCTCAGGCAAGAATTTCCGACAGCATCCATGGTTTGCGGATCGAAATTAACCTGACGGATCAGTCTGCCGATGAGATGCGAGAAACCCCCCAAGGCCCCGTTTACCCTCTCTCGAGCTTGAGGCTGTCGCTCGATATGCTTTTTGATTGCACTTAAAGGCGTGCATGCCATGAGTAAAAACTTCCGCTTTTGCGCCTGCAGAAGTGAGGATTAAACCTGGAGATCCATTTGACCCTGTCACAATGGTATAGGCACCAGTCCATGATTTTTCAGATTACACCTATAGTATGCCTGAAGGTTTCAAGATCACCGGTTTGGCTCTCGCAGAGTTGAGAGTCCCTCCGGGTAATCTTGGTTACACTCCCGCAGGCTTGA
>CAYQOU010000081.1:0-15260 GCA_964419255.1 uncultured Fibrobacterota bacterium | reverse complement strand
CAAACAAAAAAGCAGTTCATGAAAAAAACTGTTGAAACCGAATGGTAGAAACTGGGGTAATTCGTGACCCACATGCAGCGCAGGTGATATAACTTCTGGATATCCTTCATCCAATACCTTTTTGAAGGCTGAAAGGTTTTTTTTATAAACTCATTTTTATTTACAGGGGGAAGTCTCCCCCGCGGGCGAGCTAACTCCGCGCTCGGCTAATCGGCAGTAGGGCAAAATGGATCTTCGCTGCGCTCAGCTAATTTTGCCCGACAGCCGCTAAGCCGAGCGCGGAGTGGATCTCGCCCTGCCCCCTCAAACAAGGTGAACGAAACAAAGGGAACACGAGGAAAACGCGTGGCGATCGCCTATTCCAGCGAGCCTGCAACAAAAATTGCAGATAATCTCCGCATGCTTGCCGCAAGCTTATTCTAAACACTCTCTTGTTTGGTTCTGCTTTCGCCCATGACAGCCGCGTCGGCCCGGCTCTCTCCAACATTGGGCCTGGCGGCAACAGAATCAACTACATTCACGGCTTTCACACCTTTTGCCACATCAAGGCCCACCGATGTTTGCAGCAGTCCCTGGGGGCAGGAGGCTACGCAGTTCATGCACATGATGCATTCGGTGGATGTGACGCGTTGGCCGGCTTTTATGTATGAGGGTATTTCGATACTCATCGGGCAGGCCTTTGTGCATGCGCGGCAGTCGGTACATCCCTGCTTCTTTCCTTTTATCCTCAGAAGAGTGATACTGCTTCCCAGCTTCAGAAAGATCGACACCGGACACACATACTTGCAGAATGCTCGATTGTCCCTTAAAACAACCGCCAGCGTGATCCCCACAGCATAGTAGATCGCATTACCGGTCAGAAACCAGACCAACTCCTGAAAAGTCCCCACACCACTCTTCAGCGCCTGGGCATCGGTATGGATTATCGTATGATTCAGTCCGAAAAACAGCACCGCAGGTATGAGCAGTGCCAGGGCAAAATGGATGTACCGAAAACTAGATACCCATCCCGTATGCCGGCGGGTGTCGTTTTTAAACGGAAGAAGATCCAGAATCATCGCCGTCCAGCATCCCCAGCTGCACCAGTTTCGGCCAAAGACGATCGTTCCGATAGTCTTTCCCATCAGAAAATGCACGATCGCCCCGCTCATCGCACCAGAAAACAGATAGAAGAAAAAGCCCTCGAGCTGAATGTTTGTCCGACTCATTACACCGACCAGTACAAACAACATGGTCCCCATCAGAAACATGGATACCATCCGGGCGACACGCCTGCCCCGCCCCGGAAGCAGCGCATACAGACTCATGCTGCCGGCCTGGATCAATGCAAAGAGGATAAACACCGGCACCGGAGAAGGCTCCTTGAGCACAACCGTAAATATAAGAGAGGCAATGGTAAACCCGGTGATTACCATCAACGGGGCTGCCGCATAGCTGGAAAACCCGGCTTTTTTCGTTGTTTTCAATACAGGCTCCTTTAAGAGAAATGGATTCTTATCAATATAGCCTGAGGTGGCTGAGAGATTCTTTCAGTATCTGTGCATTTTTTTTCGGGATCATGCTTTTTGGAAGAAAAATAGAAGGAACGATTTTTCAAGGGGGGGGGGAGAGAATGGAGGACGCCCCTAACAAATCTCGAAAAAAAGTAATGTACAGCCGTAGGCCCCGGTGGACTGAGTATCCACCGGTTTTTTTTATTTATGGGTTGCTATGTCAGATAAAAGAGTTTCCTTTTTCATCGATGGTTTTTAACCTCTACCATGCCTTAGCCGCAGATTCATATCTGAAAACTTTCCGTTGGTTAAATCTGCAAAAATTGGCAGAACAATTCATCAAACCGCAGGACACTCTTGCCGACGTTTTCTATTTCACCGCTTATGCAACCTGGAATCAGGGTAAAGTTGGTCGTCACAAGCTATTTATCCGTGCCCAAGAGCATTTTGGGGTAAAACCGATTTTTGGTGATTTACAGTGGCAGTTGGGCTATCCCAAAATTTCAAACTTGATCGGCACCGCAATCCACACCGCAACCGGCTTACCGTCACGTAACGCCGGATCGAAGTGCGCATCCAGACACGCCTTTCGCGCTACTTCTTTGGAGCCGTAGCCCAAATCGTTCTGGGGGATCGCCTTCTTTACCGCTCCGTCCGTATCCACCAGGCATTTGACTCTGATCACTCCCTCTACCTTGTTCTCCAGCATTTCGGCCGTATACTCCAAACGCGGTTTCCGTTTCATCACCGGATAACGACTGACTGTGGTCACCGAAACCACCTGGCCCTGGAGATCTTCCGGAGTAGCTGTATCGCTGTCGATCGACTTGTTCAGTGTATTGCCGAGCTTTCCGATGACCGCATCCCCGGCAGAACCGGATGCTCCGAGACCTCGCGAATATACTTTACGTATCCCGTACACCGGACGCGCCTTCTTTTTCTTATCAGGAGCTTTCTTTTCCTGCTGCGGTTTATCCACCCGGACCTCTTCCTTCTGATCCGGCACAGGTTTATCCATCAGATCGACCGGTTTTTCTTCCGGTTTTTCCGCCTTTGGGGGAGGTGGTGGTGGCGGCTTGGGTTTTTCTTCGGGCACAATAAAGGACGTTTCGATTCCTTCCCGTGATTTTTCGTGCACCTGTGGAGCCGGCGCGGGACGGTTTCGCATGTATATGCCAAGCCCCAGAAACGCCAGCAGGGATAAAAGAAGCAGCGGAGCAAAAATGCTGTCTTCCCTCTGATTTTCGGGCTCATATAACGGTACGGGTGAGTTGGACTGCTCCGATTTCATTGTTCCTCCTGAAGCACAAGAACAGTAAAGTCCTTTACGCCCGATTTGCTGCAGGTGAACATAACCCGCTTCACAATGTCGAAGGGAAGGTCACGATCGGCCTGAATCATAATCTCCTGCATTCCTTCAGGCCCCGGCCTCCCGTCAATATCAGAGAGCCAGTTTGCAAGGTTGGGGATGAGGAGACTGTCACGTGCGGCAATCGCATTGACTGAATCCACTACCCGTCCATCTGCTATAAGTACCTGTTGAGTAATCTCCACCGATGGTCGGAGGGAGGGAGTTTTACTCGACTCGGAAAGCGGAAGAAGCAGGTCTTCCGATGGCGTAATCAGATTGCCTTCCACAGAGAAACTTTTTATGAGAAACACCAGCAGAATGGTCATCACATCGATAAGCGAGGTCAGCTGGGGCCGAAAGGTTCCCTGAGCGGCCGAATAGTCATCGTGTCTTGAGGAAAGAAAACTCATCGACTCCCCCCCGCTTTCTGATCCGGAGCGCTGCTCAGCCCCACATTTTTGAAACCGGCATTACGACACACATCCATCACCCGGATCACATTCTGAAACCGCACGGCATCCCTGGAGGCAACAATCACCCGGTCGGGTTGATCGAGACCGGATTTGTAGCTCTCCAACCGCTTTTGCAAATCGCCCTGCATCTGTTTGTCACGGCTGTCGAGAGAATCCAGCATCCGGTCGCCAAGTGTTACGGCGACATAGGCCGTATCCACCACCACCGTCAGTTTCGGCTTCGGTTTCTCATCGGAGCCGGCCATCGAAGCATTTACATTCGGGGGAAGCGAAAAGTCCAGAATCGACATATGTGTAAACACTGCGACCGATACCAGAAAAGGTATCAGAATAATAAACATATTCATGACCGGGGTCACGTCGATATCGATTGTATCTTCGACCGCCTCGGATGGGGTTCTGGTGTCTTTGCGAAAATGCAGTGAACTCATTGCCGTTTCGATTTCATGAAATTGAGTATCCGCACCAGGGTCTCGTCCAGGTCCTTAACCAGACGGTCGCGTTTATTTGTCAGCATTGTATACATTATCATGCAGGGTACTGCAACGATTAAACCAAACGCGGTGGTGTTCATCGCCTGAGATATTCCCTGTGCAAGCATGGTCGCTTTTTTCGCCGCCTCGGTGGCAGCGAGTGAACTGAAAGAGACCTGCAGCCCGGCAATCGTACCAAGCAGTCCCAAAAGAGTGGCAATATTTGCAAACAGCGCCAGATAGTTGAGGCGATGAGAGAGACGTGGAATCTGTTTGATCGAAGCCTCCTCCACACTGTCACGGATCTGATCCATTTCCAGACCCGCCCGATACCTGTTTACAGCCACTCGCACCAGTACATTTACAGGCGAATTGCCCTTCTGCGCTATCTTTTCAGCCTGCGCAAGATCATCCTTTTGAAGCGCCTGTATGATCGGTGGTATAATTTTGTGTCCACGGCTGCGGTTAAATAAAAAGTAGAAAATAAACCGATCCAAAACGACTGCCATCGACACCGCAAAAACAGCCATGATCACCCACATAAAAGGGCCGCCCTCGGTGAATCGCTGTGATATACTCGATATCATATTGTCTCCTCGTAGAATTATCCAAATGTCACCTGATTGCTTGATCCTTTAATCTTGATCCTCCGACTATGGGGGATTTCGGTGATAGTAAAAAATACTATTCTCGCCCGGATCTCCAACCGGAAAAAAGCCGGCTGCTTCTATCACCTGCGATGACAGAGGCACATATTGGTGCGAATGCTCCTTTAGCGAGTAGTGCCTCTGTTTTCTTCATTTCATCAAAAGGTGCAATTGAGAGCACCAGGAGAGGAAAACTGTTTTGATTCCAGCAAATATCCCTCCCAATATCTGTATTGCCGATCCCATGCCTGCAAAACCCCCAGCCGCGGGCATAATCGCCTCAAACGCCCGGAAACTCGGCCCTTGCGGTAAGATCTTCTGCTGAATCGCTCGTCGCATGGTGCGCCGATACAGGCGGGAATCGGCCCCAGACCCATTGATATCGCACCTATTATTCGAAGCTTTAATGTTTCCTCGAAGTCCTCATACGATTGGACTCTTCGAATTGTCGGCAAAAAAAAGACATAAACCCTTTCCCGAGTCTATGCCTGAAATTTCATAGCATTATCTTTTTTTAGAAATGACTTGGGGACCAGCTATAAAACTGAAAACAGTTTTCCGCCGGATAACGACTAAGAACAAAATTGCTAAGATGCTAAAATATGATAAAATAGTTGATTATTAGATTAAAACCCAAAAAGTTTCATCCGCCCGAATAATCGTGGAATTTTTTATGTACGAAATATACAATCTATAGAGAATTTATATGTGCTCAATCGATTCTCCGGCTTTGCCGGACTTAGACAATTTTATGAAAAAACCGTTCTTACAAAGATCTCCTGTTTTCGAAAAGCGTCTTTTACAATCATTTCTCTTTCCTGTACTCATATTGACGGTTTTCTCTTCCCCGCATAGTGCCCAAGCACCGGTTGGATTTCAGAATGCCGAATGGGGGATGAGTCCGCAGGAGGTGTCCGCCGCCGCAGAGATCGGAGGGTGGCAACAGAAACCCGCCGAGGGGGAGTTTCCCGCCGATATCGACATCACCACTTTTGTATCCGATCAGACTATAGCGGGATACCCCGCACAAGTTTCATTCTACTTCTTCGAGCAGAAATTTTTCCAGGCAACCATCAGATTCGACTTTGATCATCTGGCTGAAGTCGATTTCAACTACAACGTATTTATCAGCGTAAACGACTACTACAAACAGATTCGTGCCGAAACACTGACTTTCGTTAACGATGTCTATGATCTTCTGCAAAAGAAATATGGAAAAAAGAAACCCGTCTTTAAGGGATTGGATCCACGGCACACCTTTGCCCGCACCGATTCATATATCAGTCAGGAGATCTGGAATCTGCGCTATCACCCATACACCTACTATCAACGCATTGTCAGCTCGTCCTATGCACGCTGGGATTATCCCAAAACCCGAATTATCTTTTCGGTAAATCTGGCAGCCTCCCAACAGCGATTTGACTACACATTGTCCCTTGTTTCGCTGGATCTGCACAGAGAGATCGCTAAACAAGTTGATACCAGCCGAATGCAGGGGCTGTAACCGGAAGTCTCCAAAAAGTATATTTGCTAGCTTACAATAAACACGTGCCGCAACCTTTTTCATCCAGGGAAACGGAATGTCTGACAGAATATATGTGGGAACTAAATCCCATGAACGCGATGCGTTGGGAGAAAAAACGCGAGCCCGAATCATTCACGATCTGGGTATCGGTCTGATTCGCTCGATTCGAACCGCAACCGTCTATACTTTGAATGCGCCCCTTAAACCCGAAGAACTCACGACTATTGCAGAAGGGCCTCTCACCGATCCGATAATCCAGCAATATACCATCAATAAAACCTTTACGGAGTCGTTTGACTGGATGGTGGAGGTTGGATTTCTTCCGGGCGTCACCGATAACGCCGGACGAACTGCCAGGGAAGCTGTGGAGGTGATGCTGCCGCAATCGCTACCGGATAATTTCTCGGTACATACCGGCACGCAATACTTTATTCAGGGGCATATCTCCCGGAAACATGTCGAGAAAATCGCCAAACAAATTCTTGCCAATCAGCTGATTCAGTCGATTCATATCTACTCAAAAGAGGAGTGGCTGGAAAGAAGCATTCTGCCCTTCAATCCTCCGCTGGTCACCGAGCCTGCCGAGATTCGCCCCTACTTTACTGTTAATTTCGATGTCGCGGATGATCAGCTGATGAAGATCAGCAAAGAAGGAATGCTTGCACTGACTCTGGATGAGATGAAAGTTATACAAGAGTACTATGCCCGTGGGGACGTACGGGAGAAAAGAGTCGAGGCAGGATTGCCCGCCGAGCCAACCAATGCGGAGCTGGAAATTCTTGCCCAGACCTGGTCGGAGCACTGCAAACATAAGATTTTCAACGCTCACATTACCTATCACGATAATGATCGAGACCCCCAGACCATTTCGAGTCTCTTCAAATACTATGTACAGAAAACAACTGAGATGGTGCGCAAGGCGCGGGGTAAGGATGACATCTGCCTGTCTGTTTTCAAGGATAATGCTGGAGTCATAACCTTCAACGATAAATGGGCTATTGTCTTTAAGGTCGAGACACATAACAGCCCCTCGGCCCTCGACCCATACGGTGGTGCGTTGACCGGAATCGTCGGGGTCAACCGTGACCCTTTCGGCACCGGGCTGGGAAGCCGTCTGGTTGCCAATACGGATGTATTCTGCTTCGCCTCACCCTTCTACGACAAGCCCGTTCCTCCCCGCATCCTTCACCCCAAACGCGTTTTCGAAGGCGTGCGGGAAGGTGTGGAGCATGGCGGCAACAAAAGCGGCATTCCTACCGTTAACGGTACTATCGTGTTTGATGATCGTTTCCTGGGTAAGCCGCTTGTATACTGCGGCACACTGGGAATCATGCCCATGAAGATCGGCAATCGCAAAGGCTACGAGAAAAAGGCGCTGGTCGGAGATCATATAATCATGACCGGGGGGCGGATCGGAAAAGACGGCATTCACGGGGCGACCTTCTCCTCAGAGCCGCTTCATGAAGGTTCACCGGCGACGGCCGTACAGATCGGCGATCCGATCACGCAGAAACGTATGACCGATTTTCTCCTCGAGGCTCGCGACCGGAATCTGTACAACTCGATAACCGACAATGGCGCCGGCGGTCTTTCCTCCTCAGTCGGGGAGATGGCCGAAGATACCAATGGAGCGATCGTGCATCTGGAGCGGGCTCCGCTGAAGTACCACGGACTGGAACCGTGGGAAATATTTGTCTCGGAGGCACAGGAGCGCATGACCGTTTCGGTTGCCCCCGAAAAGGTGGATGAGTTTCTGGCCCTGGCAAAGGAGTACAATGTCGAGGCCACGGATCTGGGAGAGTTTACCGATGACGGCAACCTGACTGTCATGTATGAGGAGTCGGTGGTTGCTCAAATCGATATGGAGTTTCTGCACGAGGGGCTGCCCAGGATGAAACTGGAAGCCCGATGGACTGCACCGGAAGAGAAACCGCTCACACCAATTCTTTCAGACTCCTTAAAGGATGATCTTATCGCACTTCTGAAACGACTCAATATCTGCAGTAAAGAATTCGTCGTTCGTCAGTACGATCATGAGGTTCAGGGCGGAAGTGTGGTTAAGCCGCTGTGTGGCGTCAAAAATGACGGTCCCTCGGATGCGGCCGTTGTTCGTCCGTTGCTCGACTCTTTCGAAGGAATCGTCGTATCCAACGGTATTATCCCCCGCTATAGCGATATAGACACCTATGCCATGGCCGCCAGCTCCATCGATGAGGCGGTGCGCAACGCGGTGTGTACCGGAGGCGATCCCGATCACATGGCCGGTCTGGATAATTTCTGCTGGTGTGATCCGGTCAAAACACCGGAAAATCCCGACGGCGATTACAAGCTTGCCCAGTTAGTCAGAGCCAATCAGGCGCTTCTGGATATCTGCGTGGGATACGGCATTCCTCTGATATCGGGTAAGGACAGCATGAAAAACGACTACCGGATCGGCGAAACCAAGATTTCCATCCCTCCCACGCTGCTTTTCAGTGCGGTAGCAAAGATTGAGGATGTCCGTACGGCGGTGACTATGGATCTGAAAGAAGCCGGCAACCGCCTGTATCTTCTGGGCACCACATATAGGGAACTTGGCGCCAGCGAATACGCGGTATATAAGGGTATCGATGAACACACGGTTCCCACGGTGCGACACCCGGAAACATCCATTCAGATGTATAGAGCGTTGCATCAGGCAATAAAAGATGGGCTAATCCGCTCGGCCCACGACCTTTCCGATGGCGGGCTGGCGGTTGCCCTGACCGAGATGAGTTTTGCCGGAGAGCTGGGCGCGACACTGGATCTTTCCAGGGTAAACCAGAAAGGATGCTCCACGGAGGCTGAAATTCTGTTTTCGGAATCACAGAGCAGGATTCTTGTCGAGATACCGGTGGATAAAGCAGCGACTTTTGAGTCTGTATTTGAGTCGCTTCCCTGCTCTCATGTCGGTGAAGTGGTGCGGGATGAAATGGTCAGTGTAAAGGGCCTGGATGGAGTAACGGTTCTTTCACTGTCACGAATTGATGCTAAAGCGGCCTGGAAAAGCACGCTTTCTTTCTAAGCTAATGTAAGGAGTCTTACGAGATGGCAAAGAATGCCTCGGCAATAGTGTTGGCAGGTAACGGTGTGAACTGTGAAATGGAAACGGCACACGCCTGCAAACTGGGAGGATTTGATACGGTCGATATAGTGAATGTGTGGGAGCTGCTCGAAGGCGAGGTAAGCCTCGATTCTTATGACCTTCTTGCGCTTCCCGGCGGTTTTCTGGATGGAGACGATCTGGGCTCGGCCCGTGCTCAAGCCAATCGGCTCAAAAAGAGTATGGTTAACCGGACCAGACAGCCGGTTATCGATCAGTTTATTCAGCACATAAAAAATGGCAAGCTGGTGATCGGAATCTGCAACGGATTCCAGCTGATGGTTAAGCTTGGTCTGCTTCCTGGATTTGACAACGATTATACCACCCAGAAAGTCACCCTTACTCACAATGATTCCGGCCGGTTCGAGGATCGCTGGGTGTGGCTTAAGGCAAACGAGATGTCACCCTGTGTTTTCACCAGAGGCATAGACAGGGTATACTTCCCGATTCGACACGGGGAAGGCAAATTTGTCACCCCATCTACGGATGTGCTGGACAGGCTGAAGGAAAACAATCAGATCGTGTTTAACTATGTTGATGCCACCAGTGATACACCAACGATAACCTACCCGGAAAATCCTAACGGGTCCCAGTTTGCTATTGCCGGCATCTGTGATCCATCGGGCAGAGTATTCGGCCTTATGCCGCATCCGGAAGCCTACCTTCACCGGACAAACCACCCTCGATGGACACGGGAGGAGTTGCCGGAGGAAGGCATGGGACTCAGCCTTTTTAAGAATGCCTGCCGTTACGTTTTGGAGAACAAGTAAATGAAACTGGGGATTTTCATCAATTAACCCTAAATTGTACGATTCTCTCGTGGCGATTCGGTAATTATACTCAAAATCTGATAGATACACTCTCTTTGTTGTCATTATATTTTTCTATGTGTCTCCGGTTTTGTTTTTGAGTAACCGAGAAGCCAAACACCGAGAAACCGATTCCAGCCTGCCGGATTAGGACAGGTTAGCTTTTGGGCCCGGATATGCGGGCCCTTTTCATTATCAAAGCCCCGGCCCCCTACATGTCGCCCAATATGTTGCAGCTCCGCTAAAAACCACATTCATGACATTCAAACATCCCTCTTATCCGCCAATACCACGATAAGGGACCTTCCCTCACAGGCTCCTTTGCCATTCCATTATTGACAAGGCTGGATATTGGGAGTACGATATAGAAGGAAGTCGACTGGTGAAAAGAAAAGAGTATCTCTATGCGTTTAGAAACATACCCAAAGGGTGATTTTCAGATTCTCAGAATCGGGAACAAAAGCGCCGAAATCGATAGCCTGGATGAGTTGGAAGACCTGGTCACCGGCTATCTTTCTCGAGGCCGCAGCAACATCGCAATCAGCTTCGGCACATCCACGTATATCTGCGGCAGTGCTTTACGAGTCCTGAAAAACTGCCACACTAAGATCATTCAGAATGGTGGGAATCTCTGCATAATAGAACCTGACCCCCAGCTTTTCGATATTCTGGAGATGCTCAACCGTGACGGCCGGATCAATATTTATGTCGGGGAGGAGTTTCTGCCGGCTGTTCGGCCAGAAAGGCGCGAATCTGCGTGATCGACAATGTCGCCCCGCAGATAAACTCATCGGACGCGCCATAATACAGGTATAGCTCGTCGCCACGTAGCAGATGACCATCGGAGAACACCACGTTACCGTAGAAGCCCTGCTTCTCGTATTCGGCCACAGGTTCCATTATCGGCTCATGAGAGCGGGCCAAAACCCGCGTGGGGTCGTGTTTGTCCAGAAGAAGGGCACCCAGGCAGTACCGATCGTTTTCGTCGGCGGCATGGTAGATAACAAGCCAGCCATCATCCTGCTCGATGGGCGGGCCGCCGGCACCAACCTTCACCGAATCCCACGCCCCGGGACGCGTCCTGATCAGGCAGTGATGATGCCCCCAGTGAACGCCGTCGGGCGAGGAGCTCAGCCACATATAATGCCCGCCGATAGCAATGCCGCTTGGACGATGCAGACAATAGTAGAAGTCGTTTATCCTGGATGGAAACAGGACGCAGTCTTTGTTGTGCGGCGGAAGGATCATGCCCTTTCTGTGGTAGGTTTTCCAGTCGGATGTGGTGATCAGCTTCACACCAACCCCATCGGCACTAACCGCAGTGTAGGTGATGAAATACTGCCCATCTATCAGGCTCACCCGGCTGTCTTCTATTCCGTATCGTTCCTGGTATCCTTCTCCCTGCAGTGTCGGCATCTTTTCGACGATAAAGCGCCTGCCATCGGTGCTGGTTGCCAGGCGCAGATGCGAAAGGGTAGTAAGGTAGGCCTGCCCGTCGGCGATGAAAATTCGCGGATCGTGGGCATCTACACCCGGTGCGCTTCGGTCGAAGTAGATCGTACGAATGCCGTCGGGCTGATGCTCATCGATAATCGGCGCGCTCAGCTGGTTGTCGCGGTAAGAGGCTTCGGCGACCCTAAGAAGCAGACAGACTTTTCCGTCGAAATGAAAAACTCCCGGATTAAACAGCCCCACCACACTCAACCCTTCCCTGCTGGCAGTGACATCCGAAGGCCGAATCAGGGGATTGTTTTCGAAACGACTGGCAATATCGGCCATAATGCCTCCGACTGTGAAAAGGGATCTTTTAACCAAAGATGAGCAAATTAGAAGCCAGGCTGGTTGGTTGACAATTGAAGTGGTGGTGACTGAGTAGGCCTAAAAACGGCAGAAAACCTTACGTCGCTCCCTATTTCTTTTTCTCAATCACTCTACTTTCCACTCTCGTCTATCGATTCTAATCTTTAGGGAACCAGCCTGCTGGGAATGCCGGGATAGGTCGGCAAATCCGGAACTCTTAAAGGAGTGCTCTGGTATGATTCCACAAGCTCCATGGCATAATCATCTTCCGTCTTCTCCTCCACCATGGGTATGGTTATCTCCTGGCCCGGCATAAGATTGCCCAGATCCAGGTCTCTGTTGTATTTATTGAGAACCCACAACGGGATTCCCCCCTCTTCGGTGCAGATATCCCACGGTGTCTCCCCCCGGCGAATACTCCTGGATTTTTGCCCTGCCACCTTAAACTGAGCATAAAAATCTTGCTCCAGCGCCATGTGGTATTCCAGACGACGCTGCACAAACTGCTCCAGAGATGTCTCATCCACCGGGATAGTCAACTTCTGGCCGATCCGAATCCAGGAACCTCTTCCCATGTTATTGACCCGCCGAATGCGCCAGGTAGCGATACCCAGCCAGTCGGCATAGTGTCCGATCGTCTCGTTGACCGACACCCGAATCTCCGCCGACTGAGCATCGGCGGAAAGTTCGGTTTCCAGGTGATACACATCGGCATCGAAAGAGGCCGCCACCCTGTTGGAGACCATGGGAGCAGATGCCTTTGGCATTTTTTGAGCCTCGGCGAGTATGATATCCTGCATGGAGTCAGGCAACGCCTCAACCTCTTCCAGCTGGTCTTCCCCGACCGAAGAAGGCTGATCATCGGAAGCCTCTTGCCGCTTCTCTACTGGCTCGGCCTGCTTAGTGGGCGACTGTTGCAAAACGGAAGCTATACGAGCACTGTCTCTGAGCTGATCATCCTTGGAGTTGTCCGGCTTTAGAGCCGCGGTATTTGTCTTGGATTTCTGCTTCTCAGGTGCCTTTAGAACTGATTGTTTTTCCTCTTTTGTAGCTTTTTTTGTAGCTTTGTCGACCTTCTCGATCTTCTCCTTCGCTTTGTTTTCTACTGCATTGCTTGCGACCACTGCGGGTTTGGAAACGGTGGACTGAGTACCGGGTATGTTTATGATCTGTCCCGAATAGATACGATTCATCCGGCTAATATCGTTGTATAACGCCAGCTCACGTGCCGACACTCCAAAACGCCTGGCGATAGCGTAAAGATTATCTCCGCGACGAACTTTGTAGTACTTTGGCTTGGGCGGCTTTTCGAATTTCAGAGAGTCTGGCAGCGACGCCAGTGACGCAAGCGCCTTGTGAGGGGCGATTGTCATCGGAAGATTCATCGCATATCCGGCGGGAACAGGCTTGTCCTGCTGATAGACAACCGGACGAATCGCCGGATTATGTTCCATGAGAGTGGCCAGAGGGACACCCACAGCGGAGGCGATAGTGCTTGGTTTGATGTAATGGCTCAATGCGACATTGGTATACTGGATTTTAGGTGCGTACTTGACATCCTCGAGGTATTTCTCCGGCTCGGCGGCTATTTCTGTAGCGGCCAGAAAGCAGCTGTAGAAATTCTTTGATGCGAAACGAAAAGAGCGACTGGTGTGTTTTTCCACTATAACCCCGATATCCCGAGAGCCGGTATTTGCGATCGCTCTTTTGATACCGTACAGGCCATGGTTGTATGCGGTGATAGCCAGCGGCCATGCTTTGGTTTCTTTATAGTTGAGTGAAAGCAGCTTGGCGGCTGCAACCGTCGAGGCAATAGGATCTCTGCGCTGATCGATATCGTAATCGATTTTCATGAACAGACGACCGGTGCTGCGCATAAACTGCCACATTCCCGCGGCTCCCACCTTCGAATAGGCGTGCGGATTGAACGAGGATTCCACATGAGGCAGATACTTGAGGCGTTGGGGAACGTTATATTCCCGAAGGATGGCGCTGATCGTATCCAGATAGGCTCCGCTCCGGTAGATACCCTGCTTAAAGCGCTCCTTTTGCCCTGACTGAAACCGGATACGGTTATGCGCCCCTCTGAGAGCATCCTCATCGGCGTACCTTTCGAATAGCGCAACGATCCTCTGAGCCTCCTTTGACCATTTGGACTTATCGGTGTTTCTGATCTCTGAAAGCAGAGCTTCCACCTTCCTTTTTTCGCCCCGGATAAAATTGGTTCTCATGAGACCTGAGCGTTCGCCGACTTTCATCTTCCCATAGATTACCATCGGGTACTCTCGATCATGCAGTAGTCCTTCTTTAAGACTGACCTCTGTATAGATCTTCTTCCAGAACTCGACATTGTGTTTGAGATTATCCGGGGTCGGAAAATATGTATCATCCGCACAAACCGGAGAGGAACCGAGCATAAAGGATGCCCAAAGTAGACAGACTAGAGTCAAGAGACGACATTGGTTCATGGTTTACCGCTTAACAAGATAGTTGAAAAAGTGTGGTGGATATAATATTCGTTTACCAGGATCGAGTTATTAAAAAAAAATCATGCCTGAATTACAATCTGATAAAATAAAATTCCGTCACATCCGTTTTGTATCCAAATATTTTACTATACTTCATTTCATAATTTCTGTAAAGATTTTTATTTCCCAGCTTGAGCGATTCTCCGGCCCACTACCACAAAGGCTCAATTCAGGAGTATTCAGCGCTTTTTTGCGAATCAGCAGCATAGCATACCCGGTCGGTTCATTTTTTGCAACACTTATTACCTTGACGGCGGAGCCGGGAATGTTTTTTCGGCAACTCGGTCTCTCGGCCAGTGGGAAAAACTAAATGAAAAACTATAGGCAAATCGGGAGAATACTGATGGGGGGAAGAGCTATGAAAAATTTTACTTTTATAAAGGTTTTTTTGGCAATTTGTGCGCTTTATCTGCCTTCACGCGCCCTGGAGTTGGGAGTCATCGCCGGAGTGCCAACGGGTCTGTCCGCCAAATACTGGGTCAGCGACTGGACAGCCTTCGATGCCGCTGCGGCCTGGTCATTTAGCGATGCCGAGTATATTCACGTCCATGCCGACTACCTTCTCCATGCAAACAACTGGATCAAGGTGCGTACCGGGGAGCTTCCCCTTTATTCGGGGATAGGCGCACTGGTGTTGCTTGGGGAGGAGGATTCGCGAGTGGGGGTGCGTGTACCTTTCGGCGCGTCCTATCTTCTGGGGGAAACGCCGCTGGATATTTTCATCGAAATGGCACCGGTGATCGAGTTGATTCCCGCCACCGAATTCAATGTCAATGGCGGAGTCGGTATAAGGCTGCGATTCGGACAAAGCAGGTAGATTTGAGTTTCGAGAGCCGGGTTTAGGAGAGCAGAGAGTAACAAATGACTTTTGTGTCGTTTATACAGGGCAAGAACAAGTGGTCATCCACTGATTTATCTCGGCTACGCTCAGCCGCTCACTCTCTTTGTGCCGACTTCCAGACGATCGAGACCCTGTTTACACCACCGGTAAACAATTCATTGGAGTGTAAACCAGGTTAGGAGCCGACACTCGTTTCTCG
>CAYQOU010000080.1:0-15280 GCA_964419255.1 uncultured Fibrobacterota bacterium | reverse complement strand
GATATCATCCTCCCTTCAGACGATTTCCTCCTCGAACTGTTTTTCGTCCATGGGACGCTCGATAGACTGCCACCCCGACGCTCCTCCGAGTACCACCGTGATATCTACCCAGTGTTGCGCCTTGAGAATACTTGCGGCGATCATCGACCGTTTGCCGGTTCCGCAGAATATGTATACCGGCTGATCCTTGGGTATGGTTTCCATGTAGCGGTTGAGCTGGGTGATATGAAGATGATGAGCACCGGGGATCTTGCCTTTCGAAGACAACTCAGAGGAACTGCGCACGTCGAACAACCAGATCGGAAATCTCTTATCCATGAGATGACTGAGATGACATACGGTGGTGGTCTTGATAGAATTCGTGTCCATTCCCCCAGCCTCCCACGAGCTCATTCCACCGGCAAGATAGCCCTCGATGTTATCGAATCCCATGCGCCGAAGCTGATTTGCCGCCGAAAGATTCTTATCACTGTCGTTAACAAGAAGAATCGGCTGATGATACGGTACAAACCAGCCCGCAAAACTGGATACCCCCTCACTCCAGATGGAAATCGCACCGGGCACATGCGCCGTAGCAAAGGAGTGAATATCTCGCGTATCTAACACAAAGGCACCATCGGAGAGCTGCTCGAACTGATCCCAGGCAAGCGGCATGATATCAGGCTGCTCACTCAATAGCGGCGCACCCTCCGTATTCAACTTTTCTACATGCGTGAAGTATGGAGGGCGCTGATGCATCACCGCCACCTCCCGGATGAAATCGTCCCGACTCTTCTGCAGAAGAGTATTTGACCTGCACTCAAGCCCTAAGGTGGTATACGGACGATCGGCAATGCTTTGGCCACACACCGAGCCCGAACCGTGTGCGGGGCACAGTATTACATGATCCCCAAGCGGAAGTATTTTCTCATGCAGCGTGTCGTACAAATGGCCGGCATTGTCCCGAAGCTTGCTTTCGCCGAGAAGATCCACGCGACCGAGCTCACCGGCGAAAATCGTATCGCCGCTGAAAAAAAACCATGGTGTATTATCGGCCGTACGCAGAAGATAGCTCATATGACCCGGAGTATGACCCGGAGTATGTATAGCCTCCAATACGTAGGATCCAAGCTCCCACTGCTGCCTGTCCTGCACCGCAAAGCCATAGCTGTAGCCAAACTGATCATCAGCATGCCACACCTGCGCCCCCGTTCGAGTGGCAAGCTCTATGGAGCCGATCACATAGTCCTCATTACGATGGGTCTCCAGAATATCTGCAATTCGGTATCCTCTGGATGAGGCTATTTCGATGTATATGTCGCAGTCGCGCCGGGGATCGATAACCACGGCCTGATTATTTTCACCTATCATGTAGGAGTAATGAGAAAGTCCCTCAGATTCTATACGTTCAAAAAGCATACATCCCCCCATTGTTATTGAGCGTCATATGCTTTGAAAACGCAATTCCTATGCCCCTGGAAGACTAAATTCAGAAGAGCAGGGGATCAAAGATCAATAAATCAGGAAACTAACCTCTCGTAGCGGTGAACGGGGATTCTATTTATGACCAATGAGGTGATTAACAATACTCAACAACTCCGCCTCCACCCGCCGCAGATCATCGTTGATTAATGTATACTCGTATTTTCCACGAGTCTGTGCGTATGCGATTTCCTTTTTCGCGTTTTCGAGACGGGTACGAATCACCCCTTCCGAATCGGTGTTTCGTGCCCGTAACCGTTTCTCAAGCTCATCCATGGAAGGCGGAAGAATCAGTATTCCGACCGCCTGCGGGTAGACCGCATCAAATTTGGTCTTTCCCCACACATCGATATCCATCACCACATGCTTTCCCCGGCAGATGTTTGAGTCGATAAACGACCTTGGTGTTCCGTAGTAGTTGCCGTGCACAATCTCCCATTCGGCAAATTCATTCGCTTCGATTTTCTCCTTAAACTCCTGCTCGGAGAGAAAAAAGTAGTGTATACCACTTTTCTCATGTTCCCGCGGGGCTCTGGTTGTGGCGGAAATGGAGTAAACAAGCTCGGGGATCTGTTCTCGAAGATAATCCAGAAGGGTTGTCTTTCCTGCTCCGGATGGTGCGGAAAAGACCATTATCCGCCCCTGTCGGTTTTCAGTCGCGTTTACCATCGTGTACTGCTCTTTTCCTTTATTCCTCTCGCTCACGCCGACGCTGCTCGTTTTCTTTCTCCTCCAGCGCAAGCATCTCCTTTATCTCCTGCAACTCTTTGCGATAATCGTGCTCGGTGCGTACCAGGTATTCCATTTTACTAAGCTGGTTAATTATGTTATTGAGAGTCTTGCTGACGACCAGAAAGAGGATAAACATCCCTACGAGAGTTGCAATAGAAATAAGATAATAGAATTCCATAAGGCAGCCTGTTCTGGTTAAAGTAGGTACAGATATACAATCGGTCACCGGTGAGATGCAAGCATAACAGATGTCTCCCCCGACCAGATACGGCAAAGCCGAAGAAGATCAATACTGATGATAAAAACTAAACCACCAGAGCCGAAAACGGCATTCCGGCAACTCGGTCTCTTGGTACTGGCAAGTAGAATCCAAACCGATAGAAACGAGCCGACATGAATATTACAAAATAAAACATGTTTTCCCCCTCCTCCCCGTCCCACTTCAGCGGGAAGTCGCGACAAGACTGAACACGGAGGACAGGTGTCCATAGGAACTAATTGTAATTCGAAAAAGAGAACATGAGAAGAAAAAAGATAATCGGAATCGACGGTTGTCCGGCCGGATGGTTTGCCGTTGCAATCCGCGACAATGCCTCTCTGCAAGCCTGTCTGTATGATTGCATCGAGCACCTGTGGTCTGCACAAAGTGATGCGGATCTGATTCTCATCGATATGCCTGTGGGATTGGCCGACAGCTCCCGTCCGCGACGAGAATGTGACAGGATGGCGCGTTTGCTGCTTGGAAAACGCCGCTCCTCTATCTTCAGCCCGCCTATACGGGAGGTGCTCGGCTGTGATGACTACGAAAGCGCCAATAAGCTTTCCCGGATGCTTAGCGGCACCGGCCTTTCCGTTCAATCCTGGAACATAAGCCGTAAAATCGGCGAGCTGGATTGTTTCCTGCGAAAAAACCGCCGGGCAGTGGGCACATTCAGAGAATCACACCCGGAACTCTGTTTCATGACACTCAATGAGATGAATCTGCCCGCCTGCACAAAAAAGCAGCCGCGGGGAGTGGAAGAAAGATTACAAATCCTGAGCAGATACATGCCGGGGCTGCAGTCATTTTATGAGCATGTGCTGGGGACTTATACTCGCAGGGATGTTCGCAGGGATGATATCATCGATGCCCTGGCACTTGCAATTCGGGGATTTGTAGCCAAGCCTCTGAACCGGCTGCCTGCAAAAGGTTGTTATGATCAGGAAAATCTCCCGAAGGTGATCTGGTATTGACCCGAAAAATCGTATTCTTACTGCTCTGTCCATTTCACATCCTCCATTCTATTGATTATTTTCTTCAATCACGATCAGAACCGGAAATGCGTTTTATATGAATATTGTATCAGTCGATCAGATAAGTAAAAGCCAGGGTGACAAGCTGCTTTTTGAGCAGGCGACGTTCGGGATTCAACAGAGTGACAAGATTGCTCTCATCGGGGTAAATGGAAGCGGTAAGAGCTCGCTTTTAAACCTTCTCACCGGGGCAGATACCCCCGACAGCGGAACGATATCCCTTCGAAAAGGCTTGCGGATCGGCCGACTCGACCAGCTCCCGCGTTTCTGTCCCACTCACACCATTCTTGAGCATGTGCTGTGCAGCGATGTTCCCGCGGCTCGAATCGTTCGTGAATATGAAACGGTCTGCAAATCAATGCAGAAACAGACCTCCCCCCAGCTTCAACAGAGACTCGAACAGATCACCGCCCGGATGGACCAGCTCAACGCCTGGAGCCTCGAAAGTACTGTCTCTTCCCTCCTGTCGGAACTTGGAATCGATGAAACCGATATTCGTATGGACGCACTCTCGGGAGGGATGGTAAAGAAAGTAGCCCTCGCACAACTTTTCATCAACCAATCGGATCTTCTCCTGCTGGATGAGCCGACCAACCACCTGGATATCGATACGATAGAATGGCTGGAGAGCAAGCTTCAAAAGACCGGGGCGGCCGTGTTGATGATAACCCATGACCGGTACATCCTCGACTCAATCTGCACCCGTATCCTGGAGATCGACAACAGGCGGCTGTATTCGTTTTCGGGCAACTATGCCTTTTACCTGGAAAAGAAAGCCGAGATCGAAAACAGCATGGCTGTCGAGGAGCAGCGGGTCAAAACCATCCTGAAACGGGAGCTTCAGTGGCTGGGACAGACTCCCCAGGCGCGTGCCACCAAGCAGAAGGCCCGAATCCAACGGGTGCACGAGATGATGGGTTCGCTGAATGGCGGCGTTCAGGCCGACATGGAATTCAGTATCAGCGGCAGGCGGCTGGGTAAAAAGATCCTGGAGGCAAAACATCTTGCCAAAAGCTACGACGGCACCCGAATAATCGAAGATTTCAGCCATACTTTCAAACGACAGGAGCGAATCGGTGTGGTGGGGCCTAACGGATCGGGCAAAACGACACTGCTGAATCTGCTGACTCAGCGGGTGCCCACAGACACGGGATCTGTCGAGAAGGGGGTAAACACCCATTTCGGTGTCTTCGAACAAAACAGCGGCCAGTATCAGACCGAAAAAACGGTCCTTCAGACGATTCGGGATATCGCGGAGGTGGTGAGAATGCCCGATGGGAGCGAGATTACCGCCGGCAAGCTGCTCGAGCGTTTTCTTTTTCCCCCGGCTATACACTACACTCCGGTGGCAAAACTCTCAGGCGGCGAAAGGCGACGTCTTCATCTGGTTCGGGTCCTGATGGGCAATCCAAATTTTCTGGTTCTCGATGAGCCGACCAACGATCTGGATATCAAGACGCTTTCTGTGCTGGAGGATTTTCTGGAAAGTTTCAGCGGGTGTCTTTTAGTGGTCTCGCACGACCGGTATTTTATGGATAGGGTGGTCGATTTTCTGTTCGTGCTGGACGGCTCTGGGCATATAGGAGAGTTTCCGGGAAGCTACTCGGATTATATTCAATACAAGAAAGAACAGAATTCTGAGCAGCGTCGTCTGGACAGACAGCAGGAGCAGGAGAAATCCAGGGGACAGCAAAAACAGTCCGTTGCCAAAAGAAAGCTTACGTTCAACGAACAGCGCGAGCTGGAGAGACTGGAGGAGGAGATCGAGTCTCTGGAGGAGGAGAAGACGGAGCTTGATCAGCGCCTGGGCGGTTCAGCCCCGGATGGATCACCGGAGCAGTTTGCCCGGTGGGGCGAGCGGTATTCGGAGGTGGAAAAGCTCTTGGAGCAGAAGCTGAGCCGGTGGGAAGAGCTGGCATCGTTTGTATGAACCCGTAAAACGAAATGAGGTGATTATGCAATATTCTGAAGCAACCATGGGAAGAACCTTCGTCATTCGTCTGGAGGATGGCGACGTTCTGCACGAATCGATCGAACGGTTTGCCGATCAGTTGAATATCAAAGCCGGCGCGCTTATCATTGTTGGTGGAGTGGATAAGGGAAGCACGCTGATTGTAGGTCCCAGGGAGGGACGGGCGATGAAAATCGAGCCCATGGAAACCCAACTCAAAGAGGTGCACGAAGCAACCGGCACGGGAACCCTTTTTCCCGATGAGAGCGGCGCCCCCAAGCTGCATATGCATATTGCCTGCGGCCGCGAAGAGAACACAATCACCGGCTGTGTCAGAAAAGGGGTGGTTTGCTGGCAGATTCTGGAAATTATTTTGTTTGAGCTGACCAATACCGAAGCGGTAAGGCGTTTCGAACAGTCCACCGGTTTTTCACTGCTTCATCCTTAAATTTCATTGCGCTGCAGGCTCATATGCGTTCTTCCCCACAACCTCTGCGAATAGCACTAATCGGCATGTCCGGAACCGGTAAATCGTTTTGGTCATTTCAGCTGGCCGCCAACAATTTCGTTCGATTCGGTTGCGACGATATGATCGAGCGCCATCTGTCACGTCAGATTTTCGGGCATGAAAAATCCTTTGACATGGGTCAGTGGCTTGGTTTTCCCTACGATGATGGTTATCATGAACGTGAACGGCTGTATCTGGCCCGGGAGGTCGAGGTGCTGGTTGATACATTAGATGTCCTGCACTCCCGGGAGAGTTTTCGGAACCGTCCGGTGGTTATCGACACCACCGGCTCGGTGATTCACACCGGCAGAGCGATGCTTGAGGATTTATCCCGCAAGACAACTGTTGTGCATCTCGAAACCCCACCTGAGGTATTGAAGAAAATGCGCACCGCATACCTTCGTCATCCCCGCCCTGTGCTCTGGGCCGATCATTTCAGACGCAGGCAGGATGAAACAGATCAGCAGGCCCTTGCCCGCTGTTATGAGAAACTGTTGATCAATCGGGAGAGACAATACAGACAATATGCACACAAAACCATCGGCTGGCAACAGCGCCGTAACCCATGTTTTACAGTCGATGATTTGATCTCTATAGCGCGGGGATGAAACACAGACACACACAACACCTAATGTTGTATCTAGTGACCACTCCCTGACAGCTCCGGGAAACAACGATGTGTCAGAACGGGGGGAGTAAGCTTATGGCCCTTTTTGCCACACTTATTTCTCACGCCTCCTTGATGCTCCCCCACCTCGCCTCCAATTTCGGCGCGAAGTTTGCGTAATCCTACCTTATTTGTTAATTTAAGATAAAAGGTATAGTGATTTTTTTCTGTGTCTTGAAACGGAAGCATAAAAATTATGGCTGATCAACCCACGACGGAAACCATCAATACTCACGTGTATACGGACCTTCTCAGGCGCTCGGTACATGTATATAAAAACAAAGACTGTCTGCACATAAAAAGAAATGGTTCATATCAGAGTTGGACGTACGGACAGGTTCATAGAGATCTAAACCGATGTGTATCGGCTCTTCAAAGGGGTGGGTTTAAAAGAGGTGATAACGCCGTTGTTATCGGGGAGAACACTCCGGAGTGGGTTCTGGCATACCATGGCGTAATCCTGAGTGGCGGATGCACCGTTCCTGTCGATCCAAACCTCCCGCTGGAAGAAATCTGGTCTATAGTCAGGTTTACCGAGGCACGGGTAGTATTCTGCTCACAGTCGTTTACTCCTCTGATGCGCGAGATGAGAGAGAAGCTCGATTTCCTTCAGGAGATCGTCATACTCGATCCAGACTTTCAGGGACCGGAGAAAAGTTTCGAGCAGTTTATCCTCGAGGGAGATGCGCGGCATGATGCGTTTGAGCATCGATTCGAGCCCGATGATCCGATGGTGATTATTTTCACCTCGGGCACGACCGGCAGTCCCAAGGGAGTACAACTGGTGCAGAAAAACTACACCGCTGTGGGACTTCATGCGATTCCGCGCATGCACCTGAGTCCTGAGACGACATCCCTGGCGATTCTTCCTCTTCATCATGTCTTTGGCTTTGCGGCATGTATCGCCGCGGAGCTTGTCGGCGGGATGGATATCGTGTTTGTACCTCAGATAAAAGGACCGCTTATCCTGGAGGCGCTCAACGACAAGAAGGTCAGCATGCTGCCGGCGGTACCAAAGATGCTGACGGTTCTCTATGACAATATCGAGAGAAAAGTAAAAGCGAAGGGACCGTTTGTGCAGCTGATGTTCAAGAACATGAAATCCCTTTCGCGCACACTGGGCCCCGGGCTGGGAAATAACTTCAGACGAAGCCTGTTTAAATCGGTACACGATGGTTTTGGTGGTAATCTTAAACTGATCATCTCCGGTGGAGCATCACTGCCGCTGAAATATTTCGAGGGGTTTCGGCTGATGGGTTTTGATATCGTTGAGGGTTATGGTCTGACAGAGACATTCGGCCCGATCACCCTCTGTCCGGCCGATAAGCCCAAACACGGTTCGGTCGGTCCGATACTTGACGAAAACGAGATCCATATCGACTATCCCAATGAGCAGGGGATCGGAGAGGTGCTTCTACGCGGTACCACCCTGTTTGCGGGATACTACAAAAACGATGAGTTTACACGGGCGGTTATCGATGAGGATGGATGGTTTCATACCGGCGATCTGGGAAGACTGGACAGCGATGGGTATCTCTTTTTGTCAGGACGCTCCAAGGATCTGATCGTACTCGAATCGGGCAAGAATGTTTACCCCGATGAATTGGAGGATTTCTACTCCGAATCGAATTTCATCGAAGAGATCGGCATATTCGGCGCCAGGCGAAAGAATCGAGAGATCGTTGCGGCTCTTATCGTACCTAATGAAGAGATTCGGAAGAGTACACCGATCGAAAAGGCCCACGAGATGATTCACAACGAGTTTATTCGCATGGGACGCGACCGGCCCAGCTACAAGCGAATAACCGACTTTGCAGTTGTCTACGATCCGCTTCCCCGCACAACAACACGCAAACTGAAAAAACATGAACTCTTAGCCCTGTACGAAGAGATTAAGACCAAACCCAAGGCAGTAAGAAAAGCACCACCGGCTCTCAGTGCCACAGAAAAGGCCGTTCTGGACATACCGGAATTTCAGGTAATAGCCGAATGCGCGCATAACTTTGTGACTAATCCCAAAAAGAAATCGTTTACCCCAAAGACGAATCTGGAGTTTGACCTGGAGATGGACAGTCTGCGACAGCTTGAATTTTTCTGCTGTCTGGAAAAAAAATTCTCCGTGCAACTGCCCGAGGATGCACTGCTGCAGATGGTTACGCTGGGGGATGTATACGGTAAGGTGATGGAAGCAAAGGAATCGACAGCCTACAATGGCGGGGTGTCACCGCACACCATCCGTGAACGCATCGCGTCCGCCGATCTTCCGATGCGACTCGATGACAGCAGAAATATCGTTTACAACAAGGGGCCAAACATTATCAATGGATTGAGCAAACTCCTCTGGCATGTTGACCTGGAGGGAATCGGAAACATTCCCGACAACAGACCAACCATCTTTGCCGCCAATCATCAGTCGGTGATGGATATTGTCTGGGTGCTTGCCGCACTCCCCTGGAAGGTTCGAAAAAAGACATTCAGCATCGGTAAAAAGGAGCTTCTTGGCAACCCGGCATCCGCAGCCGTTTTCAGAAGCAGCAACCTGATTCCTGTCGAACGGGAAGGAGACATTATAGAGGCGTTGAAGACCTCCATCGGGGTACTCAAACAGAACAAAAACCTCATTATTTTTCCTGAAGGTACCCGATCACGCGATGGAACCATCCAGCCTTTCAAAGCGGGTATCGGCCTTCTCATCCTGGAAACCAACCCGACCATTGTGCCGGTTCGTATTAAAAACGGTGATGCCGCATGGCCGGCCGGCAAAATGCCGCGTCTTTTTGTCGGCAGAAAGAAACGACCGCAGGTGATATTCGGCAAACCGCTTACCCTGCAAAAAATGATCGAGGATGGAAAGGTATCGCCATACAGCTCGGGAAAAGACATTGCAGCTGCTTTACAGAAAATAGTTGAGGAGATGAAAATAGATTCCGTATGAAAGTAGAAAGAACACAGCCAAAAAGTTGTACACATTCGCTTCTCATATCTACCGCCTGCCATCAGGCGTATTGATACGGTTAGATCTTCGTTACAAGCCGGAAGTGATGTGTCACATATTTTATCACGTCATTTGGGATTAATTATCTTTGCAGCTTCAAATCCTTTTCGAACCGTCCGTTGACCCTGATGATTCGCATACCCGAATACGGCTGATTTGCTTGCAGTAACTGGCCATGTACATTATACATTTCCTTTGAGCCTGTTCGATCAGCCGGTGGTACAAATTGCTTTTCCGATGTTGGCCGTACTGAAACCGCTACCTGTCTACTCATGATGACACAGGTATCGATTTCATCTCCGGAATAGAAAAGCAGCTCCAGAATAAGTGGATCACCCCGGTCGAGGTTTACGGCCCTTTTTGTAGGGCACATACAGCAATAATCAAGGCAGAGCCCCCGAAGAATCAGAGCATCGCCGGGAGCAACTTTTACAGAATCATGGTCTGTAAAAATATAAAGTGATTCATATTCATAATCATTTTCTTTAATAAAAAGAAATTCTGCGATATCTGCGTCATTTCCAATCTCATTTGATCTGATATAAAAAGACAGGTGATATTCTTCGGGGACTTCAATTTCCCTGATTCTCATCGAATCTATGATAACGGTATCGTCACTTAAGTTATCATAAACCGCATAAGTTGTATCCGAATACAAAAGATCGAAGTATTGAGGAGTATAGAGTGTATCAACGTTTAGAGAAAAAGAGAATGCGGGCAGGGAGAACAGCAAGACGGTGAGAAGCATCCTTTTCATTTTCATTTCTCCTTGATACAAATTATGTATGTGATCCTGCGGTTGCGGCTTACCTGTTTATGGCCATACGACCACGCATAAGCGTTCTTTTCTTCCGGAAACGATTATCTTTTCAGTCGTAAATCTTTCCTGAATCGTCCGTTAATTTTTTTTATTTGTATACCTGAATGCGGCTGGATCGCGGGCAGCAGTTGCCCCTGTATGTTATAGACTTGTTTCGATCCGATTGGTTCGGCCGGCAGGACAAGGATCTTCTCCCTGAAAGGGCTTATGTCAATCGTATGGATCTTGCTTATGATAACACAGGTATCGATCTGATCTTCGGAATAAAAAAGCAGCTCAAGAATGAGCGGATCTCCCAGCGCCGATGGTGCAGAACGCTTTGCAAGATCACATTGGCAACACCAGTCCAGGCAGATATCTTCGAGTTTAACACACTGCCCCGGCGCGATTAAAAGAGAGTCACTGCGAGGAGACCAATATGCCTGCTCTTCATCAAAATCCTTAAAAAATTGATTCATACCTAAGAAGGTTTCGTCTTCCCGTTCAACCTCTATAAAATAAAGAAGATGATATTGGTTTGAATGTACTTCAATCTCTCTTGTTTTCATTGAATCAATGATAACCGTATCGTTGCCCGTGTTACGGTAGACTATATAACTGGAATCGTCATAATTGCTGTTGAAATACTGAGGTGTGAAAATTGTGTCCACTTCCAGACTAAAAGATAAAACCGGGAGTGAGGATAACAAAACGGTCAGAAATGCATGCTTCATACTCTTCTCCCTCTCAGGAAAAATCATGTGAATGAGATGCGATACCGGTGAATCTTTTTGCACCTCTTATATAATATATACCGGCAAACGAATATGAGCAACCATTGTGGGACATTTCCGTACTCATCATGAGTATAGCTTTGCGCCGGGTACTGCTATAACACAGTTCGACTAATAATGGATGGTTATCCCCTGCCTCCCCAGGGATTCTTTCAGCTTCTCATCTCCGGAGGGATCAACCGGGCGGCTGAGATCCCACAGAAGAACCGTATCAAACTTTTCATCCGCTGCGTCTTCGCATGTCCACTTGACACATACATCTCGGGCCAGTCCGCACACAAACACCCGCTCCACTCCCCGATCCCGAAGATATCCGGCAAGCCCCGTTCTGGGCCGGCTTCCATCCGGGGCCCAGTTGTTGCGAAACGCGCTATAGGAGTCGATGTCCGGATGTGCACCTTTCCGCATAAACACATCCACCCTGTCAAGCGGCAGTCCTTCGTAAATCCGGGCGTTTGGCGCATTCTGGACGCAGTGATCGGGCCACAGTGTCTGATTATGCCCGTACAGCTCGATCGAATCCAGCGGACGTTTGTTCTCGTGCCGACTCGCAAAGGAGATATGGTTTGCAGGATGCCAGTCCTGGGTGGCAACAATCGTCCCGAATATGTCCCCCGACATAATCGTTCCGATCGGCTCGATGATTTCATCCCCACCCTCGACACCAAGAGCACCACCGGGGAGAAAATCATACTGCATATCGATAACCAGTAAGGCCGCCTTTTCTTTATGGACACCGGAGATGTTTACCATCCCGCCCCCCCTTTTTTGTACAAATAAACATATTTTCTAGCATCGGAATTCTCTCCGACCCCTATAGGCTTTTCAGATACGCATGCATATAATTGTACAAATTACAATTGTCATCAATGCACCGCATACGGATATCATACTGGATGCGAATTCTTCGGGAAGGGATATTGCAAGAAATGTGCCGCGTGAAGACAATAGCTGCGTATTCATGCCTTACTCCTTCGTAGGCCGTCCTCCCGCGTCCCGCCGGCATCGAAAGCAGGAGATCACATCGTTGTGGTAGTGCGCATGAGGCATATGCGACATACACGCACACATCACCCCTGAGTCACCCCAACCATCAGCCCCCTGCTCAGTGCAGATGGCATACTATCCGACTCTGGGGATCTCACGCTTCTTTATTTTCCCCGCTTTGTTGCGATTGTCGCTCCTTTTTACTCCCCTCATACAACTCATATTTCTGAAACCTGCACTCAAGCTTTCCGTTGTACAAGGGAATCCGGCGGGATGGACGCAGGCCGATGTGCTTGATCGCATCCAGATTGGCGCTGAGAATCCAGGCCTGATAGCCCGTCCAGTTTCTCTTTAGCGTATCCCCGATAATCTGGTAGGCTTCGATGATATGTTCTTCCTCGATTCTGACCCCGTAGGGAGGATTTATGACAATCGTCCCCTCATGGGCTGATATCGGCTCCAGCTCCTGAAAAGGAGCATGATACAGGGTTACAAGTCTCTGCACGCCGGCATGCTCGACATTCTGCATCGCGATATCGATTGCACCGCCGTCACGGTCGGAACCCACGATTACACACCGGGCCTCTCGAATCTCTTTTCTCGCCTCATCCACAATGCTATCCCACAACTGAGCGTCAAACGAATTCCATTTCATGAATCCGAACCGATTTGCCACAAGCCCCGGTGCGGTATTGGTGGCGATAAGGGCAGCCTCTATGGGAAGAGTACCCGAGCCGCACATAGGATCGACAAACGGCGTTGTGCCGTCCCAGCCGCTTATCATGATCATACCCGCCGCCAGAACCTCGTTAAGCGGCGCCTCCAGCGCCTGGGGACGGTAGCCGCGCAGGTGAAGGGATCGTCCGGAGCTGTCAAGCGATATCAGACATTTCTGTTGCTGTATGCGAAGATGTATACGAACCGTGGGCTCCTCAAGATCCACGGACGGCCGCTTGTGAAACTTCGACCTGAACTGATCGACGATAGCATCCTTGAGCTTTAATCCGATATACATGGAGTGGGTAAAGTATTTGGATGATACCGCGGTGTTTATCGCCAGTGTATCATCGACCGACAAATACCGATGCCATTCGATCTTCTGCGCCAGCTCATACAACTGCTCTTCGTTATATGCCTCAAAAGATGCCAGCGGAACCAGCACACGCAGAGCCGTGCGAAGCTTCAGATTGGCCCGATACATGATGGTACGATCCCCTCTGAAGGTCACCGCCCGGATACCCGGCTTTATCGCCTGCGCGCCGATCTTCTCCAACTCACCGGCAAGCACCTGCTCCAGGCCTGCCATGGTGGTGGCGGTCAACCGCAGTTCCTTCCGGGGCCTGTGAATATCATTAATCATGCGGAAAGTGGAGTAGTTGGTCATTTTTTCTCTGCTTACGCGCCTTATCCGGGCCTTTGCCAAGCCATCGTTCTGTCCCCTGCGGGGATTTCGTACGTCCGTCATTCCAGTCCTGTCGCGGGATAAAAGTATATTTTTCATTCCGGGTCCAGAGAACCCAAAATGTGTTCTTTTCAGTTAAACATTTGCCTCCGTGGGCCTAAAGAATATACGTTATTCATAGAACACACGGCGGACCAGAGCCTCATCGATGTGGTTCATCATAGCGGTGTACAGCGTTCCGGTTTCGCCATCCGAACTTGGCGGCCTCCCCCCCTCCATCGGACATCCACCCGTTACCGGTCACCTGCGCGAGAGACGTTCCCGAAACGGCATTTTTTATGATAGCGAATTGCCGGTTGGAAAACGTATCGGTCAGTATTTTTGCGAAAGCCACCTCCGGACCAAAACAGCTGGCATTGGTACCGAATCCCGGTCCCAGACTCAGCCTCCTTGCCGTACCATCGGTGATGATACTTCGTACCCCGAATCAGAAAACGGGCCTGCGTATGCTGCCGTTGGTACATGCAACCATTGCCATCGAAGCGGGAGTGTACATTGCCGCCGCAGCGCACTATCTGTCTGACAATAGGTATGGGTAGGGATCTGCCCCAGGAAAGTAGAGGAAGGCATGCTCAATTTCGTGGCAACCGTTTGGGTCGCGCAGGTGAAACCACTCTTGGTTTAAAAAAAATACATGCTAAAGTTCACCTTCTGAACTTTTCTTCTGAGTGCATAATGTATACTTTTTTTTTCAGATAACTGTTGTGCACAGGTAAGTGCTTGTGCATCTGCACGTTATGCACCCATTCACACAGGGAGATTTGCCATGAGAAAAGTTTTTGCCGCACTGCTCGTTCTACTCAGTCTCCAGCTCATACATGCCGCCCAACCCACGGTGGGAGATACGTTTTTCGTCAGCGCCGGATACGGAACGATCATGGGCAGTGGATCGACGAACGCTACGGAGATACTGGATTCGTTTGTCGTCAGGGGTGATACGACCTTCTACTATTTTACCATCATCGATACTGAAAATGAATGGTTTGTCGAATTTGGCAGATGGGCGCATCTGATAGATGACAACCACTCCCGATTGGCGGTACTCGATGGTACGCCGTCCTGCATCCAGGAACATTCTTCACGCTTTGACAATCTTCGATGGATTCTGTCCGATAAATCGACTCTTCTTTTCTACTATTCGATCCGTTCCTTTGCCCCCTTGTGCCCCATACCGATCGATTCATCCGACGCCCCGTTTTCGGAGGAAGATTATTTCATCGTCCGCCACAGCGATACAACCGGCGTAAAATGGGCCTATCGACCCGATCATGAAAATGAGTTTGAGCCATACGTTATGATTTTCGAGGATGGAGAGGACAGCACCGGAAAGAGCCGGGCGGTCGAGGATCTGAATGCACTAACGCCGATCACCATGTGGGTACCCAGCAATCCGGGATATGATCGGCCAAACCCTATCGGAAACACGAGGATACTTTTAAATTCAGATTTCTGGCCTATCGACTTTGAAGAACTTGAGATGGGCTTTGGAGCGTATTGGGCGGATGTCAGCTATAAGCCTGTATCCACAGCCGCAGTTCGTAAACATACAGGCACGATACATCCGATGCGATCCGTCAGGGACAGACCATTCATCTATACTGTCAGAGGCAGGAGAGTCTCACCAGAAAAGC
>CAYQOU010000079.1:0-16270 GCA_964419255.1 uncultured Fibrobacterota bacterium | reverse complement strand
CCTTACTAAGGGGGGGCCGGGAGGGGGTGAATTGGTTAGGTACTTTTGCCGGAATATCGCTACTATGATCAGCATTAACAACCTAAATTTCGGATATAACAAGGGTAACTTTCTGTTCAGAGACCTTACTCTTAAACTTTCCGAAGGTAAAACATACGGGCTTTTAGGCAGAAACGGTGCGGGTAAGACGACTCTGCTGAAGATTTTGACCGGACTGAGGTTTTTCTCGAGTGGCTCGGTGGATGTCGCCGGGTTCGATCCCTGTGCACGAAATCCTCAAATGCTGCAGAAGATTTTCTTTATCATGGAAGAAAATTTGCTCCCGGCGATAAGCATAGGGGAGTATCAGAAAAGACTCTCTCCATTTTATCCGGGATATGATGAGACTCTTTTCCGCACCTGCCTTCAAAAGTATGACGTTGATGTGAAAAAAAATCTCGGCGCTCTCTCCTACGGACAGAGAAAAAAGGTTCTGCTTGCATTCGGACTGGCCTGCAATGCTCCTATACTCATTCTGGATGAGCCGACAAATGGTCTCGATATCCCCTCCAAGACTCAATTCCGGTCTATGCTTGCGGATGCCGAAAACGAAAACCGGATTATCGTTATTTCAACCCACCAGGTCAGGGATATCGAAGACATCATCGAGGATATTATCATACTGGAAAAGGGGAGTGTGATATTTCAGAAACCATACAAGGAAGTGTCCAAACGGGTAAAATATGATATTCGCAAGGATGCGGCCGAAGAAGCATCCGTGATCTATCAGGAGCGGGTGCCGGGCGGGTTCGCGGTGCTTGAAGCCGCTGAGCAAACGCAGGATAGTTCACGTCTCGATCTGGAGATTTTGTTCAATGCCATAACGGCAAATCCTGAAAAATTCCATAACTTACTGTAAATACCAACTATGAATGCATTTTTTTCACCAAAGAGAGCATGGTTTGTTTTTCGCAATGATCTGACGTGGTTATATCGGCCGTTTATCCTGGCCAATATCGTCGTTTTGAGCATCTCACTGGTAATTACCCTTTTTGTGTACCGATCGGGTACTGCATGGAACTACTATGATTCTCTTTTCGGTCCTCTCCTGTATCTAGGAGGATATCTTTACACCGCAGGTATGTTCTCAGATATTCATCATAAGGTGAAAGGGGCCTCATATTTTCTTGTCCCTGCGTCAGTTACAGAGAAATTTGCCAGCAGGATGATCATAAGCGGTATCTTGTATGCCGTTGGCGTTGTATTCGTCATGAGCATATTTTCGTATCTGGTTTACCTGCTGGCCAGAGTATCCGCCGGAACCTATTTGCCCGTGTTTACTCCGTTTCGATCCGAAATAATCAAAAGCGGCGGCATATACCTGGTTACTCAATCAATTTTCCTCTTTGGCTCGACAGTTTTCAGAAAGCATGCGTTTCTGAAAACTCTTCTGATTGTGATCCTGATATCCATTGCCATTTCGATTGTTCAGGGAATCATTGGCGCGTATGTACTTAAAGCAAATCAAACCCTGCAGGTGCAGATAACGATGGATGAACTGATTCAGATGTTCGATTCTCTTGCGCCGGTCATGAAATTCTTTTTCTGGTTCATTATGGCACCGATATTCTGGTTTACATCAGTCTGGCATCTCGGTCGAATACAGAAATAGGGAAGTGCAACTACCCTGCCGCATACACAACGTCTGTTACTGTCAAATATTCACCCCGCCATCTTTGTGAACGATTTCCCACTGCACAGAAAATGTCCGGATCAAGTCTGCATGATATGAGTCAAAATCAATACTTGTCTCCTGATTGAGTAAGCCTGATTCTTACAGAGGCCTCATCGCGGTTATACGCGATACGAGTTTTTGTTCACAGCTTTTTGATCTTTGGTTTTGCGTGCCCGGCCGGGCCGGAAGGAGGGTTGTACCGAGAATGCGAAAGTTTACATAATATGTATTATGCGACATGTGCCTGGAGACGTTTTAGCAACGGCAATGACCTGCGATCCGGTTTATCCGCCCCTGAAGAGCCTTCTAAATAACTGCTCTCTGAATATCGTCCTGTATTTCGATACGAAACACACTGGAGCCGAATGCCACGATATCACCGTTTACTAACTTTTTGCAGATAATTTTTTCTCCGTTTAGAAAGATTCCATTTGTGGAGCGAAGATCTTCGATTGTGACAATCTCACCATTCCAGAGAAGCTGTGCATGAACACGGCTGACATCCTGATCGTCTATACGTACTTCACACTTCGGATCTCTTCCGATCCTGTACTTACCGGGTGCCTTGATTGGAAAAAGTATATCTTCGAAATTTCCGGTCAATATGTGTAGCTGTAATAATGGAGTAATATGATTATTTTGCATATTGACTTATCTGCTGATGAAGTGTTTCTTTAGTAATCTGAATTTTCTGTTCTGCGCGCTTTCTTATATAGAAAATAATCAATGCCTCACTACACAAAATGAATCTACGGGAACAAAAAATCATTAAGAGTGAGGCGTAATGTTTTAACTCTTTTAATCAAAGATCGACATAAGCTGTATGTCCATAACATTTGTGCCGGTTGGGCCGGTGTAAATCAGATCTCTCAAATTTTCGAACAGATGATAGGCACCGAATGTCCTCGCGACTTCAGTCGAGTCGGGTCGATACATTTTTCTGCCCATCGGCGAATAGTCGTTTACTCGACATAGGCTACAGTAGCATCCGGTCGGCCTATCAGTACCGTCCGTTGCGTAACTCAGAAGGGCAAATCGTCTGAAATAATTCCGCAGCTGCAAGCCCCTCCTCAAGCGCTGACCGCGCTGATCACACCCGCCTTTCCCATGTCTGTTGCCCGCGGAGTGACAGTTGTCTCTCCCCCACTTGTCAGACACCGCAGCCGGCTTTACCACCGATGTCTTTTATATGTAAGACTATGTCGTTAAGATATATACACTCCCTTATCGCACGATGCGCCTGAACTCTTGAAACAGAGTCGGTAAATACCTTTCCAAAAGTTTGCGTGCGGATTCTGTCATGAATTTCTACTTTCCAAAAAAATGATTCAGGAAACCACGATTGTGTGATGAATACTTTTTCTGCACACAAACTCCCAAATAAAGCTCCAGACCTTGACCGACAAAGAATATAAATGTATTTCAACATGTCTGATTCAGCTCCGGCAGAGCCGGCGAATCGATAATCAAAAATCAAGGCACCGGGATTGTGTGAATCGCCGCGAGAGGTTCGCTCAGTTCAGGTTAAATGGTTACCAACCACCTCTACAAGGGAGCAGCTATGCGTGTACCGGTACCCGTTACTGAAGATATTTACTGGGTAGGTATCAATGATTTCGAGTCTGACATATTCGAAGCGATATGGCCGATTCCGGAAGGAATAAGCTACAATTCTTACCTGATAGTCGATGAGAAGGTGGCGTTGATCGATACGGTAAAAAGCTGTTTCATGGATATGTTTTTCAAACGTCTGGCTCAGGTACTGCCCGAAGGCAAAAGTATCGACTATCTGATAATCAACCATATGGAGCCGGATCATTCAGGAGCTATCGAGACTGCCCGGAAGTATTATCCCGACATAAAAATAGTGGGAAACAAGAAGACACTCGAGATGCTCAACAGTTTCTATGGTGTCACCGAAAACACGATTACAGTCGGCGAGGGTGATACGCTGGATCTGGGAAGACATAAACTGCAGTTTGCTCTCACTCCCATGGTGCACTGGCCGGAAACCATGATGACCTACGATATTACTACAAAAACGCTTTTTTCCGGGGATGCATTCGGTGGTTTCGGGGCCCTTCGAGGCGGTATATTCGATGATGAGGTGGATCTGTCTTTTTATGAAAATGAAATCCTGCGCTACTTCTCAAACATCGTTGGCAAGTTCAGCACAATGGTTCAGAAGGCGATAGCCAAGCTTTCGAGTCTCGAGATACAGAATGTCTGTGCTACTCACGGGCCCGTTTTCCGAAGCAATCCAAAATATATCATCGATGTTTACGACAAATGGAGCCGCTACGAGGCGGAAAGAGGGGTCGTTGTAGTCTATGCATCCATGTACCGAAACACCCAACGCATGGCTGAGCAGGTTGCACGGACGCTTGCGGAGCAAAATATCGAGGTGGTTAAGATGCATAATGTCTCACGCTCTCACCTCAGCTACATAATCAATGATATCTGGCGCTACAAGGGTGTCGTTCTTGGAAGCTGCACCTACAATACCAAGCTGTTCCCGTTGATGGATATGGCGGTATGCGCACTCAATCCTGCGTTGATGCAGAAACGAGTTGTCGGCCTTTTCGGCTCCTACAGCTGGAGCGGCGGTGCTCTTAAATCCTTGAAAAAACATGCCGAGGATGGCAAATGGGAAATCGTTGAGCCGATGATAGAGGCCAAAAGCGCCCCGACTATCGATAATCTCCAGAACTGCGAGACTCTCGGACGAAAAGTCGCCCAACGGGTAATTGCCGAAACCTGAAAGCCCAAGTCCGGCAGGCAAACAGCAAACACAAAAACTGAGGCGGGAATTAAACCAATGTTCCCGCCTCTATTACACTTGGGTTACGTATCGTATCCGTTCTACATCATCGCAACTGTACACCTTTATCATTCTTCCCGCGAGCGGTACGGAAAATTTTCGTCACTTGCTGAGCATAAACAAAGGATGCCGCATCGAATCCTGCATGATTTTGATGTGGTGCACCTGCACCTACACATATAATTCAAACTGTATTCCCGGTGCTTTGGCCGTATCAATCAGAATCGGTGGATTAACGCGCTGTTTGTTGGTTGTCTCGTAGAGAATGATCTGCGGGCGGGAGAGATCGTTAGGATTGTCTTTGCAGATCACCCCGATATACTTGGTTAACTGGGCACTCGGTGCATCGGTTATTCTTACCCGTGCACCGACAGGATAAACCGGCACGATGGAAATCAGCGTTTTCACGATTTCCCGATTCAGATACTCCCCACCCAGTTTTATCAGCTTTTTGATGACCGTTTTGGTGTGATTCATCCCCGGATCTTCTACGGAGATAAGCGTGTGGTAGGTATCGGCAACGGAAACGATTTCAGCAAACCGGTGAATCACGTGAGTCTGAGAGATATCCTTGGCCGGCGGGCGATTACTCCCCTTCAGCCCCATCGGATAACCTTTGCCATTTTGAAGTTCGTGATGTTGGAGAGCTACAATGGCGCTTGTTGCCGGAATCTGTGAGTTTTGTGACAGCATCAGATAGCCATACACAGTGTGCTTTCTGAACAGCTTGCGTTCGCTTTCGGTGAATTCATTTTTTTTATTTAGAACACTCTTTGGGATGGCGGTAAGACCCATGTGGTAATTGAGAGCACCTGTAGCCAGTTGCTTTATTTCTTCGTAGGAGAAATTGTGTTTCTTACCGATGCACAGTGATGTAATGGTGACATTTACCGCATGCTGCAGATATGAATTAGACGAGCCCTTAAGCGCCGCCAGATTCAAAACGATTTCGGACTGATTCATGATCTGCTCGATTATAGTCTCAAGCTGTCTGGCAACAGTCGAATTCATGATAAATTTGTTCAGGTCTCGTCGCTTCTCGAAGATAAGCTTGTGCAGATTTTCGGAACTGGATGCCCGAAACTTATCCATTATCTTTGCAATTTTTTCGGTTGCCTCCTCGCTGGATGCTGACAGCTCAGCATGTGACTGTTGCGAGACGATCGTTTCGGGCCGAACATTTTCGGTACCCGGTTCGTTGATAAGAAGAGACTGGTATCCCAGTTCTTTCAGCCGTTCCTTGTAACGTTTCGAAATACACGTTCCGGCGCCAAGCAGCAATTTTCCTGATGGAAGGACGATCGATTCCCCTAAAACCATTTCATCATCTACATCTTCCAGACTATATCTAACCATCGTGTCCCATTTTTATAATATGTTTTTTGGAGTTGTTCACATGTACCGCTCTGGTAAGTATGATTATACAGAATTCAGACCGTGAGGTCAAGAAATAACCCCGAAAGAGACTACGTCCGAAAGAGAAATGGTTGACAGAGTCTGTAAAAACGTAACGCATTGTAGATAAGAAATATACGCCATTACTCCAAGAATATGCTTTACTTTCGTATGGCACTATTAAAAGTTCAAACAAAACAGGTTGTTTCAACCTTAATTAGGCGGCTCTAAACGGATGAGTGCTCGACTCTTTGTAATCGGAAGAGAAAATCAGTTATACAATTGCATAAAACACTTTTCGAGCTCTTTTGGGGATATCTGAACCCCTCATGTCCCAGGGGCCGTGTGAATCGTCGCGAGAGGATAGCCCACCGGTAGGTTCGTCAAATATGCGGGAATTTCGATGAAGTTACTGCTCTATTCCGTTTCTACTCATGACATTACGCGTATAGTAATGTTTAATCTCTTTCATCTCGGTAACCAGATCCGCTCTTTCTATCAATTTCTGCGGAGCATTTCTGCCGGTTATGACAAGCTCCATACCTTCGGGACGCATATCGACTAATTGAATTAATTCTTTGATATCATAGAGGTTAAGGGTAGCAGCGACAGCTGCCTCATCCAGGATGACCACATCATAACTGCCACCGGAAATAACCTCCTCAGCCCTTTTCAGTCCCTCTCGGGCCAGACGGCATGTGTTCTGATCGGGTTTTCCGATCACAAAATCCTCATGGCCAAATTGTTCGACGGTTACTTCCGGGCCCAGCCTTTCGAGTGACTTGTGTTCACTGCAGATTTGCCCCTTGAGAAACTGTCCTATCCAGACTCTAAGCCCCGCTCCGGCAGCACGAACAGCAAGGCCGATTGCTGCAGTAGTCTTGCCCTTTCCGTTGCCGGTATAAACCTGTAAATATCCTTTTTCCATAATCTTCAAATAAGTATCTTTTGAACGCGAAAGAAGGCCACGGTAGAAACTTTGGCGCTTTTAAGGCAAGCCTCACTTCTTCAAACTGTACTCCTCCACCGAATGCAGCTGTTTCGGCTCTTTCCTCCCTCGCACCTTCTGCATCCGCTTGTGCACCCGTTTGGCCTGGAGGATAAACGCTTCCAGATTTGCCTCCACCAGCTGCGGAAAGGGATTGCCGTCGGTTTCAATCGAGAGGAATGGAAATCTTTCCAGATCTTCATAGGTATCGACTCTCTTTTCCCACCCCGCGACCCGCTTCTTTCCCTCAACCGTCATCTCTTTCTTCAATATCGCTTCGGCCATCCTGGAAGGCATGCAGCCAAACGGGCCGATGGAAATGACACCGCAGGATTCATCCAGAATCTCCCGCATTCCCAGACCAACCGTTAGAATGCACTCACCCCGGAAATTGGGATCGAGAAGATGCCTCACGCCATCGATGGTTTTTGCAACTTCAATCATTTCAAAGCGATATAGCCCCGAACCTGACAAGATGGTTTTAATCCGTCTCTCGAACCACTCCTGAATCCTGGCAGATAGACGCATGGTCAGATGTTCCTTAAACGAAAACTTCCTCTCCCCTAACCCCGTATGCACCACGTAGTTGCTGTAACAGATGTATTCACCCAGCGGAGCAATCCGTACCATAAACCCGCGATCTTCCAGATAATCTACAATGTTTTTTCGTGAAAATTCATCCCGACGAACGTAAATCTCTCCCACCAGAGAGATAACCGGAACATCCCGGGGATTTTTTTTCAGAGGTATCTCGGATAGACGATGTGCGATCAGTGACAACAGAATGGATAATCTGACCGATAGACTTCCCTCGAAGAAGGCGACACACTCCTTCCAGCACAGGTCAAAGACTTCCATCGCCCTGTCGGTATCCTCGGCGGTTACTTTCAGCATACTGCGAATATCCTGAAGCACATCCGATATGACAATCCCCTGCCAGGTACGCAGCAATGCCTTTGTTCCCATTCCGCCATAGCTGTTTTCGTCTGAAATCGTCAGCATGGCCGCATTGGGAACCTGTTTATTGTGTATAAGCTGCTCAAAAGACCTGAAATATTGTCCAAGGCGACATGGTCCACCTCCGGTTGCCATCAGAAACAGTGTCACCTTATCAGGATCGGTACGCTTCTGCAGATAGTCCATAAAGCCGCCGGTGGTCAGGATGTAGGGCAGACACTCCTTGCAGGAAGTATTCTTACGACCGGTAAGCAGTATATTATGGTCGGGAATGGGGAGCTGACGCGCATTGATCCCCTGACTTCTCAGCACCGCGGCGGTTACCTGCGCAACCATCTGGCCCATCGATGGTATGATAACCTCCACCCGCGGATCGTTGAGAGGCAGTTTTTCGCCGGAAGAGGTATGCACCTCCATTTTCTTTCCGGTTGTAAGGAATGCAGGAGTATAGGTTGTGTCCAGCTGAGTGGAAAGCTGCTGACGCATTCGGTAGCTTTTCATGATATCTAATGCAGCCTCGATTCGTGTGTCGATTCCCGCATCGGCGGTATGCTGATCGAGCTCCAGGGTCAGGGACGGTTTATCACCCATGAGATTGCGAAAATAGCTCAGCAGAAAGGAGTCGGGACCGCAGCTGAAATTGGTGATATAGAAGCCAAACAGGTTATTCTTCTCTTTGACAAATTGAGCCGCTTTCATGATCTTCTGCCCCATGGCCCAGAACATTTTCTTATCCACCGTGTACTCTTCCACCTCGAGCATGTCGTGAGGGATGATCATATAGCCCCGGGAGGCGGTCTTATGGGGTATTCCCATGTTAGCATCGTCGGCAAAGCTGTTATAGGGACGTCCAAACAGCACGATTCCAAACATCTCAGGATGCTTGTCCAGGTGGTGAATGGCCCTGCGGCCATATCGGTAGAGTTCCTTCTCGAAGGCTCTCTGCTTGTCGCAGGCATAATCCCACGCCAGCCGGATCTGCTTCTCATCCCTGCCCAGACTCTCCGCAAGCTGGATCATCGCCTCCAGACCGGCATCATAGCTTTGCTTCATCTTTAGCACCGGAGTCAGAAGCCGGATTGTTTTCTCCTCCAACTGTTTTCGGAACGTCGTTTTCAGATAATAGGGCTCCCCCTGCACAAACACACATGCCCGGCTCCAGGTCGGAACGTTGGGTATGGGAAGCTGCATGACCTGTGGAAGGAAAATGAAATCGGGATCTTTATTCAAAAGGTTCTGAAACGCCCCATGGCTGAGCTCTGCCGGAAGACAGTATGCCGCCTCGATGCGGGACAAACCATGCGGATCGATCTCATCGGACACCACGATCTCAAAGCCCAGCTGATCGAAGAAATTCGAAAATAAGGGATAGAGACTATGGTAGAGAAAGGAGCTGTTGAGACCTACCTTTTTCGCCGGTCTTTTTTCATGAATATGGGAGGCGTTTGGCCCGTAGGAGTCAAACATCAGTTTTTGACGCACCGCAACCAGATCCAGCTCACCGGTGTTGACCTCCTTATTGACACGCATATTGTAGTATCTGTCGCAGATCCCACCGAAAGGGTAGATCTTCTCGCCGATACGAATGCGGGCAATTTCGCACTTCCGATCGCATTTCTCCTTGCCTCCCGCACACACAAACGACCCCTGGCGTATCGCCTCTCGCTCGAGCAGCTCATCCAAATCAAACCGTGCCGGCTCTGCTAGTCCGATCGCCAGCCGATCACACACCTCCAGCGCAACCCCGAACGCCCCCATAAGCCCCGGATCGGGTGGTACCACGATAGGCATCTGCATGAGAGCGGCCATGGCCACTGGCACCGCTTTGTTATAGCACACCCCTCCCTGCATAAATACTTTTCTGCCGACCGGTCGCGCTCCCTTAACCCGGTTTACATAGTTCATACAGATCGAATACACCAATCCTGCCAGTATGTCATCCCGGGCGATTCCCTCCTGGCCTGCCCGCTTGATATCGCTTGATATGAAGGCGGCACATTGATCGGTGAAATTAGGCGGTTTGGTTCCATTGAGTGCAAACGATCCGATAAGTTCGGTGCTTACATTGAGAGACTCCCGTGCCGCCTCTTCCAGAAATGATCCGGTGCCTGCGCTGCACGCCTCATTCATCGCATAGTCTGCCGGCACACCGCCGCTTAAAAACGTGTACTTGGCATCCTGACCACCGATTTCGAAAATCGTATCGACGTCGGGATCAAAATAGGTAGCAGCCGTGGCGTGGGCGATAATCTCGTTTATGATCTGGTCACTCAGGGCGTGCAGGCCCGCAATCTGTCGGCCGGAGCCGGTGACTCCCAGCCCCCGTATCGTCACCTGTATGTCACCGATCTGCTTTTTTATCTTCCGGTAACATTCGCGGGATGCCTCCACCGGATTGCCGTTTGTTCGCAGGTAAACCGATGCCAGGATCTTTTTATCACTCTCTCTGATCAGAACCGCTTTTGTGGTTGTCGAGCCAACATCGAGCCCCAGGATACAGCTATCACCGTCGATGGCCGTGTCGTGGTCGGCTTTCTTGAAATCCACCAGGTGCAGGTGATCCTTGAGAGCCGGGTGAGTTCCAAAGGAGAAATCCTTCTCCCGAATGAACTCTTCAGGATTCTCGCTGAGCGGAATACACGGATTTTTGACCGCCCACAGCGCGGCTCCGTACGCCTCGAAAGTTGCAGCAAGCGCCGGGGTAATGACTTGCTTGTAGCGCTTCTGCAGGATCTGAATGAGACTGCCGTTGAGACTTCCGCCCCCGATAATCGCCACCATGTCCTGTTTCATATCCTTGATCAGCTCACCAATCTTGTCGGCCATCATCTGACAGAGCCCCGCGGCGATGTTCTCCCGCGGCTCACCCTTATTCAGGGCATGAGTACAGTCGCTTTTGCAAAACACAGAGCATCGTCCGGCAATCTTGTGCGGGCTCCCCTCCTGCGCCATCTCCACGGCTTCGTCGACATCCAGGCCCATACGTCCGACCTGCTGCACGAAAAACTCCCCGGTTCCGCTCGCACACTTATTGCCCGAATGGACACTGACAAGTCCGCCGTTTGTATTAACCTTATACACCAACTGCGTTTCGCCACCGGCACTGATCACCAGATCCGGAAACACTCCCTTTGGGCCGTATTCTTCCCTGAGTGCCACCTCTACGGCTTCGGCCTCGGATATTGAACTTAAGTTCACACTGTTGCGAAAATGACGACCGGTGACGGCGATGCGGTCGATTTCATAGGGATCGAGTGTGGAAAGAAACCTCACCAGCGCCTCACGCGTATTGCCCTCATGAGCGATTCTTTCGGTGCGAACAACCGTCTTAAGCTCGGTATCGCTGTGAACAACCACGCACTGCATAGTGGTGGCGCCGAAACATATTCCCAATGTTTTCATGGTAGTTGATCCGTCCGGTAAATGTGTTCAGAAATGAAAATAACAGGAACAGGCAAAAGGTTCACCAGAAAAAATCATGCCAAAAAACGCGCCAAGATGCCCCCAAAAACCTAATATATATTAGACCTCTTTACTAAATGCTTTTTATAACCTCAATGGAAAAGAGGATGTCAATTAATGTACAATCCGTCAGATCCTTTTTCTCTGGAGAAATACTCTTCGGCAGTGACTCTGTCTGACATGGAAGTTTTTCTTTTTCCTGAACTTATGTATTCTCTGGTTCTGGCCAATATCATGTCCCCCCTGCCCTGGCAGTGGCGGGATGATCCCTGGTTCAACAAAAAGAAGAAAGGTAACAAATACCGCCAGATACAGCGAGCAAAACAGTTTATAATGGATAACTTCGTGTTCAATCTCGACCTGGATACCTGGGGACTGACCACCAAACAGCGTGAGCTGGCCCGATTCGATTCTATTATTGATAAGGAAATTCTGGCCCGAAGCAATGCCCTGTTTGGCTATGAGGGCGACAAATACTACTTCGATATCGATATCAGACGCCATTTCGGCCTGGATAGGTACACCTCCGATGTCATCCCCTACTGGAAAACAGAGACCATCGAGGCGATGAATGCCTTTATATACAAGGAGGGCTATCCCAGCGGTGCGGGGGAATGCGTGTCGCTGGCGGCACTCTATGCCTCCGCCCTGTTTGTGTTGACCTCCATACCACTGGATTCTATCTATCTGATGGCCACACCGCTTCACTCCCAAAACTACATCGATGTGCGGGATGGTATCATCACCAATAACCGTCGTATCGTGACTAAAAACATGTGGTTCAATGGCACCGAGCTGTCCGCAAAGGCTCGCCGCGCCCTGCAAAACGAGCGGGTGACGGTGGTGGTGCATAACAGCGGATACGTGCATACGATGTACAAGGAGGCGACCATGTCTCCGGAGGCCTACCGTCACTTTTCTCATCAGCTCAATGACTATCTCAAGACAGACATTACGTTTTCGGTTCTGGCAAGTTTTCTTCGCCAGAACAGCCACCTTCAGCCCTGTTTTCAGATATCCCACAGCTGTTGCGGCAAACCGCGTTACATCGAGGCGGAGCGGGTCTTTCACTACGAGCATGGAAGCAAGTTTCGCATCGGTGATGAAACCCAGACCGCGCTGCTGCATCAGATCGACGAGGATGACTATTATCCCTCCCCCGTCGAAAATCGAATCATTTTGGATGATCTGGAAAACTTCTTCAGAACCAATCACATATCGATCGATTCCGAGGATGATCTGGCCCGGCTAAAAGAAACCTTATCAAACAGTTGTGTGTCCGCACAGAAAGTCATAGATGAGCTGGTGGAATTTGCCAGAATTCACCCAAACCTTCCCGGAACCGACAAGAAGTGGATTTCCACGTTCGATCCGATCGAGATTGACCCGTCCTGGCAACGTGAGCAGGTCATGGAGTATCTGGAAGGGATTCGAGAGAGCCATCCCGTAGTGGATCTTGCCTTTACCACCTACCGGGATCTGAGCCGCTCGCCCTGGAAACCGTTTATGAAAGCCGCGCTGGAGCGCAATCCGGTGTGTATCGAAGGGGCCAGGAGGCTGGATATAAAGCAGGTTGCCGAGAAGCTGTGGCTGATGCCAAACGAATCGATATACGATGGCAGCCGTATGGCCCAGCCCGACGAGCTCTGGAATTTCGGTCGCGGGGATGGCCTGGAGAAAGCGCTCTGTCTGATGAATATCATAAAGGCGAATCGGCCGGATGATACGGTCCGGATCGACGGGGAAAACGGTACGGTTCTGGTTCGCACGGATGGTCAGGAGTATCGGTTCAGGACAACCAAGCAACTGGCGCTGCCCACAGAAGAGGATTGTGCTTTTTGGTTCAGATAGGGTTTTTGGGGTGGACCCGGCTATAAAAAAAGCTACTCAGGCCCGATTCGGACCTCAAATCGACTGCTACAGGCCGGTTTTTGCCCCACAAAAATCGGCCCGTAGCGAGTGCGAAAGATGTCTTATGAAGCATATTTTAGCCCCAAAAATCGGTCCATAAGGCTGGTCTGGGGCTTATTATTCTTGTAAATGTATGATTTCTAAACAATAGTTTGAGTCCGGACCCAATCTGGACCTAATTAACTACGTTTGAAAGCCCCAGCGTCACCGGACTCATACGCACGATATCGCTCTTTTTCTCTTCACAGGAGGGATCTCGCAGTACCGCGTATAAGGAGCCTGCTCGTGCGCCTTCGCAGCGGATGGCAAAACTCTTCTCGCCGGCTTCCAAGATATGGCTCTCGATGATATGACCTGACAGAGAGTAGATGTCCAGAACCTTTTTAGTCGAGGCGGGAGTGTTCAGATTCAAATACACCATCGAACCACAGGTGCTCAGAGCTGCATCGCTACCTTTCGGCGACATGATCTTGGATTCTCTTGCCAAAGCGTCTCCATCTATCAGCCTCACAGAGAGTGGGGACCGGAATTCGCCGGTATGTATCCGTTCATCCTTCTGTGCATCGGCGGATGAAACCGCACCCAGGGTTAAGGATACGACGGCCAAAATGGGCAAAAACGCCTTCATGAACACCTCCTGTAAAAAACACGATGCTGTGTCGTAAATAATATGAATATATAGTTGTTAGAGAACGTGATGAAAGTTGATTGTCACATGATGTTCCCCACCATGATGTCCCCGCCACATGTAAACACGGTGCGCGTCGGTATGGCAAATTTCGATTTTCGCCATCGATTGTTTGGCTCTTTTGTCGCTTATGTAATGTATTGTTCATTTGCGCACCATTGATTAAAATGCGCCCACCTGCGTGTACGATTTCTTTCTCATGATCGAAATCTGGTTTCCGAGTCGTTTCATTTGTGCTCTTTATGGGCATAAGCTGATTCAGGGCGGCTAATTTTTTTCAAACCGGTTAAGATGAATCGTGTGCACATTACTATTTTTCATACCGTTATCCGGATTACTGCCTGAGATTGTTCGACTCTTCGGGCTTTCATCCATATAGTAGCTGTTCAGAAAAGTACCTTTCGGATCTCATGCCGTGCTTATTGCGGCATCCATGCTTCAAGCGATGCTCGGCACTGGAGTGTTTTGAACTGAGGTAAGACAATGGATTTGCTTCACCGGAGTTCATGGATCTCCGCCTTCGCGAGGATGACATAAGGGATGAAAGTGGTTTTTCTGAACAGCTACTATACATTAAGATAAACGATAATAAAAAGAGCGCATCCTTTTCTTTAGATGGGACACATTTTCCATGGCAGATTCTCAGAAGAAACCTTCCGCGATAAATATCATCTGGCTCATGCTTGTGCTGGTCTCTATTTTGGTCGCCTCCTACACCGGGAAGATGGCTGCGATCACCGATGCGTCCTTCGAGTCGGCAAAGGGAGCCGTTACCCTGGCGCTGGGGCTGATCGGACCGATGGCGTTGTGGCTGGGGATCATGAAAGTGGTGGAAGTCGGCGGGTTGATGAACGCGCTGGCTCGGGCGATTCGACCGATCATGGTACGTCTTTTCCCCGATGTTCCGGCCAATCACCCTGCGATGTCGGCGATTATCATGAACATGTCGGCCAATGCACTGGGGCTGGGTAATGCGGCCACCCCGATGGGGATCAAGGCGATGAACGAGCTTAACAAGCTCAACCCCGAGGAGGGCACCGCCACAAACGCAATGTGCCTGTTTCTGGCCATCAACACCTCCAGTGTCACTCTCCTGCCCCTGGGGGTGATAACGGTGCGTGCCGGAGCGGGAGCGACTAACCCCGCGGCGGTACTGATCCCCTCGATTGTGGCCACCACGATCTCCACAACCGTGGCGATTGTCATGGCAAAAATACTTGCGCGCCGAAGCGAAAATCCGGTGCTCAGCAGCCAGCTCGTCCAGGAGCAGAAGGTTGAGGAGGAGAAGGTGGAGCAGCCGGGTGAGAAGAAGGAGGAGCTTACACCTCCCGGACTGGTCGGCCGTATCGCGATGCTTCTGATCGTGCTGGCTTTTGGCGGGGCGATCGTCTATCATGCGGTACAGAAAACCATGGCTCCCCAACAGACCAAAAGCGAGGTGGTGGAAACCTATGCGCAGGTGCTGAAGTTCGACAGTCTGGATGCCAATGCCGATATCCAGCTGAGCCGCGAGGAGTTTGTTTCCGGGATGTATGATGCCTGGAGAATCGATAACCATGAGATCGACAAGGAAAAGTGGAGCGAGGCGATCGAGATTTTCGGCATATCCGAGCAGTACGCGACCATACCGGTGCAGGAGGGGGTGGACAATCCGGCCTTTGTCGAATGGTCGGATCGGGCGGGACTGTTTGAGAAATGGGACACCGACGACAACAGCGTTCTGTCACGCCAGGAGTTTCAGTCGATGAGAGAATCTATCGGCATCCGTGTGGAGACGCTGGGATTTCTTTCAATAGTCACCAGCTGGCTGATACCGATTATCATGGGTGGGTTGCTTCTGTACGGGTATCTCCGCGGGGTGAAGGTATATGAGACGCTCACCCATGGTGCCCAGGAGGGCTTTCAGATAGCGATACGAATCATCCCGTTTATGGTGGCGATATTCGTGGCGATAGGCATGTTTCGGGCAAGTGGCGCGCTGGATCTGATGACGACGCTTCTGGAGCCGATAACATCTCTTATCGGCATGCCCGCCGAGGCGCTTCCCATGGCCCTTATCCGACCGCTTTCGGGCTCTGGAGCATACGGGGTGATGGCGGAGCTTGTCAACAACCAGCCTGACTCCTTTCTGGCCTACCTGGCCTCCACCATGCAGGGCTCGACCGAGACGACATTTTACGTATTGGCGGTCTACTTCGGCAGCGTCGCCATCCGCCGCACCCGCCACGCGCTTCCCGCCGCGCTGTGCGCAGATCTGGCGGGAATCCTGGCCTCGGTGTGGATCTGCCAGATCATGTGGGGGTAAAGGCAAAGATTAATGAATGATGACAGGTT
>CAYQOU010000078.1:0-16340 GCA_964419255.1 uncultured Fibrobacterota bacterium | reverse complement strand
AAATTGAGATATTTGGGGCCGTTTTGTCGGAAAGTTTTGCACATGTCAACCCATAAATACTTTGCAGATTAAACAGATTGCTGTTTTATGGCTGTTTTAGACTATTCCTTATGGGATGGTAGTGAAAATACATATTGAATGTCTCTATTGCGGCATCGTTTGAAAAAAAAAGCGTCCGTACAACTCGGCCGCCTCATGCACATATCGCCTGCATAACAGCAGTTATCTGCCGACTCCAAGACCGCCGTTCAGTTTAACTTCGTCGCCACAAACCTCGAGAATCAGAATCGCTCTATAGACTCTCGGTACGACTTTAGCCTGTTAGGAAATGAAAGAGACGCACAAAAATTTTTCAGTACAGGAGAGAAAAATATCAACAGGAAAAACCATAAACGGCCGCGGAAAACGGCCGTTTGGGAGGGAGTTGTACCAGTCTTCGACTCTATCTGCCGATACCCATGTTTGTAGAAAGCCTCATCTCTTCACCATCAATCTTAAGGTGCACGATTACCCGATAGGGGCCCGGAGCCGCAGCGCGATTCTGATCGGTAATTCCATTCCAGTAGAAAACCAACTGACGAGTGGTACCGGGAATCCAGTTCTGATTGCTTATCGCCTCGACCACCTGGTCGCCCGCGCCCTTTCTCTGATACACAAGATTGCCGATCGCATCGAAAACCATCATGGAACCCTTTATGTCATAATTGCTGATCGGACTGCTTCGAGTCGAATCGGTTCCCGGGACGATTATATCCGCAACGATAACAGCCCCGGCCTCTCTGGCCCACTCAAATGCCCGATACGGCTGCTGTGCTTCCAGCCGGTCGAATGAATGATCGAATGTCGGCCTGATAGGGTTTGGACCTACCGTGATTCGATCGGCACGTCCTATGACAATCACTCTGGTGCGCCGGTTGTCATGTACCGGAGGGTTTCTCTGCTCGGAATCGTCGGTAAGGAGTGAGTCGGCACCATGAATACTGACGAGATTGTAACTCGTTAACTCGTTGCCGTTTGTCATATAGAACTGAATCTGTCGGGAATCTACGGAAGTTAGTGAGGTTATCTCCTCGAAAAGATCGATCTCCCTCATATCACCGGCAGAATCCACCCAGGCCGTAAAAAGATCAGCCGGACTGGTGGTAAAGGGAAGCGGACTTCCACCGGGGCTGAGGACCGATTCACTGAACTCGACGGTTATTCTGTCGTTTGTCCTGTCACCATCACTGCTGATTTCCCGTGTGACACCCCACACCACCGGACCTGCTCCATCTCGACTGGTCAGTGGCTGCTCCATTTCCAGATCCGGAAAACCTTCGATGGACAGCTCGGGCAGCCATGCAGTCTGCGGTGCTCCACCCAGAGCTTCCGGATCCTCTACCAAATCAATCGTGAAAACCGAATCAGATCTTCCCGGTGATGGAGAGATATCATCGACAACAAACTCCACAGGTGCCCCTCCATCGGTATAGCCGATATGGATATCTGTCAGATCAAAATCATGCGGAAATCGCACCCGCTGGTTGAACGTGATCTCGATGGCATCCAGATATCCGTTGCCATCACTGTCGCGGGTGATCGCATCGATTATCTGTGCCGGGCGGGGACGAATATGCAGATCCAGCTGATCATCGATAGCATCATCATAGGAAGCAATCATTATTCCCCACGATTCGATAATCACGTTTGAAACCTGATAATATATCTGGCTCATCCGATATGGAGAAGAATAATACGGTACCGGGTTATCTTTAGTAGTATCGGTTTCCCAATCGACCTTGACCTCTCCGATCGTATTTCCATATCGGTCGTAACCGATGCTCTTGATAGTAACCCCATCGGTGAAATCGAGCGTGACCGTGTCACCCGGAAAGGGCTCACCATCGCTTTGTACAAGCTCGATGCGGTCCACCGCTCCCGGTAGCAGGACAAGTCTCTCGGAATCGCTCAGCCCGCCCGGAGTGAACTGGTCGGAATAGAAAACCGAAACCGTATGCAGATTGTCCTCGGGAGCATCATAGAGGACCAGCTCGACCACGGCATTTCCCCCTGTGAAGCACATCTCAGCAGCTTCGGATAATGCAACAGTATCACCATCGATAATCACATACGGCTCGGGTGTATTTCCGCCGCCACTGCCGTTTTGTAGCAGATCATCGAATACCACATCGCCACACCACCTTCCCGGCACCTCACCATCCTCATTGCGAATGATAACCGAGGCCTCAATCGGCTCTCCGGCGATGCGATTCTCCGGGGGGGTGAGAATATCCAGACTAATCTCGGTCGGAGGACCGGGATCGAAAGTGACCCAGGTTCGGTACGGCGCCGTTTGCTCCTCATTGCTCTTAGATACTCTGATCCAGCCGGATGATGCGGTATCTGATGGAGAGAAGCGCCACTGCCGCGAAAGAAGAGGTGCCGTGGGATCGATGGTCAGATTATCGGAAGAGCCCCACCGTGCCTGAGCAGGTTCCCAGTGATCATTATCAGAACGCCGTCCAATGACCAGAAGGGTCGTGTCCTGATTTGTATTCATGCGCAAGGTATCCACAGTATCTCCCGCAGCGTTTACGATTCGTAACTCCTCATAAAAGTAGTCTTCCACCGTTACCGTGATCGTATCGGTCAGGCCACTCCCCAGGTCTTCTGCAATCATCTGACCCGTGCCGTTTGTCACTTTTTGAGCCACGCCCTCTCCCACGTCGGTAGCCTGTCCGGTATCGGCGGTGAATATTTCAGGATCGGAACTGTGCCATTCGGTGGCTGTCGAATACCCTGCAAAGTTGCCCCAAGCATCGCGTAAGATGGCGAAAACGCTTCTTCTGTTCTGGTTGCGAAGGATCGTTATCCGCTCCACGGGATCATCATCCACCATGTTTGCTATCGTCGCACTGGCTTCTATAACCAGATGATCGGGGGTTCCGTGCGTTACATACACCGCTACGGTCTGACTCATGCTGTGTCCCTCAACCATTATGGATGCGGTGACTCTGATAGTCCTGTAGGCCTGTGTGGAGGTGAGGATCAGCTGCGCACCGTCGGTACTGTATTCGACCTGCTCATCTGAGCTGACCTCCCAGCTGATCTGCGATGCAAGATCCTGATCGGACTCGTATTGCTGCAGCCAGACTCCATTAGCATCAAACAGCTTTGCCCACACCTCGAAACCATCTCCGGCCGCAACTGTATCGGCTACCCCGGAGGGGTAGGGGGAGTATGGTTGAATACCTTCTGGCGAACCCGATTGCGGATAGAGCGTAAGCTGTTGAGGATTTCCGGCCAGAAATCTCACCGGAACAGAGGTCCGAAGAGATTCATATTCGACTCCAATTGTTCCTGAGCCGCTGTTGATTGGGGTAAACGGTCCCCAGACCGCCTGTTGCGTGGGTGGTGTGGGAGTGGCCCGAAGCGATTCACTCAACGACCAGCTCCCGGGCACATCTTCCCATATCTGTAGATCGGAACGATACCCCTGTACGATCAGTGATGTATCTCTGCCGGCTTCTAACACAAGTGAATCTGTCGGGAAGCTCTGTCCACTGCGATAGGTGCGTACTCTTAGACTGTCATAGCCTGCCTCATCCACTTCAACGGTGATGGTGTCCATGAACAGAGCACCTTCATACTGCTGACTGCGCGCGACGACAAAGGTGTTTCCATCGGGTCCAAGTTTGCTAATGATACCTTCACCGGTTTGCTGCTCGTATGCATCCGCAGATACAATTCCCCCGGGAGCGAGTGTGTCCCAGAGAGTGTTTTGTGAGTTCTGTACATAGTTTCCGAATCGGTCGCGGATGATTGCCCAGGCATGCCGTGCCGATTCCGAAGAGGCAAAGCGCAACGATCCATCCCCCCCGATCGGATTATCGGCGTTTGGAGAACTCATGCCATCGGGGCTCCCTTCAATCACCAGATGATGCGCCGAATCGGGCAGAATGGTAATAGTAGCCGTATCAAGAAGCTCATGATCCTCACCCGCAAAGCGTGCCACTATCTGAGCGGTGCGGTGGGCCTGGGTGGCGGTGAACAGTGCAGTATCACCGGTCGCCTCGATCAGTCTGTCTCCCTCGCGTCTGCTCGAGGGAAGAATACTCCAGATGATATGGCTTAAGGTGTTTTCGTCCGATATGGGATTTCCGAACTGATCGATTAGAACGGCCCTCAGAGTTGTGGTGTCCCCGGCGTAAATACTGGTGTCTTCCGCCACAATCTGTATACTGGATGCCACCGAAAGGGTGTGCGCAAGGGAGGCAAACATGATGGCGTCGTAGGTGATCTGCTGAGAGGCGACTGAGTCCTGAAGAAACTGTGGTTGGTAACTGACCGCAACCGCACGCCGGATCGTTTCGTCGGGCATGGTATCCTGGATGGCCACCAGCACATGCAGCTCGTCACTGGCCGGCCTGGTCATTCCCTCCCAGTGGCCCTGCTGAAACCCCAGCTTGGTTATCCATTCGGGATAGAGGATGTTGTAGCGGTCGGCGTCCGCCTGACAACGACCTTCACGGGGGGGGAAAAAGTCGAGCTGGGAGTCGCTATCCATAATGCTGTCAATTGCATTGGAAACGATTCCGTTTACTCCCGGATACATCAGACTGTCCCCAGTGTATTGCTTGAGTCGATCGTCATTGTTTCTCAACAGGCCTATCCATAGCGAGTCTATCGGCCCATCTCCTTCGATACCTTGACTTAATCCGTCACCCAGAGGCGCGGGAACGTTATCCACGCCTCCAAAGCCGAAAGTTTCCGACGACAGATTCGCGGCATCATCTCCGATGGAAACGATACCAATTTTATTGGCCACGGCATGCTCGAAAATCTCATCCAGATCATCGCCGTTCCATCCCGAAGACCAGCCTGCATTTACGTGCACAATCACATGAGGCAGGGAATCTCCCCAGAGTCCCTGAACATCAGCCCAGGTTGTATGATCGCTTCGCCTGTTTCTCAGAACCTCCACATGATCGACATATTCGCCCAGCGCTGAGAGGACAAACTCCATTGTTTTTTCACCGACCGGGGCGGTTTGGTCGTCACAATTGCCGATGGCATCGTTCCAGATTATGGCGACACGAATGGAATCTTCGTAGTCGGGATGAACACGATGCACCGCCTGCGCCGAGATCCTCGGGGCTGTAAGGAAAAGGAAAAAGGAGAAGAACAGAAACGCTTTGTTCCAAAATATGGAGGTGTCTGTGATAGCCGAAAAATATTCAGGGTGATTATCGGGATGGATTGTACGGCTTGACATAATCTATTCCTTTTTCTTCAGTTTTTGAATGGTATATCCGGGCATACGGGTTACACGATCCACTTACAGGGTTAAAATATCGGCCATATACCTGTGTCGGATAATTACTTCAAGTAGCATACCAGTCGGCTGCTGATTTTGGATTCCATCACAAAAGCGCAGACATTCTCAACCCCTTATATTTATAAGAATATCATGTGGAGGCAGGAAAAAGCCATCTCAATATCAATTTTGCGTCCATCCGGGAGTCACAAGAAAACTGAAATCCGAATTGAGAAGGGGCTGACTGGATGATCTTGCGCAATCACTCGAGGGCATATGGGGGTGAAGCAACCGTGCGGAGTACTATAGCATGGCATTTCCAGATTGCTGAAATCCTTATACTCCAAAGGGTTGCGCGAATCGATGAGTGAGAATCACTCGATACAGGTAAAAATGAAAAGCGGTAAGCAGGCGAAAAAACCATGAAAAGGGCGGTATAAGACCGCCCTTTTCAGAGGTATGCGTCTGTGAAAAATATTCAGTTTTTGCCTCGTTTAACCCCAATATTACCCATGTGTCTCTGGTCTTGCAGCTGCCCGGATTTATCGGTAAGTTCAATTATGATTCGATACACTCCGGGAGCGGCTTTACGCCTGCGGTTATTTTTGTCGATGATGATACCATTCCAGTACAGCTCCAGCCTGGTCTGCATTCCGGGCTCCCAGCTGTCGGGGATTTTGACTCTTTCCTTCTCGCAGGTATTGTTATTGTTTCCATTATAACCTGAGCAGTAAGTCATGTTACCGATAGCATCATACACCCTTACCATGATGTACAGGCCACTATTTTTCTTGTCCAGTTCTTTCAAATTGAGTGAGTCGGGTAGGTAGATCGGAACATAGATTGCCGCTCCATGATCGTTGGCCCACTGCTCAGCCTGCCCGGGGGTTACTACGGTAAAGATATTTTCATCATCGATTTCAAAGCTCGGGCTAAAAGGGTTGGGACCAACGACAATATCATCCATCTTACCATTTATCTGCACCTTAACCCGCTTGTTGGTGGTGTTAGGCAGATTGCCGATCTGATCGCTTATAAAGGAAGTCGTATCGGCGGTGCCTGCAGGTAAATCTGCCTTTATGCTTACCAGATGGTAATAGGTAAGATCACTTCCATTTGCCATAAAGAACACAAGCTGGTTCGAACTAACGTTTTCGAAATGATCGATCCCGATCAGGATGCTATCCAACGGGTTGTCTGTGGTCCTGTCCGGCCAGACCTCAAATGTCAGCCCGGGAAGATAGCTGTTTCTGAATTCATCATCGTTGATATCTTCGCTGAAGGTGACAGTCACCTTGTCGCTGGTTCTATCTCCCGCTGACGTTACCGTTTTTACAACCGACCATATGACCGGTCCGGCTCCATCCTCACAGGTATCCGTTCCCTCGGCAATATCCGGTGCGTTGGTGATAGATATCTGAGGTAGCCATCCCGTCTGCGGAGCCCCACCCTGCAGAGTGGAGTCTTCCCGAAGGTGAACGGTAAATGCGGAGTCGGTTCCGGTTCCGTTGGCGGACGTAACCGTATCGATGTCGAAGTTGGACAGCGAGGTGCCCTGGTATTGAACGGTTATGTTATCGGCAAAGTTGTAATGATCAGGAAAGGATGTCTTCTTATCGAACACCACCTCGATTGCATCCAGGTACCCATTACCGGAGGTATCGCGGGTTATTGCCCGGACGATCTCGGCAGGTTTGGATCTGATAACTATCAGCAGACTGTCGGCGATCGAGTCATTATAGGTTGCCACCATGTATCCATTCTTTTCGTAACGGATATTTTCAATAAAGTAGTAGATCTGAGAAATTTTGTCTTCCGAGGTGTACTCGGGTAGAGGATCCGAGGTCTCCCACCAGGAAGGCACATCTCCGGTTGCAAAATCCGGAAGTCTGACCAGATTCCCGAAACGGTCGTATCCGATGCTTCGGATTGTTACACCATCGGTAAAATCGAGAATCACCCCGTCTTCCTCGAAAGGATCACCGCTGTTTTGAACCAAATCGATCTCTGCTACCTCACCAGGTTTTAGCTCGAATGGTTCGGTTTCATCGGTAAGCGAGTCCTTGAATGTGGCGGTAATCTCATGCTCATTACCTACCGGTGCATAATACAGGACAAAGTCAACCGTTGTCTTCCCGTCGATGAAACAGATGTTATTATCCGGGTCATTCAACGGTAGTGTATCAAAGAATGTTGTATCAAAAGTAGGGTCTATCCTCGGGATAATAATCTGAGGGATATATCCGCTTTCATCGACAAGCGCGTCACTGAAATTCACCGGGCCGCAGACCGTGTCGGGCACGAGACCGTCATCGTTACGGATGGTAATCTCCGCCGTGATCGGATCACCGGCGATCCGGTCGTAATCTGGAGTGATCAGCTCGATTTCGATATCGGTAGCCGGTCCCGGATCAAACTGCACCCATACCGTATCCGGATGGGACTGCAAGTCATCACCCTGGGTTACCCGAATCCAACCGGTTGCGGGGCGGGTGGGTGAGACATTCCAGCTGTTGACGTTGGACGGTGGGCTGACAGAGCGACGGACCGAATCTGATACAAACCAGTCGGCTGCGACCATCTCCCATTCGTCATTGTCCGATCGGAGACCCATCACATACAACGTGGTGTCCTGATTGGTGTTTATGCGCAGCGAGTCTATCTCGGTTTCGATAGTCTGTCCGGTAACTATCCGAAGCGAATCGTATTGATAGCTGAGAACGGAGACATGCAGCTGTGCTTCGAGCCCGCTCTCATCATCGGTCGCATGAAGTTCGGTCTCGCCGCTGATCTCTTCCGAACGACTCACGATCACCTCACCCTGGAAAGCTATACCGCGTTCCCACTGCGCAGTGGCGGGATCGTCGATCGACCAGGTCGTCTGGCTGGAGAAACTAACCCAGTTTCCAAAATGGTCGCGGAGAACAGCGTATGCTTCTTTGTACGTTTCGTTTTCGGTGATCACGAGTTCGTTGTTGTTAAAAACCTGAGGTTCGTTTGGAGAAAGATTTTTCCCCCTGTTGTTGGGTTCGATTACAAGCTGCGATGCCTCAGCCGGAAGCACGCGTATTACAACCCGGTCGGTTATCCGTGTTGTACCATGTTGATAGACCCCTGTGAGAGTGTAATACCTGTGCGCCACCTCCGAGTAGAAGTCGACTATATGGAAGTTTGATACAATTGTCGCGTTTGTGTCGGTCATAACCCATGAGATACGCTGACGCAGCGAATCTTCTCGTTCATACTCGTGAAGCCACTCACCAGTTTCATCAAACAGCTTTGCAACTACCACCTGATGCTCACCGGCAACAACCTCGATCGTATCTTTCAGGGGAGACAGGGAATCACCCTCATACGGATCTCCGGTCTCTTCATACAACACCATCCGGAAAGGATCCCCGTATGATATATCCACATCTATCTGATCGCTGACGGTTCCGCTGGTGCCGTTTGTAGAAGCTGTAATTGTACCGGTACCGGTGGCACGCGGTGAAAAACTCCAGGAAAGAGCCGCCTCTGCCGGCGCCCCGGGATTAAGTGAAATATCGGTGCTGCTCCAGTTTGCCGTTATCCGCTCCCAGCTCCCGTCATCGGAGCGCAACCCCTCCACATAGAGGGTGGTGTCATCACGGGTGCTCATGGAAAGAGAGCCTATCTGCTCGTAAACAGAACCATTTCGTACCACGATCCGAATCTGATTGTAGGTGACATTGTTGACGATTGCCAGGATATCATCGGTGAATCCCTCATCGGTGGTGACGGTGACTGTTGTTCGGCCGCTATCGCTTTCCGCACGGCTGATCTGGCCCTGTCCGTTTTCCTCATCGGCACCGTTTGATGCCGTCAGTATCGCATCATCCAGCTCATCCCAGGAGGTCGGGTTTGCCGGAGACACCCAGTTTCCATACTTGTCGCGCAGAATCGCATACATGCCGTCCGCCATCTCTTCATCGGTCGGGATACGAATGAGATCCAGCTCGTTTACATCCCGCAGACTCACAGATGAGTCGGCAGAACCTTCGATGTAAACACCCACCGGCTCACCCGGCAGAACCACCACCTCAACGGTATCGTTTATGTCTATTCCCTGGAAACGATCGGTATAGGTGCCCCAGATTTTCACTGTCGTATGTGCCTCAGTGGGAATAAAACGAGCGGAACTGACATCGCCGTCAACTATCTGTAAGGTGGAATCGTGGTTGGGGGGAGTCGCCGTATCGACTAAACCCCATTCCAGTTCTCCCGCAAAGTTATTAACCGTACCCGTATCCGAGTGTATCTCCGCAAAGGCGAAAAGAGTATCGCCGACACTAATGGTACTGTCCGGCTCTACCCGAATGTGAAGAGAATCGGGCTCAGCGCTGATAATGTTGGTGGTTATCTTAATGGTGCTGTTATTGGTGTGGCGTTCACAGTAGAAAAGACTGAAATCGTAGGTCTGACCATTTTCCAGACCGGGTAGATCGTCTATATTGAATGATCCGTTTGCCGGACTGTGTATTCCTCCCAGATCCATAGCCAGCCTGCCATCCACAAACACCCAGACATCATCATCACCGTTGAACTCAAAAGTCATGCCTTCTTTCTTCTGGAACTCATGGTGAAGCTCCATCGTAAAAGAAAAATTGTTATTTCTACCCTCATTGCCGAAGCCTCTGTCGTCTATCCAGAAAAACTCAGGTTCACCCTCCTCTCCTGTGCGACTGAATTCGTAGACGCCATTTCCGACATGAAGAAACGGCAGCGAATCCTCGATGACAACATTTATAAAGGAGGTATCGTGACCGACATGTTCCGAGCCCTCGTATTCTATATCTGCATCCCAGACGCTCTCATTAAGGTTGGTATAGATGGGGGCGGTACTGTCTCCCTTAGCCGAATCTTCCCAGGGGCGAAACCAGTATTTGATATAGTGATTCATATAAGGTTGAGTGCCGGGAACCGGTTTACCGTCCTCATCCAGTGTCGTGGCGATCATGTTTCTACGCACACCTCCGTCATGATCCTGTTCAAACTCCGGATTACTTCCATCGGAATGGAAATCGTAAAAGGTTACCGGTATCCAGAGTGTGTCGTCATACTGAGCCGTGGCTGGTATCCACAGGACACTCAGCATGAAAGCCATCGTCACCAGCAGCGACCGTTTGTTTGAATTCATACTTTACCCCCCGAACCTTCTTCAGGCGAATGGATTGATAAACTGATTTGTCTGTATAGTCGCAGTAATCGTCATAACGTTTAAAAAAAAACTGCAAATAACATAGAGAAGCGTTCGAAAATCTGGAAGCTTTTCTAACTACCTGATTTGTAATTCTAAATGAATCGAGTGGTTTTCACGCGATCCATTCTAACTGAACCGCTCAATTCAGATAGAATGAATATACTAAATCTCCGCCTGCCTCTGACGATTATTCAAAATAAACCGCTTCAAATTAAGCGCTAAAATTGCAGCATTGTACTTGCGCTCTGGAAAAACGAATTATCCGGCTCGATATTGCAAAAAAGCGTGCATTTTCCTCAGGCCTACTATTGTATTATACCCCAACAGGTCCCGTTTGTCTTCAAGAATCGGGTGTCAGACAACATAAGCGGGCTTCAAATTACCTCCGTCAAAACGGAACAAGCGATACCCAGGCGCATGCCGCACTCACAAAAAACTGTCCATCGGCGGCTATATTGAAAAGCGCAGAACGGTTACCGAAAAACCGGGCATTCATTCGCATAATAGCCCACAGATAAACCACCACCGGCAACTGAAACAGAAAGACCAAAGCCTTGGGAGTACTGTGGCTCAAAAATGCGCTTATCCCCAGAAAAATGAGTCCGGCCGAGGCGATAACAAGCCCCGCACTGCTTATGCGACGTACCCGCCTCTCTCCGATCACCGTCACCAGTGTCTCCCGCCCCATTATTCTGTCCCCCTCGATATCACGCAGATCAAACCGCAGTGCTCGGAGATAGGAGAGAAAAAACATCCATATGAAAAAACTGATAACCGAAGCAGAGAGGGTAAATTCCTGAGAACGGGCCTGGGGAATGAAGGTCAGAAGTACCGCCCAGGCCAGAGCGACGAAAAGGTCTCGAGAGGTGGGGATATCCTTAAGCGTACTGTAGCGCAGCAGCCAGCGAAGCGAGCGGGGCACGATGGTAAAATGGTAGATACTTCCCGCCGCCGTGGCCACAAGCATCAACAGAAACAAGGCATTATGCTGCATGTAGCTTATCCCCAGCATAAAGCCGATGCTGGCCAGTGCAAGACTATAAAGACCCCATTTATGCGCCTTATAGAAAAGATACCGGCTGATGCCCAGGTGCTGAGTCGCATGCAGGCTGGTCAGACTGTTCCAGAGATACATGGAAAGCATGTACAGAAAAACCAGGAGCGCTCCTGTCCAGGAAAAGTCCAGACCCTGGAACACCACCGATGTGTAATACATGGCGACGGCGCCGGCCGCCACAAAGAGATTCAAATTGGCAACGGTGTCAAGGGCGTGTCGCAAGGTACTTTTGAGATTCTTACTTTTTGTCTGCTCCAAAAACATGAGGTGTTCGATTATTCTTTTGATCATCCAGTTGGGTGTGGATGCTCCCGCGGTGATTCCGACAGTCCGGCAGCCGGCCACCGCATCCCAGTCGATCTCCTTTTCTGTTTCCACATGTTGTATGACCCGGGTGTTTTGACGGGAGATCTCAGCAAGCCGCAGGGTGTTTGCACTGTGTTTACCGCCCACCACGATCATGGCATCAACCCTTTTAGATAGCTCTTCTGTCTCCTCCTGCCGCCGGTCGGTAGCCGAACAGATAGTTTTCTTTACGATCAGCTCCTTTCCGGAAAAACGCTGCTTCATCCTCTCGGCAATCTTTTCAAACAGCCGGCGATCGAATGTGGTCTGAGAAACCAGGCAGACCTTTTCCCACGAATCAAGCCTGCTCACATCCCCGGGAGTCTGAATCAGATGACCATCCTCTCCCGCATAGCCCAGAAGTCCGATCACCTCGGCATGGCCTTCATCGCCGGTTATGACTATTTGATACCCCAGGCCACGGTATTTCTGGATAACCTTATGCACCGTTTTCACCTTGGGGCAGGTGCCGTCGATGATCTTGTGTCCACCCGATTGATAGCGCTTCTGGATCTCAGGGGGAATACCGTGCGCACGAATTAGAATGGTGGACTGCCGGGGGGCGATGTCATCCGACTGCAGAATCTCTACTCCGCGGTCCTTAAGCATCTCCAGCGTCTGGTTGTTGTGAATCAGCGGGCCCAAAGAGTAAATCCCCTGCCCCTGTGAGGCTGTATCGACTGCGATATCGACGGCTCGGCGCACTCCCATGCAGTACCCAGCGGTTTTTGCGACCAGAATTTTCATATATGTATCACTACTTTAGAAACCGGTTTATTCACTTGCTCGGACTAGTGAGCAACTCATCCAATCGGAATCGCTCAGTTAAGGTAAAATACCATTTTTTACCCGCAAGATTCATAATCGGGCGGATATCTGAAATCTCATGATGTAATTTAAATACGAAAACGGCTGCAGTAAATGTCTGATTTTTTGACATTCTCTGTTTGCGCTCATGTTTTTGAATTATAAGATTCACTTCGAATGGGTATGGGATAATACTATCGAAAACAAACCTGTTGAAATTGCCAAGGTTGTCAAAACATTCGGTGCGGACACCGTGCTCGATGGTATAGATCTTTCGATCGAGCCGGGTACCGTGTTTGGGTTAGTTGGACTCAATGGAGCCGGTAAGACAACTTTCATCCGCATAATGCTGGGACTGATGCGTCAAACCAGCGGCAGTTGCCGCCTTCTGGGGCTCGACCCTCAGCGGTATACCGGAGAGCTGTTTCGGCGAATGGGAGTGGTTCTGGAGCATAACGGTTTCTATGGAAATCTCTCGGTGATGGACAATCTGAGGTTCTTTGGCCGTGCCAAGGGAATCTCCGAGCGTTCGCTGAAAAAATACCTCCAGCAGTTTTGGGCTGGGACGGATATCGTGCAAAAGAAGGGGAAGACGAAGTTTTTCTCCCGGGGGCAGAAGATGCAGTGCGGATTGTGTCGGGCCTTTCTGGGGTGGCCGGATGTTTTTCTTCTGGATGAGCCGGCGGTTGCCTTGGATGTTTCGGCATATGATCATTTCTGCTCTCTTGTGCGTCATGCAAAGGAAAATGGGGCGGTGGTATTTATAAGCTCACATCAGTTTGACACCATAGAGGAGCTGTGTGACCGGATCGGTATCCTGGAGAAGGGCCGGCTCACCATGCTTGACCGGGAGAGTCCTGTGCAGCAGTGGATCGTCCAGAGTAGCACACAGGAAAGGGTGGGGGAGATAATCACCGAGTTTGCATCCGGTAAACCGACCCTGGATAACGGCGTGTGGTCCTTTGCCGTCGAATCACCCCAACGGAAAATTCCCATGCTTGTAGCGGAGCTGGTGCGAGAGGGGTTTTCTGTTTACAAGGTGCAACCGATGAGCGATTCGGTAAAAGAGACTGTTCGCAGGTATTATTCACAAAATGGTAAAGGGGGAGGATACAATGAGAGCATCCCCGAGTGAAATCTCACTGATAATCCGTCACGAGCTTAGGGGTTTTATCAAGGGGGAAAGAAGTGCGCATATAGTCTATCTGGTTCTTCTTGTCACCTGGAGCGCGGTTCTGGCCACAAATATGGGCGAACTCGCCCGGGAGCCTCTGTACCTGTGGATACTGTTTTTCTCGGTGATTCTCAGCGGCAATTTCGGAAACACCGTCTTTGCCGCCGAGCGGCTTAACGGTGCGATGGAAATCGTGCTTACCTGCGGTCTTGCCCGCGCGTCAATACTCTACGGTAAGATCGGGTATGTAGTGGGAATGAGTATCGTGTTGGGAGCGTTGTGTTACATGGTTTCTTTCTTGTGGCTCTTTTTGATGCAGGGGCAGAGCGCATGGTTCTTATACACCCGATCGATCGGCACGCTGGCGATGCTTTACGCTACGGCATGCATGATGAACGCCTGCAGCGGAGCGTGGCTGTCGTTTCGACTGGCAAATCCTCGTCTGACCCATTTTGTAAACCTTTTGGTGATGGGTCTTATCGTTACAGTGTACGGAGGGCTGTCCGTTATGACTCCGCTGCCATGGATCATGCTGGGGGGAGTGATGCTTGTTTTTGCTTTGGGTTTTCTTTTGCTGGCACGCGGGGATTTTTTCTCCGAGCGGGTGGTGCAGCCGTATAGCCCGTAAAATGTGGCCCCCGGTGACTCTTACACTTTCTCTGATTGTCTTGTTGTTTTGTTCCTCGGCTTAGCGGCACCGCGAACATGCAAAGCTGAACAAAGCCCCCTAAATCCCCCGGCGGGGGACTTCAACTAAACAGGAACGGTTTTCGCGTCGTGCTCCCGGTGAAAAGCAGTGAGTAGAAGAATTAACTCTTTGGGCGTTCCCCTCGATTGTACCAATCGAGGGTCGGGCTCTGCCGGGGCTACTCCCGCATGCGGGATCGGTCGCTTCGCGACTGGCCTCGGCCACCCCTCTGATCCCTAGCGCTTTATCGGTAGCTCGGTCTCTCGGTTTCTCGATCTCTCGGGGAACGACGAACAACTGCACAACGTAAATCACCGCCGCCACCCTTTACATTCTCCAAAAATTTTTGTTGTTTTGTTTCACTCGTTTGAGGGGGCAGGTCGAGATCCACTATTGGAAACGGTTAGTGGCAGTGAGTCAAAAAGAGCCGAGGAATGACTCGTAGCGCATATGTGTGGAGAGGACTGGCGCCCCCAAAGCAGAAGTGTAAGCCAATGGCAGTCCCGCATGCGTGAGCGCGGAGCAAGATGGGGAGCGCAACAAACTGCTCAGCGCTAATTTATCGATTTTTATTCTCTTCTCTCCTCAGCTTTTTGATTTTTTCCATGGGTAGATCTGTGATATCGTGAATGTCTTCATCCGACATGCCTCTCAGAATCATTTTCTTTGCATCTTCGATCTTTCCTTCTTCTTTCCAACTCTCGGCAATAGTCGGCATCTGATTTCCTCCAGTATATATTGTTTCTTCAAATTTTTTCTTTAATGTTTCTTTGTTTCCCGCATCCAGAGTACTCACCATGTACCGTATCAGCACTTCCAGGTACTCTGAGCCTCTTTTCCTTTGCACGAGCTGATTATAGAGTTCGAATATGTCCCCGACTTTATCCATCAACCCCGGGTTGAATATGTATTTGAGGGTAAGAAGTAGCATTCGAAGTGCCACTTCTCCCTGTATCTCCTCGTCGGAAATATGCGATATATCGAACACTTCAGCATCAAAATCAGGGATATATCTCTCAGCTTCCTGCGACATCTCAAATAACGTCCGTATGTTGGTACCGATATCCCATTTTTTTCTGCCGTGATAAATAATTATTGGGATGATCAGGGGGAGCTTTCGGACATTTATATTCTCTCGACAGTACCTCTCCCACAGCTTTACCATGTTACGCAGCAGCTGAAAAAGACTGAGCTGATCCATGTAGCTTTTATGCTCGAATAAAGCATACACATATGAGCTTCTTTTATCAATATCAATTCGATATACAATATCGGAAAAATGCTCCGTTAGCTCTTTATCTATATGAGTATCTTTAACTATCTCAAGCGTTCGAAAATCCATACGTGAAGATATGGATCCGGGTAAGTATTCCCGAATGAAACTGCGGGCGATGTCTCTTCGCCCCAGCGATTCCTTGAAAAATCTATCGTGTGGATTGTGGAGTGAATGCCCTTTTTTTATCGTTCATAATGAATAAAATATATATTGCAGAGGACAGGTTTATACCCCTTTGGCGTATCATAATCCACTATAAAACAGGAGAATCGTTGTGAGTTCTCAGCCGACTTTGTCATTTACATGGATTTCAAGAAACTGTCCGCTGCCTATCATCCTGTTCGCCATTGCCATATCCGTCGCCTTCGGCTGTGACACCGGCGGCTCGGGAACCGATCCGGATCCGGAAAACAGCAAAATTGCCGATGAAGACATCCGGGGAACCTGGATCAAGGTGACCGAGGGCGGGGATGTGG
>CAYQOU010000077.1:0-16979 GCA_964419255.1 uncultured Fibrobacterota bacterium | reverse complement strand
CCCAGTGAGGTCTGCGACCAGCCGACAGTCACCATGGAGCTTGAGCACAAAGACAAGTAAGTCTGTGCGCTGTATAATGCGAAAGCCCCCGTTGCCCGACGGCAGCGGGGGCTTTTTTTTGCTGTCTTATAATCTGAATCAGTTAGGTAATGGTTTCGGCAGGATGTCATGGAATCGCCAGTATGTCGATTGTGCCAAGGGCCGGTATGAGTGTGTCGAAGTTGTGGGCAAGTATGCGCCTGGTGGTTTTGGCATCGAACAGTTTATAGCCCAAAGAGTCGAAGAAATCCAGATATGACGAGAACTCGATCCCCTGCTCCTCCATCACATACCCGCCGACTTCAAAAATGATCTGCGGCTTGAATGCGCCGATGCATTTGCGGGCACCGTTGAGCACCTGATACTCATGACCATCGGTGTCGATCTTGATGAAATCGACTCTGTCGATGCCTGTACGGTGGCAAAAAGAGTCCAGCGTTATCGCTCCTATCCCCTGAGTGGATTTCTGGCTACCCCGGTGCACCGGATGTTTTTCTCCTGCGGCCCCATCTACTTTCCAGCTGGAAAACGCCTTTAATGAGGCATCCTCGGAGGCGCAATCGGAAACAAAGGACTGCATCAGTGTTATTCTTTCACCGAGCGTCGGGTTAAGAGCACAATTTTGGCGGAATTTTGTTACTGCATAATGGGTTGGCTCAAAGGAAAACACCCGTCCCGCTGGACTCATCTGCGCAAACTGCAATGCCATAACTCCGAAATTTCCACCGATGTCAAGAATAGTTGCATCGTGGGGAATAGATATCAATGATGAACGGGTAATGTGCTTTTGGAAGGTTCCAAACAGAAAGACTGAAAGGTCTATGCCCTCAGACAGATCCAGTGCGTAGGTGATGCCGTTTCGCTTAACCACCATATTTTTCGTTTTTTTACCATATATGCTCCGAACCAGTGTATATAGGATTCGGGCAATACCGATCTTTACTCGTGTTATCGGAATTCTCTTCTTAATCATCAAAAAACTCTTCATAAATTGGTGTAGGTTTAATCATCATATAATACAACTGATTCCTCTGTCATCCTCCTCACGTCCCGCAAGCCGGAGAACGGAACCACCAAGTAGCTGCAAACCAAACCCTCTTTTCAACCGCAGAGTGAAAGGCATGGATGCCTTACCACGTAACAGGTAACATCCCGTAAAGCAGCACTTTACTGAACAGATACTTTTTATCCTTCAGGATGATTTCGGCCAAATTCTCTTCCTCAGAAGTTCTCCAATAAAATAAAGATACACAGAGATGTTTGTTAAAATAACACAAAGCGACAGGCAGATTGTGGATAAAATTCTCCCGACGGTTCACAATCACCCGGGGCGTCACCCGATAATTTGCGCATAAATGATCCCCATATCAGAGTGATACCGGTCATATCCTTCTGATATATCCTTCCGATATACAGCTGGGATGAGTGATCACCAAAAAAAACCACTCGACCATGTGTTAGCTACTGATTTTAAACATCTTACTATCTGCATGGCAATCTGGCATACCGGTTGATAAGAGCAGCGGATGTTGAAGCGGGGAATCGAGGAGGCCGCGTTAAAGGAGATTCCCAGATTCTCCAGCCGCCTCAACCACGACCGTTACTCAAGCGCCCCGTCTCATAAAAAAAACCGTGCCTGAGTATAGCGAATAGATGCTTGCTGAGAAGATTCGGGGGGGTGTCAGGGTAAAGGTTCTGGTCGACATCGACGGAAAGGTTAAAAAAGCCATTATCCTCAATGACCTGGGCGCGGATGCATCCGATCAGGCGCTGAAAGCATCGCTTGCCATGGAGTTCGAACCGGCCAGACGGGGAGACACCCCCGTAGCGGTCTGGATAGTAGTGCCGGTTCGATTTGTGATGATAAGCTAAGACACAAACAAGGCGCGGGATCGACTGATCATAACACGAAGAGCAAAGCAAACATAGCTCACAGGATTTAAATGATAACTGTAACGAATCATAGTCGAGCACATCTTATATTACACAAACTAATTACGATAAGCAGTAAGCGCACAAAGAGGAGTGAAAAGATGAATTTTCCAGAGATCAGGTGTCTGATCCGCCCGCTCATGTGTCTGGCCTTGCTATATACTACAGGCTTTGCACAGACTGACGATGGTGTCCTGGAGAGGGACGGGAAGAGGGCTGAACAGCCACCAGCTGAGTCTATAGAAATGCCGGAGGTAAGCGGGGAAGCCGGGCAGGAGATGGATGAGGAGATGACGGAGCATTCTCAGAAATCCGGTGAAGCGCCTGAAGAAGAGCAGGAGGAGTTACCACCGATAGAAAAGATGCCCGAGCTGGTGTCGTTTGTGGAGGCGGATTATCCAAAAGATGTTTACAGTGAAGGAATAGAGGGCAATGTGCTGATGACGCTTCTGGTCAGCGACAGCGGAAGTGTCGACAGTGTTTGGGTTGATCAGGGGGTGCATCCGATTCTTGACTCAAGCGCAGTCAAGGCGGCACAAAAATTCGAATTCGAACCGGCGGAGGCGAGCGGTCAGCCTGTTGCAGTTTATCTTCAGTACGAATATCGTTTCTCTTTACAGGAGGTCGCTCAGGATATTGAGCCGATGGCAAACTTCGGAGGAAAGCTCATCGAGCGGGGAACGCGGGCACCGGTTCCCGATGCGATGGTGGTCATCACATTTCTGGACACTACTGGAGAGGTCGCCGGGCTTCCGTTTGAGCTTTACCGTAAAAGAATAGGTGAATTTGAGGGGCAGTACCTGGAGGAAGATCGCCTGGTGACCATGAGTGACACCAATGGTGAATTTACCTTCTTTTCTCTTCCCACCGCGGAGGTAGCGCTGTCGGTACCGGCCGCAGGCTATGAGATGTTTACCGACACGTTTCAGGTAAACGCTTCGGAAGAGGTTCGTATGGAGTTTTACCTTCATCGGCTCGATTATTCGAACTATGAGATTGTCGTGTACGGAAAGACCAGCAAGAAGGAGGTCAGCCGCAGGCAGCTGTCATTAAATGAGGTAAAAAAGATTCCGGGGCTTGGCGGGGATGCCGTCAAGGTGGTGCAGGCTCTTCCCGGTGTCGGTCGTCCCACCATGGGATTTGGTGATGTGGTTGTGCGGGGCGCTCCAACCTGGGATTCGAGATTTTACCTGGACGGCATCAACCTCCCTGCTATTTATCATTTCGGTGGTTTAAAATCGGTCTACAACAGCGATGGACTTGAGGATGTCTCTTTTTATCCCGGCGGGTTCGGAACACGATACGGCGGCGGTATTGCGGGGGTGATCGAATTGACCAGTCGTAAACCAAAAACCGACCGTTGGCATGGATCAGCCGATGTGTCCACGCTCGACGCATCTTTCCTGGTTGAAGGACCGGTGAACGAAAATCTGTCGGTAATGGGATCAGCCAGAAGGAGTTTCATTGGGGATCTCGTCAGCTGGTACGTTGATAATGCGCCACAGGACCTGCCCTTCTCCGTTTCTCCCTTCTATTGGGATTACCTGCTGAAAGTCAATTATGATGTTGATGAAAATCTGAGCCTGTTCGCCACCTTCCTGGGCTCCCGCGACAGCTTGAACATGCACATCGAGGGTATGCAAGGGGGCAGTGAGGAGATCGACGAACAAACAGATAAGATGGGAGCTTCTCTGATGTTTCATCTGGCCATGCTCGGAGTGGATTGGAAAATTTCCAAAATGTTTACCAATACCTTTCGGTACGGATTCAATTATTGGGATAATCAGTTCTCGGTTTTCGGCCAGATGAAAACTAAAAACATCTCCTACGACCATCACCTGCGCGATCAGTTTGATATACATCTGGGAGAAAAATTCACCGTCAGTACGGGTATAGATCTGTATCTTATGAATCTCGACCTTCAATTGGCAATTCCTCAGGAAGGGGGGCTTATCAGGCGGGATACGGTCGACAACTGGTTGTTCGGGACTCTTGGCGGGTACAGCTTCCTCGAATGGAGACCGATAAAGGATCTGCAGATCATTGGTGGTCTGCGTTACGACTTTTTTCCCGAGCTTGATTATCATGGCTCGTATCTGCCGGAGTTCTGGAATTATGAGGATATTGATAACACAACCCGGTTTTCGGGTGAACCATCGGCCCGTCTGAACATGCGTTATTCGATCAATGATAACCACATCATAAAGGGAGCTGTCGGCAACTACAGCCAAACGCCTCAGCCTGTCGGTCAGGTAATCATGAAAGGGTGGGGTGATCCCCATTTACCTGCCACTAAAGCGGCTCATTATGTGTTGGGATACGAATGGCAGATATCCGATCTGATCCGCGCCGACATTCAGGGCTACATAAACAACCAATGGAACATTCCCCGTATGGCCGATCCGGAGGATTTCGATCCTGATGCGATCGACGGTGAAGCACTGTGGCTGGAGGACGGCAAAGCCCGAATGCATGGAGTTGAGTTGATGCTGCGACACGATCAGGGTAAGCGTTTTTTCGGGTGGCTGGCCTACACCCTGTCAAGAAGCGAACGATACGATAATACGGAAAAAAAATACGTACTGTATGGCGAAGATCAGACGCATCACCTGCAGCTGGTCGGAAACTGGCGCCTTGCCCGGCAGTGGGAATCGGGCTTTCGCTTTCGATATGTTACCGGCAAGCCTACCACACCGGTGATTGGCAAAATCGAAAACGAAACGTATAGCTATTTTGAACCCATAACCGGAGAGGTGAATTCCGACCGTCTCGATCCATTCGTGCAGCTTGATCTTCGGGTAGAGAAGAAATTTGTTTTCGATAAGTGGTTGCTGTCCGGCTATCTTGACTTGCAGAATATCAGCTATTTTCTGTACAAGAGCCCCGAGTTCACCTGGTATGACGCTTTCTATGAAGATAAAACAACAGTCAGTAATATCTTTCAGCCGGGAATAGGTGTGAAAGCAGAATTTTAGGATATTGGTACAGGCAGAAAGAGGAAGGACATAGACAATGAAGAAGAGAATAACATGTATACTGTTGGTGTTTCTAGGTCTGATAGGATGCACCGAATTTCCGAATTCCTATAATAGAGTCAACGCCGACATGATCAGGACGCTGGATTTTATGTACGAGCCGGCAGAGGCAGTACCGGGTGATACGGTGACGATGACCGCAGTGTTTGCAGGTAGACAGTTTGAAATCGATGAAATCGACTGGTCAATCAGCTTCGATGTAATAAGCAACAACTACGGCATAGACACCGCCTACAACCTTCAGCCACTTCCGGAGGTTCCGGTGGAATCGTCATGTTCATTTTCTTCAAATACCCAATGTGTGGTTAAGAAATTCGTGGTGCCTGAAGATGTCATCCGAAACAGTCCCGCGATACCTCGTAATTGGCTGGCAGATATCCCGGAGGAGTTTGCCGGCTCGATACCCGAATGGGTCTATTCATTACAGAAGGACAGTGTGATTTCCATGATAGAGACACTAACAGAAAAAGCTGATGAGTGGAATGAGTACCTGCAGGATAGCACACATACAGAGGAAACTCTGGCGGCATCGGATCCACTATTCAGCTTGTATGTAAATCGCATCAACCACCTGCTGCCCGAGCTGCTTCAGATTTTTACCGCTCCGATGCGCATCTTTGCCGATCTGCCCGGGGCCCACAGGATCAAAAGCGATTACTGGGTGCGGTACAATCGGCAACTTATCGATTTGCCCGGTTCGATGTTGTATGAAAACACTAACCCGGTGATCGATTCTATCTCGGTGTATAAGGTCGCAGAGGAGAATCTTTTCAGCTTTGATCCTGATGACGATTCATACAGTTACGAAAGAATACGGCTTCTCGGGCCCGGAGATGAGCAATGGGACGGTGTGCCGGTTAACGTTATTGTCGATGAAGGATACTCATATTTCATAACCTGTCACAATCAACCACCAGATTCTCTGATCACCATGGATTCGGCGATTGTAAACGGCGGTAAAAGTGAAGAAAAACTGAATCCACAATGGTACTTCCAGCTGAGCGAGAATGAGATAGAGAAGCTAAATGTCACAGAGTACATGAATATCGTCGATATCGGCAACCTTATTGCTGCTCTTTATCCCTCCACCGATGAGCGCATAAGCACAGCGACCATATGGCTTAAACTCAGCGACTACATGATAAATGAAAACCGCCATCCCGTTGCATCGACGCTCAAGGAGGTTTTGGTGTCGTTTACCTACACCCAGGCATATCTCGATTCAAAGGAGAAGAAATGAGCAATTATGACGTTCCCCGTGAGTATTGTCAGATGTGGGAGTGTAAGGAGATCGATCGGTGTGATAGAAAATGGTGCCTCATACTCCGCGAATCGTACTCCATGGCCCAGGAGTATGGGATAACGACTTGTGACGATGCGTTTTTTGCAGAAGAGCAAACTGTCAGCCCGATTACGCCTTAAAAGGCATCTGTTTGCTCTTTCCTATGAGAAAGCTACTGCGGGGTTAAACCAGCCGCGCAGGTTGGCTTCATAATTGGTGATAGAAAAGGGTATGGAGGCAGCCGGATTGTAAACGGATGTTCCTTAATAGACGCAAACGCAAAAAGATTTTGTTAATGTATAAAAATGTATTGAAACCCATATCTCAACCCCTGATCAGCTAATGTGATCGGGGGCCTTATGCCTTTCCTGCCTTTACCAGTTTAAGATGAACCATACCGGCCCGATGACACAGCCGTTATAAATTACCATCCTCAATTATCAATGTATCTTCTCAATTCTATACTCATCCTTCCTGCAAGCTCTAGCACTCCTGTATCGGTTTGTTTAATCGGCAGATGGTGGACATGGTAGAATACGAGGCGTTTTTCCATATGGTCACTGATCGGGTATCAAAGCAATCTTCATGGTAAAGTAAGACTGCCGACCTGCAAACCGTGCTCCTGACTGTTGCACAATCATTGCATCGCACGGTTGCGCGTTCGGCGTGCAACACCACGAGATGTAACCTTACACCCCAATTTTACACGATTAAACAGGTGTTTTTGCCTGTGGCATACCGTTTGATTCCGATGAGACCGGTCACGTCCCGTAGGGGATATCAAGTAAAGGTGAATACATTTCTTTAACTTTTTTTAAAGATTTTTTTTTGGCGAACTGAAGACAGGTAGTTATGTATTATACTTTTTCCCGCAACAAAAAATGCAACCCCATTTCTTACATGCCATGAAAATCATCGCCTTATTGCCAAGGCTTTCTGCCGGCCCGCGACTACTTCATGACAAAAAAATCACAGTCGATCGCGTTCATCTGCGGGGGAGTTACAACTTGAAAGTAAAGACAACGAAAATCCGGGCTTTATCACCATGGCCGGCAGTCGATATAACCTGGTTTTCTCTAAATCCGTCAGATGGGATCGAAGCAGATACCAAAACACAGAAAAGCTGGCTGCAGGAGTTATGGGCGGGAACATTCTACACCTTCATAAAAAATTATTAAAACCTCGGGGAGGGAACACGTGAAGAACAGGTACACCAACAGCATCTCATTTAAAAATCTCATCCTTTCGTCGGTGGTTATAGTAACCATAATCGTCGGGTATTTTTATCCCCTTTCAGGATTTGTAGTGCCGGTGGTGATGGGGCTGGGCATGGTCACAGGTGCCATTCGCGGACGATACACGTGCGGAAATCTCTGTCCTCGGGGAGCATTCTTCGATACGATTCTTCCGTTCAAAAGCAGAAACCGGGAAATACCGGCATTTATCAGATCCGGCTGGTTTCGCTGGTCGGCTTTCGTTCTGTTGATGAGTTTCACCACGTTCAGAGTACTGCAGGACCCTGCATCTGCAACGCACCTGGGCTCGGTGTTCTGGATGCTGTGCGCGGTTACCACTCCGATCGGCATCATCGGGGGGCTTATCTACAAGCCGCGGTTTTGGTGTTCTTTCTGTCCGATGGGAACCATGCAGAACGCGTTGGGCGGACACCGCAACAAATTGAAAATCGATGGGGCCTTGTGTAGGAGCTGCAAGCTGTGCGAGAAGGCATGCCCGCTCAATCTTGACATTGTCAAATATAAAGATAACGGGCAATCCCCTGAACGGGACTGTCTCAAGTGCAGAAAGTGCACCTTAGTATGCCCAAAAAACGCTTTGGAGGTTCCCTCTTTCGGATCGTTGACAAACAAGGTCCTTAAAAAAGTGTACCCAAGACGGGAACGATTCGTCGCAGGAAAGAACCAGGATTCGAGTAATGGTAAAAAAGCCGCATGAGATGCAGCACCGGAATGCACGGAGGTCACATCCGGGTAGAATCTCCCCCCCCCGGCAAAGGAGAATCTTTTTTCTTTACCATAAATTTTTTCTTTACCATAAAAAGGTAAATACTGAATTGACAGTGACTTGCTCTCTCCTCAGGTTTTTCTGCGCTGCTTCATATAGCGCGCACGAATCTCGCAGAAGATCTGATCATACCGTGCGTCCTTAAAATCGGGAAACGACCACTCAAACGGCTCGAAATGTTTGTGCTTATAGCGCGCGGCCAAATCGGCCCAGATGCCTTTGTCCAAATACACTTTCTGCCCGGCCTCCTTGGCTGAAGCAAGCACGATTTTGTGGTGGTCGAGATAGCCGCAGTCGAGGTTTACGACTCTCTTTTTATTCCTTCTGCAAACATTTTCGACCTCATTGCAGTGAAGCTTCATGTTAACCAGTTCTGTTGGCGGCATGATCGGCTGGAAGGTGATTATCATGCGGAATAATGGTGATCCCATTTCCGGCTTGTAGTAGTCGGTGACATCAAAATGCGCGGCAGAACTTCGATATTCTATTGCTCCCCATCGTTGCTGCAGCCGTTCAATGGCGTCGGACAGGTGTTTCTCCTCTTTGTATAATATCGCCACAAAAAATTTAACACTTTCCGGAGCCTTTGTCTCAGCCATGGTGCACCACCGAAAAGGCCTGAGTGTAAACATTTTTATTAATGCCGGAGCTTCCAACGATAAACGACTGCAGCTGTTCGGGGGAAAGCACCCGTTTATCTACGCCTTCACCGGTGCGAATCCTCAGTATATTACCCTGGAGGTAGTAATGTTTTCCGTTGCGATAAAAAGTCAGAACCGGATAGCGCATCATGTCGAAAACAAAAGAATCCTCCCACGCCCTGAAAAACGCAGCTTCATCGATACGTTCGACCTTGTATGTCAGACGATACGTCCTTTTTTTCCCGCTGATCGTAAAAAGATCAATCCTGTTTGCTGTTGGCTGAGGCACAAGTTCCAGTTGGTTGAAACCGTTTTCGTACCGAACACTCACCCCCTCGGGCAACGCTACCGGCTGAAAAATCAGATACCCCGGATCGATGATTTTATCTCCCGTTTCGGTGTGAAGCACTACCGCACAATGCGTGTTTATTCCGTAGGATCGGTCGCACAGAAGCGGACCGGCATCGAAACCGTATGCGCCAAGCATAGAAATAAACGCAGCGTTAAGAGAGAAACAGGTACCACCGGTTCCCTGCGCCAAATAATCCCCTATAACCTCGGGTGGCAGGCGTTTTTTCTGCTCTGTGGCTACCGTAATATCTGACTTTATTATCTTGGTGAGATTTTCAAACGGTATATGAGAAAATGCTTCGCAAAGCCGTTCAAGAAGCATATCTGTAGGTTGAATTGACTCATGCGGCAACGGCAAATCAAACCGCTCACAAAATAGAGACAACAAGACATTTTTATTCTTAATGTTTAATGGAGAATTATCTGAGATTTTCATGTATCAACGGTTTCAAATATTGTAATGGTTATCGGTTACACTGTGTGAGCCAGCTGTCCGGATTTTCATTCTGGACGTATCATCTGGAAGTAAGCTGGTCTTGTATGTACGTGCTCTCTGACTATTCCTGTTTACCTTTTGTATACAGTCCGGAGCTTTTGAAAAAACGTCCTCCCCGACAGAGTCCACAGGCAGAGTGCCGAAAGCCGTGCATCTCCATGATTTGTTTTATCATATTATTAAACAGAATAGTAATCTCCTCATCGGGATAAGTCTCGGATTTGAAGACCTGGGCAAATTTGGATTCTATCTCATCCAGAAGCGGCTGAATGGCCGGCAGCCCCCGGACAGTAGCACACAGCATCTGTTGAATGGAAACCGGGTCACTGAGATAACCCCAGGCATCACGAGCAAACGGCTCGTTCATCAGATACTCGAACCGGCCCGGTTTATATTCACTAATAGTAAGCTTTCTTATTTTCGTCATCAGTTACCCAATCCAGCATAGCTAAAATTCAAGGATTTGACATCACGGCACCAGGAAACGAAACACTGTATACACAAAAAAAGATAATTATTACGTGCATCGTTCCACGGAACCATTAAAATACCTTCTTTTCGAATCCGACTCAAATCAGAAACAGAGGTATCTAAATGGCAGAACCTGAACAATCATACTCGTGCAGAACATAATTTTCTTGCCCCGGATTTTGGGGAATTTCCATCTCGAAAGCTTACAAAGACTCAAAGATCCTGGGAAAAAGAAGTCTTGCACGCGCGCCATGGGCCTCAAATCCTTATCCGAATGATCAAAGCAATCTCGTGAGCAAAGATATGGTAGTAGACAATAACTACGAAAAGACGGTAGAGGCATTGCGCCACAAGTGTCGAAAAAGATATCCTTTCTGGAGATAAGATATGGGGATGGTGCTGCTTTGATCTCAGAATACAATCTTCTCATTCAGGCGGAAATGAATACTGAAGAAGAACACTGCAGAAATTATATAAGCCACTGTGTATTCAAACACAGTGGCTTTTGGGATGGGTACTGCTACAGATGGTTACTTATTATCCGCTCAGAATTATCAATTGATTCCTTTGTCATATTCGTGAAGGCTGGACCAGGTAGTGTCTGCCTGACACCACGAAGTAGCGACGTAGCCGAAGGCAAGTCAAATCCATCGTTTTTAACCGCAGTTTCGAATACACCTGTGCTGATCCCTGCCGCGAAACGAAACATGGGCACCGTGTCATCCCGCAAGCGGAAGCACGACAGCTGTGAGCTACATTTCTGAACAGGTACTATTTAGACATGCTCATGGCGTGTTTTCTAACCTTGTCGCCGGATTTTTCGAGTTCCGATTTCGCCTTGCTCACTGCCTGATCAATGACTCTGCCGACTCTCTGTGCATCATGATGCTTACCACTTTTGCGGATTTCATGTGCCGCATGCTCGAAATATTTACCCGCCTTAGCGATTGCTTGATCGACTTTCCTACCCGCATGCTTACCCGATTTTTTGTTTTTCAGGGCAGAGATTAGCCCCACAAACGCCAGAGCGCCCAGAGCTGCCTTAAGGATTGCTTTCATGAGTGACCTCCAGAAAATAGGTGACGAATCTAATTCGATTCTTTGATTGAGCAAATATGACGCCATCTGGATCTGCTGATAACACCGGCAAAATACGCCGGTGTTGAAGGGGCTGCCACTGTCTATTCCGGAAATTATTCTTACTATGAAAGTGAGTTTCATCCTCAAGAGGCTAATTAAACGCGGCTTATGTGAAATGGTAATCCAACTATAAAGTAAAAAGGCCATACCCTCTTCGAAAGCGCATGGCCGGATAGATAAGCAGAGGCGGATTCTATATCTGGAATTCACCTCCCTCATAGATCACTTTCCTGCCGCCATCTTTTAAGACTGCGGTCACTTTCCGATCACCGGTAGCAATGATGTCCGTATGCTCGGGCGAGTCATTGAACCCCAGCTCCTTGAATCTCTCCTCTGTCATGCTCCCCAGCGGCTCACTGCAGGCATCGTGATATGCCTTGCCCACCGCCAGGTGAGTATTCCCATACTCACCGCCGAAGTTCTCATCATACAGCGTATTTGCCATAAACTTGGTTATCCTGGAAAATCTCCTGTCGGTCAGTGAAAATTCCCCTATCCTGTCGGCATGTTTCTGAGAAATCATCTCCCTGAGAAGCGACTCATTTTCACCCGCCCTTGCGTTAATTATCTTACCATCCTTCAGCTCCAGGTGAATATCACGGATGATATTGCCATACCGGTAGAGCGGAAGATCGAAAAACACTTTTCCGTCCACCTGCCGCCAGTCGGGAGAGGTGAAGATTTCAAAGCTGGGGATATTACGACCGCGCCCACCAAGCCAGCGACGTTTCTCACCGATTCCGACCCACAGATCGGTATCTTTTGCCTCCACATGCACCTTGTCAATCGTCATATCGTTTAAGGTGTCCAGAATACTGCTCATATGCCCCACAACATTTCTCCATTTGGCAATCGGATCGTCCTCATCAAGAAAACAGGCATTACGGATCTGATTCCAATATTCCTCCACACTCAACCCGGCCTCCCGCGCAGCACCCTCCGTAGCATACAGGCAGAGTGTCCAGGAGAATTTCCCCGCATCCTCCTTCGCATCCAGCCAGTCTCGAAATTGTTTGGTGCTTCTGATAGAAGCAATCACTTTCTTTGGATCGACATCTTTGAGATAGAGCGGATCCTCATCGGCAAGGATTCTTACATAGTGATCTATCTGATCTGCCAGGCCTCTATAGTATGAAGCCGGAAAGAACCTGATCTGCTCATCGGAGCCCTCCTGCACCTGTATCAGCCGAAACCGATCGTCGGTGACATGCACAAGCGGATTGCCGCCCGCCTGCAAAATGGAGCGATACACCTCCACGGCGAGTGGAATTCCGGGAGTCTGGGTGACAAAGTAGACCGTTTCCCCCGGTCGTATACCTTCACCGTCATTGAGTGCAAACCGGATCAATACATCCGCATATTTCTTGAGCATTTGCTGTGATGGCACGTACATGCGAAAAATCCTTTCTCTTAATACATTCTACATAGACATGTAAATTACTACCTGCACCTTCCGACATGTTTAATTCAATGATGGTCTCCTGCTCCAATCTGTTGTGACCGGGCTTGTTCATTTTCCTGTGATCTGTGTCTGCAAAATATGAACCGTATGATGTCTTACGGGATACTCCGTTTATGATGGAAAGCGTTTCGATATACATCGCCGATGTTTCATTATAAAACAGCTTTTGAGCACTTCATTGACATCTTTTGATCGACCATTCTCCTATTTCCGGCATTATTCAAAGACTTACAAGCATTGGAGGTGCGGTGTGCAAGTTGGCACAGGTCTTGTTGTCTCAGGTGGCCAGGAGGTCTGATTATGTCTACATCAACAAATATTCAATTCGCGACATCTCCGGTGATGCTTGCAGCATGGCCGGGAATGGGAAACGTCGGAATGATAGCAGTCGACTATCTTCGCCGAAAACTGGAGGCGGAGCAGTTTGCAGATATTGACATGCGTCCGTTTTTCGTGCCGGAGGCTATCACGGTGCGCAATGGCAAGATGATAAAGCCTCAGCCGCCGGAAAGCAGTCTGTATTACAAGAAAAACCCGGACATGGTATTTTTTGAGAGCAGCTCACAGCTTCATGGGCGGGAGAGTGTAGCATTTACCCACAATGTGCTAAACGCAGCGCAGCAGATGGGTGTGAAAAGAATTCTTACAGCCGCGGCGATTCCCGTGCAGTCGAGCCACAATGAAAAACCGCAGCTTTTTTATGCCGCCACAAACGATGAGCTGAGCAAAACCCTGAAACAGAAGGGGCTGCAGCCTCTCCCGGGAGGTGAAATAACGGGGCCTGCGGGGCTTCTGCCCACCATGGCGGAGAATCATGGCATTGAAGCCGCATGCATACTGGTCACCATGCCTGCATATGCGGGTTCGGTCAGCTATCCAAAGGCAGCGCTGGAGGTGATCAGGAAATTGCAGGAGCTTACCGATGCTCAGGTTGATTTTGATGATCTGATAAAAGCGGTAGAACAGATGGATGAGATGTTTGAGCAGATGGAGCAGCAGATGCGCAAACACCTGCCGGGAATGCTTGGAAATAAAGAACCCGAACAGTCACATCTTCTGCCCGAATATCCAGCGGAAGAGCTGCCGGCCAAACCCAAGAAGCCGGAGATTCCAGAGGAGCTTCGGCAGCGTATCGAGGAGCTTTTTGCGATCGCTTCCAATGATAAGAGCAAAGCAATGGAGCTGAAGGCGGAACTCGATAAGCATCGGCTTTTTGCGAAATACGAGAAACGATTTCTGGATCTGTTCAGATAATTTCAATCTTCTACACCATGTGATAAAAAATGGGGCAATCATAAGAATGCCCCATTTTTTTTATTCGGCTTTCCTCTTTAATGCTTTGAATATCTCCGAGTTCCTCACTGACCTGCTCTTGCTCGGCGGCAGCAAACTCGGCAAGCTGTTTACCGGCGATCAGGTTTTCCCGTTTATCGGCAATCCCCAACTGCTTTGCAATGGCCAGAGCGGTGTCGGGATGATCCCCAATCAAATGGAATATCCGTGGTCAAAGAAATGTTTTTCTGTTTCGTTCTGCGGCGGCGTACCCGCCTTTTAGCCTAATGCCAGAGTTAAAACCATGAACAAAGCCCATCTCAGGTGATCACCATATTTGTGCTTTTCCAATCCGGTATACATGTTGTATATTAGAGAGTCTGTGAAAGATTTTGACAACTCGTCGGGGAGTAGCGCAGCCTGGTAGCGCACCTGCTTTGGGAGCAGGGTGTCGCAGGTTCAAATCCTGTCTCCCCGACCATTCTTTTCAATACCTGCGCCCGTAGCTCAGCTGGATAGAGCAACGGACTTCTAATCCGTAGGTCAGAGGTTCGAATCCTCTCGGGCGTGATACAGAACAGGCCACCTGCTTTTCAGGTGGCCTGTTCTGTATCATGTCCAAGCATGGAGTTGCAGGTTAACATTTAGTATCGACACAAGCTGCAATTCGTGTCTGCCAGGGAAGAATGCTCTCGACAGTGCAAGATTATACCGCCTTAGCATATACATCATAGCCGAATCGCAGGGCCTCCAACCCGTTTTGGTAAAATGAAGTTTTTTTGGGGCTGCTTTTGCTCATACCCGATTATTTTAGATACCAACCGGCGCAGCCAAAAAACACGCTCCTTTGTTGGCTTTTCCCCGCAATTAAACTTTTCTTCAGCCGTAAACTCCATACAATTCAACTCACACTCAAGCAGTAAAAGGAAACATCATCATGAAAAAACTCAAAAACCGCTGGGTCGCAGGCATAACAGCCGTGGTTATCGCTCTTCTGGTTGGCACTGCCGCTATGGGGCAGTTTCCGGGGATATCCGACAGCGCTAAAGAGCAAGCTGTCACCAAAGTTACCGACAAGGAAGTCGAGCTGTTCGCGGAGGTGAACAAGAAGATGATGCCTCTTCTGGAGGATGCGGAAAAGCAGATCACAGAAGCCATCACCAAGCAGAAGATGACCGTGGAAAGATATATGGAAATTGCCACCGCACAGCGAAATCCCGAAAGTAAGGCTCCAGAGGTGACAAAAAAAGAGAGTGCCAAGCTTGAAGAAATCGCAAAGAAAGCCCAGATTATAGATGCTAAGCTTCAGGAAAAAGGCAATTCAGTGATAAAGGATAAAGGATTGACACCGCAGAGGTATGATGAGATTGCGGTTCATATCCAAAGCTCTCCTGAAACTCAGGAAAAGTACACAGAGCTGATGAAAAGCAGCTGATAGAGATACACATCCTCTCTCTCTGGAAAGAAGAGCCGTCGCATGATGCATGCACGGCTCTTTTTTTTGTCGAAAAGGCTTTTTCTTGATCCGGATCAATGAGTTAGAATTGATAAGCCCGTATATTTATTATGTAAATCGGTAATAACTTTCATTGAGAGGAGAAAAGTCATGAAAACGGTAAACTATGTTCAGCAGGAACGCTTCGAAAATCCCCACGGGGTTGATGCCCGCATGCTTCTGGACAACCACCACGCCCAGGTGATCCATATCAGCCTCCAGCCGGGCGAGTCACTGAAAAAACATGTCACCCCGGTGGATGTGTTCTTCTACATTTTGCAAGGAACCGGTGTCGTGGAGATTGGAGACGAGCAGCAGGAGGTGGGACCGGAAACGCTTGTGGACAGCCCCGCAAAAATCCCACACCGCTGGCGAAACGAGGGCACCGAGGTTTGTCGGATCATGGTGGTTAAGACACCGAGGCCGCAGGCTAAGACAAGAATGCTGTGAAAGCGACAGTAATTACAAACTATGGTGGAAACGATGGTCGAAGAATCGAGAAAAGGGGACGGTGTCAAAAATCAATTTTGGAGCCATCTGTGATATGCCTTGGAAACGGCACATATAACGGGTCCTACGATGTATAGCAGCAATCATTGAGGTCTGATCAATGAAAAATGGCGATACGGTATGCCTTGTTAAAGTATTTTTGACACCGTCCCCTCCCTCCCCAGAGCTTTACCCCGAAACCGGTCCGGCATGCTTTTTGATTCCTATCTTACATTCATGGCTTAGGTAACTTCTTTTCAACAACGGGGGTGCTTGAACCTGCAAGGAAACTGGCTGTAGCACAAGGGTGCCGGCCACGCATGGGGAAACGGCATGACAACTGCAGGCAATACTCCCAACCAAATGTTGTTTTTGCTACTCTGAGCAGAAACCAGTCAGATATGTGTACATAGGCATCTGACATAGATTTCTCCGTTTGCAGACATAAAGGATTGCTTATGCCCGAGATCGAGACTCATTGGCCTCTGTGGATGTTTATCGTCTCCTTTCTGGTTGCCGGGGTACTCATCGGTGTATTGGGGGCCCACCTGAGCAAGATCGCCGACCGGCTGGCTGATATGACCGGCATGGGCGAGGCGCTGATGGGAGGCATATTTTTGGGGGCGAGCACGTCACTTTCGGGCATAACCGCCTCGGCGGTTTCGGCGGCCGACGGCTACGCACAGCTGTCGCTGTCTAACGCTATCGGAGGGATCGCCGCACAGATGCTGATGCTTGTAGTGGCCGACTTTACCTACCCCAGAATCAATCTCGAGCACGCCGCAGCATCCGTCGAAAGCATGATGCAGGGCTCGCTTCAGATCACCATGCTGGGGCTTTTGATGTTTGCAT
>CAYQOU010000076.1:0-17107 GCA_964419255.1 uncultured Fibrobacterota bacterium | reverse complement strand
CTTTTGGGGCAGATTCTCGATTGCGAACGGGGCAGGAGAGTGTTTTTGAGGCGATTCTCGATTGCGAATGAGTCCGAGGAGTCTTTTTTGTCAGATTCTCATTTGCGAACGGGGATGGAGGAGCGATTGGGGAGGCGGTTCCGAATGGCTTTTTAATCATGATGGAAAAAGCGGAATCGGCAAAAAGACCGATCCCGCTTGTGTTAGGATATGACCCAAAAGGAATGTCGGGTTATCCACTCTCAACGATCACGCATCATCACCGGTGACCGACATGCCGGTCTGGGTGCCGATGTTTGTTTGGGGCGTTGGTGCGGTCTCGATAGGTTCTTCCTCCGCATCTTGCTCCCCCGACACCTTTCGCGACGTCGGGCGCACACGTTCGGCGAGTGTGTCGTGACCGGCAAGGTAGAAAAGAGAGGAGATTATCTGAGCCACGGCCGAGTATGCCCGCATCCACTCCTCAATATCCCATTCCCGTTGCTCCTGCGCCTTGAGAGCCTCACGCCCTTCCAGTTTCACCTTCTCCAGAGCATCCTTGAGTTGACTGGAAAGTGACCGGAAACTGTCAATGATTTCCTGCACATTCAGCGGCTGAAACTTGGCGGACACGCTGCCCAGGTCCGGTTTCATCTCCAGAATATGGGCGGTGTTTAGTGCATAGTTTGCAATCATGTCGGCATTGGTTGGCGTCTCTCCGGATAAACCGTACTCATCAGCCTTCTTCTTGCCATACATCATCTCCATAACCGTCTTGACCGCGACAATTTCCTGGAAAAGCTCCTTTTTAAGCTCATCACGCCTGTCCCGATGCAGCTGATCATCTTTGCGCTCGGTCTCCAGTTTTCGATTCGATGTGACCATCTTATCGACTCTTTTCTGAAGAAGCTCATCGAGGGCCATCATGACATCATGGGTTTTAAACGCTCCGGGCTGATCCCCGAAAAGCATCGTGTCTATCTTTTGGGCGCACTCACTGCCCAGGCCTATTATGGACGTATGTACAAACCGGCTATGCTGCTCGCGATTTGCCATCATCTTGGATACAACAGCCACAATATCTCCTTATCTCTGAGGTTTACATTTGTGACATTCCGGACGCCACAATGTCCGCATGCCGTTATCATGTTTCAACACACAGCCTGCATCTTGCAGCAGGCTTCAGAGACACGGTGCGCCCGCGACTATCGTCGCATCACGTGATCCGATTCACCGCACCGCCCAGACATTATCGTTATTATACGGCGACTCCTTTCGGTTCGGTGGATGGATACAAAAATATCGGTACAAAGGAAAATCTTATAAAAGGAAAGCATCCAGCGGCATTCTGCAGGAACAAAGCGACAGTGAGCAGCATCCATGGGCTTAGAGAATACCTGCAGAGAAAGAATATATGGGAATAGAACATGTGTTTCGAGGTAACGGGCGTAAGATATCTCATAGGGCACGACTCGCGATGGGTAGAAATGGTAATATATGTATGACATGCTTATGTGAATAATATACATGTGGATGCAGAGCAAGGATAAAAAAAATACATAACTCCATGTTTTTTTTGTGTCAAAGGGCGATGATGCGGCAGGCGAGTGAAAGGAGTATGCGCATGGACGGTTCTCGCAGGTATAAAGGCGCGTATCACCCTGAACCGGCCGCATTGACCCGCACGGAGCATGAAGTTTGCTTCATAAAACCCCGGATGGAGCCGCTTGCGGTACCCAGACGGTGCCGTTGCCGGGCCTGGCAAGATGCATCCGATATCCGCGGTTCATGCATATCTGCTGAGCAGGTTGTATTTTAAGCAGTTTGTGTTCGGATACTGCTTCGGTTTCAGCAGCAGATCAGGCGAGACTACCCGGATGCACATGAACATTTTCTGTTCAGAAAAGTGCTTCGCTAATGTCTCCACCATCCGTAGCCTTAGTCAAGGATGGTCATGCCGATGATACGGCTGTGTTCCAAGTTGCGATCATTCGATGGTTTCCCGTCCCGCTGAAGCGGGGGGAGGCTGACGGAAGAGACGGAAGCCGTTGGTCTGAACAGATACTGATTACCTGACAGCTATATTTTTGCATTTTAAACACTGGGAGAGTGTCTATGTCCCGGAAAACTATTCCGTTCAGTCAGTCGCAGCTGCAATCCATCGTGGAGCGTTTTCCCACGCCTTTTCATATCTATGATGAAAAAGCCATTCTGGCGAATGCCCGCAAATTGAGAGAGGCGTTTAGCTGGGCGCCAGGATTCAAAGAGTATTTTGCGGTAAAAGCCGCACCAAATCCCTACCTTCTGAAGATCCTGAAGAAGCAGGGGTTTGGAACCGACTGCAGCAGCCTTCCCGAGCTTATTCTTTCCGAGAAGGTCGGCGTTGTGGGTGAAGAAATCATGTTTACGTCAAACGATACACCCGCCGAGGAATTCAAAGCAGCTCGTGAGCTGGGAGCGATTATCAATCTGGATGATCTTTCTCATCTGGCCTATCTGGAAGAGCACGCCGGGCTGCCCGATCTGCTCTGTTTCCGGTACAATCCCGGACCGCTGAAACAGGGCAATGTGATTATCGGTCATCCCGAGGATGCCAAGTATGGATGCACGCGGGAGCAGCTGTTTGAAGGGTATCGTATCGCCAAAGAAAAGGGCGTCAGCCGGTTTGGTATCCACACGATGGTGGCATCCAACGAGCTTGACCCTACCTATTTTGTGGAGACCGCGGAGATACTGTTCCAGCTGGTGGTCGATCTTCACACGGAGCTGGGGATAAAGCTTGAATTTGTGAATATCGGTGGCGGAATCGGTATTCCCTACAAACCCGATCAGGAACCGGTGAATCTGCGGGTGGTATCCGAAGGCATCAAGAGAAAGTATAATAAAATCATCGAGCCGGCGGGGCTTGGGCCGGTCAAGCTGTACATGGAGTGTGGGCGTATGGTCACCGGCCCTTACGGGTATCTGGTGGCACGGGTGCGTCATATCAAGAAAACCTACAAGACATTTGTGGGGCTGGATGCGACGATGGCCAACCTGATGCGACCGGCAATTTACGCAGCCTACCATCATATTACGGTTCCGGGAAAAGAGCATCTGCAGCATGATGTGGTCTGCGATGTGACCGGATCGCTGTGTGAGAACAACGACAAGTTTGCCATCGACCGGCCGCTTCCCGCGGTGGAGCCGGGGGATCTTGTGGTGATCCATGATGCGGGTGCTCACGGACATGCGATGGGTTTTAACTACAACGGCAAGCTGCGCTCCGCGGAGCTGCTTCTTCGGCAAAACGGGGATGTAGATCAGATTCGTCGGGCGGAGACGATCGACGATTATTTTGCCACACTTGATTTCGACTCTCTGGGTTCGTTTGAGTGAGACCAGGGGAGGCCGGTGCATGCAGTCATCCGGCCCCGCCTGTTTTCGGCAGAGCCGCAATCGGTTTCTCGATTTTCGTACTCGGGACGATGAATCAAAACCGATATAGTAAATAGATATAGTATATAAATGATACGCTGAAAAGGCGTTCTTTTTCCCCTCCTCCCGTCTCATGCTGACATAAACGGGTATGGAGGATAGGTATCAGACAAAGAATCCAAGGAGCATAGCAACATGAACAAGGAACTGCCACTTCGGTACGGCTGCAATCCGCATCAGAAACCTGCAAGAATTTTCATGAAGGACGGGGATTTGCCCATAAGGGTACTCAACGGCGCACCCGGCTACATCAATCTTCTGGATGCGCTCAACAGCTGGCAGCTGGTCAGGGAGCTGAAAAGGGAGCTTGATATTCCTGCGGCGGCATCATTCAAGCATGTCAGCCCTGCCGGTGCGGCGGTAGCGGTTCCCATGAGCGATGAGTTGAAGAGGGCATGTTTTGTCGACGACATGGAGCTGAGCCCTCTGGCAAGCGCCTATGCACGCGCCCGTGGTGCCGACCGGATGAGTTCGTTTGGCGACTGGGTGGCACTTAGCGATACCGTGGATGTATCCACCGCAAGGCTTATCAGGCGGGAGGTCTCCGATGGGGTGATCGCACCGGCATACGAGCCCGAGGCGCTGGAGATTCTGAGACAGAAGCGGGGGGGCAAGTACAATGTGATTCAGATTGACCCCTCATATGAGCCGCCTGAGATGGAGAGCAGGGAGGTCTTTGGCATTACTTTCGAGCAGCGTCACAACGATGTGCTGCCGGGTATGAAATTGCTGGAAAATGTGGTGACTGAAAAGAAGACGTTTTCGGAAGAGGCCGTGCGTGATCTGGTGGTCGCACAGATCGCGCTTAAGTACACACAGTCAAATTCGGTCTGCTTTGCCTATGATGGGCAGGTGATCGGAGTGGGTGCGGGGCAGCAGTCGCGTGTGCACTGTACCCGTCTGGCGGGATCGAAGGCCGATCGCTGGTTTCTGCGTCAGCATCCGGCCGTACTGGAGCTGAAGTTTAAGCCCGACGTCAAGCGGGCGGAGCAGAACAATGCAATCGATCAGTATCTGGAAGAGTCTCTCACCGAGGCGGAGCACCATCTCTGGCGGCAGAATTTCCAGACCGTGCCTCACAGGCTTTCCGCACAGGAGAAGAGAGATTATCTGAACCGGGTGACCGGCGTCGCACTGGCCTCCGATGCGTTCTTCCCGTTCCGTGACAATATCGACCGGGCAAATAAGAGCGGAGTCAGATATATCGTGCAGCCGGGAGGATCGGTGCGTGATGATGTGGTTATCGAGGCGTGCAACGAGTATGGAATGGTGATGGCGTTTTCGGGAGTGCGGCTTTTCCATCATTGAGCAAATTCATCCCCTCCCTGCTCGATCGCCCGGTAAGGGGGAAGAGTAAACGGGGCCCCCGGGTCCCGAAAAGAGAGTAACAGCCTTAAGCCTTCCCCTCGCAAGGGGGGACGCAAGGGGGGGAGGTGTCCCGCCGGAGCGTTTGCTTCCGGACGGACGGGCTGCATTCCTTGAACACGAAACTTTGATTCTTGTTTCTCAACTGTTGCACATCATTGGACGAGATAGTACCATTTATAGCTGTTTTGTCCCGTATCGATATTCCATATCAGAGATTTTTACATGCCCTTGGATCGTCCGCCATATTACTTTTTGGACAATACCATCAATCTGTTGATTGTGGATGATGATGCGCCTATCCGGTCGCTTTTGTCACAGATCATATCTCCGGTGAAGCTTTATTCTATCAAGACGGCATCTACGGCGGGGGAAGCCGAGCCATTTCTCGCATCACCGGAAAGAGTCCATCTGTGTGTGATCGATCTGGGGCTTCGTGATATCGAGGATGATGAATTCTACCTGATAAGACGGTTTTCCGACAGAGTCGCGTTCATCATATTCACCGGTAGCAGTTCGCCGACAAAAGGATTTCATGCCCGTGAGTGCGGAGCCAAGGCGATTATCGAAAAATCGCCAGATTTCGATCCAGAAAATTTTCTGCACACGATAAACCATTACGCTCTGCTCAATATCCTTAACCCCCGCTATAATCTGACAAAGGATACCCTCAGTGCGGCAACAGAGGCGCTCATTGAGCATCAACCGAAATTCGTCTCCAGCTGGGCGATGCATATGGCAATCACCGACCGGGAGCTGCGACATATCTGGAGCAAAAATCTCGGAGCGAATGCGAAAATCATTCTTTCCATCCATCAACTCTTCCGATCGGCATTCGACTATTACGAGCAGCTTGCTGACAGGGGAATAGAGCGGGCATCATTTCCTGTCGATGATGTCGCCACATACCGCCGTTTAGAAGAATATTTCCACTGTCATAAGAGTACCATCATAGATTTCATTGCGTTTGGTAATGTTGTCATCAAGATATAACAGTCACCACAGCAGACTTTCCCTTCTCTCCTTTGTAACACTATATTTTTTTATGAGGGTGTAGTACGCATTTTTTTCAATGAGGGAGACGTTCATGCCGCCAAGCGATCCATTTCGCCAATTTCCCATACTTAAATCGGAGAAGATTTATCTCAATCATGCCGGAACCGGTCCGCTCCCGGCACCCTCTGCCCGGGCGATGAAGCGGGCGATCGATGATTTGAGTCGTACAGGACCCGATTTCGAGACGTGGGTACGATCCGTGGAGCTGAGCCGCAAAAATATCGCGACTCTTATGGGTGGGCGTCCGGAAGGGATCGGTTTTCTTCAAAACACGGCACAGGCAATAAGCACAATCGCCTACGGGCTCGACTGGAACGATGGAGATGAAATCATCATACCCACCGTAGAATATCCCGCAAATCAATACCCGTGGATTTCCCTGAAACGCTTCGGCGTCACGGTAATAAACATCGATCCACAACCAGACGGGACCATATCACTGGATTCGATCGAAAAAGCGTTTACACCGCGAACCAGGCTGGTGGCGATCAGCCATGTTCAATACGGCAACGGTTTCAGAATCGATCTTACCGCATTGAGCAGCTTGTGCCACAGCCACAATATCCATCTGCTGGTCGATATCATCCAGAGCCTTGGCGCGCTACCGGTGGATGTGGATGCCTCCGGGGTCGATTTTGCCGCAGCCGGAGCACACAAGTGGCTACTGTCTCCTCCGGGGATAGGTGTTCTTTACGTGAAACCAGAGTTGATGGAGCAGATTCAGCCGACGATGGTGGGTGCACTCAGTGTAACCGATCCGCTGAATTTCGATAATATCAATTTCGAGCTGCCGCCCAACGGCCGTCGTTTCGAGTGTGGTACAGCTAATTTCCCCGGTTTCGCGGCAATGGAGAAATCCACCCATATCCTCAGTGAAATGGGAATCGAAGCCGTGTCACAGGGGATCAAGTTTATTTCCGACTATCTCTGCGATGCGCTAAAAGATGCGGGTTATCGTATTCTTTCATCACGGCATGATAATAGTTGGTCCGGTATCGTGTCTTTTACCAAGCCGGAGCTGGATATTCGGCACATGGCACAGGAGCTGATGAAACGGGGAATAATGCTGACGGTGCGCAGAGGAGCGCTTCGATGCAGCCCCCATTTCTATACGACTTCAGAGAACGTCGATCGGTTTATACACATCATCGGAGAGGTTGAAAGAAGTTTATGAAACGAGCTGCAGGAATATTTCTACATCCAACCTCACTGCCTTGCCGCTTTGGAACGGGGGATTTTGGAGAAACTGCATACACCTGGATAGAAATGCTGGCCGAGGCGAAGCAGACTTACTGGCAGGTGTGTCCGCTGGGGCCGACCGGCTATGGGGATTCACCGTATCAGTGCCTGAGCTCGTATGCGGGTAATCCATTGCTGATTTCGCCGCAGCTTCTGTATGAGTCACATCTGATCAGTCCGGAAGATCTGGAGGCATATCCCCGTTTCCCCGACCGCTTTGTCGATTACGGTCCGGTGATAACGGCAAAACAGCAGCTTTTTCGCAAGGCATTTGAACGTTTCGAGATCGATGATCGTTTCCTGGCGTTCTGCAGGCGGCAGCAACATTGGCTGGACGACTATGCGCTTTTCAGAGTTTTAAAATCGATAAATGGCGACAAGGCATGGAGTCACTGGCCCAGAGAGCAGAGGCTCAGAGATCCGGATACTCTTCAGCGGCTGCGCAAGCAACACGATTCTCAGTTTCGTTTTCATCAATTCCTTCAATACTGTTTTTTCCAGCAGTGGAGCGGTATCCGTGAACATGCGGAAAAAAACAATATCCGGATCATCGGCGATCTTCCCTATTACGTAGCGTATGACAGTGCGGATGCCTGGGCATGTCCGGATGCATTCGAGCTTGACGAGGAGGGCAGACCGCTGCGGGTAGCCGGTGTACCGCCCGACTATTTCAGTGAAACGGGGCAGTTGTGGGGAAACCCTCTCTACCGCTGGGACTGGATTGCCGCGGGGGGGTATCGCTGGTGGCAGGAGCGGATCGCAGCGACATACAAGCTTGTGGATGTAATCCGGCTGGACCATTTCAGAGGGTTTGAGGCATACTGGGCCGTACCGGCCGACAGTGATACGGCTGTAAACGGGGAGTGGATCAAGGGACCCGATATCGATTTCTTCCTCCAGATGCACAAACGATTCGGAGAGTTGCAGATCATTGCCGAAGATTTAGGTGAGATCACCCCTGATGTCGAAGCTTTGCGCAAAGAGATTGGCTTTCCCGGAATGGCTGTTCTTCAGTTTGCATTCGATGGTAAGGCGGATAATCCGTATCTGCCCTACAACGTGTCCAAGGATAGTGTGATGTACACCGGTACTCACGATAACAATACGTCTCTGGGATGGTTCAGGGGGCTGAATCGTGAGGAGAAGGTACGTGTCTGTAAGTATCTGGGATGTGAGCCGGAGAAATTTGTCGAATTCTTTCTCCGTCACGCCTATGGATCGCCTTCCGATTTATGCATGATACCTCTCCAGGATGTTCTGGGGTTGGATAAGAAGCATCGCATGAATATTCCCGGGACCGGCGCCGGAAACTGGCAGTGGCGGTGTCCGCCGGAGCTTTTTACGCGGCGCAGTCTGTCGATGATTTCCGAGTTTGCCGATATTTACGGAAGAGCCGCTCACTGGGGGCGTCGTACGTAATCGGTATCTACCTGTATCGATTCTGACTCCAGAATCAGCTGATCGAATACCTCATCGATTTTGTTCAGGGCTTGTGTATCCACCCGTTGGTGGCGAAGCTCTTCTATCTGCTGCTTTATGGTGATGAATCTCTGCTGCAGTGAATGTGATAGCTTATCGCATTCGCTGCTCAGCTGCTGCATATCATCCTTTTCTCTGAACCTCAGGTTCGCCGTCATGTTTCCTTCCCGGAGTAGTCGCAGCCATCTCTCCAGTTTGAAGATCAGAACCGCAAATTTCCTGCTGGAATACATTCCTACAACGATCGCCAGAATGATGTTGATTCCTGCACTGATCACCAGCGGGGAGAGAAGAATATGAATGATGTTTTCTTTCTTCAGGTTGGCTGCCTGATCCATTTGATAGAGAATAACGCTCTGATATCTCAAATAGTAGACAAATAACAGCGTGGCAAAGCTGATGACTGTCGCACCCACCATCGCCAGCACTATTTTGGATGTCAGGCGAAGCTGCAGATCTTTCTTGAGAAGGAAATTGCCAATCGGTTTTCTGGTATACTGCGGCATAGAAACCTCTCTGAGGTAGAAACAATTGAAAAGAAGAGTGTATCCTGTAGTATATTCAAAATATACAGTTCGGACTGCTCTGTAGGGGAAGTAATACAACCTGATTTGAGCGGTTCTGAGCGGATGAGTCGTGCAACTCCTTGAGGAGGGAAGGGGGTGAAGCAATCGTGCGGACTCTCTGTGAGACATCTCCCGGATTGCTGAAGCCTGTATGCCTCGATGGATCGTGCATCTTGCCGTCAAGAGAATCGCTTACCACAGGTCTAAAAAAAGAGGGTGTATTAGTATGAAGGTGTATCAGAACAGGAGAAGAACCGGCGCAGGGATCGCTACTTCTATTTTCCCGTGGGGACTTATGTGTCTGGTGTTTTTGCTCTATGATGTAACATCCGCGCAGTATGTCGAGGATAAACTACTGTTTTCCGTAGAGTTGAACGACGATACAACTACCCTGTTCGGATGTGATCCGGAGGGGCGAATCGAGTCGATGATTGCCGGACCTGTTGTTCTGCAAGATGGCAGTTTTCTTTTCTATTCATCCAAAGGTTATGCTCTGTACAGCCGCAGCGGACGTCTCAAAGATAGTCACTCCGTAGTCAGGAAAAACAAAAAACTGTCAAAAAAGGGCAAACCGCTTCTTTCCTGTGCGTTTCCGCTGGACGATAATACGCTCCTGTTCTACAAACGCCACCCCGAAGACAGAGATTCCAGCATCCTGATGAGCAGGAAAATTGGCGGCTGGCTTATGCGAAAGACCGATAAATATCCACATATTGCCGCGCTCAGAGATATTAAACAAACGACCCTGTTTAATCTCACCGCCAATGCATTAACCTACGAGATGAAACGTAAGAGCTTTCTTCAGCCCTACCTTGTCGGCTACACATCGATCAAGGGCGGCACACGCTGGTGGTCACTGGACCGGTTCTTCTCCTTTACCTCTCCGCTCATCGTGGAAGAGGATGAAAACTACATATCCTTTTTCCCCGGCCTCACCAGGGATCCGGCTCCCTCGATAAAGAAAAATCTTGTCGAACCGCTCGGTGTGTGTCTGCTGGGAAACACCTTTCACTACTACGGCGTGCATACGCCCGCGGAAAACAAGGAGATATACTCATATCAGCGCCTGTTTTTGTGTGATCAGGCAGGTAATCTGTTATACGATCAGAAGATCTTGAAAAGGGAGATGACCGATGCGGTTATCGGGGAAAACGAAATGGAGAAGATGCAGTACACGGTAAAGCGCCCCAGCTGTTATGTGTTTTTGCCGGCTGTAGACAGGATGGGAAATATCTATTATGGCGTTGTCAATTTCTACAAAAAGCAGATCGAAGTGATGCAACGACCGCTTGCTATCTACAAACCCTCGAGTATCAGTGATGCACACCAAGATCTGTTGAAGCGGGAGCAGGGCTTTTCCTACCGATTCGATCCGGTTGACTGTATGGCCGGAAAGACAGTCAGACACCTGCCTCTGTTTCGGTACAATGAAGTCGGCAGTGAACAGGAGATCTTGACAGAAAAGGAGCTTAACGTAAAGGGATATCTGGCGCGTATCGTTCGTGCGGAGAACGAATCCCTGAAAGCGACTATCAACCGCTCGCGCAGATCGCTGCCCCCTCATGTGCAGCGTATGCAGGACTCTCTATCCGGGCATTTCGGGGCATGGTGCCCTTATGCAATCGAACTGATGCACGAGTCGGAAACGATTCGTGAATTCAGCTATCCACTGGGCAGCCGGGTTGTTGCCGTGCGAGTGGTGGCTGTGACGGATGAAGAAAAAATGTTTGTGCGGGTGGACCTGGGTAACAGAGCTGAAATGCTTGTCTTTACGACCAGTGGTGATTTTTTAAACCGGTTTACATTTAATCAGGAACCGTTCGATGTACGGGCGGATGTTATAGCCGTTACCGATGAAGAAAAGATCGTGGAAAAAGATTACGAGTTGAGCAAAGGGGGGCATCGGTTTCAGGAGTGGAAACCTGTCCATTGAAAACTGAGCTGAAGCGGTTCTGTTCGAATCGCCGCGAGAAGATCGCTCAACCCCGGTAAAATGGAGATACATTCCCGCGGCAAAAGAAAAACGGTTTTCAGGTATGTGCCTCTGCGTATTATCAAACCAAATTGAGCGGATCGAGGCGAATCGTCTGGAGACAATCGCTCAACAGGTCACCGGTAGATAAACCGAAAGTGTTCTTGCGAATGATGCAGCTACACAGTGAGAAGGCGGAGATGGTCACGGGAGGATCATGTGTCGCATGCCGGAACACCCGGAGAGCTTGATTCCCGAACAGGTGAACAAAACACTGTCGGTTCAGGGAAAACTCAGACAGACGAAAAACCTGTCTGCAGGCAACTTCTTGATAAATTAAACCAAAGCCAGCGCGATGCCGTGTCCGCATCGTTTGACAGACACGCACTGGTGTTGGCCGGGGCCGGGTGCGGCAAGACCGCCGTTCTTACCCGCCGTATAGCCTATTGTGCCGTTACCTTCTGCCCCCAGCAGTCTATCCTTGCACTGACTTTTACCCGCAAAGCCGCCGAAGAAATGAAGCTGCGGCTCAAAACACTGCCCGGAATCGACTCACGTATACCCGAGCCGCCGATATCGACGTTTCATGGCTTCTGCCTCCATCTCCTCAGAAGTTTATACAACGGTCGTCCCCTTTACGGCCGGCTTGGATACGATAAATTCCCCCGTTTGGCGGATGAACGCGAGAGGCTGACACTCCTGGCACGATGTTGCAGCTCAGCGCAACGCCGCTTTCTGCGCAACGATTTGCGAGGAATAGATGATCTGGTCTCGCAGTTCACTGTCTCTGAAGAGAAGCTGAGTTTTCTGGATGCCGAGGCAAAGAGCATACTCGATGGTATCGTAGAAAGGTATGGCCGCCAAAAACGTAAGGAAAATGTCTGGGAATTTTCCGATATGATCCGACTCGTGCTTAAAGCCTGTCAATCCATTGACGGGTATACAACACATGTGCAGTCACAGTTCAAGGCGGTTCTTGTCGATGAGTTTCAGGACACCAACCCACTCCAGATCAAACTCCTGCGCTACATCCTGGGAGATACCACAAAGCTGTTTGCGGTGGGGGATGACGATCAGGCAATCTACGGCTTTCGCGGCGCTGATCCCAGGCCCATCCTGTCATTCGAAAGGTTCTTTGACGGGGCACGATTGATTCGGCTAGAGACAAATTATCGAAACCGTCCGGCGATCCTCAAGGTGGCAAACGGCATTTTTTCCGATAAACCGCAGGCAGTCCGCAAGCATCTTAAAAGCGGCATTTTCGTGGAAAGCACGCAGCAGGGCGTCAAACCAGTCAAGAAAATCGTTACCGATCAGAACAGAATGGTTGAATGGATATACCGGCGGATGCAGAAGCTGTTTTCGGAGGGATATGGGGTGACGGATATTACCATCCTCTGCCGGCTGAACGAAACGTGTCGCTGGATCGAAAATAAAATGTCTGTGTTGTGCGATGGGCCCAAACAGCCTCGGGTGATGACTGTCCACGCGGCAAAGGGATTGGAATTTCCGGTGGTGTTTGTGTGTGATCTCGAAGAGGGAACGTTCCCCTCATGCGAGCGGAAAAAGAAAGAAGAAAGATCTTTGCTTAACATTTTAAGAAAAATGGGGCGATTCAATAGTAAAGACACTGAAGATACTCTTAGAGAGGAACGTCGTCTGTTCTACGTGGCGATTACCCGTGCACAACACCAGCTGTTCTGTCTGTCCGTGCGCCACCGGATATCCTCCGGCCGCAGTATCAAAACGATCCCGTCCCGGTTCCTTAAGTATGTGCGATGATTACGGCGGAAGGGGCAAAAGCCGCGGATACCACGAAGTTTGTACCCGGGCTTTTTTTTCGTTGTGTTTGATTTGGTAGACGCCAAAATCCGGACTCCGGCGGTGGTTTTTCGCCGCTCTGCAGTGTATAGTCAGCTGCCGGGGGGGCGACGGTGCGAGAAATGTACTGTTTTGCTCGTGTGTGACTGAGTATCTGACAGCTGCACTTGGCAGCCAGGGCAACGACAATCTATTTTACAACCTTTGCAGGAAATCGGAATGTGGGGAGAATATACATGAATGAGGATGAAAAACGGCCACTAACATATGCGGATGCCGGGGTAGATCTTACTGCCTGGCACGATACCAGGCAGAGAATCGGCGCATTAGTCAAAGCGACGTATAATGAACACGTGCTTGGCGGATTCGGTCAGTTTGGCGGGTTGTTTGATGTATCCATGCTCAAAGAGTACGACCATCCGGTTCTGGTATCTTCGGTCGATGGTGTGGGCACCAAGTTAAAGATTGCTTTTGAGACCGGCATTCATACCACTGTCGGGGAGGATATCGTAAATCATTGTATCGATGATATCCTTGTTCTCGGGGCCAAGCCTCTGTATTTTCTCGACTATGTTGGAACGGGAAAGCTTTCTCCGGAGGTGACCGCCGGTATTGTGGAGGGGCTGTCCCGTGCATGCAGGCAGGCAGGGTGTGTGATCATCGGGGGAGAAACGGCCGAAATGCCGGGCTTTTACCAGGCGGGTGAATACGATATTGCCGGAACGATCGTGGGAGTAGTGGATCGGGAAAAGATCATCGACGGCAAAAATATCAGGCCGGGGGATGTGGTCATCGGCCTTCGAAGCAATGGCCTGCATACAAACGGCTATAGTCTGGCCCGTAAGATTGTCACCGATGTCGCTGCAAGGAGCTATGGCGATCTTTTTGAGCCGACCGGAAAAACATTTGGGGAGGAGCTTCTTCGGCCTCACCGCTGTTATAGTGATGTGCTTCCGCTGATGGAGCGGGGGCTGATAAAGGGATGTGCCCACATAACAGGTGGGGGGTTTCCGGAGAATATCGATCGTATTCTTCCATCCGACACAAATGCGGTTATCGATGCAAAAGCCTGGAAACCCGATCCCATCTTCCTGTTTTTACAAGATAGCGGCGGGGTGGAAAACCATGAGATGTATCGTACGTTTAATATGGGAATCGGTTTGGTTCTGGTGGTGGCAGCCGAAGATGCCCGAGAGGTAATGGCATCCGGGGAAATCAAGTCATTCGATCCAAAGATTATCGGGAGGATCGAAGGCGGCAATGGTTCAGTTCAGATGGAGTTTTAGAAGTGGCAGATACACTTCATTTATATAATACGGCGACTCGACAGAAAGAAAAATTCGAACCCATGCACGATGTGGTCGGGTTATACTGCTGTGGTCCGACGGTGTATAATTATGCTCATATAGGTAATCTACGCACCTACGTGTGGGAGGATGTGCTCAAGCGCACTCTGTTGTCGCTGGGCTATCCGGTTCGTCATGTCACCAATATCACCGATGTCGGGCATCTGACCAGTGATGAGGATACCGGTGAGGATAAGATGGAGACGGGGGCGCGCCGGGAGGGAAAGACTGTCTGGGACATCGCCGAGCACTTTACGCAAAGCTTTCGCCGGGATATTGCGGCACTTAATATCTCCGAGCCCGATGTCTGGCCGCGTGCGACGGGGCACATAAAAGAGATGATCCAGATGGTTCAGACGCTGGAGCAAAAGGGATATACCTATCAGACTTCTGACGGAATCTACTTTGATACTACCAGATTCCATCGCTATACCGATTTTGCCCGTCTCGATCCGGATACTCTTCGTGCCGGCTCCAGAATCGATATGGGGGAGAAGAAGCACCCGACGGATTTTGCGGTATGGAAGCATTCGCCTCGCGAGGTTCGGCGGGCGATGGAGTGGGATAGTCCGTGGGGCAGAGGGTTTCCCGGGTGGCATATCGAATGTAGTGTCATGGCACTCAAGTATCTGCCGCAGCCGATCGACATACACTGTGGAGGGCAGGAGCATATTCGGGTTCATCATACAAACGAGATAGCCCAGGCGGAGGCGGCAACCGGAAAGCAGTTTGTTCGTTTCTGGTTGCATGGAGAGTGGTTGACGCTGGATTCGGGTAAGATGGCAAAGAGTGGGGGCAATTCGATTACCCTGGAAAGGCTTCAGGAAGAAGGGATTGATCCTCTGGCTTATCGGCTGTTTACATTCTCTGCTCATTACCGCACGCCTCTTACCTTTTCCTGGGAAGGGATACGCTCGGCACAGAAGAGCCTGGACAATCTTCGCGCCCTTATATCCGGAGAGATTGCGGATGCATCCGAGGTGCAGGATCAGAAGCGGGAGCGTGAGATTTTAGGCTCTTTTTACGCGGCGTTGTACGACGATCTGAATACGTCCCGCGCGCTGGCGGCACTCTATGACATTTTGCGGAAAACTACGTTATCTGCACTGGAAAAAAGAATGGCCGTGGTGAGGGCGGATGAGATTTTGGCCCTGGACTTGCTGAAACAATTGCCCGTGGAAACGGTTGAGGAGTTTCGGTTTGATGATGGCACAACGGTCGTGGTGGTGGGGGGTGCAGATCAGTTTTCTAAGGATCAGGCACGGCAGGTGGCGCGGAAAGTGTATGAGCGGCGAATAGCTCGAAAAAATAAAGATTTTCAGTCTGCGGATGCCATTCGTGATGAGCTTAAGAGTCGTGGCGTGGAGGTGCGTGATTTACCGGATGGTATCACGGAATGTCGGCTATAGGAGCACAGTTTTCGGAAATACTTGAAATTGAGCGGTTCTGAGTGGTTGAGGCGGGTAATTTCTTGAGGGCGGAAGGGGGGGCAATTGTGCGATCGGGTGGAATAGCCGCTGAGGTTATTTTCCGGTTCGCGGAAGCCCTTATGCGACGAGAGGGAAAGCGAGAATCGCCGTGAGGAAATCGCGAAATGTTGGATATAGAAGACCTTTATACATAAAGGAGGAGCCCGTGGCAAAAGAAGATAATAACGTGGTTGAGGATTTGAAGAGGGCATTTATTGGGCGTGAGATCGAGGAGCGGATGCTTCAGCGCCGGGAGATATTCCTCTGGGGGGAAGTAAATGACGAATCTGCGAAATCGATCGTGCAAAAGATTCTCTATTATGATGGTCAGGGTGATGAGGACATAACCTTGTATATCAACAGTCCGGGAGGTGTTATTTCCTCGGGGCTGGCGATCTATGATGCGATGCAGTACGCAAAATCAGATGTCTCCACGGTGTGCATGGGGCAGGCGGCGAGTATGGGGGCGGTGCTTCTGTGCGCTGGGGCTAAAGGTAAGAGGTATGCCTGGCAGCATGCGCGGGTACTGATTCACCAGCCGTTGATCTCCGGAAACATGTTTGGTCCGGCCTCCGATATTCAGATTCAGGCAGAGGAGATGCTTCGCATACGTGAGAAGCTGACCAAGATTATGGCTGACCATACCGGTCAGAGTGTTAAAAGGATCGAGGAGGATACCGATCGTGACTTTTTTATGTCGGCGGGGGATGCCAAGAAGTACGGGTTGGTAGATAAAGTGGGTACTGGCAAGTAGATAGTGGAAAAAAACCAAAAAACGTAAAAATTGTTTGACTTCGCGACCCAATACATACTATATTAGTTGACTCTTTTTCGTAGGCCGATGTAGCTCAGTTGATAGAGCATTCGACTTGTAATCGAACGGTCGGGGGTTTGAGTCCCTCCATCGGCTCCAGAAGTTTGTGGCCGAGTTGGTCTTTGAATTTTAATGGGTAGGTGCCCGAGTGGTTAAAGGGGATGGACTGTAAATCCATTGGCTTATGCCTACGGTGGTTCGAAACCACCCCTGCCCATTTATAAATTGATTGCGGGCATAGCTCAATTGGTAGAGCTCCACCCTTCCAAGGTGGTTGTTGTGAGTTCGAGTCTCATTGCCCGCTCTTTTTTTATCTTCCTGCCCATGTAGCTCAGTCGGTAGAGCGCATCCTTGGTAAGGATGAGGTTCACGGGTTCAAGTCCCGTCGTGGGCTTTTTTCATGTGATCGGGTCGTAACAGAATAAGTAAATGATTGTGCATCACCTCACAAACTTAAGGGGCTTTCAGCATGTCGAAGGCAAAATTTGAAAGGTCGAAGGTTCACGTCAATGTGGGTACTATCG
>CAYQOU010000075.1:0-17432 GCA_964419255.1 uncultured Fibrobacterota bacterium | reverse complement strand
TCTGTTCTGCAGCCACCGTGGTGAAAGCATCATTTGTAAAGTATAGCTCGCCATCACCGGTTATTGCCCACCCTACTCTGTCAGTATACAAGACTATACGAGTGAAATTCATCGAAAAGGATCTTTTCACGTAATCATTACCCCAGAAAGTCCAGCGATATATGTCGGCGCCTGTCGCTGCTGTATCCAGCGCAATCAATGTTTCTCCAGAATTGTCGGTTTCTATATCCGCCAGAGGCATGTTAATAAATTTCTCCGATGGAACATTGGTCTCAAGCCGCAACCGCCTTATTTTATAATCCCTACTCTCCGCCTCAACCCAGTATAGATATTCTTCGGAGCCCGTAATATCAACTATCTGCAAATCACTACTGCTGTTCACATATTTAATTCGGAGTACTCCGATTCGCGGGATTCGCCCGAAGGCTTATCTTGTTTTCCCGGTTCAGCCCAACGTACCGGGTGGAATTCGCCTAAACAAATCCTTAAAACTCATACCCGATTCTTCACTGTAATTCCTCAAAATCCAGCCCCACGAACTGGATCTCATCCACCCAGAACTCGTCACCATTCTGGCCGAAGATGGTTATCATGTTCACCTGATCCTTAATCTCATCCCAGGGACGCATCGTTACATCATACTCGCTGAGTGTGGCATCGTTGGGATCGATGGCAAAACGGGTCCACTCATCGGTGACATCCAGCACATACCCGGCCTTTACCGCAACCTCCCCCTCCGGAGCCCGTTCCAGGGCAAGCGTCAGCTCACAATTACCCCTGGCGTATACAATTATGCTGTCCAGAGAGCTCAGATTCAGCATACGTGTGCTGTTCAGGAAAGACGATACCTGCACGCGATAGACATCGGCACCTCCCCTTGATCCAAACCTCGTACGAATACACAACCCATGCTCCCCCTGCTCCAAAGCCTCATGAAGAGAAGAATCCCCGGAGGGCTGATAGAGCTCCGCATTGTCCGAGCTGATCCAAAACCAGGAAGAGCCCTGCAGCACATCCATGAGGGCCGGATTCAGATCCCCATCATCGAAATCATCATACGTAATCCTTTCGGAATGCACCAGAAGATTCTGTCTATCGGAATCCAGGTCCACGGCAGATGTGTAATAATACCCGTCCTGCTCACCGCCAAGCTTTGCCACGACCGGGAAATTGCCCGCGCAAATCTTATCGAAGATAAACTCTCCCTCGATGACATCACTCGCGTAGCTGGTCCCCTCCAGATACAACTTCTCGACCTCCGCTCCCACGACACTGCCCTCCAACCTCCTGAAAGGCTCGAGACGAATGGTGTCGGTATCCAGAAGATCGGATGCGGAATTCACCAGCGCCCCTTGCGACTCGTCATCGATCTGTATGTTGCATTCCTCGACCTTCGAGCGAAGGAATTCGATCCTGCCGCCGGCACCCACAAAACCGCTGTCCACCACAATTGGCAGTGACGACACCAGGTTTTCAAACCACCCTTCTTCTTTGACAAACGCAAATTTCGCTCCCTGCGCGGGAGTTCCGTCAGCCTTATACGCATACGCAACGGCATCGGTGGTCTCTGAGCTGTTACCGCTGACAATATTGTCGCTGCTTTTGGTACAAAAAAGATGCAATGCGAACACCGCAAGAAAAAGGGCGGTCGCACAGTGTACGAGTAATCTATTCACCACTGCCCCCCGGCGGTTGATCATCTTCGGGAATCGAAGACATAGGGAAAAAATGGAAGTTTATGTGATATACCCTGTCGGGTTTCTGGTCCCGGTCTGCCATATCGATGATTCTTTTCCTCAGAAGTCGAATCTCTTCTTTGATCCGCTCGGCCGTCTCGCCCGAGATTCCGACACTCAGGGTGGATATGTCGCGTATCCCCGGCTTGTACCGGTCCAGCGACTCTGATGCAAGCCGCATCGTTTCTCTCTGAAAATTCGCGATGGACAGGGAAAATTCATGCCTTCCGGTGGTGATCGCGCTGTCGGTCAGCTCGAAAAACTCGCCTCTTTCGTCGAATCGAATCATACCCAGCTTCTTGAGCACCGATATGGCCTTCTTCGCCTGACGGCTGGTGATCGACGGTGACACCATGGAAGCGATTTTCTCGTATTCCTCACCAATTTTGTGTATCCCTATCAGTGAGCGCACCGCGGTGTAGTACCAGCGGGAATAGAACTCATACTGCGCGTTGCTGATTTTTGCCGATGATGTCCTGAACTCACGTTTGCGAAGGCGGTTAAGCTCATTGAACCAGGTGTTGCGCTGATCGAGTGTTTTGGCGAGATTAAAGCGGATCAGAGCATTGAAATAGGCCTGCTCTTTCTCGTTATGCCCCAGAAAATCGGAGATGACTCTGGCGGTTTTGGGTGCCACCCCCTTTTTGCCCTGAAGAATGGAGGTGAGCCAGGATGCGGAGTTGACGCCGGCGGCCGCGGCAAAGGAGCGATTGGTTATCCGGTTTCCCATCCGTCGCTGCTCGTCGAGAAGGTCCCGTAGGTATTCCCTGAAATCGGAATACTCCTCCAGTTTGATCTGTGTCTTTGTAACCGCGGCGCTCATCTGACTCGTACGCTTCCATTTCCCCGATTGTTGCGGAAGATATCTGCATGTGGAGGGATATTATATCCGCTCTCATTCTAATATACAACCACAGTCGGGAAATGGCAACAAAGTGCGCCAAAGTCGGTGAGCAGACAAGGAACGGCAGGTGTAAGCAGGGGGCGCCCCAGATAGCAAGAGGGGGTGCAAACAACGTAACGAGTCGGATAAAGCCTTCCCATTATTAAGGAAGAGGCATCAAACCGGTGCGCTTGCGGCTTGCCGGAAGGGGTGTGTTTATCTAGCTGAATGTCCGCGCCAGATCATTATCGATGACATACATACACACTTCCTTTGCGCCCTGTTCGGTGTAATCGAATTTGCGCTGCAGATTCTTCAACAGATACCGCACATCCTCACGGATACGTTTATCGTAGGCTTTGAATTCCTTGGTGCCGTAATCCTTGACTGCCCGCCGGAAGTTTTCATTGCCCAGAAAAGGGTCGAGTACCTTTTCCTTGATATTATTGATATAGCGACCCCGGAGATCCTGATAGATGCTGGTCTGGGTGATCTGTTTATCACCAACCATCATCTCCTGCGTCAATGTGTTGGATGTGTATTCTCGCTGAGTCTGCTCCCTGAATGCGGCTCTCTTCTCGGCCCCGGCGTCATTTCCAAGCAGTCGCCGTTCGATCGTTTCGAAAAGATCCTGCGTGATCTTCAACTTCTCGTTTGTATATGTGCAGAAAGCTTCGGTCGGAGGCTCGAAATTTATGGCAAACAGATAGTTTTGTATATCCCGGGAAATCTGCTTCTCGTTGTAATAGTAAAGAGATTCCTTGACTTCCTGTAGTACCGTGTAGTTGTACATGCGCACCAGTGAATCTATGAACCCTCGCGGAATCATCTTCGCCAGTTCTTTTTCTTTTCTGGTAAAATAGTCACAGAGCATGGACATATTTATCAGCTTGTCGTGCTTGCCGTATGCACTTACAAAGGAGCTGAAAATTTGTATACTATCGCGTCCACTGATCCCCCCGGCTCCCTCGCTGTTCGATTCGGCTATTATCCTGCGTCTGCGTGAAGCGGTAAGCTCATGGCGATCCTCCTCGGAAAGCCACTGAGGGATAACGCCTGAGTAGATTTCCATCTTCAGCAGCTGAAGATTATCATCACAGTACAACCGGTATTTTTCCGGCTCCTTTATCCATTCCAGAAGCGCCTCGGAGCGGGTGTTCAAACGGGATGCAAGAACTACCCGGGCGAAGTTTTTCAGCACACGGGGAAGAAATGCAGACTCGATCTTGCTGCCAAATGTATTATGATAAATCTTCACTTCAGTGTTTACATCTAGCACATAGGGGACGCGTATGTATTCGATACGATCGGAAAATGATTTGAAATCATTGACATTGCGCTGGTCTTCAGGATTCATCACTGCCAGAAGAAGTGAATTTACATTTTCCTCCACATCTTCGACCTTATGGACACCTTCACTGATAATGTTGTGCAGCTGTATGATCCTGTCAATATTATGCGCCTTGACATCCATGAGCGCATACACGCCATTGTTTGTTTTTGCATAACGCGAGTAGAGATACTGTACCTCGGAAGGGTCTTTCAAAAGCGCATTCAGGCGCCCCTGAATGGCAGGATTGCGCATCACCGTTTGTTTGGGCGCGGCATCACCGGGGTTAAAAACGGTTATCCCTTCCCCCTGGCGCCGATTGAACCGATACGGACGTGCGTATATCATCTCATGAACCTTCTGAGGATCTTTCAAGAGATTGAGCAAAGCTCGATAGAGGCTGCTGCAGAATGTACACGGCTTGTCTTTTAGAACCCAGTGGTACTCTTTTTCCGACTTCAGTTTCTCCCGAAAAGGCGAATCCCCAAACAAATCATCGAAGAACGCCTCCCGATAGCTTTTTGGAATGATCAGGATCGGATGATCATGACTTGGGCAGGGGATTTCGATTGTCTCATCGGCCCCGCCCGCCACCATCGATTCGGTAACCTCGGCATCACTGTCACGCGTACTCTCAAGCAACGCGGATAGCTGCTCGAGAAGCGATGCGCTCTTTTGCTGATTCTGCAAACCAAAAAGCTCGGGGTTGATACGCCAGATGATCTCAGGCCGCATCCCATCATCGGTGTTTGCATACGATTCAAATTTCTTGAGAAGGATATTCAGAAAGGTACTTTTACCACCTCCGGGAGGGCCGTTGAAGATGTAGATCTTATTCTGCTGAGATCCCCGCTTGATAGTCTCAGCAATATGTACCAGCCGGTTTGCAAACAGTCGATCCGCAAAAAAGGGGCGATCACTGCCGGTTTCAAAAAGCTTTGTACAGTCATAATCTACATAGTGAATGCTTTCAGGATCATTGGGATACTCATCGATACCCTCTCCCATATAGTAATGAAGCATGTCGTTGAAAATCTGGAATACATTGCGTAGTACCCGCTCCGGCCTGTCAGCCAGTTCCTTTAAAAAATCCTCGAACGGCACCGGAGGTTTACGACTTCGATCAGTCATTCGTCTGTTCAGATTGGTCAATGCGTTGTGTACATTTTTCATACTATTCTTCTTCACAGTTGAGAGATTCAGATTGACTGCTTTGACAGCTTCTTATCCCGCATGGTGTAGAGGACCCGTCTCCAGCTGATTTCCGGTTTGTCTTCCGGGCGCTCAGCCGCCGGGGCAGGACCGATGACACTTTTTCCTTTATTCACCGATACCACTTCACTTGTCTCCAGCTGTACCGGTCCTCCCCACAGGTATTCGATACCAAGCATGGTATTGGCAAGATATTCATGCACCAGTGGTTTTTCCTCAAAATGATGCACCAAATACAACTTGCCATTATTGTTTCTTTTCGGATCGACGGTTATATAAGGCGGGTGGTAGAGGCTTTCTTTTACCATAGCCCGGTAATCTTGTGCCTTACGGCTCTTTACGTAGTATTCCCACACCATGCGGTCCCGGTTAAGCCTTTTTCCGGCGACGAAAAGGTTGAATCTGTTGACAAAGTCCTGGTCGAGGAAAGTGTCAATAAAGAGACTGTCGGAAAGCTGTCGACGCACCTCGAAGATCAGCTCCCGCCCACAGTTTTGTTTTGTATCGTAGTTTTCCCGACGCCGGCTATCGGACAACAACCGGTAATCAAGCGAGTGCCGCCCTGTATTTCCCAGATCCTCGATGTAATAAAACATCCGCAGCCCCAGAGCATACGGGTTGAGCCCGACGCGTGGAAGAGATGCGACCCCTGCATGAGTGCGGGCGAAATCTACCTCATGCCCCGTTATCCGGTCATCGGCCAGAAACAACTTCTCGTGCCAGTAGCTTGCCCATCCCTCATTCATTATCTTCGTTCTAATCTGCGGCTGGAAATAGAGGGATGTTTTACGCACCACCTCGATTACCGATTTCATCCATCTGTTTTCATCTTTGCTTAAAAAATCGGAATTATCCAGGATGTATTGAAGCAGATCGCGGTGTGAAGCGTCGGTGTGTGAGTCAACATGTTTCTTGTAAAGGGATTCAAATTCAGGGTTTTTTGAAAACACTTCAGCGAAAAACATCTTTTCGCCGGCATTCCGGTATGTTTTCTGGTATTCATTATATCTCTTCAGTTCTTTTACATACTCGCCGGTCGAAACTATCTTTACGGTTTGAAGGAAAACATCAAAATAGTAGTCAAGCATGGTTATTTTATTTGCTTGCTGTCCGCTGCCGTGCGATAGTTCATTGAAATAGCCTACCATATTATCTATCCCGCGGGCAAACTCGATGATGTAATCGACCCAGCGTCCCTTTTCCGAGCGCAGCTTTGCAATCAGACGTTTATCCGACAGCGCATGTCCGGTGAAATCGTAGTCCCATGTGTTGCTGAAATAGTTGTTGTTGTTGAAAAAGTCTATGTGCGCAAGCACATGATAGAAAATCATCACGTTCATCCAGTCCGGATTATTATCATTGTAAAATGAAATGGCCGGTCTGGTGTTGATTACCGTTTCATAAGGATTGCTCGGGTAAAGCTCATACCTGCCCTTCTCCTTAAGCACCTCAACATCATGCACCCAGTAATCATACATCGTGGGAATCATCAGTTTGGGGGAAAGTTCGATCAGATCCCGGTTACTGACGATATATTCCAGTGTCTCGTCGCCAAAACGTAAACCGGCATCGTATGCCCGCCGCTTACACCCTTCCATGATTGCTTTTGTCTTCTGGTCAATTAATTCCATGTGGTTCCCGCCATTCGTGCCCTGATTATTAATCTAGGCTATTATCTCTTCCGAAATCAGCTTGCGTATTCCTTCGATGAGTCTCTTTTCATCCGCATTCTCATCCATCACATCCATGCGCAACAGGTCCGCATGCTTCACCAGCATTCCCGATTTTTCAAGATAACGCTGTACTTCCGTTTTCTGCCCCCCGCCATAGGAGTGCTCTACGATAGAAACGCCAATTCGATTTGCATACTGCATGATCCTGCGCAGTTCAGGAATAGACTTATCCCCCCTGCTGTCCCAGTCATCGCCATCCGTACCGTGAAAAACGTAAATGTTGTAATCCTGCGCAAGGTTTTCCTTTTCCACAATCTCATTTACCAGATGATAGGCCGAAGACACCTGGGTACCACCGGCTACCTTGGAATTGTAGTATGTATAGAAATCAGAAACTTCCCTGGCATCGGTGTCATGAAGGATAAAGCGTGTCTGAATACGTTTGGCATACTGATACAGAAGCCAGCTGTATATCATCACGTGTTGTGACACCACAAGCTCTGTGCACTTGCCCGCCATGGAACCGCTGTAATCTCGCACGAAAAAAACTACTGCCTGAGATTCGTAATCCTTTTCACGCGACAATATGCGATATATCTTGTCACGCGGACTGATTATCATGTCGGTTGTATCGATATTGTTTACATCCGGTATTTTCCCCAGGTTGAAGTTTGTCTCGAGCACCTTGCGCAGAGTTGCTTTTTTGTCCAGAACCTGACCGAATCCGCGATTTTTATCGGTTATATCGTAGGTATACTTTGTCAGAGAGCGCTTGTTTCCGCGGTCCTGAAGATTGGGCAGTTCAAACTTTTCGGTAAGAATTTTCCCCAGATCATAGGCGCTTGACTCCATCTCATGGGAGGAATCTCCCCCTTCCCCCGCTCCGGTTCCTTCACCCTGCTGCGGTCGCACCGGTTGCTCTCCTATGACTTCCCCTTCCGCACCATCGCCCGAACCCCCTGCCTGCCCCTCCTGGGAAGGGTCCCGGATAGCATCGTGAATAAACTTTTCCTCCACCGTGGTGGGTACAATCACGATAGCATTTTTCTCTTCCCTGCCCGGCCTTATCAGGCGCCCGATACGTATCTTGCGCGGAAAGCCGTCTTTTTCGCGCTGTCGGTCACGCTCCAGCAGCTCATCCAGCGTACTTAAACCCAAATGAGGTGATTGGGAAGCCTTACTGAACTGGAGCGAAACCATATCGGCGTAGTTGTAAATCGATGGCTCGATAAGAAACGTGTCTCCCGCCGGAATCTCCTGATCAGGTTCCTGATGCTCGACAGGGCCATCAAGCTCCTGCCGAATACGCTTCTCCTGATCGGCTGAAAGCCCCTTTCGTTTCAGCTCTTCAAACTGCTTTTCAAGACGGGTATGCTTTTCATCCATAATCATCAGCTCTCATCATCTTGTGTGCAGAAGTATTCTATTGTTTTCTGTGCACATGTTTTACAGTAGTTGAGTCGATTGAGCATCGTATCGATCATGCGGTCGTAAAGTTTCTGGTTTTCCTCATTGGTCCGGTTTGCCAGCGCTCCAACCAGACTACCGGCTCCCGCGATATCGGACTTGAGCCGAACATCGGTGACAGCCTTTACAAGCTCAAGGTTATCCATGAAATCATAACCCGGATCCAGAGATATTTTCTGCCCGTAAATTTTGCGAATCGACGTTCTGAACGTTTCCCGCTGCTCACGGGTCTTGAGTCCCAGACGCTCTTCAACGCTGTTGATGAAACGCTCATCGATACGCAACGCTTTGAGCTCTCCCGTTTGCGGGTCTTTATATTTCCACATCTTATCAGGCCCCAGATTCTCGGCATCTATACCGATAATCATATTGACATAGTTGAGTACATCCTTTCGGATAGCATGCGGCTCATCCATGTAAGCATTGAACATCTCGGTCATGATCCGTTCGCGATACAGCCCTTTGGCGATCTTTATGTCTTCGATATATTTCTTTCTGTCGTTTGGATCGCTGACATAATCGAGCACGACTCTTTCCAGCGCCTTGAAGATATCGTAGGCAAACATACATCGGCCCTCATTGGTCTCGGAACTCTCGATCAGAAGCTGTATGGCGCGACCGAGGTTTCGTTGCCCGAGTCCTTTCTGACCGAAACGGTTGACTATTACCGGATCCTGGTTAAGGGTATCGATCACCTCTGCAAGTGTCTTGATACTCTTTTCCCCCGCCACCTCCCCCGCGGCAAGTTTCATCGTCTCGACCGGTGTCAGTTTCTCGGAACGCGCCAGACGAGACAGAGTGACCGCAACGGATGCTGCATAGTTGAGATTGGGGTCCTGATGCAGACGTTCCCGGTTGAGGGTCGTGCGCGATTCGCTTCCAAGCGAATACTGTGTCAGCTCTTTCTGCAGGCGATAATTTGTGTTATGCGAGACGTAGCAGATTCTACACCGGTCAACAATCGGGGCCTCCTCTTTTTCGGAAAGAAATCTGTTGAACTCGGAATTGTTACTGGTCGCGACAATCAAGGTATCTATCGGCCATTTGTAGCCGTCAATTTCGATCGTCCGGTTCTGAATCACACCAAGATATACTTGTACCAGATCTTTTTTGTTTTTATAAATTTCGTCGCTGAAATGTATGCCGCCGCCTGCAACGCGCGCCAAAGCTCCCCGCCTCAGGTCGAAACGATAGGGATTGTTTGTGTCGGTGATATGCAACAGACGTTGTATTGATTCTTCCCCCAGCAGATCGACTGCAGAAGAGGTCATTTTGTCTTTGGCCGGATATTTGCCGGTGACCGTTCCAAGGCTTTCGCTAAGCGGAATCGGAAAAATTTCTATAAATGAGAGCATCTCATCCAGATTCCCATCTGTATATTCTCTGATTTCATTCCAGATATACTCGCTGCATGCTCCCATCGGACGATAGTTGTGATAGATGGTGTCAAGCATTTTATCGGTGAAACCAAACTGTTTGACCAGCAATTCTCTGCTTTGAGTGGCGGTCTCACCGAGATTCATCGCCAGCACCGCGGGATCTTCATAGGTCTGACTTTCAATAGTCGAGATCTTCCCGTAGTTTCCCAGTTTGTCCAGATTAACAAACCTGAAGGTGTATTTGCGGTTTTGTGGCTGTGTAAGAAAATCCCGGTATTTGGAGCACAGATATTCTACAAAAAAGGTTTTTCCGTTTCCCGGCTCTCCCACCAGCACATAGGCCATTTCGGAAGAGGACCCTCCTTCGGCTGCATCCTTGACGTAGGAAACAAAACTGTTGATTTCATCATACATGCCGATCACGTGCTTGGCTCCCGATCGGAAGATACCAAAATCAAATGTCGTCTTTCCGTTGACAACGACCTTTTCGATAGTGTCTTCCAATATCATGCGAGCCACACTCTGAAAAGCGTTCTCAAAAACGCGTTCTCCTTTTTTCAACGCATTCAAGTGGTTTTTGAGACTTCTGTCATGTTTGGCAGCCATGTGTGTCCTCCCCGGTCTCGACTCTTTTTTGTTCAGTCGTGAAATGTTTTTCTCTGATGATTACTTTAAAATTTTACAAATTGTGGTTGGAAATTTAAAGGCATTTAAGCCTTTTAAACCTCGAGTGTAACTTTAAGGCCGTTTACGTTTCTCCCAGGCGGCAAAATACTGGTACCTGAATCAAGCGCTCCTCCGAGCGGCGATTAGCGCAATCTTCTGAAGCATTGAGTTTCATAAATGGTTGAACACCTCAGATGTGTTTCACACGATTGCCGACAGGTTCAAACCGTTTGTTGAGGTTCTGAGATAGATAACATGTCCAATTCCATTACGATACTGGCTCGGGAGTATTTAAGATAAACCGTATCGACACACATTCACACCGAAGCTGCAGAGGCGGAGACCGTAAAATTAAGGAGAGAAAAAACGCAGATGAGGAATATGGCCGAAAAGCCTGCTTTTGTGCATACAGATGCTGCTTTTATGCACTACTGCCACACCTGTGATCCTCGCGACCGCCAAGCAGAGGAGCAAGCCAATGCGGGAATTGTTTTTTTACTCCGGCTTGGAATGCATGGGTGCCGCATGATATCTATGAGATACTTCTCTGAAAAGAGCGACTCAGGTCTTTAATCGCGAGGCGTACGAAAGAAACGCTCCGGCATGTTTGACCAGGCGCCAGTAGCTGTGCGGCGACTCCCACAGCATTCGCCGGTAGATTTTGCGCATAAAGGGCCGGTTATAAAACTTTCGTATGAAAAGGCCATAATACTCTTGCAGGGTTTCTTTCGAATTTAGCTGATTGGGTACAAAAACAAAATTTACGCAATCCATCTTCTCCCAATCATTTTCAAACTGCCCCAGAGATTGAATATTGGCGGTGATCGGCGCTCCGGGGAAAGGGGTAAAAGCCGTAACATTGACATCCTTCAGGGGCAGAGAGCAGGCGAAGTCGATCGTTTTTTGGATGGACTCCTCGCTTTCACCAGGAAAACCCATCATAAACAATCCCTTTACCCATAAACCGGAATCATAAATCAGGTTTATATCCCGCCTGATATCCTCCAGAGAAAGCGCCTGTTTGTGCTGATCGAGAATTTTTTGATCGCCGGATTCGATTCCCACATGCACCATCCAGCACCCCGCAGACTTAAGCTCTTGAATCAGATCATTATCTATATGCCCGATACGCACGATGCAATTGAATCGGATTTTCATGGTGCTTTGCCGCAACAGAGAGCAAAGCCGTGAGACGCGTTTGCGGTTCAGTGTGAAAAGATCATCATAGAAGATGACATGCCTGATACCAAAATCCGTATGCAGCCATTTTACGAGTTCGAAGGTATACTCCGGAGAGTTCCACCGGAAACTTTTCTGAAACACGGAGCGATCACAGTACGAACAGTTATACACACACCCGCGAGAGGAGATGACGGTTGCACCGGGGTGGGAGGCATAATTAAACAGGGCGAGTTCGTACTTACGTGCAAAACCATCCAGCAGATCATAGGCGGGGAATGGAAGTTCATCCATGGTACACAGTGCGGTGCGCGGCGGTCCACTTTCCACGCGCGAGCCGTTGCGATAGATGAGTCCCTCTATCCGGGATTGTTTTTTCCCCTCCGCAAGTTCCGCAAAGGCAAACTCCCCTTCCCCGGCCACGATGTAGTCGATAGCTGGATATTGACGCATCAACTCCTCTTGCCCCCAAGAGACATGCGCGCCGCCAAATACGATGCTGATGTCGCTTTGCTTTTCCTTTATACCAGCTGCAACCGAGTATGCGTCAAGAAAGCTTTGTGTTGTTGCACTGAAGCCGACAAAATCGGGGTTACAATCGATTATTTTTTCAATCCACCGGGAATTGGGAATACGCGCAAACAGATGTGCATCGTAGATTGTTACCTGATGCCCCTGTTTTTTCAGTACGGCGGCTATGGATGCCAGACCTATGGGAGCTGTTTTTACCGCCTTGTGGGCAAGACTGGTTTTCCCATCAGTGTTGTCATAACCGCGAGGATGAAACAGTACGATATTCATGAATAGTTCTTTTTCAACCGGCCATAAATTCCCACAGCGGCCCCTTGACTCCTCGACTCCGAAGTGAATTCATGATTTTCAGGGTGTGATCGGTTGGTTCATTTATAAGCCATCTTCGACTCTGCCTGCGAAAGTCCTGGAGTAGCTCAAAGACACGCTGCTCACTGATACCGGGAGTACTATAATAATACGGCCTGAGAAGATCAGTGTTTTCAGATATCGACCCTTCACGGAGCGCATGATCATACAGTGGTGTTTCCGGATACAGACGCATGCCGGTGGAGGCGAATATGACGGTTCGCCGCAGACTTTGTGAATTGGTAAAGCTCTCTTTCATAGTCTGCTCGGATTCTGATGGACCGCCGAAGATCAGAAAATGGGCCGCACGGATATTATTCTGGAGGGCCATTTCGTTTGAATGCATTACATCGTCGAAAGAAAAATTCTTACCATATGCATCCAACACCGTGTCGCAGAAGCTGTCGGTGCCGAATTCGACATGCCTTAGACCCGCTCGACTCATTAATGCCATTATCTCATTGGTCAGATTTTTGGGCCGAAGAAAACACCCCCAGTGCATTCGAAGATCTCTCCGCAGAATCTCTTCACATACACCCGCCACATGCTCGGCGGATGTATTAAATACGGAATCTGCAATAAAGAAGTACGAACACCCTTTGCCGCAAGCCGCCGACAGTTCATCAGCAATAGCCTCGGGTTTGCGGCGACGAAAATTTCGTCCTTCAATGAGAGGATAGGTGCAGTAGCAACATCTAAACGCACACCCCCGCTGAGTCTGCAGATTAAGCATGAGACTGGAGTCGAGGTAGTATTTGACCAATTCATCAGGATGAACCGCCGGACAGATTTCATCTACGGCGCAGTCGGTCTTTTCGTTTTTTTTGACCCGACCGTCCTCTCTATACACCAGCCCCGGGATCGTATCTACCGCTTCACCTTTTTCCAAAGCTTCCACCAGCGCAGATAATGCAGCTTCACCTTCTCCGTGAATCCCGTAGTCGGCCCCGGTAAACTCAAGTATACGTTCCGGAAAAAGAGAAAAGGCGCTCCCTCCCACTACAACAGGTGCATCAGTAGATAAGCGAACTGCTTTAACCGCATCCTGCAGATCCGGCACGAAAAACCGTTCACGATCCATCTGAGTTGTATCGATATTGCGCAGAGACAGTCCCACCATATCTGCACGACAGCCTTCTATAAGCTCTTTCAGCTTTTCGCCATGGATGTTTATATCACCCAGAAAGACCGTGTGTCCTCTTTTTCTTAATGTGGCAGCCAGGTGGGATATACCCAACGGATACACGGGATATGGTGATTTACAACGATTTACGTTTAAGAGAAGAATTCGTGAGCTCAAGATTAATTCTAACCTGAAGGGATACTACTTGTCATTATCCATGTTATGATACTGCTGAACTATAAAATATGCCATATGCAAGAATAGGTGTATACAATTTTTTATCATTTTCAGTAAAAACCATCCGAAGCGCATGAATTGAGCACTGGAAAGGGATGGAGATACGCTTAAACTGTTTGTTTAGCGGATTGATTCCGCAAAGCACATACTTTTTAGTCTCTGCATTCAACAATTACCCGCGACTAAACGAATATCCATATATCTTGCTCACGGGGCAGGCTGTTGTTATTTTTCTTGGCTATGAATCCTGCTATAGGTATCTTCGACACATATACGTGATATCGTTACATATGTATACCAAAGTCCGGCAGAGCCGGAGATCAAAGGTCAAGGAATTAGAAAACAAGAACACGTGAACAGTTATTACGACTAAAAAGGTGCTTTTCCTCCTCCCTTCATCCCGCATGTGGCTCGGAGCTGGACGGAATACGGAGGACAGGTGGCAGACAAAGAATCTAATTAGTCATTGAAAAAGGATTTAGACTCCGTGGAAAAAGACTCGCAGGCCTTGATTATTATCCCTACCTATAATGAACGGGAAAACATTGTCCTTCTCATCCCGGAAATCCGTAAGATCCTGCCGGGCATTCATATACTGGTGGTCGATGATAACTCACCCGATGGTACAAGCAATGTGGTAAAGGAGTTGGGACGCAGCCTCAAGCATATTTATGTGCTTGATCGCTCGAAAAAGCAGGGCCTTGGCCGAGCATACATAAGCGGCTTTAATTGGGCTCTCCAACGTCAGTATGAATACATCTTCGAGATGGATGCAGACTTTTCCCACAATCCATCCTACTTACCGCAGTTTCTCGAAGCGATCGAAAATGCAGACCTGGTGATCGGTTCTCGTTATGTCTCGGGAGTCAATGTCATCAACTGGCCCATGAGCAGGCTGCTTCTAAGCTATTTTGGGAATCTTTACGCCAGAACTGTTGCAGGTATTCCGGTAAAAGATTGTACAGCCGGATTCAAATGTTTCAGGCGGAAGGTGTTGGAGACGATTAACCTCGAAAAAATTGGCTCTTCAGGGTATAGTTTTCAGGTTGAGATGCATTATCACGTATGGAAAAAAGGGTTCAAGATCACCGAAATACCCATAGTTTTCACCGACAGGCAAAATGGGGTATCCAAGATGTCGTCTGGAATCGTTAAAGAAGCCCTCATCCTGCTCATTAAATTACGATTTCTTTCAATTTTCGGCAGAAACAAGTAACAGTGGAAAGTCCCGACACTCTCATATCCGTTGTTATCGTTAACTACAAAGTACCCGACTTTGTCTGCCAGGCCGTACGCTCCGTACATGAGGCCGAACTTGCAGAACAGACAGAAATCATCGTGGTTGATAACAATTCCGGGGATAACTCCCAGCACAGTATAACCGAGGCTTTTTCCGATATAATCTGGATCGGACTCAAAAGCAATCTGGGTTTCGGCAAAGCCTGCAATGTTGGAGCACACCATGCACGTGGGAAGTATGTTCTCTTTCTGAATCCCGATACGCTCATATCCCACAACACTCTGAAAGTGTGCGTCGATTTGTTGGAAAACAATCCCGACGTGGGAATTGCCGGCCCCAAGATACTCAATCCCGACGGCAGTTTTCAGGCAAGTTGCCGAAGAGGGTTTCCCACACCATTTAATGGTTTCTCCCACCTGTTTGGTTTGAGCAAGCTCTTTCCGCGCAGTAGAACCTTCGGCCAGTATAATATGACTTACCTGGATCCGGATGTCGAGGCCGAAGTCGATGCCATTTCCGGGTCATTTATGTTTATGAGGACCTCGGCTTTCGAAAAAATCGGAGGATTCGATGAGAGCTTTTTTATGTATGGAGAAGACCTGGATCTATGTGCCAAGGCACGGCAACACGGATATGCGGTATGGTATACTCCCAAAACCCAAATAGTCCATTTCAAAGGAAAGAGTTCGGCAAAACAGTCGATACGCTCGCGTGCCGCCTTCTATGAGGCAATGATTCTATTCTCCCGGAAGTATCGTAACTCTTACGGAACATTTATCCCCGGCTGGCTCATTTTCCTGGGCATCGGGATTCAGGCTACGGTCAATATGGCTCAGACCTTTGTGCGCTCTCTCTTTGCCAGCCTGGTGGATCTGGTACTTATCAATGTGGTGGTTTTGGCCACTATCTCCATACGGTTTTCGCTGGTACCGGGAGCCGAAAACCCCTATACGACCGCTATATTAGGAGACATGCTGATAATGCATGCCCTCATGTCGGTGATATTTCTGGCCACCTATGCTATCAGGGGAATGTTTTTTACCGGACGTTATTCTTTCAGCAGCGCCGTCATCTCGGGATTTCTGGCATCGGTGACTTTTCTGGCACTCCTCTATTTTATCAGATCCCTGGCGTTTTCCCGTATTGCCTTTGCGATTTCAGCCATTCTTTTGAGCTTTATACTTCCTCTGTGGAGAGAGGCGTTCTCCAAAATCACGCATCTAAAAAATTCGCTCTATTCTACCGGAAAAGTAATTATTATCGGTGACGGCCCCATAGCCTCGCTTCTTATCAATAATGTTGAAAAAGATTCCACCGCCCGGATCACAGGCATTATCTGGCCGCACGAAACGGAAAAACCGCCGGTTACTTTTGAAGGATATCCGGTACTCGGAACTCTTAAAAACCTTAAACGTATACTGGAAACAAACCCCACCCACCAACTTATCATCGGCACACGCGAGTCATGGTACTCCTATATTATCGAAGCTCTGGCATCCCGCCGCAAATCCAAACTGACCATTAAATGGGTCCCCACCGAAATACTCAACATGCAGCAAGACCTGCCCGAGGTGGTACCGCTGCAGAATTTTACTGTCTGAGTCTCCGATAGGTTTGATATACCTCCTCATCGAAACATACAAGAAGTATGCGGGACGGAATCCGGTGGTCGTCTAAAAATCTCTCTATGGTATCGATTGCAATTTTTGAAGCCCGCTCAACAGGGAAACGGTAAGCACCGGTACTTATGGAAGGAAATGCCACCGACTGAGCGCCCAGCTTCTCTGCTACCTGCAAACTGCTGCGATAGGCCGAAGCTAGAAGAGAATCTTCGTTTCCCTCTCCACCATGCCATACCGGCCCGACAGTGTGAATCACCCATCGAGCCGCAAGCCGGTAGCCTCCCGTCGCCTTTGCCTCACCAGTTTTGCATCCGTCGAGTGTTTTGCACTCCTGAAGAAGCTGCGGCCCCGCGGCGCGATGAATCGCGCCATCAACTCCTCCACCACCAAGAAGTGATGTGTTTGCAGCATTGACGATAGCATCCACATCCTGTTGCGTGATATCACCCTTGATTATTTGGATTCTTTGATTCATACCTTCATATCCTCCCCTCTGCTGTCCGGAAAGGCCGGAGCTTATTTGCCTATGCGTCTCCGGCTTTACCTTTCGAGTGATCGTGAAACCAAACACCGATAAACCGATTGCGGTTCTGCCTGATCAGGAAATAATAAACACCCGGACGAGAATAGTATGCCAAGTCCCGGCAGAGATGAGATCGGCTTTCGGATACTCGCCCACTCGGTTACTCTAAACGATGAAATCAAAACCGATATTAGACGAGCAGGCAAAGAATTTTTCTGGAGGGAAAACATGGAGGCGGCACCCAGATTCGAACTGGGGATAAAGGTTTTGCAGACCTCTGCCT
>CAYQOU010000074.1:0-19032 GCA_964419255.1 uncultured Fibrobacterota bacterium | reverse complement strand
TTGGACTGATCAAGGAAGGTGATGGTGTAGCGGTTGCTGTTCTTCGCAGCATGGGGGTAGATTTAGACGAGTTGACCGCCAGTATCGAGAAGGCGATCACCTCGACCGGTGGCATGATGACTATCGGACAGATGCTACCCTTTACGCCACGAGCAAAGAAGGTGCTTGAGATTGCGGCAAATGAAGCTCGCTCGATGTCGCACAAGTATATCGGCACCGAACACCTGCTTCTGGCATTGATGAAGGACACCGAATCGGCTGCAGCAAATGCACTGGCATCGGCAGGGCTCGAATACGATAAGGTCAAAGAGGAGATCGGACGAGTGCTGCGGGGAGGAGAGAGCGTGAGTGCGAGCAAAGAAAAAAGCAAAACACCGTTTCTCGACCATTTTGGCCGTGATTTGACAGCAATGGCTAAAGAGGGGCGATTAGACCCGGTTATCGGCAGAGAAAAAGAAATCGAAAGAGTTGTCCAGATCCTAAGCCGAAGAAAGAAAAACAACCCTGTGCTTATCGGGGAACCGGGAATCGGTAAGACTGCTATTGTGGAGGGGCTGGCACAGAAAATTATCGAGAAAAATATCCCTCAGGTGCTCGAAAATAAGAGGGTTATCAACCTGGATATGGCTTCCATGGTCGCCGGCACCAAATATCGGGGACAGTTTGAGGAACGGCTGAAAGCTCTGATGGTTGAGCTGCAGAAAAACGACAACATAATCATCTTCATCGACGAGCTTCACACAATCGTTGGTGCCGGTGGTTCGGAAGGTAGTCTGGATGCCTCGAATATTTTCAAGCCTGCGCTTTCGCGTGGTGAGATTCAATGCATCGGGGCAACCACACTGGATGAGTATCGCAAGTACATAGAAAAAGACGGCGCTTTGGCGCGGCGTTTTCAGACTATCATGATCGATCCGCCCAATGTAAGTGAAACCATCCAGATCCTGCGTGGATTACGACACAACTATGAAGAGCACCATAAGGTAACCTATTCGGAAAAAGCGATTGATGTAGCTGTCCGGCATTCCGACCGGTATATATCCGACAGATTTCTTCCGGACAAGGCGATCGATGTTATCGATGAAGCCGGTGCTCGTAAGCGTCTTTCCAGCATGGAGATCCCACCGGAAATTCGCGATATGGAAAAGGAAATCGCGGAGGTCGTCAGGGAAAAGGAAAGAGCTGTGGAGCAGCAGGAGTTTGAGCGTGCCGCAAAGTTGAGGGACAAGCAGGATAAGCTTAAGGGAGATCTGCTTGAAAAGAAGGCTCTGTGGCGGAAGTCGAAATCTGAAGAGCGGCTGTTGGTTGATGAGAATACGGTGGTGGAAGTAATATCCACTATCACCGGCATTCCGCTTTCCCGCCTGGAAGAAGAAGAATCAAAGAAACTTCTGGCACTGGAAGATCACCTGCGAAAGCGTGTTATCGGACAGGAAGCTGCGCTTGAGGCTGTCGCCAGAAGCATACGACGTTCTCGTGCGGGGCTTCATAATGTCCGTCGTCCTATCGCATCTTTTATTTTCCTCGGTCCGACGGGAGTGGGGAAAACTGAATTGGCAAAGGCATTGGCTCAGGCACTTTTCGACTCAGAAGATGCGCTGGTGCGCATAGATATGTCGGAATACATGGAAAAATTCGCCGTGAGTCGACTGGTCGGGGCCCCTCCAGGATATGTTGGGTATGAAGAAGGTGGACAGCTTACAGAGAAAGTCCGCAAGAAGCCCTATTCGGTTATCCTGCTTGACGAGATCGAAAAGGCCCATCCCGATGTGTTCAATATCCTTTTACAGATTCTGGATGATGGTCTTTTAACCGACTCATATGGTCGACACGTGAATTTTAAAAACACTATCATCATAATGACATCAAATGCAGGGACTCGCGAGGTCAAGAAGGCCGGCAAGGTCGGATTCGGTAAACCTTCCGATCAGGACGCGCGGGATGCGATGAAATCACGGGTGATGGAGGAGTTGAAACGGATTTTCAATCCAGAATTTCTCAATCGCGTCGATGATACGATTGTGTTCAATTCACTTGGAAAAGAAGAGATCGCCAGGATTGTGGACATTCAACTGGCAGAAGTAGAGCAGCGTCTGCTGGAGAGAAATATCCATCTGCAAATCGATAAGGATGCCAAAAAGCATATTGTCGAGAAAGGTTTTGATCCGGTATTGGGTGCGCGTCCCTTGCGTCGCTCGATTCAGCGTCTGGTGGAAGATCGTCTTGCCGAAGAATTTCTCAGTGACGGATTTCATGAAGGTGATACCGTTCATATAGAGAAGAAAGGCGACGAACTGGTTTTTATCACTGAAAAGGCATCGGATGAGGCCCCGTAAGTGGATTCTGATCCTGTCAATAATCGTCTTTGTAACTTCTTTTCTGCTGTATCAGGGTGTTAAACTTATCGAGCGAAATCGCAACATCGAGACCATCCTTATACAGCAGATTTCCGAGCTTGTCGGCGGATCTTTTTCTGTCGAAAAAGTCCGCCTTGGCTTTTTAGCCGTTTATTTACAGGATGTAAATATCTCGGTTCCACTTCAGGCTTTCAAAATCCATATTCATGATATAAAAATCGGCTTTGCACTACGAAAGCTGATCGCCAGTGGAGGTGATTTCAGCCGCTGCATCAACAAAATCATTTTTGTTGATCCGCAATTTCAAATTCATTTGCGCGACAGCAAATCCTCCAACAAACAGATTAGCGATAATACTTCTATTCTCAAACAGGAAAAATTACGAAAACTGCCCGTGTCCAGTATTCTTATCAAAGATGGGGCATTTGAGATCGTTGGAATAGAGGGGAAAAGGCCTTTGGTTGGCGGTGGTCTTGATGGCAGGGTGATTCAGGATGAACACGGCATCAACGTTGAGCTTTACGGAAGAATCGCCAGTTTTCGCAGGAATTTTTCGATTAATGCCCATATCGCACCACCGGGCGATCTGCACCGGGTATCCGTGAGGTTAAAAAATGCGCGTTTACGAAAATCCATCAATTTGGAACATTTTGCCGTTGCGGCCGGCACCATTGACGGCACATGCGAGTTTAGTTTCCCGGATACAAATATCATCAGAAATCTGCAATCCAATGGATACATAACTGTTTCAGATGGTAAATTTTCTTTTCCCCAAGTACCTGCTCCGGTCAGCGATGGGAATGCCCGGCTGAGCTTAGAAAACAGTAAGCTGGTTGTAGAATCCGTAAAAAGTAAATGGGGCGATATCGATATCAGCGCCCGTGGCAGGTGGGACTTTGCGGATGAGAGTGAGAGATTACTACACATTCGCTGCACAAACATAAAACCACTCGGATTTCCGGTTTCGCTACCCCCGGAGATAGGGAAACAGCTATCAGGAAGAGGCTGGTTAAGCGCTCGAATAACCCAAAAGATCGATCAGGACGATCTTCAGGTCAAAACATCATTGGGTGGTTTGTCTTATAAGAATATTCCGATCACCGATTGGCAGGCCAACTGGATACTCAACAGCAATTCGGTTGAATTGAAATCTTTGAATGCCCGGCAGGATGAATATCAACTAAAGGGGCGTGGATCAGTTCAAGTCGATGGGGGGCGCTCAAAATATATGTTCGCAGGAGATCTGCACACATTTAGTAACCTGTTTTCCCCCGAATTGAAGGGGCAACTGGGAGTTAGCGGGCAGATTACGGGGGAAGGCAAAGATTTTTCGTTCGAGGTACTGGGGGGTGGGGATAGTTTTACATACCGTGATTTGCAGTTTGATAATGTTCACCTGTCTATCTATGGTGATGAAGAAAAGCTTACCTTTGGGAGTGTGCAGAAAGACAGTGCTCCCGGTACTTTCTCGGTTTCGGGAGATATTCATTCACCCTGGGGCAAAAAGCCGCATATTAACAGCAGCTTTTCAATAAACACGCAGGCGATTGAAACATTGCTTCACAAAATACCCGGTTCATTTTCTGTAAATAATCCATACATCGAGGGGAATGTAGTCGGTTTGCTTGGTCATCCGGAGATAAAAGGGAGAATGCATTTTGATGGAAATGTTTCTGGTGATATTAATTTTCAGGCGACTTTATCCCCAAAGGCTCATCAGCCACATACAATTTCGCTGGACAACAGTGTCCTGCAGTATAACGGAGTACGCTTACCGCTGAATGTACAGGGTGATCTGTTTGAGGATTCACTTGTTATAAAATCAATTGAGATTGCTAATCATGTGACCGGTACTGCGGGAATGGATTTTGACAAATCGGAAGACCTGAATGTCCTTCTTACGGGTAATTCCATTCCACTCTCTCTCCTGGATACGTTGTTTCTGAACGAAAAGAATGTGTTTCGTAAAGGGACTGTAGATATCAATGTACGATTGTCCGGAAAAATGGATGAGATTCGCAGCAGTAGCCGCATTCATGTGCGCGATGCCAATATCGGGGGTATCGATTCCCTTGAAACAGATCTGGTTATAGCAGGGCAAGGGGATAATCTGATTGTACATCCATTCGTGGTGCGCAAAGATAGGCGTATTCTTGTGTCGGTTGATTCTCTGAAAAAAGACAGATCGTTTTTTATTGCCGGAGAACTGATAAATGCTGAACTGGCAGATTTCATTCTCATGGATTCCAATGAGGACCTGAGATTGGAGGGGGCGGTTTCGGCGTCTTTTACTTCGACAGATTCGGGTTTTCCGATTACCATTGAGGCGGAGATGCCTGCGTTGGAGGTAAACGAGTACTCTCTGGTCGATGTAAATTCCCAAATCGAGCTGGATTCGGATGGGGTATGTGTTCGCACAATTACGGCCTCTGATTCCACTCGCTTATCAATGACCGGGGGTGGCTCAATACCTTGGTCTTTCATATCCGGTGAAGAAAACGAACGTGATACTATGTATGCATACCTGAGGGGAAAGGGGGATTTGCTTGCGGTTATCAGCAGATATGTCGATTCTCCCATCGGAGGAAAGGGGGCTGGGACAATTGACATCGAGGCATTTGTTAACAATGGGAAATGGGCACTATCGAAGGCTGATATCGAAATCGAAAAAGGGGTATTGACGCTTTTCCCTTTTGTTCAAGATGAGATAGAAGATTTTAACTTTCACTCCTCCATGGCTGATCTTTCACGACTTACCCTGCGGATGGAAGGCAAAGTCCGGAAAAGACTCGTCAGGATATTCTCTTCCCATGATATCCCCGAAGGGATTGAACCGATTATGATCGGTCCGGTAAATGCCGGAGTGCTTCTGGCGGATACTCCCGATGAAGGAATTCATGTTCATTTGCCCGGATTTATGGTTGAAGGAGATGTTGCCGATGTTGAATTTGCGGGACGTGAACCATTTGACCGTTTCGCCGTTTCCGGACCTATAGATCGGTTACAGCTGACAGGCACCTGGATTATTCGGGATGTAGAATTTACCTTTCCCTTTCTCACCGAGGAGGTTCTGCCATGGCCTTTTGACCCTTTTCCATATATTACCTGGGATATGGACATCAAAATCGGTAACCGAAACGTAATGTATTTCTACGATGTGGGAATGAGAAAACGTCTGATGCGTGTGGTTGAGGCGTTTGTAGATCCGAATGGGGAAGTACAAATACGTGGTCGCGATCTTGATAGAACATTTCGAATCTATGGTGGCTTGAGATCTTATCGGGGAGCCGTATACTATGGCAAGACCTTCAATCGTACTTTTGAAGTAGGAGTTGATTTCATACCCGAACCGTTTCCCGGTGAAAATGGGTTCGAAAATCTTCCGTTTATCTGGGGAAGTGCGGAAGCCTTTTCGGACACCAGCAGGTTTGAGCGAGTGAAATTGGCACTTTTGACCAAAGATCCCGAAACCGGAACGTTATCCGAAAAAGGCCGTTTTAATGAGATTACTTTTCGACTCAGTTCCGATTTCGATGAAATCCCTGGAGAATCGGAAAGGGAATTTTACAGACAAGCGGGATTGAGGGTCGTTACATTTGAGGGGGCCGGTGGTTTTTTCTCCAATTTTGGCGAACAGTATTTGCATAGGTATTTTCTACAGCGTATTGAGAGAAGATTAGCCCGTCGTTTAGGATTAGATGTGATAAGCTTTGAAACATCCATTGCGTCGAATTATTTTTACTACCTTTACAATAATAATTTTCAAGGCCTTGCAGGACAGTGGGATAATCTTGCGCTGGCAAATGTCGGAGTAACTGTAGGCAGATACCTCTGGCGAGACAGGTTTTTTTTGAAATGGCGAACCGAGCTGGTGCCCTCCGATACGCTTATACATCCTGAGCATAGTTTGGGATTAGAGTACTATCCGATGCGGTATTTGGTTTTTGATGTAAGTTATGGATTTCATCGTGGAGAGAATGATATTGAACATAATCCCAAGCTTAATATGCAGTTGCGGTTGCCGATTACCCGATTTAGAAAAGTTTTTGACTTTTGAATTTGTTTCTGATAATGTATCCGTTTCTTTAACGGTTTAGCTTTGGAGTTTAAATGACACGGACTTTTATCCTTGCATGCACGTTTGTAACAGTTTTCATCGCAGGCTTACGAGGGAAGACCCTCGATTCGCTGGTCGTTGAAGGAGCCACAGTTTACCAGCCACAGGTGATACGCAACGCTGCCGGGTTGCGCGCCGGACAGCAGTTTAATGCCGTCGACATTCAAAAGGCTGTCAAAAGCTTGTATAATCAGGGGCTCTTCAAAGATGTAGAAATATTTTCATTGAACGAGACCGATAGTACAGCATCCCTGCTGGTTAAGGTAGAGGAGTACCCGATTACCGAATCTATCGAATTTTCGGGAATGAAAAAACTTCGTGAAAGCGAGTTAAATGAGGCGGTTACGCTTCGACAGGGTCAGGTGGCAAGTGATGCTACCCTTTTTGAGAATATTCGGCTTATCAAAGATGCCTATGCGGAGGAAGGTTACCTGAGGGCGGAAATTTCACCGGAGTTGGTGAAAACAAAGACTCCCGGCAATGTTATCGTCAAATTCAATATTGAAGAAGGGCCGCGGGTCCGGGTCGAGAGTATCAGGTTTGGGGGTAATAAGGCATTCAGTGAGAAAAAACTCAAACGGGAATTTAAAACCAACGAAAAGAAGTGGTATAACAGCGGTGATTTCGAACGTCAGAAGTATGAGCGGCACCTGGACTCTCTTGTTATGTTCTATAGAAACAAGGGGTATCTGGACGCTCAGATAGTAAGTGACAGCGTCTGGTATGGGGATGAGAACAAAAATATTTTCATAGAAATCACGCTTGATGAGGGGCCGCAATATGTGGTCGGCGATTTCTATTTCACAGGCACCAGTGTCCTTGAGGCCGATTCTCTGCAGAAAAATATCGCTTTGAAAACGGGCAAACCTTTTCAGCAACAAAAATTCGATATGAGTAAGCTGTTTATAGCCAATGCGTATCGCGAAGAAGGTTATCTGTGGGTGCAGCTCAACGAAAACTTCAGATATCGGGCTGATACGATTGATGTAGTATTTAATATCGCGGAGGGAAGTCCCGCGATTGTAAACAGGATAGATATACAGGGGAATGAAAAAACTCTGGAAAAAGTTATCAGGCGGGAGTTACAGCTTCACCCGGGGCAGAAGTACAAGCAGTCCAGAATGGAACGAAGTATTCGTGAGATTATGCAGCTCAATTATTTCGACAACGTGACACCCGATCTGCAACCAAATGAAAATGGTACGATCGATCTGTTGGTTGATGTGGAGGAGAAAGAAAACATCGGCCAGTTTACCGCGGGGCTTACCTATAGCGGACTCGATGGGCTGGGAGGAACGTTCAGTGTGACTATTCCTAACTTCCAGGGAGCCGGCCAGGAGCTGAGTGCGAATGTGGAATATGCCAAGAGACGGCAGATCTATTCTTTCGGCTTCAAGGAACCGTGGCTTTTGGGTACCCCGACATCCAGTCAGTTCAACATTTTTTATGAGCATACCGAGTATGATGAAGATGAAACCATCCAGCGATACGGCTTGCAGCTTGGTGCGGGGCGGCCTCTGAAATGGCCCGACGATTATTATCGCTTCTTCTTTAATTATCGTATCAGTTGGGAGGACGAGAGATGGCCGGAAAAAACCATTGGTAGGACCACGTATCCGCAGAAGGGGTTGTTGAGTCGTCTGAGTTTCACTCTTGAGCGTAACGATACCGATCTGCCCAATTTCCCGACGCGGGGTTCCAAGTTCTTCGTCACCTCTGAGATCGCCGGTCTGGGTGGTGATTATAATTACTTCAAGGAAACCGTGGGCTATGATGCATACTTTCCGCTGTTTTGGAAGTTTGTCTTGGGTACAAAGTCTCGTTTCGGTTTTCTTGGCTCATTTAACGGGGAGACCAGGGTGAGCCGCTACGATGTGTTTTCGGCGGGAGGGGTATATTATGGCGGAGTCGTTCGGGGATACGGTGAAGAGGAGTTTGGGGGTCGCAATAATCCGGGGGAGGGCAACACCATGCTTACTCTCAATGCCGAATTGAGGTTTCCGGTGATCGATCAGCAGCTGTATCTGGGTGTTTTTGCGGATATGGGTAACACATGGGCAAAAATGAGTGATGTAAGTCTGGGTGATATGTATCGGGGAGTTGGAGTTGGAGCTCGGCTCATGTTTCCCATGATCGGACTGCTCGGGTTTGATTTTGCCTGGAAGCTGGACAATCCGGATGGAACTCATTTCGACAACGATCCAAAGGACAGGTTTCAATTCCATTTTCTTATGAACAAAGGATTCTAGACACGAAATCGGGTTTGTTTGCACAAATATTACACGATTTGTCTTACCAAACCGTATTTTGTCTGATCAAAAAACATGCGCCAATACAACATAATGAGGAGGCAGTTAATGCAGATTAAAAGAGTAGTTACCGCAGGTATTATTGGGATTCTTGCTGTTGTGACAATGAGTTTTGCGGAACTAAAAGTAGGGTATATCAGCTCCGAGAAAATATTTTTGGAGTACGAAGGTACAAAATCCGCTCAGAATAAATTCAACAAGGAAGTAGCCATGTGGGAGCAACAGGCTACCGAGATGCAAAAGGAGATCAAAGATCTCAAGGAACAGCTCGATAAGCAGAGTCTGCTTCTGAGCAGCGAACGAAAAAAACAGGTGGAAGAGCAGCTGCAGCAGAAGATGGTTGATTATCAGAAGTTTTTGCAGGAAAAGTTTGGTCAGCAGGGTGAGGCTTTAAAGAAAAATGAAGACCTTACCCGGCCAATTATCGAGAGAATCAACATAATACTGGACCAGATCGCCAAGGCGGAGAATTACGATTATATTCTTGATACGCGTAGCGGGGGGGTGGTGTTTGCCAGAGATTCATACGATCTGACCGAACGTGTACTTCAGGAACTCAATAAAGAAAAATAATCCGCATGAAATTACAAGAAATAGCGAACGCTATTGGTAGTGATATTCCTCAACAGAATGCAGATGTTGAAATAACAGGTATATCTTCGCTTCATTCGGCGGGTCAATCAGAGATAACATTTCTGTCCGATGATAAGTTTTTGCAGTTGGCAAGAGAGTGCTCCGCTGCAGCAGTTATTGTCAGCAGGGAGGTCAGCATAGAGGAAAAACTATGTCTGAAAGTAGATGACCCGTATCTTGCGTATGCAAAAATCGCACAGATTTTTGAGGACAAATCACCACTGTTCGAAGGCCCCGTCCATGATGGGGCCTTTGTGCATTCTAATGCACGGCTTGATCACCCGGTATTTGTGGGGCCCGGATCAGTTATTGGTAAAGATTGTACGATTGGAGCCGGAACTGTTATCGGAGCCAATTGTGTAATCGAGAATGGAACCACGATCGGCAAAGATTGCCGAATAGATTCGGGTGTGGTCATTCGCTGGAAAACAGAAATTGGGAATCGGGTGATCATCCAATCTAATGCGGTAATCGGCAGTGATGGATTTGGTAATGCTATGGAGGGGGCAGATTTTGTTCGTATTCCAGCATTTGGTATAGTTATTATTGAAGATGATGTGGATATCGGGGCTGGAACGACAATAGATCGGGGAAATTTTGAGCCAACGATTATCGGGCGCGGCACGAAACTGGATAACCTTATCCATATTGCACATAATGTGGAGATCGGTGAAAAAACTGCGATTGCCGCCCAAACCGGCATATCCGGCAGCACCAAAGTGGGTAAGAGTGTGATCATAGCTGGTCAGGCGGGTTTTGTGGGACACATAACCATCGGGGATCAATCATTTATTGGAGCCAAAGCCGGTGTCAGTAAAAGTGTTGAACCCGGCTCAAAGATAACCGGCTGTCCTGCAAGAGACCTCATGAAAATGCGGCGCATCGAGGCGGCGCAGCTTTCCCTGCCTGATATGGTAAAAGAAATTAAGAAGCTTCGTAAAGAATTGGATCAAATAAAGAAATCGACTGATTAAAAGATCGGCAGTTTTTTTAATGCGTCACTGGAACTTGCGTTTGAAAGGAAAAGTTTTCGATGGCATTACAGCATACGATTGAGAAACCGGTTAAACTCACCGGTGTAGGCTTGCATACGGGAGATGAGTCTACCATTACGCTCAATCCTGCTCCGGAAAATTATGGAATTCGCTTTGTTCGAACGGATACACCGGATGAGATAGAGATACTGGCCGACATCGATAATGTCGTTGAAGTATCCTTCGGAACAACAATCGGGAAGAATGGTGTTAAGGTACATACTATCGAGCATCTGATGGCTGCGTTTGCCGGGATGCGCATCGACAACTGTCGAATCGATGTCAATGGACAGGAAGTCCCGGTGATGGATGGAAGTGCATTACCTTTTGTCGAGCTTATTAAGAAATCAGGCATAAAGGAGCAGCCGGCTCAGCGTGAGTTTCTGGTGATTGATAAACCAATGTGGCTGTATAACAAAGATAACACCGCGATGAGTGTTTTTCCTTCCGATCATTTTCATGTTACTCTTTTAATAGATTACAATCATCCCGCTTTGGGGGCTCAACACACGACACTCTTTTCACTTGATGACTTTGCAGAGGAGTTCGCACCCGCCCGTACCTTTTGTTTTCTTTCCTGGGTCGAGAAGATTCGCGAACAGGGGTTGATAAAGGGAGGTTCTCCCGATGCCGCAATGGTGGTTCTTGATGTGCCGCTTACGGATGAACACATTGAATATTTGAGAAGTCTTTTTAATATACAGGGCCCCGTTACCGCAGGAGATAATGGTTTTCTAAACAATGTGCCGCTACGGTTTTATAACGAGTTATGTCGCCACAAAGCTGTCGATCTGACAGGAGATCTTTATCTTTTAGGCAAGCCTCTGGCGGGTCATGTTTTAGGTGCCCGTACCGGTCACGCTGCTAATATCGAGTTGGCTCGTAAGATTCGCGAGTATGTTAATAAGCGGGAGGAGGAAAAGGCCAAGGCTCAGGCGGCTTCTCCAGTGGGTTTTAAGGATATTCTGGAGCTTTTGCCTCACCGCTATCCGTTTCTGCTGGTCGACAAGATCGAAAGCGTTGTGCCGGGTAAAAGCATAACGGCAATAAAAAATGTTTCATTCAATGACAACTTCTTTCAGGGGCACTTTCCCGGAAACCCTATTATGCCGGGGGTTTTACAGATAGAAGCGATGGCTCAGGCTGCAGGAGTAATGGCGCTGTTTGGTTCAGAAAACCCCGCCGATAATGATATACTCTTTCTTGGAGCTGATAAAGTCAGATGGCGTGGAATCGTTCGTCCGGGTGATACTCTTCGTATGGAAGTCGAAACTCTCCAGTATCGTCGCAAGACACTCAAATTTGCGGGAAAGTGTTATGTCGGCAATAAGGTCGTTTGTGAGGCAGAAATGATGGCAATGGTTGGAAGAGGTGCATAATGGCGGTGGATATTCATTCGACTGCAATTGTCGATAGCAGTGCTGAGCTGGACGAAAATGTTTCTGTGGGACCATTTTCCATCATTGAGGCAAATACACAGATTGGCAGCGGGACCTCAATCGGCTCTCATGCCTTTATCGGATGGGGGACGCGTCTGGGGAAAAATCTGCGTATTTTTCACGGGGCCAGTATCGGAACCATTCCGCAGGACCTCAAATTTGCGGGAGAAGAGACAACATTACATATTGGCGACAATACAATAATACGCGAATTCTGCACCCTTAATCGGGGGACTAAAGAAGCGGGAGTGACAAAGATCGGAGCAAACTGCGCACTGCTTGCATACTGTCATGTCGCGCATGACTGTATCGTGGGTGATAATGTCATTGTGTCAAACAATCTGGCGATGGCTGGTCATGTCCATGTAGGTAATTTTGTAGGGATCGGTGGCGTTGTAGCAATTCATCAATTCTGCCGTGTCGGGGATTATGCATTTATTCAGGCTGGCACTCGATTAGTAAAGGATGTGCTCCCATTTGCCATGATCGGCGGTGACCCGGCAGATCCCAAAGTGGTGGGAGTCAACACTGTCGGATTGCAAAGGCGCGGGTTTGATTCTGACAGACGCAATCGAATTCGAAGAGCGTATCGGATACTCTTTAAAAAAGCGGAAACTGTCGAAGATGGTGTTCGTCAAATCGAGGAAATGTACCCAGATGATTCCGATATCAAGTCAATCATCTCGTTTGTTAAGAATTCAGAACGCGGAATAGCGCGCATGGCGCATTGAAAGTAATTGCGGGTTGAAAACGACCGCAAACAGCCGCTTCGTATTGCCGGATTCAGGGGAAAACCCATTTGCCTAGAGGGTAGTGTTCCTTGTTTTTGGCTAACCTCAACGCCGTACGTTTGCTCAGGGCGGTATCGACCGTAAGGCCCAGAGCAAGCGGAATACGCCCTTCCGTAGGTATCCCGATCTCCTCAACTGGCTCAACATGAATTGGTGAAAGATATGCACTCAGAAGCTCTGTGAGCATCGTATTGTTAACACCGCCGCCGGAAATATATATCACCTCAGGCTGAGGAAAACCACGAATTTCTTTCTTGTAGAAATTGCTGATTGTTCTTGAGGATAAGGCCGTTACGGTTGACAGCCGATCGAGGGAGGAGAGTTTTTGTAGGCATTGTTGATTGTAGAGTGCGTCGAAGTAATCGGGTTTCGTGAATTTGGGTGCAGGTTTCTGAAACCACTCTGAAGTCGCAAGCTGTTCGAGACAGTCGGTATCCACCACTCCTGTCTGGGCCAGGGAGCCGTCCCGGTCAAAGCCCTCAGCCGTTCCGATTTCCTTTGCAGCCTTGTTTATCAGGCAGGTTCCGGGACCGCTATGGGAGTCGATGATAGAATTTCTGCCGATAATGGTGACCTGAGAAAGTAGACCAATATTGATAAAAACTGTTGTGCTTTTATTCGGCTGAGCTATTCTTTTATCCCCCTCGATTATTGGAGGGCGTCCATCTCCTTTGTTGAGGATGTCATGTCTGATAAAGTCAGTGAGTACTGGTGAATTAACACCGCTGGCCAGGATCTGCGGGTCGCCGAGTGAGATGTTCCATCTGGAATCGGGATCATCTTCGGTAAAGTCGTTCCATAACGCAAAACTATGAAGAACTATCAGGTCGGGTTTCTGAGCATGTCGTGGTAGGAGGGAAAGAAAAGAGCGGGTGGAATCGAGCAGAAAAATTGAAAAGTGCTGATCAAGCCGGGAAAACTCCTTGAGAGTGTGAGTTTGAATGCTTCCGTTGAGAAGATTAGAAATGCCTGAGCGGATCTTCTGTAGATAGGGGCTTACCTGATATTCGGATACTGACCAGCTGTCTTTGCGGGTATGCAGGTAAAGAAACTGCACTCCGCTGTGGAGGCTGGCTGCAGAGATTACAAGAAGGTTTCGTTTATTAATACGTTGTAATCGTTGTCGGGGATTCATCTCTTCCAGTTCCTGTGGTTACTTTTTGTTGCTTGGGCCAGTAATATACATTTTCTTATGATTCAGGCTGAAAGAAAAATAATTTTCATAGTCGATAAACAAATAAACCTCCTGACAGGAGTGGTAGTAGTCAGGGAGGCAGTTACCTGAATTGAGCGGTTTGAGCGGATGAGTCGCGCAATATCCTGGGGGGCAGAAGGGGTGAAACAATCGTGCGGAATACCTCCCTGAGGTATTTTCAAGATTTTTGAAGCCCATAATGCCCCGGGATACTGTGTGAATCGCCGCGAGAGAATCGCTCATTTTATGTGTGTTACAGTACAAGGCTGAACATAGGCGTTAAGAGGTTCGGAAGAAAACAGTTACGGACGTTTCAAAAACCTCTGAAGGGCTATCCGATGACGAAAATTCTTGGATTAGAACAGAAGAAAAAGCCAAAAATGCGGCAAAAATGATTTGGAATGGTACAAAAAATAAGAAAGTCGTGAAAATGCGAGTATTTTCCTTGATTTTCTTTTTAATAGTATTATATTAGTTAAGGTACTTGCGCGATTTGTATATTCGCCAGGGGTTAAAATATACCGCTTAGGAGGTAAAAGAGTTATGAAAAGCGTGAAAAATGCAATCAAAATTGTAGTGGCAGGTGGTATGATCGCGACGGTCGGTCTGACAGGTTGTACCAAACGTCCCAGCGAAGAGGAATTGGCGAAATTGGAAGAAGCCCGCTCTGCGGCTGAAAGTGCTGAACGCAAATTAGCCGAACTTCGGAAGGAACGCATGGATCTGGAAAGTCAGCTGGCTGAAAAGGAATCCGAACTGCAGTTACATGAAGAAGAAAAAGCTGATCTTAAACAAAAGATGGAAAACCAATAATCTGACCTGTGTATAGGACGAGGAGGCATCAATGAAACGCGCGGGAATAATTTTAATGCTCTGTATTCTTTCGGTTTCTGCCGTTGCGCAAGAAACTGAAATGACATACGAAGAGTATGAAATGGCGCTTGCTTCAGCCCAGGAACGGGAGACAACTGCAAGAGAGCAAATTGCCCAAGTACAAGCTGAAATCGAGAGTTTGAAACAGCAAATCGCGGAAGTAGAATCACAAATAGCTCAGGCAATTGAGGACAAGTACGACATCCTTGGCATAACCGAGCAGGATGTGATCGATGCTGAAAATGAAATCGCTTCCATTCGTCAGGAATTAGAGCTGCTATTGAGTCTTTCACCCGAAGAGCTCGAGGACAGAATCAGTGATATTGAGAAACTGGAAGCTCGAATAGCTGCATTGAAAGCACAACCGGTTTCTTATCTTTGGCGTATTCGCGACCAGATTGTGGAAATCGAATCTCTGCTCGAAAGAGTTAAGGCAAATCTTCCTGATAAACCTTCACAATACACGGTTCAGTTGATTCCGGGTAACCGCGATTGTCTGTATCGGATCTCCGGCTACGATTTCATATATGGCGATCCGACTCAGTGGCCACGTATTTACCGCGCGAATCAGACTCTGATTAATAGTGCATACCAGCAGTACGTTAGTCGGGCCGAAGAGCCGAAATATGAGCGGGCGGAAGATCTGATTTTCCCAGGGCAGGAATTCGACATACCGCGGTAAATACTTTCGTATGATATAAAACAAGTCTATTCGCTACAACATGAAAGGCTTGAACCGATTCGGTTCAAGCCTTCTCTCTATATTGGACATCCGTAAAAATGATACATCCGAAATCCTTTAATCTGGCTGATCATATATTGTATAATGATGCTTTCTCGCTGTATTGATAGTACAGGGGAGAGACCTTATTCATGTATTTCAAATGAAATGCATATTCTATGTCCAAAGTACAAAAGAAAAAAAGTCTCAAAGATACAACTTCTCAGGTAGTTTTGGGAGTTAAAAAACGGGTTCAGATAAGGTTGCCTCGTTTCTTATCACCACTGCTTCTGATAACCATACTAACCATCACCTCTGTTTTGTTATTCTTTCCTTACTCGGACACTGTTCAGAGTTTTGATATTCCAAATATTGGCGAAGTATCAAAGGAAACAATTATTTCCCCTTTCACCTTTGATATAATGAAATCAAAGTCTGTGCTTGAGCGGGAGCGCAAGGAGGCAATGGATCAAGTTCTGCTGGTTGTTGATTATGATCGGGATGTCATAAGTCGGGTTAGAAAGAAATTTCGTTTTCTGCGCTCAAACATCCTTGCCCTGCAGGATGACTCTTTATCGGATTCCCTCAGTAACTCAAAAATGCAAGCATTAAAACGTGAATTGAGCGAAGGGACGATCGAGATTCTTGTCGAACGGCCTCATTTGCTCGATGAGGCGATTTATCAGGCAGAAAGCGTTCTTGAAAAGGGAATCTTGACCGTTTTACTTATACCAAACGCGGTTCAATTATCCGAGATGCGAAAGCAGTACAACGCCTATTTTGATCGTCACCTTTTTTATGATAAGCAATACGTTACTTTGCGGAGAGATTCGATGGAAAGTGCCGTTCGGGTTGCTGATTTGCCGGTAAAAGAACGTGCACTCGAAGAAATAAGCGAAAGTCTTCGAAAAGAAAAGAAGATGGATCAAAAGTCTTTAAGCTCATTATACGAGGTGATTGATGCGTACGTTACTCCTAATGTCAGCTTTAACGGAATGGAAACCGCGGCACGTCGGCAGAAAGCGTCCCATGCGGTTTTGCCGATTAAAGGCAAGGTCATAAAGGACAGCGAAATAGTTCGCAAACACCAGGAAGTAAACAGTGAAATACAGGAGAAACTCCATTCACTTCATATCGCCTTGCAGAAGCGAAAATTCGGTGGAGAAAATCAGAGGATCTTCGCGGCAAATATCGGTAAGGTACTGCTGGTTATTATTCCTCTTCTGTTCATGGGGTATTATGTACGTGTGTTTCACCAGGACATTATGCGGCGCGATAAGCATCTGTTTGCACTCGGCTTTATTCTCATCTTTCAGGTCGCCATCATTCGGATTGGGATGCTGGTTGTTCCCCGCCTTTTTGAGCAAACCGGAAATGAGATAAGCTCGATAATGCCTGAATTTATTATCCCAACAGCAGTAGCATCGATTCTGGTTACCATTCTTTTTGATATAAAGCTCAGCTTTGTTGTTACCCTGTTTGTCAGTATTTATTTCGGCGTTGCTGAAGGATTCAACCATGTTCTTTTTATTTACTCGCTTCTGGGGGGATTGACAGCCGGGGTAGCCACTCTCAACATCCGGTATCGCTGGGATTTTTTCAGAGCGATGCCCCCTGTTGCCTTGCTCTATTCGGTCATAATAATATTATGGCATATTGTCGGTTTTCGCCTCCAGTTTCTTGAGGTTTTACAGAATTTGGGTATGGGTATCCTTAATTGCATCATCACAACCTTCCTTGCCATGATGTCGGTTACCATTTTCGAAAACCTTTTTGACATAACCACCGATATGACGCTGGTGGAGTTGTCGGATATGAATCATCCACTGTTAAAAAGGCTCTCCATCGAGGCGGCCGGCACATACAATCATAGTGTTTTAGTCGCAAACCTGGCCGAGTCGGCTGCAGAACGAATACATGCTCATCCTCTTCTTGCACGGGTGGCTAGTTACTATCATGATATCGGGAAAATCGTGAAACCAAACTATTTTGTGGAAAACCAGAAGATAGATAGAAATATCCATAATAAACTTACCCCCAACATGAGTGCTCTTATCATTTCTTCGCATGTAAAAGAGGGGTTGGAGTTTGCTAAAAAACATAAACTTCCTTCTGTCATACGAGACTGTATAACGCAACATCACGGAAACAGTACGGTATCCTTTTTCTACGAAAAAGCTCTCGAGCAGGATCCGCACAAGCAGGTTCAGGAGAAGGATTTTCGGTATCCGGGACCACGGCCGCAAACAAAGGAGAATGCGATAATCATGTTGGCGGACTCTGTAGAGGCCGCATCCCGGAGCCTGGCCACATCTTCTCCGAAACTGCTTCGTGAACTGGTCAAAAAAATCATACACGATAAATTCGCCTCGTCGCAGCTGGATGAGTGCGATCTGACATTTCAAGATCTGGATAAAATAATTGAGGGATTTATGCCTGTTCTACAAGGTATTTTTCATACGCGTATCGAATATCCAAACAAAAAGTAGGAGTAGATAATGGCCAAAAATGTGAGTTTTACCCGCAAGCATTTTTTTATCGATAGAAAGCTTCAGGGCCGCTACATGCTTACATTCCTCATTCCGATGGTTATTATGCTGATGTTTATGCTTTTTACTCTCTATTTTGCCTCCCAGACCATTATCACAACCACTACATCTACGATAGCAAAAGACTTGCAGGCTATGATGAGTAGTCGTTTTCAGGATACGATGGATCCAACGGTTGAGCAGTATCAGGGGCTGGTGCGGGACATGAGGGTATATCTGAATGATTTTTCGGATAATGCCGTGTTTAAACGCACATTGATAGGCGCTCTGCTGTGGGTCTTTGGTATCGGTATTTCTCTTGTTATTATTCAGATCGTGTTTCTGACCATCTTCTTCAGTCATAAACTGGCGGGGCCGGTTTACCGGTTTGAGCGGGTGTGTCATCAGATAATAGATGGAAATTACAATCAGAAGATCACTCTCCGCAAGGGGGATGAGATGCAAAAATTAGCCGCATTATTTAATGAAGCGATATCGTTGACCAGGCAACGTTTCGAAAAAATACGCAGCGTATCGGAAAAGAAAGATGCTGATTTAATGATCGACAGATTGCTCAAAGAAAAATAAAAATAGTTGTAATTCGAAATTAGCTATTGACATCAATTTTTCCATTTGGTAGATTAAAAATCTTTGAAAGTGAGGCTATATGACTGGCGTTGTTTTTTCATCAAAAAATTTTAAACTCTTGGCGCTAAGTCTTGTATTGCTTGCAGTAGGGTTTATAGCCTTGGGGCAGGGGCCTGTGTACAGCTTCTGGTCTTGGAAGCTTGCTCCTGTCGTATTGGTTTTCGCATATTGTGTTCTTCTTCCGTATGCGATAGTTACTAAAGCTAAGGAAGAGAAACAAAAAGAAGAGCATGGGAAAAAGAAATCGGGCGTTTAGCTCAGCTGGTATAGAGTGCCTGCCTTACAAGCAGGTGGTCGTAGGTTCGAATCCTACAACGCCCATATAAAGTTCCGTGGACCGGTAGTTCAGTTGGTTAGAACGCTGGCCTGTCAAGCCAGAGGCCGCGA
>CAYQOU010000073.1:0-19982 GCA_964419255.1 uncultured Fibrobacterota bacterium | reverse complement strand
AACCAGGTTGCTCATCGATTCCGGGAGTGTATCGAGTTTGTTTACATCCAGGAGTAATACCTTCAATTTTGTCAGGTTGCCGAAGCAATCGGGGAGGTATCGTAAGTTGTTGCCGGAAAGGTTTAGCTGCTCGAGGTTACGCAGTGCACAGAACTCGGGCGGCACATAGGTATGTGATCCACTGCTCAGATCGAGGCGTTTCAGGCTGGTGAGCTGTCCGAGGGCTGCGGGAACGGTATCGAACTCCAGGAGATAGAAGGTGATGCCGACAATGGAATCTCCCGCCGTGGTGATCGCTTTTTGTATATCCACATCCCCATAGCCGATATCATTAAAGATATTCCGGACGATGAGAGCCTGTTTTTCAATATTCCGTTGTGGCTCTTCACACCCAACCAGAACAATAACAACAGTGATAAGACCCAGAGATATCATACGTTTCATCACTTTCTCCTTCTTCAAGAGTGTGTTAGAGTAAAAATACTATCTGTCACACAGGCTGGTCGGCATCATTCTATGTTATCGATCTGAACACCGGTATCCGCCGTGCGGACATGAAATCCACGGCGATCGCCTCTCTGGGAGCGGTTGCCGGTATCGGCTCGATTGTGGCAATAGCGGTTGCCTCCGCGGTTTTGAATTGTCATCAGGTAGTGATGTGATTCTACAGAAGGTTGAATGGTCTACAAAAGCTGTGGAAAGTGGAAAGCCGAAAGTCGAAAGTAAGGCGAACAACAACAACTAACGTTCTGATGTATGCACCTGGCATTTGCAAGTGACCCTCTTGAGGTTAAACTTACGACTTTCACCTTTCCACTTTTTTTTACTCAATAATGCGTGTCCGCATATTCGACCCAGCCACCGGCACGCACCAAGGCCTCGTCAAACTCTCCCAGAGGTACGTCGATCTCCTTTTTGCTGCCGTTTTGGGCTGTAAAGATCAGCTTTCTCTTATCCAGGTCGACATCACAGGTAACTTCGCTGTCCTGTCCGAAGATGAACAGCTCATCGATGATATTGGCCGGAAGCTCGGCTGCGATCATGCCGCCGTTGTACATGTTCTGTCTGAAGATGCGGGCAAAGCTTTGGGCCAGCACCACAGTGATATCGTTTACCTCCAGCGCCCAGGGGGCGTGCTCGCGTGAGGAGCCGCAGCCGAAATTTTCGCGGGTGACAATCACCCGGGCTTTTTGCACCTTTTCCCCGGCCGGGTCGAAGCCCTCCAGATGCAGATCTTCCAGCAGATGCGGCTTGAGAGCATCCTTTTCTACTTCAGTCAAATACTTCGCGGGTATGATTTCATCGGTGTTTATGTCTGAACGGTCAAGAAACAAAACCGGGCCGCCGAATGTTTTCATGGTACTCTCCAATGATTGAAATGTATCGTTTTCAGTTTTTTGTCTGGTAAAAGGATAGTTTCGTGCTAATTGCTCTGGCACTCTTTGGCTGAGAACACCTGGATGCCGCATCACGCACGGCATGTAAGGTGCCTCTCTGAACAAATCGAGTCAGGTTTGCTCCGCAGCTACCGGGAGGCGGCCGGGGTCGCTATTTTGCGATCTCGGCGTTGCCCAAATGACAATCCTCCCCATATCTGCTACTCTAAACACCTTCTACTTCACGGTCCTCGGGTCGGTGATATGCCCCGTGATCCCGCTTGCCGCCGCAGTCGCCGGACTCATCAGGTGAACCATGCCGCCTTTACCCATGCGACCGAAAAAATTCCGGTTTGTTGTCGATGCGCACACCTCACCTTCCGCCAAAACACCGTTTGACATACCCAGACAGGCCCCGCAAGTCGGATTGGTGACACAGAACCCAGCCTCCATGAATATGTCGATCAGCCCCTCTTTCATCGCCTGGCGCTGAATGTCTGGAGTCGCCGGTGCGAGGATTCCCCGGACTCCGTCTGCCAGTTTCTTTCCTTTAAGCACCTGGGCGGCGATACGCAGATCCGATATCCGCCCGTTGGTACAGCTTCCGATATATACCTGATCGATTTTCGTATCATTCAGCTCACCGGCCTTTTTCACCTGATCGGGCTTGTATCCGACCGTCGAAACCGGCTCGAATGTGGAGACATCAAATTCATACACCTTCTCATACACGGCATCATCATCCGACCACCATCTCTTGAAATCGGCAAGCGCCTTACTCTTATCGTTTTCATAATCTTGGGCGATAAACGGCCACAGGTATTCGACAGTCTGCTCATCGGGCATACACACACCGGATGTTCCGCCGGCCTCGATCGCCATGTTGGAAAGCGTCATGCGCTCCTCCATCGTCATCCCATCGACAACCGAGCCGCGAAACTCGATCACCCGGTCGGTCGCACCATTGACAGTCAGATGGCTGATGATCTGCAGGATAACATCCTTGGCATAGACCCCCGCGGGCATCTTCCCCTCGATATTTATCCGGATGGTTCGTGGCTGACGAAACGCACACACGCCCTTGAGTATGCCCACTTCCAGATCGGTGGTGCCCACCCCGGCGGCAAAGGCACCGAATGCACCGTGGGTACAGGTGTGACTGTCACCCATGATCACGGTAAATCCGGGGCGGATAAATCCCTTCTCCGGAAATAGTGCATGACACACCCCGTTTGCCCCGATATCGAAGAAATCCTTTATCTGATGGCGATGCGCCCAGTCGCGCAGAATCTTGGCCTGCGTCGCACTCTTGGAATCCTTGGACGGAGTCACATGGTCGATAACCGCCTTGATCTTGCCTGGATCGAATACGCGATCCTTTTTGCGCCACACAAGATCGGATATCGCCAGCGGTGTGGTTATCTCGTGACACATGACTACATCCAGCGACAATACATGCACATCGGCAAAAGGATTGTCGCGCAGATGTGACTCGAAGATTTTTTGGGTGATGGTCTTACCCATGGTGCCCATCCTTTCACATAATGCGTAAAAAATCTATGACAGAGCGTCAAGAAAATTCTGGTGTGGCGGCGATACGCTCCAGATCGCCTTGAAAACGGTGTCACCGGTGTTGCTGAGCCGATGGGGCCGGTGGGATGCAAAGGAGATACTGTCTCCACACCCAAGTGAATACGACTCCTGGTCTATAGTTAGTAAGGCCTTTCCCGACAAAACATACCCCATCTCTACTCCCTCATGACCCTGGCCGCAGATGCCGGTATCGTGGCCCGAAGCAACCTCCAGCATAAACATCTCCATCGGATATTTGGTATCGTAGCTGGATACAAGCTGCTCATAGGTGATTCCCTGCTGGCTGCTGGTGAGACGCTCGCCCCTGTGATGGACATGAGCTACCCGACGGCTGGCTACCCGCTCAAACAACACACCCATATCGATATCCAGCGCCGCGCACACCTCCATGAGTGTATCTATGGACGGCGAAACGATGCCGCGTTCGATCTGGCTGAGCATGCTGGTGGAAATCCCGGCCGCAGCTGCTATCTGCGCCTGATTCTGGCCGGTCTTCTCACGCCATGACTTCAGAAAATGCCCGATTCGAGCCCGTGTCGTATTAAGCCTTACTTCATTCATTACAGTAATAATAAAATGTGCCTGAGAAAAAATCAATCTTTGCTCATGAAAAATTTCACCAATCAAGCAAGGACGTTTAGGTTATCGTGGGGGGCGGCAACAATTATCATTTTTCTAACCCGTGCTGAATCGGGTAAAATCATTTTGTTCTTCGAATCATATATATTTGGAGTGAGATCTCGTCTGGAGAGCTATTTGCTGCATGGAGGTGTTATCGTGAAAGATCCCCATGTATTCGTTTGTTTAAGGAATTAAGGCATGGAATCGGATAGACGTGCTGAGAATTTAAAAGATACGAAGACTTTCAGTAAGTTAGGCTACGGAAGTGGCAGGGAGCAGCCTGCTCGTGCAATCAGTCTCGATGACATAGACAGTATAAAAGAGCTTACGGAAAAAAAGGTCATTGAACAGGCAAGCGGGGATGTCGTTACTCATATCCTCGACCATGAAAACGCACTCATAGAGATCGGCAAGAAAGCCGGCTCCTACTACCGCGATATCATCTTTGCCCTGATTCATATCCGCCTGCCCGAAGAGGAGGCCAAGGGGGATTGGGACGAGATTCTGAAGCACAAGTATACCATGAGCGAGACGCTGGGGCGTAATGTTGGGATACATGTGGCCACCCTGGACTATTACACCAATATCAAGCGTCGGGTACTGAGTCCCAAGATAATCGATGCACAGGAGTATGTCGATACGGCCAGCCGGGCCATCACCGATGAGCTGACCAGAGCCTATAACCGGCGGTTTATGGAGGAGGAGTTTCGGCGTCTGTTTGCACTGGCAAAGACTCGTCGCAAGCAGTTTTCGGTGGTGATGCTGGATCTGGATCATTTCAAGACATATAACGATCTAAATGGACACATCACCGGTGATATCGCCCTGATCGAGTTGGTTCGTATTCTTCATGCCGTCTGCAGCTCCGAGGATACGGTCGCACGGTATGGGGGGGAGGAGTTTGTTATTCTCCTTCCGGGGCAGAATCTGTCTCAGGCAATCGAAAAGGCACAACATATCCTGACTGCCGTCTACGATTATCGATTCGTAAACGAGCAGGAGCTCCCCAACGGCCGTCTGTCGGTTTCCCTGGGGGTAACCTCTTTCAGGGATGATATCTCCAGTCCGGCGGAGATGCTGGATGAGGCGGATGTCGCGCTGTATCGGGCCAAAAACGAGGGGCGCAACCGGGTGAAGGTCTTTCTCAAAGGAGAGGGGTAGTGGAGAATGTGGCGGTCAGCGGGGCCAGCCGGCTTATCGGTCTGTTGGGGCATCCGGTTGGGCATTCGATCTCTCCGCAGATTCATAATCATGCAAGCTCCCGGCTCGACCTGCCGTTTGTCTACATCCCGCTGGCGGTGGAGCCGGACAATCTGCATACGGCTCTGCATGCGCTCAGGGCGCTGGGCTTTGCCGGAGCAAACGTAACGATTCCCTATAAGCAGGCCGTGTTGCGCTACTGCGACGTGCTGTCCGACCTTTCGCAGATCACCGGCACGGTCAACACGCTTTATTTCAGAGACAATCTGCTTCACGGTACAACCACGGATGCTCAGGGCTTTCTGAAAGCCATAGAGTCGATGGGGGTTGTCATCGAAGGAGAATCGGTGGCCATACTGGGCAATGGTGGAACCGCGCGAACCCTTGCCGCCGCGCTTCTGTACGAAAAAATTCCCGAAAAGATAGTGATCATCGGGCGCAAGCAGCATAGGGTACAAGCCCTGGTCGATGATCTGAGCCGCTCCGTAGAAACAGACCAGCGCCTTTATGGGACGACATTCGATGCTGCTTCGCTGGAGGAGCAGATCGCAGAGTGCTCTCTGGTTGTCAACTGCACCCCCGCGGGTATGTTCCCCCATATCGACTCCACGCCGCTGCCGGCCGCTCTGCTGCGCGGGAAAATGGCGGTGTTTGATACAATCTACAATCCGGTCGAAACCAGACTCCTGCGATCTGCGCGTAAGAGAGGGTGCAAAACCCAGAATGGTTTGCGTATGCTGCTCTACCAGGCACTTGCATCATATAGATACTGGACCGATACCACTGTGCCGGAGAGTATATTTTCCCTCGATGAACTTCAGAGACTGGTGACAGGAAAATAACAATGAAATGGTTGGTTAAGAAGTCTTCACTCGGAGGCACTCTGGTGGTTCCTCCGTCCAAGTCGCACTCTATCAGGGGTGTGGTTCTGGCGACGTTGTCCGAGGGGGAGTCTGAGCTGCAGGGGGCTCTTCTGGAGGGGGACGGCTGGTCTGCCCTTCAGGGGGCTCAGGGACTGGGGGCCGTGTGTACCCGCCAGGGGGCCAATATTCGTATCCGGGGGATCGGCAGCGATTTCTCCCGGGGCATCCGGAAGCTTGACCTGGGAAACAGTGGCACCGCCACACGTCTTCTGACCGCTGTGGCTGCACTGGGAGACAAACCCCGTACCTTTACGGGTGATAACAGTCTGAGATCGAGGCCGATGAAACCCATGCTGGAGGCACTCAAACAGTTAGGGGCACGATACACGATCGATCAGGATGTCGGTGACATTCCCTTTACGGTGTGCGGTCCCTTGCGGGGCGGGGAGGCGGTAGTGTCCGGTATAACCTCTCAATTCGTATCCGGTCTTTTGTGTGCCTGTCCATGCGCCATACATGATTGTACGATCAGAGTCGAAAACCTTCATGAGAAACCGTATGTCGGTATCACTCTCTGGTGGCTGGACAGAATGGGAATAGAATATGAAGTCTCCGATGACCTCTCCCAGTTTCGGGTAAAAGGAAACCAGACATACGAACCGTTTACCATACGGATTCCGGGGGATTTTTCATCCGCAACGTTCGGGGCTGTGGCAGCTGCGATAACGGGCTCCACCATTCGCCTCGAAAATCTGGATTTTTCCGACCCGCAGGGGGACCGCAGGATATTTGAGGTGCTTTCCGAAATGGGAGCGGAAGTAAAGGTGGAGGGCAAAGGGGCGACAGTTTCGGCGAGTTCGGGAATAAGCGGGTGCGAGATCGACCTGAATGACATGCCGGATGCCCTGCCGGCCTTTGCGGTGCTGGGATGTGTGGCTGAGGGAAAAACGGTCATTCGCAATGTGGCTCAGGCCCGTATAAAAGAAACCGATCGTATAGCGGTGATGACCAAAGAGCTTGCGGGTATGGGAGCACACATCGAGGAGCTGGCCGACGGCATGATTATTCACCCGAGCCGTCTGACCGGTGCGTTTGTAAAGGGGCATCATGACCACCGCGTAGTTATGGCACTGGCTCTTGCCGGACTCATATCGGAGGGAGAGACAATTATCGATACCGCAGAATCCGCGGCTGTCACCTATCCATCTTTTCTCCAGGATTTCACCGCACTGGGTGCACGGATTACGGCTTGCGACTGAGGAAACAATATTATGATTACAAAAGTAGAGCTGGGACAGAGAAGTTATCCGATCTGTATCGATGAGAAGGAAGATATCCGTGTCTGTTTGAAAAGGATGTTTTCCGGCAGTCGTTTTGCCGTTGTCACCAATGATACGCTTGCATCGCTGTATGCACCGGAGCTGGAGCGGTTTGTAAAGGATCTGAACGCCGTTACCATAACCATTCCGGATGGCGAACAGTATAAAACGATCGATACCTGGAGAAGTATTCTGGATGGTCTTCTGGAGGCGAAGCTGGACAGAGGCGCCGTTGTGGTCGCGTTTGGAGGCGGAGTGGTGGGAGACATCACCGGTTTTGCCGCATCGAGTTTTCTCCGGGGTGTAAAGTATGTGCAGGTCCCGACGACTCTTCTGTCGATGGTCGATTCCAGTGTGGGCGGGAAAACCGGAGTTAACCACGCCGCTGGCAAGAATCTGATTGGAGCGTTTTATCAGCCGTCACTCGTATGGATCGATACGGCATTTCTGGATACTCTACCGGAGCGTCAATATGTGGCCGGTTACGCCGAAGTTTTCAAGAATGCATTCATCGGCGGAGCTCAGACAGCCAAATTTATCGAGCATAACCATGATGCTCTGATGCGGAGCCGGAAAGAAATTGTACAGGATGCGATAAAAAGAAGCATCGCCATAAAGGCGGAGGTGGTTGCGCGAGATGAGCGTGAAGGGGGAATTCGTGCGTTGCTTAATTTCGGGCATACTTTCTCACATGCCCTGGAAAAGCACTATAATTATACAGGTATTCTTCACGGCGAAGGGGTTTTCTGGGGGATCGCCTGTGCGATCCGGCTCGGGCTTCGCACGGGCATAATACCCGCGACCGATATGGAGTGGTACGAAACCATGCTTCACAAGCTGCCACGACCTCAGCTACCGTTTCGTCCCGAGATGGATTCGCTGTTTGAGGCGATGTTTTCGGACAAGAAAGTACAGAGTGGTAAGCTGCGTCTGATTGTGCCGCAGGCACCGGGGACAAGCGTCATTCGCGATGATATACCCAATGATGCAGTGAAGGCGACGTTTGAATCAGTGATGAAAGACGCATGCTACGGCCAATGACAGCCGCAATGTCGGGGCACGAAAAGCCACTTTTGTCATGACTCATTCGTTGCGCATTCACGTATCTATCGCGTGCCGAGTAACGAATGGATTTGCTTTGCAGCTTTCTTGTGGTGGCTTGCCTTCGGCTTCACCGCAACTTCGTGGTTCCGCGTTCGCGAGGATGACAGTAATAGTGTTATTTTCACGTAAGTAACGTTTATCCTGATTCCGAGCATAACCATACATTCAACTGACTGGAGGGATCGATGATAAGCAGAGATGAGCTGGTGACCTTTCTGGACCAATTTCTTTGTACCAATGAGATAAAGGATGCCAGTTGGAACGGACTGCAGTTTGAAGGGGCGGAGCAAATCGAGCGGATCCTGTTTGCCGTGGATGCGGGTATCGAAACATTTGAGGCCGCGAAAAAGGAGCGGGCGCAGATGGTAATCGTTCATCACGGAATCTACTGGAGACCGGTCAATCCCTCATTGAACCGCTGGAACAAGAAAAGAATCGCATGCCTCTACGATTCCGACATCTCTCTGTACGCAAGCCATCTGCCGCTGGACCGCCATCCGGAGGTGGGTAACAACGCCCAGCTTATAAAGATGCTTGGTGCCGATAAGCGCGAGGGGTTTATGTTTGTGGATGGCAAGAACGTAAGTTTCATCGGTGAATATGCAGAGCCGATACCCGTCGAAGAATTTGTCAGGCGGGTTATGGAGAAAATTAACCCGGAGAGTAAAATTTTTACTTTCGGGAAAGAGCAAATATCACGATTCGCTGTTCTCAGCGGCGGGGGGGGTAATGCCGAATGCACTGCGGCCGTGGAGATGGGTATGGATGCGTATCTGACTGGAGACAGCACGGAGCTTTACCATCTGGGCCAGGATGCCGGTATGCATCTGGTCTTTTCCGGTCACCATGCAACGGAGCGCCCCGGCATACTGGCTCTGATGAAAACTGTTGAATCACGATTCGATGTGGAGACGGTGTTTGTCGATATCGATACAAAACTGTAATCGTTGGTTCTCAATCTGCAAATGAGCGAATGTAATAGATGTGTAAATGTGTAAATGTGAAATAACCATCCGTATCTCTTGTTTATTCTTTTGAATTACACATTTCTTCATTTTGTCATTTACACTTTGAATCTGCTCACCTGCTCTTGCGCCTGAAACTAAGCACCGCGGTAGTGTAAACCAGTACGCCGATTATCACCATGGCCAGCGCTTCCCGGCCCAGGGAGCCGATGCCCGTTCCCTTGAGCATAATTTCCCGGATGGCTGTCATAAAGTAACGGACCGGATTGGCCCGCGTCAACTGCTGTACCCATTGGGGCATGTTTTCGATCGGGAGAAAAAAGCCACTCAGAAGGATGAAAAACAGCAGAACAAACCAGGTGATGAAGAGTGCCTGGTGGGGGGTGCGAGTAACGGTAGAGATGAGAATGCCGATGCCGATGGAAGAGAAGAGATAGAGTATCGCGAAAAGAAAGAGTGTGGTGTAGCTTCCGGCAAATGGTATCCGAAACCAGAGTGAGGCCAGCATCAACACCAGCGTAAGTTCCGCCAATCCGATTACCGCATAGGGAATGCTTTTGCTTACGACAAGCTGCAGAGGCCGAACGGGTGTCACCAAAAGCTGCTCAAGAGTACCGGATTCCCTCTCTCGAACAATGGAAAAACCGGTCAGAAGTGCAGTCACTATGGTCACCAGCAGCACCGCAAGCGCCGGTACCATATACCAGGTAGCCTTAAGAAGCGGATTGAAAAGCACATCCGTGTGAACGGCGACAGGATAGAGCTGCTCGATGTCTATTCCTCCCGCGGTAAGTTTTTTACGGAAAAACTGCCGAGTCCATGTGCTGATTATGGCATTCAGATACCCGGTTGCGACACCGGATGAATTGGCATCCTGCCCGTCTATGATCAGCATGATATCCGCCCGATTTTTCTCCAGGTGTGACGCGAAATTCTTCGGAATAATAACCCCGGCGCGGGCCCGGCCCTCGTCGAGCATATCGTGAACCTGCCGTTGATTTTGGGACCATCCCGCAAAATCAAAAAGTCGATGCTTGCTGATACCCAATGCCAGAGACCGGCTCTGGGGTGAGCCGCTCAGGTCACAAATGGTCACCGGTGTGTTCTTAACCTCCGTGGTGATCGCATATCCCAGTATAAACACCTGTAGAAGGACCGGCAGGATCATGAGCCTGATTCCCACAGGATCGTGAAGAAGGTGAACCCATTCTTTCCAGACAAGTATTCGCAACCTGTTCATAGTGTCTTTCTGACTCTGATTATCGAGAGAGTAAAAACCACCAGAAACATCACGCCCAGAACGGCCAGTTGGTGGCGGAAAGCACTCACACCGACCGCCTTGAGCATTATTGCCCGTATAATCGTAAGGTAATGAGTGGCGGGAAGTACGGCGGAGATTCCCTGCAGAAAAGCGGGCATACTTCGCACCGGGAAAATAAAGCCGGTGAGAATCACCGACGGCATCATGGTGGCCAGAATGGTCAGAAACATGGCATGAAGCTGTTTACGGGTAATCGTGCTGATGAGCAATCCCAGCAGAAGGCAGATTATTATGTAGAAAACACTGACCAGGCCAAGCAACAGTGCGTTTCCTTTAATCGAAACCCCGAAAGCAAACCTGCCGATCACCAGTACAAGAAATCCATCGATTGCGGCAAGTCCCAGGTATGGTATCAGTTTCCCTATCACGATTTCGTGTGGCTTAAGCGGCGAGATCGCCAGTTGGTCAAGTGTGCCGTTTTCTTTTTCTTTTGTTAAGGCAACCGAAGTCAGCAGGGCGGAGATCATGGTCAGAATAATGACCATGAGTCCCGGGACAAAATAGACGGCGCTTTTCTGGTGCGGATTATAGAGGATACTCTGCTTTACTTTCACCGGCTCGGCTAAGTCTATATTCAGATACTTCAGAGTCGGTTGCGACAGCGCCTGCCGTGCGGCATTCCTGACAATAGTGCCGAGGTTCGGGTCGGAGCCGTCGATAAGAACCTGTACCTCTCCCTGCTTTGCCGGTGTTTGCATATCCGCGGAAAAAGTGGGAGAGAACCTGAAAAGTGCGCGAATTCGTTTGGTCTGGAAAAGCTTTACAGGATCGTCGACCGCTCCGACCACTGTGGTGACCTCGAATAGGTCGGATGCATTCAGAGAAGAAATGATGTGCTGAAGCGCCGGATCATCCAATTCATAAGAGACGCCCACGGCAATGTCGCTGATTTCGGTGTTTAACGCATATCCATACAAAAACATCATGACCGCGGGCAGGAGAAGCACTATAGTCAGAGCCTGCGGGTCACGTAAAACATGCCAGGTTTCCTTGCGGGTGATAGCTGCGATTCTTTGCGCCGTCTTACGCATCCGCAGACTCCTTCGACTGCCGTTGGGTTATCCGAAGAAATGCATCATGAAGAGTGGTGGTGCCGGTTGACTGTTTGAGCTTGAGCGGACTGTCAACCGCGGCTATCTTGCCGGCGATCATGACCGATATTCGGTGACAGTATTCGGCCTCATCTAGGTGGTGGGTGGTGACAAACACCGTGGTGCCGGCCCGGCTCAATCGATCGATAAGGTCCCAGAAATTGCGACGACTGAGTGGATCCACAGAGCCGGTCGGCTCGTCCAGAAAGAGAATCGACGGATTGTGCATGGAGGCACATGCAAGGCTTAGACGCTGCTGCCACCCCCAGGGAAGATCCCCGGTGGTCCGCCGTAAAAGATCGCCGATCCCCAGAAACTCAGACGTCTCGTGAATTTTTTTGGTCAGCTGCTTTCGAGAAAGGCCGTACAGGGTGCCGTAGAGTTTCATGTTGTCCCGGACACTCAGATCAGGATATAGACTGAATCTTTGAGACATATATCCGATGCGGCTTCGAATACGGGCGGTCTCTTTCATGATGTCGTACCCTGCCACCTTCCCGCTGCCGCCTGTCGGAACAAGCAGCCCGCACAGCATGCGTATCGCGGTGGTTTTCCCCGCACCGTTTGGCCCCAGAAAACCGAATATCTCACCGCTCTTGACATGCACATCGATACCATTAACCGCGGTAAAAGAACCGAAACGTTTGGTCAGCTGAGTTGTATCGATTGTCGCACTCATATGAATGTGTTCTCCTCATGGCGTAAGCGCATGAATAAATACATCCTCGAAATCAGGCCGTACAGGCTGAACAGGTTTTTCACCTGGAAATATCTCACCGATTTTGTCTTGTACCTTCTGTAAACTCATCTGCCGGTCGGCAACGATGCGTACACTGCCTCCTGTCGTATAGACATGAACAATACCCTGTGGAAGTGTCAAATCGTCTGGTATTCGGGCGCAGGTGTATATTATGTAAAGGTTGTATGGATACTCATCGATCATCTCGCGTGGCGTTCCCGTCTGAAGAACCGTCCCCTGGTGCAGAAGAACGATATCTTCGCAGTATTCGACTTCATCCATGTACGGGGTCGACAGGATAATGGTTGTGCCGTTTTTATGTAAATCGTGAAGTATGCTCCAGAATTCCTGCCTGGAAAGCGGATCCACCCCGACCGTCGGCTCATCCAGCAGGAGAACTTCCGGCTCATGAATGAGCGCGCAGCTCAGGGCGAGTTTCTGTTTCATGCCCCCTGAAAGATTACCGGCTTTACGATCGACAAACGGTTCAAGTCGTGAAAACGCAAGCAACCTCTCGATGCGTGTGCGACGGATGTCGGCGGGGAGTGTATATACGTCGGCGAAAAAAGAAAGATTCTCTTGGACGGTAAGGTCGGAGTAGAGGGAAAAACGCTGGGGCATGTAACCGATTCGATTGCGTATTTGTTTTTTATGGATGGAAGTTGATAGTCCCAGAACCGTTACGGCTCCTTCATACTGCTGGTCAAGGGTCGTACAGATACGCATCAGTGTAGTCTTGCCCGCGCCATCAGCACCGATAAGGCCGGTGAGACTTTTTTCCCTGATCTGTAAACAGACTCCGGAAAGAGCGGTAGTATCACCGAAGGTGCGTGATACGTTATGAATGTCAACCACCGCCCGATCGCTATTCATTATTGCGCTCTCCAGACCTCGACAGGCAATCCCCTTTTCAGTATGCGATCCTTGTTGGCCGTCCGGGCACGCACTCTGAAAACAAGCTCGTTACGTGCCTCCCGTGTCTGAACGTTTCCAGGGGTAAACTCAGCCTCTTCACTGATCCAGACGACTTCGGCATCCACAAAAAGTTCTTTGTTTTCCTTGTCCGATCTATCCAGTCGTATGCTGACACGCCGGCCGATCTGCACCTCAGACAACATCACCTGAGAAACAAAAAAATCCACATGCATCGTATCAAACGCACCGACATCAAACAACGGGTTGGCCGGTGTGGCCATCTCTCCGCGATTGCGATACCTGCTCAGAACGATACCGTTTGCGGGGGAACGGACATAACACTCTTCAAGCTGATTCTGTAGGCTCGCCTGCTGAGCCTCCAGAACCTGTCTGGTGCGATTCAACGCACTGCGCATCTGTTGGGCAGCCTCCAGACCGTGATCGGCCGCCTTTACCCGGGTTCCCAGCTCGTCCTTTTTCTGCTGAGCCGCGGACCCTTTGTCAACCAGTTTGCTGATACGCCCGAATTCCCGCGCGAGACCGCGCACCTCGGTTTTCATCGCTTCGATCTCCGCATTGCGTGCAGCTATCGTATGAACCAGCTCCGCTTTTCTTCCCTCAAGCTCCTGCATCTTAAGCTTGACGGGAATCGTGTCGATGATCGCACAGAGCCGGCCCTGCTGTACCAAACTCCCCTCTTCTACCATCATGGTGAGAATCCTGCCGCCATTGGTTGGTGATACCGAATAGGTGTGCGACTCGATTATACCCGAAGAGATAAAATCAGGAGGTGTTTGCTCCGAACAGCCGACAAAAAGTGCGGCTACAAAAAGATGATACGCCAATGGCCTTCTCATGTATGGCTCCTGTCAAAAATCGATGTTTTCGCCCAATGCGTACAGCAGACGAAGAAAGGAAATCTTGCGCGTCGTCTTAGCTTTGTTAAACGCACGCTCCGCTTCGGAAACCTCGTTGAGCGACTCCAGATAGGCGACGGAAACCACCGTTCCTGCATCCAAAGAGTTTTCCATATCCCTGGCCACCGCTTTCGAAGCCTCCAGAGACTTCTCTGTCGCCTCCTCCATCATCTGTGCCTGTTCATACTGCTGACGGGCAAGTCGGGTCAGTTTGTTGAATTCCTCACGCACATAGGATCGTCTGTTCTCAAGAATCTGTTTCTGTCTTTTCAGCTGCTCGCGTCTTGCCCAGTTTCGCATCCCGTCATAGATTTTCCAGTTCAGGTGAAGCCCCAGCGTGCCGTACCGCATCAGCTCATCGGTGCCCATCTGAAGTCCGGGATTGGCAAAGCGGTAACCTGCACTGAGGGCAAGGGAAGGATATCGTTGTGATTTCAACGCGTCGTGGTTTCCCTGAGTCTGCTCGATAGAAAAGATTATGGACTGAAGCTCAGGACGTCGGATATCGGTGGCCTCGCGCCTGGGCTTGGTGCGGCTGTAAAAAGAGTCGAAATGATATCCGGCAGGATAGGCAAGCGTATCGTTGATGCCGAGAAGGTGAGTGATCTCCAGCCGCAGGGAATCAACCAGGCCGCGGGCCTCGAGCACGTCCATACGTGCTCTCTCCAGGCGTACATTCGTTACCAGCACCTGTGAGTACGGCTGTATTCCCGCGTTGTGAAGATCTCGCATATAGCCGACATGTTCGGCAATCCGATTCACCCTCTTTTGCTGCGTCCTTACCCCCGCCATCGCATCTTCCCAGAGAAAATAGAGAATACCCAGTCTCAAGGATTGACTGTTTCGCTCCATATCAACTTCTAGACTGCGGATCTGAACCTGTGCCTCGGATGCACGGGTTGCATGTGTACGGGCAAAGCCGGTGAAAAGAGGATACCTGATATCGGCGCCAATCTCGTATCGGTCGTAGTCACCGATCTGCTCATTGATATCCATCTGAAGCGTATCCGGAATCGGTAAGGGAAGTGTATCGGTGAAAAGAGGGATGGTATTGCTGAAGGAGATCCGGTTGCGCTTGCTCTGGAACAGATAATTTCCGATGATGTCAACAGAAGGATACCAGTCGGCCCGAGCCTCTATCAGCTGATTGAGACTCTGCTCATGTCGCAGCTCCGCCGTCCTGATTGCGTTATTACGGGCAAAAAGAAGAGCCTGTGCCTTGGGCAGAGACAAAGGTGCGGCTAATGTGCCGAAACATATACTGATAATCAGCACCCATGCATTTCTCATGAATCATCTCCCCTGATGAAAATGCCGTTGCAGACGGTTTCGGTTATCTCTTCGATACGTTTTTGGATAAAACCATCATCGTAGCTGGTGGGCCAGGGGAGTTCATGGCCTATGATGGAAAAGAAAAACCGTGCGGCAAATGTGCCCGCACTCATGCTCATGATGTTTATGATAAAGTGGGCCGGATCCACCGCACGAATCAGGCCTCTCTGGTGGTTTTTCTGTATTACCCCCACGATGGTTTGCGGTGCATCGCCCAGAGCATCCCTGAAAACCGATGACAGCTCCCGCAGAACCCTACCCCCGTCGGCCACCTCACGAAGCAAAAGCCGTGCAAAATCGAGGTTTTCGGAAATCGTCCTGATGTACGTAGCCGAGATGGTATGCACCAGCACTCGCAAATCATCCGAGGCGCTATGATGATTCAGCTCTTTTCGAATGTTACCCCAGACATTGTTGAGAATATCCCGCATCGTTTCTTCATAGAGCAGATCTTTGGAGCGGAAATAGTAGTGCAGCAGCGCCTTGTTGACACCGGCTCTGTCGGCAATCGATTGCATACGCGCTCCGGCTCTCCCGCATGCGACAAATTCCTGTCGTGCGGCGGAGAGGATTTTCTGCCGGGTATCTGGGGATGCTGCGTTATTGTTTGGCATAAGACACCTTCTTTAACCACAAGGTTTAACCCTTTGGTTAAAATATATCCCGAAAATACCAGGAGTGTCAACTGTTTTGTTGGAAAAAATCACCACCTTGTCTGCAGCAATAAGCATGCTAGGTCTCCGGCACAGCGGAGACAGGCTGCGAATGTCTGACAGGCATAAGCCGGATTGTCGGCAAATGTGAAAAGAAGGTTCAGTCTTATTGTTCGGTCTGGATGTACATCTCCGTCAGCCTGTTATCGGCGAAATGAATCTCCGGTTTGCACAGCACGTACCGGGTGATGGAAAAAAGCGGTATCTCCCAGCCCTGCTCGTATCGATGTGCCTCGTCGGTGTGATCGCGAAACCACATGGTGGCAAGACGGAGCTGTTCGCTTTGGTCGTTTACCACCTTCTGGGAAACCCATCCGATGGCAATGTCATAGGAGGAGTTTATGAGGGCTTTCTCGTAGTCTGTTGCTTTCAGGCCTTTGAGGCTGCTTGGGATGTCCGACTGGGCAAGATCGGCAAGGATCTTCTCGGCGATACTAACGGAGAACGGGTCATCGGAGCGGTAGATTATGTTTAGCGGCTCATTGATGTATTGTGCATCTGCCGCATTGGGCTCCGGCCGACTGACAACCAGAGTGGTGTCGGCGATTCCCCGTATTACCGATCCTTCCACCCGTGCCGTGCCCGCCAGGATGTCATCGGCATCGATAATAGCCTGGAGATATCGACGGACCTGGTAGTCGGGATGGGCAACGGAGAGAAAATAGCGACTCTGTGCGTAGGGGAAAAGGCTGGATGAGGGCAGACTTCGCCGGGCATAGTTCAGATCTTTCACATACGTGAGGATCATCATGTCATACTTGTTCAGTGAATAGGAGATAAACGGGTTATTGTCTCCGTTTAACACCAGGGATGCGCTTTGCAGATACGGCTTTCCTCGGAAAAATGAGTCGTTGGGGGCAAGATGAAGTTTGTTGTTTTTCGCCTCTTTTATAAAATAGGGGCCCATTTTCATTGAAAGGGGGAGGAGTCTCGATGATGAAAGGCGGGTGATCGCCTCGGGATCGGGGGTATCGAGTAAAATAATAACGCTTCGTTCATCCGCCACCTGAAACCCAGGAATAACAGCTTCCCGGCCGTGAATAAAAGCCTGCAGCCCCTGTACATTTTTGAAAAGGGCGAGTCCTTCTGCGGGATGTTTCTTTATCCAGGTGGTCCAGGCGTCTACCAGATCGAACGAGCCGGGAGCCTGCCCCTTGCCGTCGACCACCCCCTCGACAAAGCTCAGACGCAGCTTCCGGGGAGAAAGCTGTTCGATGCGTATGTAGCCTTCCGGTTTCTGCGACTTTTGCACGGAGCCTGCCAAGCTGTCCTGGCTAACCATCTCATCCTGAAACATTTCCCCATGACCCCTTTCATCCCGAGGCCGGTCCTGTGCCGTAAACGGATCGATCTGTTGGGGATCATCGGGGGTGGTAATCACCGGATTTGCCGATACAAGCGAGCTGAGTTCGTCATCGATAAAATCTTTCTGTGCATATATGGTAACGCTCCCCCCAAAGGGAATCTGTTTCCGGATAGCTTCCGCACTGTCCTGGTGTACCGTGTCTGCAAAACCGAAATCACCCTCGATGTCACCTTCCGAGAAGCTTGGCTTATCGATGATGCCAAATGAAAGCGCGGTGTCGGTGTCTGGTTTTCGGACTCCCAGCATGCGGAGATGAAAGTAGTGGGAGATCGTATCGGTCTGGATGGTATCGGTGCGGTACTGGGCGAGAAACCGGTCAAATGAATCCAGGAAGTGCTCCTGGGAGAGGCTGTCGGGAAACTCGACCACCCATGAGAGAGTGTCTCCGGGGGCTCTGTGCACCAGTTTTTCCTCATGCGCAGCATCCGTTTCGTATGATGCCGGTTTCATGATCTGCTTCGAGCAGCCGGTGAAAAGAGTTATGAGGGCCACAGATATTACGCATGCCAGTCGCGATGTCTTGATTCGATTATCACAGATGATTGCCATGTAGATATATTTCCCGAGCAGGTTATTTTGAAATTGATTTAGCCAGTAAAAGATACATATTTATATATGTTGCCGATTTCATCCCAAGCACGTGCTATTTTATATACATAATTTCGGCTATGCCAAGACGGCTTGTGTTCGTAGAAAAAATAGTATGTGCTTGATCGGATCAGGAACCGGGGATCAAAAACTGCAGAATGAGAGGAAAAAAGTGCTCATTTTGCAGTTTATTGTCGCGGATCTCCAATTCTCAACCGGTTTATACGAAAATAGTACACATGAATAATAAGATTAAGACAGAAAAATAGTTAAACGATTTAGGAAAAAATGCATGGGGCGGAAAAAAAGCGCGGGAAAAAAGGAAAAAAAGAAGCATCCGATACTTCGTACGCTGCTTATCATAGCAGCCATATGCCTGGGGGTGATACTGGTTTCTGCCTACCCGGCCTACCGTATCGCGAAGATGGCGTTTCACAACTATTTCGATTCCTGGGGCGAACGGCTGGTCTCACTTGAAAAACGGGGGCTTCTGTCTCAGGAATATGGCGCGGCCTGGAAGGATGTGCTTGCGGATGATGCGATGACGCAGCAGGCTCAGAATATCGTCAAGGATCGGACAAAAGACAGCGACAGCATCGTTATCGTGGATGGAATCGCGGTGAAAAACTACCCGTCACTGAGTATTATCCGGCGCCTCAACGAGATCTCCAGCTACAGCAATACGATAGAGGTTGTCGATCGCAAAGGGCGGCGGATCGGCCTGATTCGCACCAATCACACCAGAGGCAAAGTCGATGAATTCCCCGAAACGCTTATTCAGGCGCTGCTGGCCTCAGAGGATAAGAATTTCTACGAAAACGATCTTGGCTTCGAATTCGACAGCTTCGTCCGCGCGGCGCTGAGGGCAGTCTGGGAATCGGCGACCAGCTTGGAGCTGGTTAAACCGCGGGGAACCTCGACCATAACCCAACAGGTTGCCAAGCTGTTTATCTCCGATCTGGATGAACTCGGCCGGCGAATCGTCAGCTCATCGGTCGATCGAAAGATTCGGGAGATGAAGATCGCCTCCGCACTGCGCAAGATGTATACTCCCGATGAAATCCTGGAGGTGTATCTCAATCACTGTGTAACAAGTGACTACGGACTGGTGGGATACAAGGATATCGCCCGCGGCCTGCTGGGAAAGGCGCCTTCCGAGCTTACGGATGACGAATGCATTTATCTTGCCCGCATGGTCAAATGGGGCAGAAACATCCGCAGCAAGATCGTTCGTCAGGCTCATATCGATATGCCGCGAATGGCTGATGCACTCTCCTGGGACCAATCCAAACAGCAATCCGTATTCACCGCTCTGGATTCGCTGTCATTCACGCGTCCCAAGATGATCTACACCGATTACGGTCATCTGGTCGATCTGGCCAACGAGTTCTGGCTCAAGACCCTGGAGAAGACAGAGGGAGAGAAGGTCAATCTGGCCGAAATGGATATTATCGATCCCAACTCTCTGATCAGACGTAAGGGCAATCTGCGGATTCAGCTGACAATCGATCTGCCGCTGCAGCGTGAACTGGAGCGGCTTGTAAACGCTCGGGGATTTGGTCCTGATACCACGATCTACACCGATGTGCGCATCGGCAGTTATGGTGAGGATGTCAAGCTGGAAGGAAAGCCGCGCGATACACTGCGGATGATCACGATCATCGACTCCACCACCACTTTCAGCGAAGCTGACCAGGAGTATGCAACAACACTGCAGCGTGGCGATACTCTGGTGACTAATATCCGCTATGTCAAAAAATCGCGCGGACTCTGGCGCAAAAGCATCTTTTATTACACGCGGCGACCAATGAGAGTGGATGGGCAGTATTATGCCTACTGTATTCTGGATTCCAAAACCGGCAAGCTTCTGGCCTATTACTCGCGCGACAAGATCGGCAGCCGAATGGTCAGCCTGCTTCACAACCGCACACCTAACGGATCCTCCACGGCCAAGCCGAT
>CAYQOU010000072.1:2266-20368 GCA_964419255.1 uncultured Fibrobacterota bacterium | reverse complement strand
TTTTGGAACATCAAAGAGTTTGGCTTCTGTCAACACCGAAATCCATGCTCATATTCCTTCTCTCGTGTCGTGTTCGATAAATGCGTAGAATCTAAAATAGTCGCCGTGATGACTACGAGATGATCAAAAAGAAAGACTGACGTCGCGGGGACATGCAGCTAAGATGCCGGCGTGGACATCGCCCATGTTCTCATCCCGGGCTCTCTTGGAATTCCACTCGATAGCCGCATACGATGCGGGTTGGATGTATGTACCGATTAGCAGAATCATTTACCGCTCGTCTATACCCGGTGTTGGGGGACGAGCGGCCCAGTTATCAGGATCGTTGGCATAACATCGAAGATCCTTACGTGTTAACGCCGCGCCTTCACCGTCTGCAGCTTCTGGCCAGAGCCCCTCATCCTTATACGAAATGCTTTCCACTGGCTTGTAGTACACCGCGGCATCGCCGCTGTCGTACTCCACAGGAGCCATTATCGATATTGTGTCACTACTGTTTCGCAGTCCGCCCTCAGCAAGGCAATACACCTCGACATTATCGGGTATATTGTTTCTTGATCTGAACTCAGGCTCGGACACACTTTCGGAAGCGGCAATGAGTATCTCACCGCTTGCAAGGCTGACATCGGAGGGGAAAGTAAAGCCAAAACCTTCAATTTTCCACGTGTGATCGGGATACTCTGTGTCATACAGGAAAACAGTTTCCGATCCGATGTTCTTAATTTCTATATATTCGTCAATTTCATTTACAGGATGATACATCATTTCGGTAATCACTATTTGAGCCTCAACAGGGGCAGCATTCCGTGCACCCAGGGTCGGTTCTCTCAGTATAGCGAATGTCTCTTCGCCGGCGCTGTTTATGTGACGTCCATACGTTATGCCGTTTTCCATCGCCGCATAAGAAAAACCATGGCAATACCCACCATCAAAGACACCGGTGACGTTCGAATATAAATACACATCTTCCCCAAACTGGCTCAAATTAAAAGGCGCTGGCAAAGCATCATTGTTAAAGTCATGAGAATAGAATACCACGTATCCGCAGGCATCAATCAGGGTCCCCTCGGGGATCTGAAACTTGGCCGGAACATTTTTATCATCTGTTAAATACCAGCCGCTGATATCCACAGCCACATCGTTTGGATTGTACAGCTCAATAGCATCCTCGTCCGGCAGATCGGTGTGGGGCATGATCTCGTTGACAACCACAGGAGAGGGATCTTTTCTCCCGGGTGATCCATGCATGGCAAATGATTCCCGCCAACATGATGCATCATATGTCTGCCGTATTTGCTCAGATCTTATCACCAGCGACTTTCCGTGGCCATCGGCAGCCAGCGGCCACGGACTCTCATCTCCATACTCGACAACCAGAAACTCGCTTAATGCATCGCTGTCGAACAGGGCGATTCTTTCACCGGAATTTTTCAGACGTCCGGAATATTGGCCGAATGGTTTGAAACCGTAGCGTTTCTCGAATTCGCTTTGGTTAGAGGCAAGTACCAGGTAGCTGTTTGACTTGATTATATCCACATTGGAAAAGGTATAATCCACACCGTCGCTTATGCGTACCGCTTCGAGTGACACGTCATCATCTCCACAGTTGTAAAGCTCGATAAACTCCAACTCATTCACCAGCATCGAGTCCGAAGAAGACGGATGATAGTGAATTTCACTGATGATAATGCCGGCCAGCTCCTCGCGGGCGGGTTTGGGCTCCGGCGGGTTAATCACCGCACACTCGAAACTTACGATTGACGAAATAACTACCGCATAGACTATATTGAAAATGTACTTACTGATAATCATCACTCCGAGTATAAGAGTTCAAGGTCAACAGCCGGAGACCTTCCTAAGCCGTCCAGAGAGTAACGGGAGAAGATAGGCAGCAGACATGTGGAGAATTTGGAAAACCCCGTCCGCTGCAGATTAAAGGTTCTCACCAGATCGACCATCCACAGCGGAACAAAGGATGTATAGCACTTCAGCTCCAGAATCACACTGCTATAGCGATCATATGTTTTTTGGACATCGCAGTGACACATGCGTCCCTCATTGGGAACCGGTGCAAAGCCCTCCGGCTCCATATAGCGCAAATCGATATCGAGTGTTACCCGTGCATATTCTTCGTAATTGGAAAAAAAGGCCATTCGCCGATATTGCACCAACACTACCGGGCCTGCGTTATAGCGGTGATACGTTCTGAAAAAAAGATCGGTGTATTCCGTGTTTTTTGCATCTCCGGTTGGCGGGATAGCTTTTGAGGCGGTCTTAAAATATTGTTCATAGTCCGGATCATCCACTCGCCCGCGTGTTTTGCGCACGTTATCACCGATGCGCTGCTTGATTTCAAAGAAATACGGCAGGTGCGGATCATCGCCATAGGAACGGACCCGCATGTTGAATCGCCGTTCTGTTTTCAGCATCCGCTTCCGTAAAAAAAGATAATCCGGCGTATCGAAATACAAGCTGTTTACTTTATAGAATCCATCCGGTGAAAGAACGGAGTGCTTGTCATAGGAACAGTATGGTTTTATAAACCTTACGACAGGATCAATCATCGAATAGGGAATGGTATACTTTGCTTCAAAACGGTCAAGCAACGCAGGAGTCTCGACGCTCAAAACCTTTTCTTTTACCGTATCAGCTGATTTAACTGCAGTCGCCACATTCATTTCTTGATCTCTTCCATATCTTCGGAAAGATAATTTCGAATCGGCTCTCTTGAAAGCATTCCGGCATTATCAACCACATACATATAGTTTCTCAATATACCACACCGTATGGAAATCATTTCAATTTTATTCTTTATTATATTTTCTTTAATTTCAAGTAAAATCAACGGATCCACACCATCGATTTGAAGAAATTTTTTCAGTGAGGCCTCAGCATCCACTTCCGTCTCACGGGCACTCAGATACTGGTGCTGAGCGATAAGCTGTTGCAAATCAGCCAGATCCTTACGCACCTTTTCGCTTAATTTCTCATGGATCTGCTCCAGATTCTCCGATTCTCCCAGAAGATCTGACCTGCGCCTGTTCAAATCGTGATTTGCACGGGTAAGTCTCGGAATCCTGACGGCGATTTCTAATTCAAAAGCCTTTTTGTGATCGTAGCTTTTATGCTCGAACTTCCGATCATACTCATCGAGCATGTCGCCGTTATCATACGTAAAGGACACCGCATCTATATACCGACGGTTTTCCGCGACTTCGAGTCGGTGCCTTGCGTGCGCCACATCCAGCTCGGAATGATATACATTGAAATAGGCGTTGTTGGTATCGAGGGAGTAATCTTCGGTTTCAATCCGGTTCATAATCGTTTCAACACTCACCAGGCCGGATGTGTCAAAACCGGAAAAGGAGGTGTCGCTGAGGAAAATCGCTGCCCGTTGATTGAGTACGGAGATAAACTTCTCGACTTCAAGACTTTTCATCTTTTCCCTGGTTCGATCCTTTTCCTCCTCTATCAGCCTCTCCATCTTGAAATCTTCGGAATAGGTAGAGTTTTCCATGACATTTATTCTGTCATCATACACGGTAAGCAGATCATCGTATAAGGCATGTAGTTTTTTGTATTCTAGAAGGTCGACATAGAGAAGATACCTGTTATATAACGCCGTGTTTAATAACTGCAGCCTCTTGGCCTTTGCATTGGATATGATCGCATCATTATACCTCCGCGCCGCTTGTGTCTCCAATATTCCGCGCGGCTGCACCTGCACCTTGTATTGGGATTCATTGGGATCAAATCCGGTGTTGCTCACCTCAAATTCGATATCATCGATGCCGGGGATACCGGGAAACGACTTTCTCACCGCCGCTGTGGTATTATCCTGAGAAAGAACCACCGGATCGGTTTGCGCGGTTACAAGCAGTTGCCTGAATGTTACCTGTCCCGCAGATAGCACACCGCACAGAACCATAGTCCATATCAATATGTTTGATGCTGTTGTATTCATTCTTACATGGCCTTTAAAACGGTAAACTGTGATGCTTGAGACGAGCCATTGTCGAAGGTGACAAGCAGTTTTTTATTCCCGATACTGGTGACACCTTCGGGTTTGAGTCCAATGTAATCATTGATCTTTTTTGGCTGTTCACCTTCGATGCCGACCTGCCATACTCTACCGACGGTGATTTTTTTTCCCTTCTTTTTGTGTTCTCCGGTGGATGTGATATACAACATGTCATCTTCGAGATTCAATCCGGATAAGCGATAAGTAATCCCCGACACGCGGTCCTGCAACGAGACAGCTTTCCATAGCTTCACATCTGCGATATCGATCGAGTTATTCTGGAACATGGAGTTAAGTCCACGGATTCGCAAAATTGCGGCTTTTCCATCCAGCAGCGGATCTTTAAAACCGATATACAGATTGTCTTGCCTGCAGGCAAGCCCCTCAATATCCGGCACTCTTGATGCACCATCTATAGTTGTCAATGTGCCCCATGACGGCATGGAATCAGCAGAGGCGACCGCCTGCGCCAATGCATCGATGAATTTAATCTTTCCATCCAGACGAAATGCTTTTCCTTTTCTGCGCAGCCGGATAAGAAGCCGCCGGTTTTCCGGCAGTGTGCCATTTTTCTTGGGATTTTGCGAACACATGATATAGATGGTTCCATTCTCATCGGAAGCAATACTTTCCATATCGTCGATGTTTTTCAGTCCCTCTACTTGCGCTTCACCGATAAAGGTTCCGCTGGTATCCATAAGATACAGCATCGAATGTTCATCACTGATTATACAACACATCCCCTCATCCTCAATATAAAGCACTCCCGAGGCTTCTATATGCGTTTCCTTTGCACCTTTGGGGCTAATACTTAATTTCTGTATCCCGGGCTGCGACCGGTCTGTAGCTTTCTGAGCCTGAACATCGGGTGATAAGCCCAACGCCTCCTTTACTGCCTTTTCTGGTGACTTGTTTATTGAAATGAGCACTTTCTCACCAAGAAGAAAACGGTTGTGGCGGGGGATTCTTATTGTCACCTCTCGCCCGTACATCTGAAGATCCGAAATTTTCCTCAGGCGAATCGGATATTCCACGATTCGTGTTCCCACCCCGATCACCTCACCGGTCACCATATTATCTTTGTCAACAACCGAGCTGACCGATACCTTTCGTCCAATCTTGACAGAGCTGTAGCTGTTTTCATGAATATAGCCCTGGACAAACGAGGGTGAGCGGGAATGGATTGTCGCAATGGAATCGAACGCTGAGACCAATGCTCCGTTTTTGTAGTTAACTTCCCCGACAACACCGTCAATGGGAGCAACGATAACAAGCTTTTTCTTTTGTTGCTGATATAATCGGAGAAGATCAAAATATTGTTCGAGTTGCTCCTGAAGGGGATTGACCCCAAAAGAGATATGACTGTTCGAATTTGACTGAAGAAGTGCGCTGGATTCCCTCAATCGGGCAAGTTCTGCTTTCAGGTTCTGAATCTTGATAAGTGTCGGATTGTTGTATCCGTTATCCTGATTGCCACTATTTTTCCGTATGCTTTTCAATTGTTCGGTCATTTTTTGATTGATTGAGTACTGAGCCTGAAGCTGCTCCATCTCCGTACGTATCTCATTTATGCGACTGGCGTATTCATTTCGCACCTTCCGGATTTCGGATTTGGATAAATTAGCCTGGGATTTGGTCCTGCTTTTCATCACATCGACAAGGTGGGTATACTCGTTGATTTTCAGGTCGATTTCGGGGCTGCGCAGCTCCATGAGCGTATCGCCGGCAGTCACCGCCTGCCCCGGCGTGATATACAAGGTCTTGATTTCTACCCCAAACTCGGAATTAATAACCCTCTCCCTGGCCTCGGCAATGCCAAAGAATTTGGTTGCTTCATGTCTGATATGCACCGTTATCGCTATCAACGCAACCACAATACAGATCAAAACTGTGTAAAATATTCTCATAGGTACTATTCCGATCAAAGAAGTGTAGCGGGGAATTTGCCGTTTTGTATATATTACAACTCGACAGTCGTCTCTTGCAGCAGAAGATTTATATCCTTTATTGATGCCAGTCTACGCATCTCGCCGACAAATTTCTCCTTGGTCACATTATTATTCAGCTTTACATGATATGCGTAGTCCAACCGATCGCCCTGCGCCATTTCCCGAAGGCTGATCAATGCGAAATTTTTACAGTAGGTTTTCATGATACCTTCCAGACGATCATCATTTGCGGTGTCGCTCTCCAGATTAAATCGAAGCATACCATCGAAATACCTTGTCTGACCAAAGGGCGAGAAATAAAGCACCACCGCAGCGCCGCAAAACCCAAGTGTCCCCACGATAGCGATTCCGTATCCAAACACCCCGCACGCAATACCGGCGGCAACGGCTGCAAACATGAAAATGATATCTCTGGGGTCCTTGAAAACCGTTCTAAACCGGATGATTGCCAGCGCACCCAAAATACCCAGACCACGCACCGGATTATCACCCATCGCCTGCATTATCGTTCCTGCGACAATGGCAACCAGGATCAATGCCTGTACATAGTTTCTGGAGTATGATAAACCGCAGTATGTTTTCTCGTAGGTCAGTGCAATAAGCGAGGATAATGCAAACGATACGAGCACCGTGTAGATGATGCTGATTATCGACGGGTTTGTCGATGTTGTCTGAAGTGTCAAAAAATCCAACATTTCTCTGTATTCTCCTTCTCTCTTTCTCTCTCTATTTCTACTTCTTCTGTCGTGTCGGCTACCACGCATATCACTGCGGCATATGGTGCCCCTCTGGCCAAAGCGGTGTGATCGGCCGGCTTTTCAAACATAATTTCACATCAGTTTGTACGGGCGGCAAAGCTTGAACAGGCGCACCAGCTTGACATCTTGAGGATTATACCGGACTCATTCTGTATCGTCTCGCCCCGGCGATCCGTGATAGTCGGAAGAGACACACCAGTACGACGGCTCGGCCGGATCACCCGAAGGGTTGGTTTCACAGGAGATGAGCGAATACCCAAGTCCATCGGCTTCCAGCGGCCAGGGTGCTTCATCATCGTAGTGCATGTATATAATAACTGACCCTGAGGAAATCCTGGACAACTCAAGCTCTTCCCCCCCATTGCTCAGCTGAGTGCCATCGTATGTATCAAACGGCTCAAAACCATATCGCTCGGCAAAACGAGTCTCATTGGATGCCAGCACGATAAATGCCCCCGGCTCCACTGCAGCGCCTGATGGGAAAGTATAGTCGATTCCATCGGTGAAAGCCACATCGGAAAGATCCAGCTTCTTTGAGCCCACATTTTTCAGCTCTATGAATTCAAATTCCTTTCCGCTGATCTCGAAGCTGTCAAAAGGATGGTAATGAATCTCGGTGATCTTCAGATTATCCCGCAACTGCTGCAGGTCCGTGCCGCCCGGCTCTTTGGGTGACACGTTTTCACATGATCCCAACAACAGGGCGCAAACGCCATATGCCGAAAATAATAACAGATATATAATAAAGCGCATTTTTTATGTCCTCCTTTAAGACGGTAAGGTTCTACCGTATGACTGTTAACCTGTCGGTGAGAATCTTCTCTTTAGACGACAACCTGAAAAAATAGACTCCCCCAGGTATATAGTGGTTTTTCCATACATATTCGTTTATTCCGAAGGGTTTTCCCCCCACCTGCACCCGTTCAAGACATTGGCCTTGCGCCGTAAATATGGAGAGAATCGCCGATTCATCCTTTGCCGCAAGTTTATAGCGGACAGTTACATCGCCACCTCCTGAGATAAATGAACTCACCGACATCTCAGGTGATGCTTTGTTTTGGAATGCCGATCGTATCGGCATGGAACGATACTCTTCGATCTGGCCCAGAATCTCCTGGTTTCGCTGGCGGGCAAAGGAGGCAAGCCCCGGAATCGATCCTGCCGGCCCCAGAGATACACCACTTTCTATGTTTGTAATGAAATCGTCATAGGAGAAAAACTTATTGGGATCCGCCTGCACGCTGCTGTCGATAAGAGGCCGGATGCGCTGTGCAACCGCCGCTATAGAATCCTCTGAACATGGACCGGTGACCATCTCTTCGATGTAGCCGATATACACCTGACGAAGCGAGTCGTTTTCCAGCACCCGTCGCAGCAGAGGTCGCTGGTCCAGATGGGGAAAATCGATGATATCCGCCCGGATGACGTCCCAATTATTACCAAAAACCCCAAAACACTGATCGTGATCCCAGGGGATGAGCTGAAACTGACGACCGGGAACATCATCGTAGAAGTAGTAATTTCTTCCCGATCCCGCATAGCTGTCAAAATGTGATATCACCATCGACAGTGCAATGTGCTGAATGCAGCGATCGATGTTCAGATGTTGTTTGATGTCTCTGACAAATGTAGAATCAGGAGCATTATTAAGCACATCCAGCATGTGAATAAACCGGCTCCAGTCGTCTTGATCCTCATTGGTTTTGAGATGGTACAGAGAATCATAGGCGGCCTTATCACCTCCCAGATACAACAACCCCGCTCCCGCATCACCAACCTTATACAGGTTGAAATCGTTGTCCATAAAATGACGGGACAGAAATTTCTTATCAACCTGCTCCACCTGAATGTACAAGCCGATAAGCTCACCCTCGATATAGATGTTTGCATACGAGGTTCGCGGCACCGGCATATACTTTGCGGCAATCGCGTATCCGATCCGCTCACGCATAAAACTGGGATCTTTGACGCAATTTACGAAATTCAGGATCTTCTCATCATAGAATGTGTAATCCTTGTATTTGTCAAACTTAAATTTCAGCGGCTTTTTTTTGGAACTCATGGACATCGTGTATGAAGAATTGCCCTTGTACCTCACTCCGATGCTGTCCAGTTCGATATCACCGCAGATGAAACGGGCGGGCATATACTCCTCACCGTTTTCATAATTGAATACCAGAGAATCTTCCCAGTCGTCAATATAGAATTCCAAGTGGTATGTGCCGATATAGTTTTCATCAAAGATAACAGTGGTCGAGTCATCGGCCTGGGACATGCCGGCTCCCGCAAACAGTACTACAGCTGCCGATAAAACCGCCCATGTATGTAATAATAATTTGAAATGTTTCATAGAGTTCTTTCCTTCTTACTATCAGTCAATCGGACGGACGATCCTAAAACCGACGAAAAAGTATGGGTAGTCGGGAAATTTCGAATACCTGTTTGCAGATCTTAGAAAAGATGCATCAGTACCCCAGCTGCCTCCTCGCAGACAGTGATGATTGCCACTCTCCGGCCCTGTTGGATCTGTCACCGTGCCGGAAGGGTATTCGCCCCAGTAATCGTTGCACCATTCATATACATTACCGGCCATTTCATATAGACCATAGGCGTTGGGGGTAGCCAAGCCTGCTGCGTGAGGACCGTAAAGATCGTTTTCCGCCCCCATATCCCATGAGTTTCCGGACCATACAGCATGTTCACTGACCCGCGCGATCTGCTCTTCTGTGGCCGGATAATCCCGGGAGTAGTTGTCACCCCAGTAGTAATCCGTAAACGTTCCTCCCTTGCATGCATACTCCCATTCGGCCTCAGTCGGCAGTCGATATCCGTTTGCATCGAAATCAACAACCACCTCCTGAAGGCTGCAGTTGTTACCGGGCACCCCCTGAATCGCAGAGTAGCTGTAAACCGTATCAAGCCCATCCTGCTTACTTTTTGCGTTACAGTAGAGTGCGGCATCACCCCATAATACACAATGGGCGGGAAACTGTTCGCCGACACTATACGCAAACTCGGGCGTCGTATACTCCTCATAGCTTGCACTCATGACCGTCTCATACATCCCCTGCGTCACTTCCGTGGTGTCCATCCAGAAATCATGAGTAAATTCGACGATATGCACCGGCTGCTCCATATCCGACCGCTCATTTTCCCAGATGTTCTGATCGGGCTGCCCCATCTCAAAAGAATGCCCCGCAGCAACGATCTTTACCATCCCACCATCGTATTCCAGCTCGCCCCGCGGCTGCCACGGGTTCAGTGACTGCGTAACGATCTCCAACCCGCTTTGCTCGTATTCTTCGATCGGATACCGGGTGTAGGCGTAACCATCTGCCCGCACAATTATCGTATCGACCACATCGGCTGCAGCAGCTCTTTTACTCAATGACATTGTGTTGTGTGCTCTCACGCTGTTTGTGCCGTATAGCCCGACTTTGTTGTTATAACCGGTTTTGAGAATACATGAGTTTGTTCCCACCTGCAGTTTAACCAGATACAGCCCGTTGGCAAGCGGACTGGAACACAGAGCAATGCTGCTCCACCCGCCCCTCTCGGCCACCTGACTGTGTGAGCTCAGTTTTTCCCCAAGCGTGTTGAAGACCTTTACCGACACTCTCTGCCCGGCCTGCGGCACATACACACGAGCACTCCCGTTAACGATGGATGCTCTGAGACCGGAGCCTGTTTGGTGCATGTGGCGGGGAGATACCGCCAGAGTTGCATCGAGTGTAAACTCTCCGGCTTGGTTTGTCTCCACCACATAATCTTTGTCACTGTCGGATGACAGCCTGACGGCAGCGCCGGCGACCGCGTTTCCCTGTTCGTCGGTTACGATCCCGGACAAAGAAACCTCCTGCGCAGAAACGCCACCGAGCGCCACACATATTGTCAAAAGGATAAGCCTGTACATACCCTGCTCCCTTTCAGAAAATTTGACATATAAAAATTTTCGTCACCTGTAAAACATACCTGCAACTGTTACCACCCGCAATTGCCCCACATCTATTTGCATATTCTGTGAACGACCTTTTTTGTCACCCCTTCACGGTTTCGTACCGATACCACATACATACCTGCTGTCAAATGGCTGACGGGAATGGTGGATAGTCCCTGGGCAATATTCCTGCTTAAAACCTCTTTTCCCGCAATATCCACGACATCAATTTTTCCCCGTCCAGCTACATTCTGCACCTCTAAATTTCTGCCTTTAAGTGCGATATCGATTTGCGCTATTCGATTCTGTAGCTCATTTGGTGAATCTTTTCTGACTGTTGTTCCCAACAGATTTTGAATGCCGGGATAATCACTGCCGTATTTCATCGCCCGTGGCTGCATGTTAAACGTGTTGGATGGGGTATGCTCCCAAACCACATCTCCTGAGGGGTTTACTTCCAGTAAACGTCCCGATGATGCTTCACATATGAACGTGTTGCCGTTGGGCAGACGATGCGCACCGCTCATGACCTGAGAGGACAGGTCTTCAAACGACCAGATCGGCGCCACCGAACCGTCCTGCACGTAGTTGTACTGCCCCTGCTTCTGCGGTGCAATCTCGTACACGGCGGAGTTGTCGCTCTGGGTGGTGTTGACAAACACCGTGATATTTCCTTCTCCCGGATAACCCTGCGGCACCCACATCGGGCAATGAAGTGCCCCATGAACCCACTGGGTTCCCTGCGCCCCGTAATTTGCGGGCTTTCCCCAGCGAAACAGTATATCACCGCCTTTACCGCTGTTTCCACCACTGTGGCCGGCGGCTTCCTCTGTAGACGTGCTATGATCGATGATGTATAATTCGCTGAAGTAGCGCGATGAGAACATGATCTGGTCGAGCTCCGGATTATAATCGATCCCATTCATGTGCATCCACTCATTGGTACCAAACATTCCCCCACCACCCCAGCCGCCTCCCCAGCCGCCGTTTGTCTCTATGCCCGCGTCGAAAAGCTCGGGTTCATTGCCGGTGGTCAAATGATCCCAGATATGCCACTTCCACACAATCTGCGGCTCACCCTGACCATTCTCCGGAGGCTGAACTTCCACTATATGCTCAAGCAGAATATCACTGTCGGTGTCAAAGCCTACGCTTCGCGCCTCCTCGACGGTTTTCTCTTCGTAGGCTATGAGCAGGAAATTGCCATTGGGCATCAGAGCGATATCATGGTGTCCGACAAGAGAGTCGCTCTTATAGTTAAAGGTCCATAGAGGATTGCCGTTTTTATCTATCTCCTGTACCGAGCCGAAAGAAACCGCATACTCGATTCCCGGCTGATCGGTTTTACACGGCCTGATCAGGTTACCGTTTTCATTCATATAAACCCCGTAGGGATTCTCGCCGAGATTTTCCCATGAGTAAACAACCTCTTTATCATTATTCATCAGGTATACATTTCTTCCCTGATCATACAAAACATATCCATCATACACCTCCTGTGCTAAACCCAATCCGACAAAACAGCAGATTGAAAACAGCACAGCATCTCTTTTGATCCTAAACATAATGTCTCCTCTCGCCTTATCTATATTATGTGTTAACCTTGTAACTTCATCGCCACACCCCTTTTTCAAACACGAAAGCATTGAGCATCCTCATCTGTTTAGATCGATGATAATAATTGTGCGCGTGGGCTTGAAGTGCAAACAACCCGTTTCTAACAAAACGCTAACACAACCTCATAGAAACAAAATAAGATAACAGAGCGTATTTATCTACGTCTGAAAAAAACGCATGTTCACTTTAGTGAACAGAACAGAACAGGCGCATGGGCTTGTGAACACGGAAGAAGAAGGGAAGAGAGTGGTTTGCAGGGTAAAAAAACATGAATTCACGCAGCAATCGCAACAGTAGTGCATAAGAGGTGGGTCAATTAACATATTGATCCTGCGGCCGATGAGATACCGGTGTGCGATGTGCAAGTAAACATTAGGTCCGAAGGGCGTTTTCTGACAAAACGCTATTTTTGTCTTATGATTCGTCAAGGTATCTCTGGTTTATTTTTCGAGAGCCGAGAAGCCAAACACCGAGAAACCGATTCCGATTCTGCCAATTAGTAGGTAATATGTATAAACGGCTGTCCGCCCTGGTTTACGAAACAAAGCCGTATCCAGTCGTTTGATCGGGCGACCGATGAAACTCTGATTTCATCGAGCCCCCCCTCGTAACCACTGCCCCCCCGAAGCGCATCAGCACCGATGAACAGTTCTGTCTGGGAGAGAGCAAGCGAGCCGTTGTATGCAACCGGCATGTAGGGAATACCGTTGAGCCAGAACGAAAGATAATTTCCATCGTAGCGCAGTACAACATGATTCCAGTAATTCATCATCCTGGATTCATGTAGTGTGGATATACCATTTACCTCTCCTCCGATGTTACCATACTCATCAAAAAGTACGGCGTACGCATAGCCATCACCTGCATCATTGGCTTTGGATAATACAATCTGGTTTGCCGGATAGCCGGCCCCCAGCTCCATCCAGAGCGATATGGTAAACTGATCGGCGGAGCCGCTTGCTGTTTCCGGATTTCCTGCCTGAAGATATTTCTCCTGTTCCTGTTGATCCCTCGGACCCAGACGAACACTGCCACCAGCTATTCCCCATGGGTTAGCCTCTTCACCGGTAAAGTTGACAGGCCTTGCATCTTGACCGTTATCGGATGCATCATACCTGGTTCCCACTCCCGTATCACTTAGATGCCAAACACCTTCAAAGCCATTGGCGCTGTTAAAAACCGATGATCCCGAAGATGCATCGGAAGCGTTATCGTTTCCCCAGTAAAACTGTATAAACTGGGATTCTGAGTTTCCCCTGATAGTATCGACCAATACCCATATGTCGGCCAATCCCAGCTGCGAATCCCAGCGCTCGAGATGATATGATAGTGGCTGGTGATTCCTGTTGCTGAACCGCAGATCCCGTCCATCGGAAGTGGCTTCAGAAAATGGGAAATTATCCCTGTTAAGTCTAATGAGCAGGGGGAAATTGTGAATATTCCCCGGGATATTTGCCCCGGATATCGTAGTATTAACCGTAATTTTCCCTACGTAGCTCCAGCCCGTGAACGCCCCCGCCGGCACCGTCCGATCAGAAATGACCCTAATCTGTCCGTCCGCACTGATCAGGTGCTTGCGAGACTCGCCATTTTTTTCACCATAGAAGATAGCCGGAAGAATCTGAGCCGGAACCGAATCCAGAATAAGTGCCTGGCTATCACCGACAAAATCTGTAAACACCGGCGTTCCTTCAATGAAAACGTAGCCGGTTAAAGGATCCCATTCGGGACGCGGTGCAACCGATACCTTTCCGGTAAGTTTGATTGTATCAGCCAAGAGAGTGCTTTTTTGAGCGCCGATTGCCACGTTACGCCTGAGAAGTCTCCTGCCATCAGAAAGATTAACAGCATAGATGTTGTACTCTCCGGTATCGACCAGGGCGATGGTATACTCTCCGGCTGCATTTGTAGTGTCAGAATAGGCCTCAGCCACCTCACCGTCGACAGTCGGGTTGTAATCAGTTGGCAACAGCATGACTCGTGTGTTTGTAACCGCCTGACCTGAGGTGTCCAGAATAATGCCACAAACCTCCGTATCGGAGCTGCCGCCGGTGACCTGCGTAGGCCCGGTGTTACAGTGCAGGAGAAACTGAAGAGCACAAAGCATTATCGCCATGAGATATGCGCGTGATGTACTATTCATCTTCATCATACCCGGTATTGCTCAGAGGAAACAGATTAAAGGTAAACTGATAGACTTCCTGGGGATCGGTGTCCAGCCGTGCTATCTCCATAAGCTCTTTTCTGAATTCGCGCGTTCGCATCTTGAACAACTCGAATGTCTTACGGGATATGCCAAAGGTGGTGGATGCGCTCATGCGAGCTTTGCGTGGTACGATATCGTAGGCGTTTTGCGCCAATTGAAGCATTTCCATCTGAAATTTTTCAATCACAAACACCTCGGGGGCAACGGGACGGGTAGAAATCAAATTACTGGTCTGGCGATAAACACCGTTTTTGTCCTTTTGAATAAGCCCCAGCTTCTCCAGAAGCATCACCGATTCTTTTGCCTGTTCCGGCTTTATTCGAGGATTGATTCTTTCGGCCAGCTTGGCATAATCATCTTCAAAGTCGATAAACGAGACAAGTTCCCGAATCACACTGTGATACCATTTACTATAAAATTCGTACTGGTCGGCTTCGATCGCCTTTATATCGACCGGCTTGCGTGCTTCGATAACTCGTGTATAATATAGCGCTTTTTCGTTGATTGTGGTGGCCTGATTGAAGAAAACCAGATTCTCGAAGTATTCCCGCTCCTCCCGGGTATGACCGATTGCCGCGGAGATCTTCTCGATGCTTTTTTTTGTAAGATTGCGCTTCCCTTCGATAACGTAGTAGAGAAACGCGGAAGAGTTCACACCAGCCAGTTTGGAAAAATAGCGATATGAGAAGTATTTCTTTTTCCGCTTCTGTTCCTTGTAAAAATCGGAAAGATACTTGCGGTAGTTTTGGTATTCATGAATTGTTCCCATCACTGGAACGTCTCCTCATGCAATTGCCCGGCAACATGTTTGTGAACATATTATACCATATAAATAAGTTCCTAACAAATATATGATAAAATTTACGTTCACGGCTGTGAACGGACAGAAAAACGGTTTGTGCGAATCGCCCCGCGAGAGTCGCTCAATTCAGCAGCACCTATGACGAACCTGCCAGCACTTTTCTCCGCCTCCGATTACCCGCCTGAATTTCGGCTAAATCATTTTCGCACTTTTTTTTCTCCTTCTCCCATACACATAACCAATTGACAACAAAACACATACCATTCCGGCATTCAGGTAGTACTCAACATTGTGTAAAAAAACTAACAGAAATTCCCTTGTTTTTGGTTTTTCCCACAGCTTATCTTATTCTCAAACGAATGAAGCTTGTTACACCTTTTTCCGAAGAAATACTGATCGGATATTTCATCCCACTGCTCCGCAAGGAGCAAACCTCCATCCACAGGCACAGGTTTCCATCAGGAAAAAGATACTTGCTCATGGAAGACACGTACGGTTACAGGATGTAAAGGATACACACTGTCAGGAAACAATTATGCAGGAACAATATATGGCCTTTTAGGTTAGCCGTACGCATCTAACCGCCTGGAAAGTAAACACCGATAATCCTAAAAATAAGTTGCTGGAAAAGAAGGATCTGTGGGAAGGTTTTCCGCAGATGTGTAATAATAGCACCTTTTCAGCGAACCAAACATTTATAACTATTTCTATAAGGAGTTAGTGATGATTTCACGATTTCTAGTCTTTCTCTGTGTCTCTGTTTTATCCGTATCAACATTTGCCCAGGTCCAACAGGTAAAGGATGATCCCGCTGCTGTTATAGGTGTGGGTAAACATTTCGAAATAGCACATAGCGAATTTATCGATATTATTGTAGAAAGCACCAATGATGTGCTGGGTTATGTGAAATCCGCGCAGGAAAAGATTACCATAAACATCGCCAAGCCGAATGCAACAGTATATGAGACCAGCATTACCGTTAGAAACCTTACTCCTGGTGAAACATATTACCTTACGAAAAACGGTTCCACCGAAACCATAATCGTTGGCGAAACCGGAACTCACGCAATGGATCTTGATTTGTCGATACCACAGAAAATGCTTATCACCAAATAACAGTTATTATCATTTCAATAAATTAACAGGAGTACGTTAGTGAAATTTGCATTATCGAAAATAAAAAGCATTGCGGGAGGACATTCTCTTCTGCAACTTGTTCCGGTGTTCATGCTTGCATTTTCAGCCGTCCTATCAGCTCGGATGTTTCCGGATTTACACCCTCGACTCATAATTGAACATGCTGGATTTTTTCAATTCCAATATGGTGATGATTATGCATATATCGCCTGTGACCGGTTGGGAAATGGAGACTCTTCTTATCTTTACATAATTGACACACGCAATAAGCAATATCCTCAAATCGCCTCTAAAATTGCTGTTGGAGATGAGACTACAGACATAAGCAGTATATGTTATGACAACCAAAAGGTTTTTTTGGCACACCCAAACGCGGTAGAAAATGCCGGTGTGAGTAAAATCGATGTTACTGACAAAGAGCATCCTCACTTGGACCTCCATTGCTTGCAGGCATACCCCAAACCATTTTATGGCATAACAACCGCCTATAATACCAGTCAAAACAAAAACGTTTTGTTCGTTTCCAACTACTATAGAACAAACACCCTGCAAACATTCGATCCGAATACAAACGAGCAACTTGGCTTCATAAACACCAATGGTTTTGGCCGTGATTTAGTTGTTACTTCGGATGGAAAGAGAGCATTTCAGACAACAAGTGGATTATCCATTTATGTATATGACGTTGAAGACCCGAGCAATCCTCTTCTAATTGATACGATTGCAGAAGGCTTTCGCCCTTACAAGATTGCTATCACCCCCGATGACAAATACTTGTATGTAACGTGTAATTCTGCTGGTTCCGGCGGAGTGGATGCTATCAAGATCCTTGACATAACTGATCCGCATAACGCCGTAATAATTGCCACAATACCTCACAGATACGCTGAAAGCATTACACTGGATTATGAAGGAAAACGTTTGTTTTCTGCACATTACAATGATGTTATTGATCCGCAAATAAGTGCGGTAGACATTAGTGATCCGACTAATCCGACTCTTATAGATTCCGTTTTTGTGAACTACCGCCTTCCCATAATACACTATGCAGATGGCTATCTCCATTATGCAGAAAATGTCCCTAATCGATACGGTTACTTTGGTATATTAGCAGTCGGTCAGGCACCCCGCGCAAATGACCAGGATCTTGTCACAAATGAAGATGAAGCAAAATCCTTTACTCTTTCCGCAAGTGATCCGGATGACGATTCTCTCACCTTTGTTATTAACGAAGAGCCTGAAAACGGAAGCCTGAGCGGAACGGCACCCGAGCTTACCTACACTCCGAATGATAACTATTACGGCACCGATGAATTCACTTATACTGTCAGCGATGAATTCATGGAGGCTACCGCAACCGTAACCATAAGCGTCATGCCTGTAAGTGATGCGCCCGAAATTCCTTACATAGAGGATAAGACCGTGGCTGAAGGCTCACTGTTGCAGTTTACGGTCACCGTGGAAGATACCGATGATGATGTTCTTGCAATCAGCGCAAACGGTCTGCCAGCTGGAGCAAGCTTTATGGACGGTGTTTTCAACTGGACGCCCGGTTACGATCAGGCCGGTACCTATAACGTTTATTTTTCGGCAAACGACCAGGACCATACCGTGACCCGTGATGTGACTATCACCGTCACAAACGTAAACCGTGCGCCGGTGGCCGATGCGCAGA
>CAYQOU010000072.1:0-2166 GCA_964419255.1 uncultured Fibrobacterota bacterium | reverse complement strand
GACTGATGAGGCAACCGTGTCGATCCAGATCGAGGCGGTAAACGATGCGCCGGTGATTGAAACAATCGGCCATCAAACCGTAAACGAAAATTCTGAACTCAGATTTACTGTCATCGGATCGGATGTTGATGGTGATGAGCTGACCTACAGTGTAAGTGAAATCCCCTATCGAGCATCTTTTGACGATGCGACATTTACCTGGACTCCGGCCTTTGACCAGGAAGGCTCCTATAGCTTCACGGTTTATGTTACCGACGGCGAGTTGACTGCACAACAGGAAGTAACCATCGAAGTTTTAAACACTCCGGTCTCTGCCAAGGTTCTGATGTATGATGAAGCCTTGAGCAATCAGGCGGCATCCAATCCCAGGATGTACGTAGAAAATGTCAGCGATCAGACAATATCAGATTTTCGCCTTGAATACTACTTCAGTGCGGAAGATGGTAAACAGCCCCAGCTGGATCTGTACTATACGGCCGATGCAACGGTTACCCTGGCCGATCGTGGAGATGGCGATTATACTATCGTATACGATTTCTCGGGAATCGAACTTGCTCCTGGAGCAGTCTACCCCAACTACGGCGGTATGGTTGTCGGCATCAGTTATGAAGACTGGGGCAGTGTGGATGTAAGCGACGACTATTCCAACAATCAGGCCACATCATTCACCCAAAACGATCGTATCTGCATTTACAATAGCGACAACAAACTGCTGGGTGGTCTCGAACCGGCCAAAACCAGCATTCTCCCGGTTGCCGATGCAGGAGACGATATTTGGAGTACAGATTCACGGGTGGCCCTTAATGCATCCGGCAGCTATGCTCTTTCCGGAGATATCGTCAAATATGAATGGACTATCGATGGCGTCCTGGTATCTGAAGATGCCTCACCTGAGCTGTCTTTCGATCCGGGATATACCAGTGTGGCCCTCAAGGTGACAAACGACAAGGGGCTGTCATCGACCGATAATGTAAATGTTTATGTGCATGAAGAAACCAGTGTGTTCTTTGCAACAGATACCAAACCTGTTCCTCAAAACACTCCGGTGACAGTGGAATACAATGTTCCGGAGGGTCTTGCGGGGTGTTCGATACAACTTATCGGCCACTCTGAATGGGGAAACACTACTCTTCATCTTGATGGTTCGGCGGGATACCACAAGACTCAAGCATGGGAGTTGTCAAGTGACAGCTTCGGGGGCTCCGGCCCCTGGACAGTTGACTGCAAAGTCAATGGAGAAGTCACCCAGAGTCTGACTATCCAGTTTGAGTAGTTCACGTTGGTAAATTAAACCATAATCATTAAAAAGGGGCTGTCTGATAATCAGACAGCCCCTTTTATGATAAAAACAGGGACAGAAGCAGGGTACGATAAAAATGCACAATGCCCGCCAGCTTTCCACCCTGTTCTGGACAACAATTACTGGCCTGGCGATCCATAAGTCAAGCCACGGAAAGAAAGCGCATTTACCTGACCTTGCGATTATCTGAACCGCGACGCATGTGAATGTAGGAGCTTCCAATATCCCGGCACGGGTGGTGTATCACCATCCGTCGACAGAATTATTTGCCCCCCGGGTACAGGGATCTAACGTCTATTGCTTGGCCTAAACAATCGAAGCCCTACGGTCTGGAAAGCATTCACGTGCTTAGACCTCGTTTTGTTGTTCTACATACCAGGTTTCATTATATGATGTTTTCATTTTTTTGTTGTCGCTAATTGGACAGTTAATTATATTTTCTGATCCGGAACTTGAAGCAACGGTGAAGCGGACTATATAATGACCTCATTTTTTTTCTGACTTCTCGTAACTTTGCTGCAAGAACCCTACTATGTCTCTATCTATCAGGACCCGGACCGGCACGCTCCTCTTTGCCGGATGCAAACAGGAATACATGACAAACATGACACAAGCATCTTTTTATACAGTCACTGACAGGCCCTTATCATGGTTATTTGTTTCATTTTTTTGGCGATACGCATGTGTTGTTTGCGTATCAGCCTTTTCTATACTGCCGGTTGTCTTCTAAGCCGCAGAATCGGCTCAGCTGCAGCGCTGCACAAGGCCATATCCGCAAGATCAGCTTTTCTGACCGCCGAAAACGGGACTATTCCGCGAAGATCGGCTTTTCGGGACGATAATTCGGAAAATTCCTGCGATATTCC